>JAXMAV010000001.1:0-1871 GCA_046350255.1 Gemmataceae bacterium
AAAGAATTCTCAACAAAATCACCAACCACGAAGGCGTTCCAATCTGTCGCTTGCATCGGTGTGTCGGACGAATGGCACTTACTTTTGGGTGACTCCTTTCGCCATCTCGCGTCTGATCTCGGCGCGGGGGCGGGTCAGCCAGTCATAGTGGTTCCACCTCCGCTTCTTCAGCCGCGGCTCGTAACGGTCAGGGCGATTTCCGACCCGGTGGGTGGCGATGACGGCGAGCAGATCCCGGGACAGGCGCGTGCGCTCGGTGGTGCCTGCCGCGCGAAGCTCAAGGAGCGGCCGAAATGCCACCAGGGCCTGCAGGGCTCCCGTGAAGCTGATCGACCGCGGCACCGCGTTGTGTGTGGCCGCGGCCTGGGCCATCGCGGTGTGGATCAGGTTGTACGCCAACATGTGCGCCCACACCTCCTTGCGTGCCTGCTCCGGCGCCTCGCATCGCAGTTCACTCATTCCGATCGCACACTTGATCGACCGCAGGTCGAGTTCGTTGTTCCACCGCGCCCGGTACAGGCCCGCCAGATCTTCCTTGGTCACCTGCCGCGGGTCCAGAAGCGTCGTCACCACCACGACTGACTTGGTCCGGAAGCCGGGCTGCGTAACCCGCACCCGCGCCTCCCGGACCGTGATTGCCTCTGGCAACGCCCGGTACGTCTCCCGATCCAGCGAACGGATCGACGTCGGCTTGGCCCAACGGACGATGTGGTCGTCGGGACCGAGGCGCTGCCCGCGCCTGAAATCCGCCGAGCAGTGCGCCTTGTTCAGTCGGCTGACGAGATCGACGCCACGCTGTTGAAGTATCTGGATGTTTGCCCAGTTGGCCGTCAGGCTGTCGGCCAGGATGACGTCGCCGGTGGCGAGCGCGTCCCACAACTGGCGGAGCAGGCTGACTTCACCTTGGCCCCTGCCCGCGTATCGACAGAACCCGAGGTTCACAACTGCGCCGCAGGCCAGCGAGATCAGCGCCCCGAGGCGGACGATAGGGAAGCCCAACCCCGGCTTCTGGTTGTACACCTGCGGGTAGGCCGCTTGGTTCTCGGGAGTGTCCGGCATCGTGACCGTGGTGCCGTCGAACAGGTACACACGCCGCCCCTTCCACAACCAGCCTCGCTCGACACGGGCATCCAGGGCACGTCCGACGGCGCAGGCTACATCCGAGAAGAACCGCTCTGGCAGACGCTTGCGAACTCGGCAGTAGGCGCCGGTCCGTGCAGAGCACGGGTTCTGCCCGCAAGCGGCGCGGTGGGCGATCAGGCGGGCGACGGCAGCCCGGCAGGAGTGGTCGCCACCGAAGACTTGACCGAGGAACACCCCAAGAGTGACGAGCGGGGAGAAGATGCGATCCAGCCAATTGCCGACAGAGGCCAGCGCACTGGCGATAACACTCTCGGTGAGGACATCTGTGAACGGCAGGCCACCGTCCTGGAGGAATTGCCGTCGCAGAAGAGTCACTTGCGAGCGGAACGAAACGTGGGGGTGACGACGCAACCACGGCTGTTCCTGTGGGGCATTGAAATGACGGATGATCTCCAACCGTGGGATCTGCTCATCGCCGCCCGGGAACGCTTCGAAAAATCCCTCCCGGTGAAGCGACCAGCAACGGAACCTGATATCGCTCTCCACATCCCAGGCAAGTTCGTGCTGCTGTGCGAAGCGAAGTTCACCAGCCCCAATCCGGTGTACATGCGCGGACCGAGGAAAGATGCCCAGTCGCTCACGCTGGACGAGCTGGTCTCGATCTACCGTGACCCGGCCCTGGTGATGCTCGACGATGCCAAGGTCGAGGCGGCGAACCCAGTCGCGTACCAGTTGTTCCGAAACTTGCGGTTCGCGGAGTACATGGCCAAACTCGACAGCCCCACCAC
>JAXMAV010000002.1:0-3867 GCA_046350255.1 Gemmataceae bacterium
CTTCGCGGCGAGAGCGGCCTTCTCCCGCAGCCTGTGGCGGTGACGCCGCCCACGGCCGGACGACCATCACCTCATCGACGAACGTTACTTCTTGTAATGCACCTGTTTCACGACAGGAAACTGGTATTTGCCTCCGGGCGTCATGATATGCTGCAGGACTTGCGCGCGGATATCGACCCCGCGACCATTCGAGAGGGCTCGCTGGATAGCGTGCACATCGTCACGGCTGAACGAGAGGGGAATGACCATATCCGTGGTCGGCTCCGTTGCGCTGATGGCGACGGACTTCCTGAGGTGTACGCCCTTGCCATCCGCTCCAGTGACCATCACCAGCAAATCAAGGCGGTTGGTGACATGATCCACCCCATATCTGCGGACCAGAGAGGGAGCGGCCCTGCCTGCGCTGACGAATAGATTTACATCGGCAGTGTTGGCCTCGATGGCGGCTCTTACTCCCTTGATGGTGGGATAGTCGGATACGGGCAGAAAGGAAGCCGGTGCTCGCAACCTGCCCGCGCCGCCGCCAGCCGCGACCGAGGAAGCTTCTGATGAAGCGGCAGAGCCGGGTCCTTGGCCGACATTGTAGACCTGTATCAGAATGCAGCTGTTCCAGTTCGACGCACTGCAAGCGTTTCCGCTGCCGGTCACCCCGGGAGGCACCCCATTGGGTGGATTGCCCTGGGCGGGTCCAGCCAGCGAAGTCAACGTATAATAGTAACTGGTATTCGATGGGTATATCGTGATGACGGAGTTGTTCTCATATTCCCACCAGATATTAGTAGGCTGCGGCTCACCGAACTTCTGAAAAACGCAAGGAGTTACTTGGTTCAGCCCAACGACATTGCCGATATCGCTCCCTGCGCAATCGGCTGTGCTGTTCGCCCCGCCATTACTGCCGAAAACATAGGTGGTACCCGGCAGGCCATCGCTGAAGTACAAGCTGAATGGGTACTGCCATACGCTCAATGTTTCACCACGATACTGCACTTGACACTGGGCCGCGCCGCCACCGTCTTGTGCCGTAAATTCAATGTCCTGGTTTTGTTCGTTCGGATTGCTGATGCTGCCTGGGAAGGCGATCATCGGTTGCGGGATGCTTCCCTGATTGTTGACGCAGGACGGCGCGGGATTTGACGTCTCAGCCACATAGGCGGTCATGCTGCTGTAGTTGAACAGGAGCACGCCGTTCCCGTCCGTAGCTCCAGCGAGGACCGGCTGGGTGGCCCCCACCAGCATTACGACGACACCCACTCCAAGTACCGCTGCGGCCGAGGCCGACCCGGATCGACATCTGCTCAGAAAGTCGAGTAGATTTCCCCTATTTTTCATTTTCTCAGACTCGCAGTTCCGCAACAACCTGCCCGCCAAGTTGCCAAGAATACTTTATGGCTACTTAGACTTTCCTGCAAGATCAATCTATGCTTTCTTATTCTGACGAAGGAGACTATCTTTGGTTGCCCAATCGGGCATATCCCTGACGGTCGGACCGGCCGTCTCCGGCGGTGGATTGATCCGAATGCTCCTGGGGCATCTACGGCCTGGCCGAGCAGGATCAGGGCGCTGCCGGCGCCTGCCGGCCTTCGGCCTGCGTGAGGCTTGGCTACCGGCCTATCGGCCTGCCTGAGGCCGGGCTTTCTCGCTCAGCGCGTGCAGGAGATGACCGGCGGGTCGTCGACGCCGATCGGGGTGTAGACCAGCTCGGTCCTGGTCAGCTTCTGGACGTTGGCGCTGCCCGCCTTCTGCGCCATGAAGGTGTTGGCGATCGAGCTGCCGATGCCGGCCATCATGTTGGTGAAGGCGTCCTCGGAGCTGGCCTCGGTCTTGACGTCGCTCGTGACCAGGTTCTCGCCGTCGACCGACCAGCGGCCGGTGGCCTTGATGGTCATGGCGCCGAAGGGCGGGTGCGGGGCCGACTGGCCGGTGCTGGCGAAGGTGCCGTCGGCATTGTAGGTGATCCGGCTCGTCTGCACCGGCATCTGCGGGTAGGGATTGAGCTCGTGGCAGGTCCAGCTGCCGACGACCAGGCTCTTGCTCACGGTCGTCACCTGATCCGGCACGCTCAGCGCCGGCCGCTTCGGCGTCTCGTGGCTGCTGCTGCCGCCGCCACCATCGACGCAGCCCGCGAGCAGCAACGCGCCTACCCCAAGCACCGCACCCGATCGCATCGCCTCACTCCCGGCCGACGGTCCGCCCATGCGGTGTACGCAGGCACCTGCCCGCTTGGCAAGCGAACAAGCTCAGACGGTCAGGCGCTCGCGCCCATGCGGCGCCATCAGGTCGAGCAGCGGGCCCTTGGGCACGATGCCGGTCGGGTTGATGGTGCGGTGGCTCTGGTAATAGTGGCCCTTGATATGCAGGAAGCTCACCGTCTCGGCCACGCCCGGCCACTGGTAGAGCTCGCGCGTCAGGCCCCACAGGTTGGGATAGTCGGCCAGCCGGCGCAGGTTGCACTTGAAGTGGCCGTGATAGACCGGATCGAAGCGCAGGAGGGTCGTGAACAGCCGCCAGTCGGCCTCGGTCACATGGTTGCCGGCGAGGTAGCGCTGCCGGCCGAGCAGCTCTTCCAGCCCGTCCAGGGCCGCGAACAGCTCGTCGAACGCCTCCTCATAGGCGCCCTGGGTGGTGGCGAAGCCCGCCCGGTAGACGCCGTTGTTGATCGCGGGGTAGATGCGCGCGTTGAGGGCGTCGATCTCCGCCCGCAAAAGCTCGGGATAATAGTCGCCCGGCCGGGCGCCGAGCCCGTCGAAGGCGCTGTTGAGCATGCGGATGATCTCGGACGATTCGTTGCTGACGATCGTCTGCCGCTCCTTGTCCCAGAGCACGGGCACCGTGACCCGGCCCGAATAGCGGGGCTCGGCGCGGGTATAGATCTCGTGCAGGCAGCGGCTGCCGTGGAGCGTGTCGCCGGTGGCATCCTCGCCGGGCGCGAAGGTCCAGCCCTCCTCGGCCATCAGCCAGTGCACCACCGAGACCGAGATCGCCTCCTCCAGCCCCTTGAGCTTGCGGAAGATCAGCGTGCGGTGCGCCCAGGGGCAGGCGAGCGAGACATAGAGATGGTAGCGCCCGGGCTCGGCCTTGAAGCCGCCCTCGCCCGAGGGGCCCGGGCTGCCGTCGGCCGTCACCCAGTTGCGGAACTGGGCGTCGCTGCGCACGAACCGGCCGCCCGACTTGGCCGTGTCGTACCACTGGTCCTGCCACTTGCCGTCGATCAGGAGGCCCATCGCTCCACTCCCCTTGCCTGTTGCCCGACGCCCCGCCCGCTCAGGGCAGATCGGCCAGCACGATCTCGGTGCCGTCCAGGGCCTCGATCTCGATCGCGGTCTCGCCCGTGACCACCACGCCGTCGCGTGGGGCCGCCTCGACACCGTTGACGCGCACCCTGCCACCGGTCGCCACCAGATAGGCCTGCCGACCCGGCGCCAGCTCGTGCCGGAGGCGCTGCCCGGCCGTGACCGACGCTCCCAGGATCGCCGCATCCTGGTCGATCGGCAGCGCCTCCTCGTGGCCCGCCATGCCCGAGGCCAGGGGCACCAGCCGACCGGCGCGCTCCCCGCGCGGGAACGCCTTCTGGCCCCAGCGCGGCGGCAGGCCGCGCGTGCGCGGCAGGAGCCAGATCTGGAACAGCGTGGTGGCACCGTCCTCGCGATTATATTCGGCATGCCGGATGCCGCTGCCGGCCGACATCACCTGCACGTCGCCGGCCGCGGTGCGGCCTTCGTTGCCCAGGCTGTCCTGATGGGTGATCGCCCCCTCGCGGACGAAGGTGATGATCTCCCATGTCGCGGTGCGGGTGCGGATCGAAGCCCGTGCGGGGTGCGATCCAGTCGTCGTTCCAGACCCGCAAGGGGCCCACGCCCATCCGGGCCG
>JAXMAV010000003.1:0-520769 GCA_046350255.1 Gemmataceae bacterium
TCTCGAGTGTGCCGGCCGGACCCACCATGCCGATCAGCATCCGTTTGCCCCGGAGTTTGAGTTTCGGTTGGCGCGGATCGAGTGCCCGGTTGGGCAGAATGTCTTCGAGTAGCACCCAGGGTATGGGCAGGACGCCAGCGTTCGACACGGTAAGTACCACCACCAGACGCTCGCCGATCTCCAGGGCCAGGCCGCCTTCTTCGTCGGGCGTTTCTTCTTCCTGTCGTCCTGCCCGACGCACCACGCGCTCGGCCGAGAGATGCCCCGCCCAGGATCGCGCCAGGTAGCGTGTCACCAGGAGTAGAGCCAACAGGACATACATGGCATAGGCCAGCAAGCCCGACTCGAGCAGGAGTGCGGCCAGCAGGAGGCCCAGGGCACCGAGAAACCACCACATGGTTGCGCACTCGACAGGTGGGAAATGGGGGAGAAGATCAATCGGCGAAGTGATCCTTACTCGTGTCGCGCGACGACACCGGTACCCGCACCTCGCTGACAATCTCATGGAGCAGCGCGGCAGTGGTCACCTTGCGCAGCCGGCTCTCGGGACGCAGGATCACCCGATGCGCCAGTACAGCCTGCACCATTCGCTTGATGTCATCGGGCACGACGTAGGTCCTGCCGTTGATGGCCGCCAGGGCCTGGGCGGTGCGAAACAGCGCGATCGAGGCCCGCGGGCTGCCGCCCAGCTGGATATCGTCGTGCATGCGCGTGCCGTGGACGATCTCTAGCAGGTATTTGCGCACCTTGTCGTCCACGTGGATATCGCGTGTCGCCTCCTGGCAGGCCAGCCACTCGGCAGCCGAGACGACCGGGTTAATCTCCTCGATGGGGTGGCCATGCTGCAACCGGGCCAGCATCTTGGCCTCTTCCTCGATGGCGGGGTAACCCAGGCTCAGACGAATCAAAAAGCGATCGAGCTGTGCCTCGGGCAATGGGAAGGTACCCTCGTGGTCCACCGGGTTCTGCGTCGCGATGACCAGAAAAGGCGGCTTCAGCGAGTAGGTCTGGCCATCCACCGACACACGCCGTTCCGCCATCGCTTCCAGAAGGGCCGCCTGGGTGCGCGGCGTGGTGCGATTGATTTCGTCGGCCAGCAGCGTTTGCGCGAAGATCGGGCCGGGGCGGAACTCGAACTCGGCGTTTTTCTGATTGAAGATCGATACTCCGGTCACATCCGTGGGCAGCAGGTCGGGGGTACACTGCAGGCGCTTGAAGGTGCAGCCGACACTCCGCGCCAGCGCACGGGCCAGCATGGTCTTGGCCACGCCGGGCACGTCCTCCAGCAGGATGTGCCCCTCGCACAGGTAGGCCACTAGGCACAGCGTGATCTGCGGCCGCTTGCCGATGATCACCTTCTCCATGTTGGCCAGCACCTTGTTGACAGTGGCCGCAACCTCAGCCACTCCCACCTTTTTCCCCTCGCCCGCTTCCCCACGCGACATGCCGGATCCTCGATGGGATGTATTCGTCGCCCGGCGCGGTGTGCGCCGGGCCCCTACCAGGTATCTCAGGCGAACTCATACAGGAATTCGCCCGCGGCGCCGACATTGACGTGGACGCGCTCGATGGGCCGCGCCTCCGCCATGTGCGATAGAAACTCCCGGGCCAGGTCCGGCAACAACGTCCCGGTCAGGATGTGATCCACGTTCCGGGCGCCCGATTCCACCTCCTTGCACCGACTGGCCACCGTGTCGATCAGCTTGTCAGCATAGCTGAATGCCGCCCGGTGGTTCGTCTGGACACGCTCCTGGATCTGGCCCAGCTTCAGCCGGATGATCTGCTTGAGCACCTCATCACCCAGTGGGTAATAAGGCACTACGGTACAGCGTCCCAGGAAAGCAGGCTTGAACGCCTTGAGCAGTTCCGGTCGCAGCGCCTCGGCCAGCGCACCGGGTTCGGGGCAGGTGTCGGGGTCGGCTGTTAGCTTCATGATGCCATCGGTGCCGACGTTCGAGGTCAACAGCAGGATCGTGTTCTTGAAGTTGACCTCGTTGCCGCTCGAATCCTGCAGCATTCCCTTGTCGAATACCTGATAAAACAGCTCCTGCACGTCGGTGTGGGCCTTCTCGATCTCGTCGAGCAGGACGATGGAGTGCGGCTTGCGCCGGACGGCTTCGGTCAGCACACCGCCTTCGCCGTAGCCCACCAGCCCCTTGGCGGAACCGGTCAGGTTCGACACCTTGGACGATTCCTTGTATTCGGACATGTTGATGACGATCATGTTGCGATCGCCACCGTAGAGCACATCCGAAAGCGCGATCGCCGTCTCCGTCTTGCCCACGCCGGAAGGGCCGACGAGCAGGAACACGCCAAGGGGTCGTCGCGGATCGGCCAGGTTGGCCCGGGCGGTCTGGATGCGCTGAGCTATGGCGTCGAGGGCATGGGCCTGGCCTACCACGCGCTGGCCCAGCCGGTCCTTCAACCCCAGGATGGTGCGGATCTCGTTGAGCACCATCTTACCCACGGGGATGCCTGTCCAGCTCGAAACGATCTCGGCCACCGACCCCGACGACACCATGGGGAACACCAGAGGAGTCTCGCCCTGGAGCTTACGCAACGCCTCCATGTTGGCCGACAACTGGCCGCGCAGCTTTTCTTCCTCCCCAGGAGGTAGAGGCGTTCCCTGCGGTTTGGCGCCTGCTTCCAGCTTCTCGCGCGTTTCGCGAATCGTCTCGACCAGCTTCTTTTCTTCCTGCCACTGTTTGTCCAGCGCTGCCAACCGCTCCTCGGCCTGCTTCTTCCGTGCCTGCACTTCCTCCAGCTTCTTGGCGTTATCGGCGCCCGCGGCCGCCTCCCGCTGCAAGATGCCGATCTCGGTGTCGGCAAACTCAATCTCGCGCCGACACGCTTCCATGGCGGGCGGAGTGGCCGACTGACTCAGCGCCACCCGGGCACAGGCCGTGTCGAGCAGGCTGACCGCCTTGTCGGGCAACTGCCGGTCGGTGATATACCGCGCCGACAGCCGCACCGAATCCTCCACGGCCTCCTCGAGAATGCGCACGCGGTGATGCTTCTCGAGCATGGTGGTCAGCCCGCGAATCATGCGGACCGCCTGCTCGTGGTCGGGCTCGGCTACCTTGACCACCTGGAACCGACGCTTCAGGGCGGCATCTTCCTCGAAGTATTTCTTGTACTCGGCCCAGGTAGTGGCCGCGATGGTGCGCAGCTCGCCGCGCGCCAGCGCCGGTTTGAGCAGGTTGGCGGCATCGCCCTGGCCTGCCTGGCCTCCTGCCCCGATCATGGTATGCGCCTCGTCAATGAAGAGGATAATGGGGATCGGCGAACTCTTCACCTCTTCCAGCACATTCTTGAGACGGTTCTCGAACTCGCCCTTGACCCCCGCGCCGGCCTGCAGCAGCGCCAGGTCCATGGTGCGCACGGCCACGCCGCGCAGCGATTCTGGCACGTCGTCGGCCACCACGCGCAGGGCGAACCCCTCGACGACGGCAGTTTTGCCGACACCTGCTTCTCCGGTCAGGATCGGGTTGTTCTGCCGGCGTCGGGTGAGAATGTCGATCACCTGCCGGATTTCAAAGTCGCGCCCCAGGACCGGATCGATCTTCCCCTCGCGCGCCCGGGCGGTCAGGTCGTGCGTGAACTGATCCAGCGCGGGCGTCTTCGAGGATACTCCCGGACTTCCGCCCGTCGGAGCCGCCTCGCCCCCCGATGCCGCGGGACCACCACTGACCGCTTCTTCGGGCGACCCCTTGATGAGCGCAGCCAGATCGCGCTGCAACTGTTCGCCCTGTATCTTGTTCAGCTCGCTCGAGGCCTGGCGGGCTCGCGCCGACAGGTTGCGCTCGGTCAGCAGTGCGGCGAGCAGGTGGCCGGTCCGGATCTGTCCCGCGCCGTACTCCAGCGAGCCGAGCGTCCAGGCCTCGCGCATCCAGTCGAGCAGATCGAGCGACAACTCGGGCGGCCGTGCGTTGCCGGTCCGCAGACCGTCCAGCGCCTTCGTCAGCTCGCGGTTGAGCTTCGAGGAATCGACGCCAAAGTGCTTCAGGATGCGCGGCAGGTCGGTGTCTACCGGTTCGAGCATCTTGACCAGCCAGTGCTCGATCTCGACGTTGTAGTTTGTCCGCGACAGGCACAGTCCCGCCGCACCTTCCAGAGCTCGACGGCTCACGGGATTCAGCTTGCCTACCAGGGACTTGAGATTGGTAACGGCCATCGATTCTCTCCTAGCAGCGGGGTATTGCTTACAGGCGCATGGCCTGGGATTCGTCCACCAGAGTCACTTCCTCGGCCGGAAACAGCGCATCGTCGGTGTCTTCCTGCGCCTGCTGGCTGGTCAACCAGGTGTTCCAACCCAGCCGGGGGCCAGGTAACTCGTCGCTCAACTGACATTCAGGGATCTGGTTGGCCTGCAGGACTGGCTGCACATCCACGTCGAACTCGGACCCGGCGTAGAGCCGCACCAGATGCACCAGCAGGAAGAACGCCTTGTTATCCGGTGTGGGCGAGCGGTCGGGCAGGAACTCCACGAACTGGGCGTAGCTGAGCGGACCCAGGCGGATGCGGATCTTCCCCTGGCAGTCGAACACGCGCTCGCCTGCCACGGTGTCCTGCCCCAGCCGACAGTTCCCGTCCACCACGCCCAGCCTCGATCGGCTAGGCAGTTCTAGCTGGAGCCACTGGCCGACGAACTGCTGCACCCGAACCGGGACGCCGAAGTAATCGGCGAGCAGCGACTCCAGGCCGGCGGCGTTTCTCTTGCGCTGGGCGAGCAGGCCGGCGTAGTGCAGAAGGGTCAAATCCTCGACGCGAGCCAGGGGACGTTCGCGCTCGCGCCCCAGCTCGACGGCGCTGACGCGGAGCCGGCGGCGCAGTCCCTCGGTGCCCAGACCGATCAGACTTTGCACGGCCCGCGTGAAGCCATCCGGCGCATCGCGATCATATTCGCCGCGTTCGTAAATGACCCAGAAGCGATACTTTTCCCACGCCCGGAAAAAGAGCGAGAGAAGCCGATGGTTGAACAGATCGAGCCATTCGCGCAGGGCACGCCGTTCCTCGCCGCGCCGTTCACGCTCCAGCCGAATGATGGTTTCAGTGTAGTGTCGGGGAAGCACGCCGCTGGGCCCGGTTAGCCCCAGGAAGGCGACCGTCATGGCCGGAGTGGGTCGTTCGGTTGTGGGGCGCGTGATCTCGTAGATACTGCTGGGCGGAAAGGTAAGCGACGGTAACACGCGAAACCGGACTAGTTCGCGCGCGGGAGGACCGCCCTGGCCGATCAGTGCACGCTCGGGCGCTAGCCTCTGCAGCAGGCGCACGGCCTGGAAAAAGTCGAAGGAGTAGCCTTCCTCGAATAACCGTTTCTCAACGCTGGGTTCCGCCACGCCTTGCCGGCCCTCCCTCAGATGAGACTTTGTTCCCCCGCCCGGGGCGGCCACTTCTTCAAAATGCCCTCGGTTTGCCGGGTTCGCACCACCAGCTGCGTGAAGGAGTTGAGCGATGCGTACAGTCCGAGAAACCGCTCCAGCACCGAGGCGAAGAGATAGACCCCGGTCCCGATGTACTTCTCCTCGTCCAACTCAAGTGTCACCTCGACACCCCGACAAAAGCCGCTGGCCGTCCCGGATCCTGTTCGCCCCAGCACGCGCCGGCTGCTTACGCTGGTGATCCCATCGATGAGCAGGCGATTGACCTCCGCCAGCTGTTGCCCTAGCTCAGGATCGGAGAAATCGTACAGCCGCAGGATCTCCTGCAGGGCGGCGCGCCCCTCCACAGGATCAGAGATCGACAGGTGGTTCAGGCTCAGGTGCGACAAGAGACGCCAGTAGGCGTTGCGACGTCGATGGGCACGCAGAGGCAGCGTTGGAGTGCGAATGCAGCGAATGCCGGCCAGAGGAGCGACGGCCTCAAGTTCAAAGTAGAGCTGATCACCCGCCCGCTGCAGCTGCCGGGCCAGGTCGCGGTTGAAACAGGTGGTGCGTACCAGCAGCGTCGAGGCGGCTGGCAACCGCGGGTCGAAATCCAGATCCACCAGGTTGAGGTACACCTCCGTCCCATTGTCTCCCTCGCGGGTCGTGGGGCGTCGCGTGGCGTACCAGAAGGCTCGGCGATTGTGCGTCCCCTCGCCATGCCGGAACGAGTAGAACGGCTGGTACGTGGTGGTCACGCCCGCCGTCGGATCGGTGCTGGATACCTCATCGATGGAGTACACCTCCATGCCGAGTGGCTGGGCCACGTCCGGAATCACCCGGTACTCGTAGCGCGTCTGGCTAAGTGCGACCGGCTCGGCAACCTGCTCGAAAAGGTTGACCACAGGCGTACAACCCATCCGGAATGTGCTGGCGTCGATCCCCTGTTCCAGCGCCTGCGAGGTACGCGACAGGTAGAACTGTACCTCCAGCGTCTTGCCTGCGCTGCCCTTGCACAGGCGTGACAGCTTTGTCAGATCGAAAAAGTAGAACTTGGCGGGGAAGGCGAAAAACTCGGTGAGCAGCCGGTAGCCCTTGAACGACTGCGACGGGTACGGAAGAAGCCCCTCGCCATCCTCGAACCCCACGGGCTGGATCACCTCGGCAGGATCGAGCACGACCGGCGCGCGGCCGGGTTCGGTGGGCGACAACAGCACCACCTGCAGGGTGTGGTTGAACAGTACCTCGTACAGCGTGGCAACGAACTGGTTCTCGCCGAAGAGATAGAAGCGCAGCGTATCGAGTGTCAGGTCGCCCAGCTTGTTGCCCGACTGGACATCGAAGACCAGACGCAGCGCCGCTGCTGTCCCTGGTGGCGGGCGAAACCCGGGAGGGAAGGGGGGAGACTGCATTCGGGCCTGCACCAGGTTGAGCGGCCAGAGCGTTACCGGGTAGATGCTCCGGTACTTGCAGGGCAGGTCGTTCACCGGCCGGGTGCGCAGCTTGCTCCCCCGGGGCAGCACAAAACCGTTCTTCATCGGCGTGCGTGCCGGATCGGGCTGAAACTGCACGACGGCGCACGACGGTATCGGTTTCAGATAATGAGGATAGAGAATGGAGAACAGAGCGTCGGTGAGCTCGGGGAACTCGTCGTCCAGCTTGTGCTGCACGCGCCCGGTCAGCAGGGCGAAGGCCTCGATGAGTCGTTCAACGTGTGGATCGACCGAGCGGTTGGGTTCGAGCAAGAGCCGGCCCGCGGCTCCGGGATACAGCCGGGCAAACTCCTGGGCCATCTGCCGGATGAACAGCAGCTCACGCTCGTAGTAGCGGTAGATGGGTTCGGTCATGCCGGGGTTTCCGGGCGAGAGATCGACGAATGGCCGGTGGTTAGCTCGAGGATGGTGTCGAAGGCGACCTCGGGTGCCGGATCGACCGCCAGGCGCGCCTCGATGCGAAACTTGACGGTGCGAAGCAGAGACTGGCCGGGATCGAGCAGGGTAGCGCGGATGTTCTTCAGTCGCGGTTCGTGGCGCTGGATGATCGTCTCGAGTAGCCGGCCGATCTGGCTGCGTTGCTCGGTGGTGATAGCTTCCACACTGGCCAGGTCGGGCATCCCGAACGTGAAGATGGAGCGAGCCAGCTCGACGCAGTCGGCCGGCAGATCGACCACCACCTGTCGGGTGTTAAGCAGATCTTCGAGATCGCGATAGACGGCCGCCACCATCTGTTGCATGCCATAGCCGCGCCGCCACGAGGTGCCATCCGCGTCCGGATCGATGAGCCGGTCGAGCAGGGAGGGCATGAGACCTTGCTGCGGATCGATGCGAGACATGCAGAATCTCTCTAGGCGATAAGGAGGAGCGAGTGGGCCAGCCGATCCAGGGCCGCGTGCACCTCCGGCGCCAGAGCCGCGCGGATTTCGCCCGGATCGGTCAGGGGCTTCCCCTCGCGGCGCAGCTCGACCTTTTCGCTCTGAGCCTGCGCGGCTATCACGTCGATGATGGCGTCCCGTCCCTGCTGGCCATCGCACTGGGACAGCACTGCCCGGTCGAACGCGGTCAGCGGAACCTCCTTGTGCCGGCGGTTGGTCACTAGAGCACCAGTGCGAGCCTGCAGACGGATGAGGGGTGTGGTCTGGGGGCGGTCTCCGGCTTCCAGCGTGGCCGCAGGTAGATAGGTGTGCAGAGCGGCCAGTCCCGAGAGATACAGGTGGACCAGCGACCGCGTCATCATGCCCCGGGCCTGGGCCGGCGTGAAATCCGGGGCGGCATCGCCCAGACGTTCCTGCACCTGATGCCAGAGTTCTTCGATGTTGAAGGCTCGCGGCCACTGCTCGTACAGCAGCACCAGGGCAGCCTTGGCGAACGGCACGTTGGTAGAAACAGTTGAGCCGGCCTCGTTGACGAACTCCTCCACCACTCCGGCAGCCAGGTCGGCCTGCGCCGAGACAG
The DNA here is from genome assembly GCA_046350255.1 of Gemmataceae bacterium. Lineage (GTDB taxonomy): Bacteria > Planctomycetota > Planctomycetia > Gemmatales > Gemmataceae > CALDUY01. The sequence goes on from JAXMAV010000003.1 coordinate 8,315, forward strand.
GCCGGGCCATGCCCACCGCCAATAACCCCTCCGCCACTTCCGGCCCTGGATTGCGATCCAGCACCACATCTGCATGAACCAGTAGCGTCCGTCGGAACGACCGGTTCTTGAGAAAGTCGAGATACTGTTCGAGGTCGAGCAGGTCGCGGCACACCCGCCGGAGCTGCTGTTGCACCTCCTGCGGGAAGACCGACAGGATGGTATGGATATGCGCCTCGCCGAGAAACTGCAGGCGGTGCTGCTGGGCGTGCTCGATGAACTGGTGGAAGTAGACGGCCTGGTTGTGGCTTTCGAGATGTTCGTGAAAGAGGTAGTAATCGCCTTCCCGCTGAAGCAGGTCGTCCTCGTCCCGGAAGGTGCGTCCCCAGGCACTGTCCGGTTCGGGAATACCTTTCCGCATGACCTCGAGAATGGTGCGCGCCTCGTGGATGCGTTCGGCAGCATCGCCCAGGTTGCGGGTGTGGTAGTTGATCAGATCGCAAACACCCGCCCGCATATACCAGCCCGGATAGGTGTTGTAGCTGACGTAGGCCACCCCTTGTGGGGCGAGATTCTGCTGACAGATCGCGAGGATCTTGTCGCGGACCTCATTGGGCACCCACGAGTAGACACCGTGAGCAATGATATAGTCGAACTGTCCGAACTCTGGTCCAACGTCGAGGATGCTGCGCGCTTCCAGGCGCAGATTGTTCAACTGCAGGGCCGCCGCCACCTTGTTGCCCGTCTCGATCTGGCGTGGAGAAAGATCGATACCGACGAACTCGGACCCAGGCAGCGACTCCGCCAAAGGCAACAGGTTGCCCCCGGTGGAACAGCCCAGTTCGAGTACCCGACAGCGCTCCACGGGAGCTGGCTTCATCCCCAGCAAGCGCGCCAGGGTGGCCAGACAATCCGGGTGGGTGGCATACCGAGGTCGGGCGTCGTAGGGGACCTCGTCGTAACTGTTCAGACCAGGTGACGACATGGATAATCCAGCGGGGCAAGTCAAGCCATTGGATGATCAGTAAATGCAGGGGCAGGGAGCACCTCTGCTCCCTGCCGCGTTGATTCTCTGGATTACAGCTTGGAGTTGGAGCGGATGTCCCATCCCATTTGCGGCTTGTCGCCCACGGCTCCGGTCGGGGTCTGCTCCTTGTACTGTACCTTGACCTTGGCGAAATTGAGGTTGACGGTCTCGGTCAGGCGGTCGTCTCCAGTCGAGCCGCCCGTGGTCAGACCGGTGACAATCAGATCTTCCATGGTGATCTGCAGGTAATCGAGGGGGCTACCACCCGCCTTGCGGACGGTCAGCACTGCCTTGGGGATGTGCTTGCCCGTGCAGCAGGCCAGCATGAGATCGGGAGTCGATTTGTCGATGTAATGGGAGAAGCTGAGATCCTGGACGTTCACCTTGCCCGCTCCCTGGCCACCACCCGTGTGAGCCGAGCCCGAGTTCGACATGCCCCAGCTCCACGATTGCACATCGATTTGGCCCTTGTAGGCCTTGTCCTGAGATTCGCCCTTGATTCCGTCGATCTGCAGAAACATGTCAGTAGCCATGATTCACTCTCCGAGGTTAGATATGGCTGGAACAGAAAGGTGATTTCTGGAGTTCCGGTCGTTGGTTCGTTCTACTTACACACTCGATGGCCGCGGTGAGAGCCGGACAGAAAATTTACTCTGTCAGTTGCAGGTCGCGCCACTCCCGCAGGCCGACGCCCTCGTCGCCTACCAGGAAGGTGCGAGCGCCGATCCCCAGGGTGGCTCCTTCCCCCAGGTCCTTCCAGTCGTTGGAACGGCCGAGGCGAACCTCCTCATCTGCGTGTTCATGACTATTGGGATACAGGGCGGGCAAGAACACCTCTCCATGTTCTCCCTGGCGCAGGACCAGCCGGGCTGGAATCCATAGCAGGTCGCGAGGGAATCGGGGGGCATTCATGCCGAGGCTTTCGATCTGGTCCAGGGGAACCCAGAAGTACTCTCCGTGAGCCATCACCTCGAGTACGGTTCCAAACAGATCATCGGCATCCCGAAGCAGCTGGAACGCGGTGCCATTCAACACCCCGTGCAGGGCAGGGGCGGCTTCGTTGGCCTGGCGGAGCAATCCGGCAGCCTCGGCGTAGTTCATTTCGCGCAGCCGCTGCACCGCCTGGAGACGCAGGGCCACATGATCGGGGGGCGGTGCGAGGAAGCGCGGCTGCAAGCCATCGCGAAACAGTTGTCGCCGCTTCTGCTCCGCCGCGAGCAAGGCCCGGTACACGGCAACCTGGGCGTCGCGTTCCGGGTCGTCGTAGCGGATGGCATCGATCTGGCGGCCCGCTCGTTCCAGGTCGCCAGCGAAACTGGCCAGCTCGAAAAGGAAGAGCCGCCGGGACGGATCACCGGGGGCAGATTTGACCTCCTGCAACTGGGCATCGAGGGCGGCTTGCAGTTTGCCGGCCTTGAACAGATCGGTCGCGGTCATGGCGCCAGCCTCCCGGCCAGGTACAAGGTGAACGCGGGCGGCGAAGGTGTTTCTCGCCGCCCGCGTGGATAAATCACCCCTTCTTGGGTACCTCGGCAACCAGACGCATCGAGGTACTGAGCGTTTCCAGCTGGAAGTGCGGGCGAAGCCACGCCACCGCCTCGTACCAGCCGGGTTTGCCCTTCACCTCACGCACTTCCACGCGGGCTTCCGACAACGGCTTCTCGGCCTTGATCTTGTCGCCCACGTTCTCCGGGTTGGACACAACGTAGTTACTGATCCAGTCGTTCAGCCAACGCTCCACGTCGCCTCGTTCCATGAACGAACCGATCTTGTCTCGCGCCATCACCTTGAGGTAATGGGCGAAGCGCGCGATGCACATGATGTAGTTGAGCTTGGTCGAAAGCTCGGCGTTGGCGTTGGCAGCTGGGTCGAAGTAGGTCTTCGGCTTCTGGGCGGATTGCGTACCCATGAAGACGGCGAAATCCTTCCCCTTGGCATGGATCAGCGGCAGGAAGCCCAGGTTCGACAGTTCGAACTCGCGCCGGTCAGTGATGGCCAGCTCGGTGGGGCACTTCATGGCCACGTCGCCATCGTCGGTGGGGAAGGTGTGCACCGGGAGCCCTTCGACCTTGCCCCCGCCTTCCACGCCGCGCGTCCGGGCGAACCAGCCATCCTTCGCGAAGGCGTCGGTCATCCGAGCGCCATAGGCCCAGGCAGCGCCCATCCACAGGTACTTGTCGTGGTTGGTGCCGTCCACGGCCTCTTCGAAGTTGAACTCGGCCACGCGCTTGAAGTTCTCGCCGTAGGGCAGCCGTGATAGCACCCGGGGCAACGTCAGAGCCACGTAACGGCTATCTTCCGACTCGCGGAACGACTTCCATGGCGCGTATTCGACCGAGTCGAAGATCTTGGCCATGTCGCGGACGTTGGTCATCTCCGTGAAACGGTCGAAGTTGAACATCTTCGGGCTGGCGTTGGAGATGAACGGCGCATGAGCCGCTGCCGCCACCTGCGACACCATCTTTAACAACTGCACGTCCTCGGCCGACCGACCGAACTCATAGTCACCGATCAGCATGCCGTAGGGCTGCCCGCCAAGCTGGCCGTACTCTTCCTCGTAGACCTTTTTGAACAGGGCCGACTGGTCGAATTCGACGGCTTTCTCCAGATCCTTGAACAGCTCCTGCTTCTTGACGTTCAGGACGCGGATCTTGAGGCTCTCGCCCGTTTCCGACTGGTGGACCAGGTAATGCAGTCCGCGCCAGGTCGCCTCGAGGCGCTGGAAGTCGGAGTGATGCATGATCTGGTTCAGCTGGGACGACAACTTCTTGTCGATTTCGCCGATCCAGTACTTGATGTTCGTCTCGACGTCCTTGGAGACCACCTGTCCGGGCTTGACCACGCCTTCGAGGAACTGCTTGAAGTAACCGCGAGCGCGGTCGGCTTCCTTGTCGTTCTGAGGGCGAGTGGCCTGGATGACCTGGTCGAGCAGGCCGGGGGCCTCGGTGGTTTTTACCGCCGCGGCACCAGCCGCCTGAGTCTGATCAGCACTCATCCGTTCCCTCCTTCGGTCTTCTGCTCCGGCTCGACACCCATTTCCTTGGCCAGGGCCATGGCTTTCTCGGTGTTCTGCATCACGTCGGACAGCAATGATTCCAGCTTGTCGTTGCCTTCCATCTTGCTCATTAGCTGGGTCAGCCGCTGACGCATGTCGAGCAGCTCTTTCAGCGCGGGGACCTGCTCGGCAACGCGAGCGGGCTCAAAGTCATCGATATGCTTGAAGTTCAGCTCGACTGCCAGCTTGCTGTCGCCTTCGCCAGTGAGCTTGTTGTCCACCTTCATTGCCAGCCGCGGGGCGCTCCGTTCCAGCACCTCGTTGAAGTTGTCGCGGTCGATATTGACGAACTTGCGTTCTTTCAGAGCCTTCTGCGCCTCGGTCGACTGGGCAGATAGATCCGCCATGACGCCGACCACGAACGGCAGCTCGACCTTTTGCATGGCGCCGTTCGTTTCCACGTCGTAGGAAATCTGAACGCGGGGTCGACGCACCCGGTCCAGCTTGTGTTGCAGGCTCTCACTCATCGACATTCTCCCGGGAACACTGGCTGTTCATCACTGCTCTCGATTTCACCCTGGAGGGGCGGACAGGGCCTACCTACCCTGCGGGGGGGGCTGCCGCGGGTTCGACGATGCCCAGTTCGCGATTCAGATCGTCCAGCGCGGGCTTGAACTCCTCTCGCATCAGGGCCTTCATCATCTGGGGGAAGGGAAGGCTTCCCAGCAGGACTGCCCGCCGAATCAGATAGGGTACTGGGCTGTGCGGCTCCATGCGTTCCAGCAGGTCGGCGGCCTCGCGCAGCCGGGCGTAGATGTCGGCCCGGTTGCTCATGGGCCGCACGGGCCCGGCACTCGGGGCAGAAGCGGGCTGCGATGGCGCTCCATCTTCGGCTGGCTCGGCAGTCGCGGCCGGGCTTACTGGCGCCTTGCGTGACAGCGCCTGCTTGCACAGCGTCAGCGCTTCCGCCTGGGCGGCACGCAGGTCGGTCATCGCCGGGGCATCCCGACCCAGCCGCTTGTTCAGCACCTCCAGCAGCTTGCTCATCTCCTCCACGGAGCGGTTCAGGTCATCGACCAGTTGCTGGCACAGCTCCACCGGGGCGGCGTTCATGGCTCGTTCAAAGTCATCGCGACTGATGCCCGGCTTGTTCTCCGCGATGGTCTTCCAGTCCCGCAGGGTGTACCAGACGGCATCTCCCTTGAACAGGGGCACGGTTCGCACCGTGTAGGGAAACCGCGCGCCGCGGGCATCATCGCCCAGCCAGTTGAATGGCCCGGCTCGCACTTCCATGTCGCCATCCTCGATGGCTGGGTGCAGGCGGTCCCAGCACTCGTCGAGCATGCGGCGCAACAACTGCAGCCCATCGGCCAGGCCACCATAACCATGAATCCGCGTCAACGCCTCGGTGAGGCGAGCAGCCACCAGCAGATCCTTGGAGGTTCCCGTGAGTGTTTTGGTCGCCAGGCGAACAATCCCCTTCCAGTCGGCCTTCTTGGCCTCAGTGGGCCGGAGCGGATCGTCAGCATCGAAGTCCGCTGGATCGACCTCTTTGCGCGCTTCTTCCATCTCGGCCCGGGTAGCAAAGGTCACGGGCTCCCCTGCGGGATCATCACCCGGGATGGGAGCCAGCAGCTGATCGAACGCTAGTAAGGGCTGAGTGCTCATTCGGTCTCGAAGAGCCAGGCCAGGGAATCCAGGGTTCTCGAATGGTACAAAGGCTTGAGTTGAGGCTAGCGAAGAGCCTGGGGCAGTTCAAGCGAAAAGCCCCAGGAGAAGATCGTGGGTACGAGCGTTTCCCCGCACCACCTTCCTGGCCGATCGACTAGACTGAATTTAGCCCGGATAGGATTCATCCCTCGCGCAATGGAGGCCTTCATGCCGTGCCTGTCCCGCTGGTTGCTCGCTTTACTGGCCGTTGCTGGGGCCAGCCTCGCCATGCTTTCGTCCTCCTCGGGGCAAGAAGCAACCCGCCTGCGCGACGACCTGTTCACTTCGGGCAAGGTTCGCCAGATGACATTTGAGATCCCTAATAAGGAACTCGATTCCTTGCGACGCGATCCGCGCAAGTATGTGCCCGTCACGCTGAAGGTGGACACCACGACGTTCAAGAGCGTCGGTCTCAAGCTCAAGGGCGCAGCCGGCAGCTTTCGCGGCATCGATGACAAACCCGGCCTCACCGTCAACATGGACAAGTTCGGCATCGAGAAACGCTTTCATGGCATGAACAAGTGGCACCTGGCCAACTCGGTCCAGGATCCCAGCTATGTCTCGGAGCTAGTCTGCGGCGAACTGTTTCGCGAGGCCGGCGTGCCTGCCGCGCGCATCGCGCACGCCATTGTTACCATCAACGGGCGGAGCCGTGGCCTCTACTACCTCAAGGAGGGCTACGACAAGGGGTTCCGCAAGCAACACTTCGGGATGACAACCGGCAACTTCTACGATGGCGGCTTCCTTCGCGACATCGACCAGCCTCTCCACCTGTTAGCCGGGGCGATGGACGTCAAGGAGCACAAGGATCTCAAGGCCTTGGTGGCCGCCTCCCGCGAGCCGAAGCTCGACGTGCGGTTCAAGAAGCTCGAGCAGTTACTCGAACTCGATCGCTTCATTACCTTTCTCTGTCTGGAGGTGATTACCTGGGACTGGGATGGCTACCCGATGAAGTGCAACAACTATCGCATCCATCACGACCCGAAGCGAAACAAGATCACCTTCCTTCCCTCGGGTATGGATCAGATGTTTGGCGATCCCAATGGTCCGCTATTTCCCCACTTCGAGGGCATGGTCGCGCGGGGCCTCCTCGAGACACCCGAGGGCAAGGCCCGCTATCTCCGCCGCATGGACGAACTGCTCAACAAGGTCTTCCTCGTCGAGAAGTTGAAAAAGCGTCTCAAGGAGTTGGAGAAGCAGATCCAGCCGGCTCTCGCCTCGGTTGATGCGGGAGCCGGAAGAGACTACCCCAACCAGGTACGCCGCCTGACGGACGCCATCGAACAGCGGTCCAGGCATCTCAAGAACGAACTGGCCAGGGCCACCAAGCGACCCTGAGGATCATCTTCGCAGCACGTCGCGGACGACCTCGCCGGCCACGTCGGTCAGGCGGAAATCGCGGCCGGCGTGGCGGTAGGTCAGTCGCTTGTGGTCCATCCCCATCAGGTGCAGGATAGTGGCGTGGAAATCATGGACGTGGACCGGCTTCTCGACCGCGCGAATGCCATGGTCGTCGGTCGCTCCGTGGACGTGGCCCCGTTTCACCCCGGCACCGGCCAGCCACGAGGTGAAGCCCCAGTTGTGATGCTCGCGCCCGGGGTTGTTCGGCGTGTTGTTGAACGGGGTGCGGCCAAACTCGGTCGTCCAGACCACCAGCACCTCGTCGAACAGCCCGGTGCGCTTGAGATCCTGCAACAACCCGGCGATCGGCTGATCGACCTCGCGAGCCAGCCGGCCATGGTCGGCCATGTTTCCGTGCGAATCCCAGTTGTTCGACGACCCCGTGTGAATCAGTTCGACGAAGCGCACGCCGCGCTCCACCAGGCGGCGAGCCACCAGGCACTGCCAGCCGAACCCGTCGGTCTGGCCGCGCTTCAGGCCGTACAGGCCCAGAGTCGCCTCGGATTCGCGGGACAGGTCGAGGACACTGGGCATCTCCGATTGCATGCCGAAGGCGGTCTCGAACGAGCGGATGCGGGCGGCCAACTGCGTGTCATCGTTCCGAGGCGCGAGGTGCGCCTCGTTGAACTGACGCAGGGCATCTAGCTCGAGGCGCTGCCGGGCCGTGCTGGCCACCCGGGGACGCAGATTGGCGACCGGTTCGGCTCCCGGAACGACGCGCGTTCCCTGATGCGCCCCGGGCAGGAAGTCCGAGGCCCAGACCTGCGTTCCGGCGTAGGGCATCTGCGGGGCCAGCACCAGGAACGAGGGCAGATTGCGGTTCACCGTCCCCAGGCCATAGCTGGTCCAGGCGCCGATGCTGGGCCGCGCGAAGGCGAACGACCCGGTGTGCATCCCCAGCGTGGCGTTGTAATGGTTGGAATGGCTGGTGTGCATCGACCGGATCAGCGTCAGGTCGTCCGCCCGCTGGGCCAGGTGAGGGAACAGGTCGCTCACCTCAATGCCACTCTTGCCGCGCGGGGCGAACTTCCAGTCGGGCTTCTTGAGGAACAGCTTCTCGTAGCCGGCCCGGCCGCGCGTCTCCGGATGATCCAGGGTGACCTGCTTGCCATGGTCGGCGAAGAGCCGCGGTTTGGGGTCGAACGAGTCCACGTGCGAGACCCCGCCTGACATGAACAGGAAGATCACCGCGCGGGCCTTCCCAGGGAAGTGCGGCTTCTTCGGCGCCAGCGGATCGGCTGCGTCGTCGGCCATTAACTCGCTGACCAGGCCATTCCACAGGAGCGACCCGGCCACCGCGGACTGCACGAATCCCCGACGCGAGAGAGAGGCCATGGCGTTACTCCACGAACTGGAATTCATTGCTGGCCAGGAGAATCCGCGCCAGCGCGGCCCAGGCGAGCCGGCCACGCTGCGCGGTCGGTACCTCGGTCAACCCGGCGCGGTAACTGTCCAGGAACTTCAACCATCCGGCACGCTCGGGCTGGGTCGGCTCGCGCTGAAAGACCTCGAGCACCAGTCGGTCGATGCGCTGCTCGGGCCCTTCGCCGCCGATCCGATCCACCAACTGCTCCGCCTGGCTGTGAAAGAACGGATCATTCAGGAAGTACAGCGCCTGGGTCGGCACCGTGGTCGTCTGACGTTGCGGAGTCGTCGCGTTGGGGTCTGCCCCATCAAAAAGGCCCAGGAACGGATGCCGGCGGTTGCGCACGTTTACCAGGTAGACGCTGCGGCGGTCGGTCTCGAAGAAGGTGCTGAACGGAACGTGCTGGCTGTAGCTCCAGGCCGACTCCGGAGGAAACGGATGCGCTCCAGCCCGGCTGCGATCGAGCCGTCCTCCGGCCACCAGCAGACTGTCACGTATCTCCTCGGCGCTGAGCCGGCGTCGGTCGAACCGCCAGTAGAGGTGATTATTCGGGTCGATCGCGGCCGCCTCCTCGCGCGGCAGGCTGGCCTGTTGATACACCGCGGACAGAACGATGGCGCGATGCAGCGCCTTGACGCTCCAGCCCGATTCGACGAACTCCACCGCCAGCCAGTCGAGCAGTTCGGGATGCGTCGGCGCCTGGCCGCGCGTGCCCAGGTCGTTCGGTGTCGGAATCAACCCCTTGCCCAGGTGATGCAGCCAGATGCGGTTGACCATCACGCGGGCGGTCAGTGGATTTCGGGCTGAGGCGATCCACCCGGCCAGTTCCAGCCGACCGCTGCCGGCGCGGGGGCCGACCGGGTCGCCTCCCAGCACCTCCAGCCAGCGGCGTGGCACCACGGGGCCCAGTTTCTCCGGGTCGCCGCGCAGGTGCAGCTTCGCATCGCGAGGCGTGCCCTCGACCACGGCGTAGGCGACCTCCTGCTTCGGGGCCGACTTCATCAGGTCGGTCTTCTGCTGCTCCAGCCGACGTAGCCGTCCTGCCACCTCGCGCATGCCGAGCAGGTCCGAGCCCACATTCCCCGTCACCTGCTCGACGCGCCAGCCAACTCCGTCGGGCCCGGTTGGGTGGGCATCCTGCACGCGGCCGGAGATGCGCACCGAACCAGTGAACGGACTGAGCCAGCCCACCGCGACCGCACCATCCTGCGCCGGATGAACAAATAGTGATCGGGGAGGCAGGGCCGTCCAGACCCCGGCCGTTTCCTTGCTCGCGTTGACAAAGACCGAGGGGGTGTCGCCGTTGCGCCAGATGTTCAACCCGCGATGGTTCATGAAGTCGCGCAGGGTTTCCGGCAGGAGAGTAGGGCCGCCTCGCTGATCCAGGAACCACCACACCGAGGGATTCCCATGGCGATCCGCATGGGGATTGCCGGCCAGCAGATCATCGACCAGGTCGGCCGTCGCGTTCCAGCGCCGACCCTGGCCGCCGACCTCGGCCATCTCCCACTCGATCAGCGTGGTGTCGGCCCCGTGATTCTTCAGCGGCGTGATCACCAGCAATAGCAGATCACCTGTCCGCACCGGAACCTCACTGGGCAGGCCCCGCAGCGGCTGGTTGCCGCCATCGTTCACCTCACCGGAGGCCAGGGTGCGCGTCTCTTTGGTCGAGCGAGTGCGGATGGCTTGCCCTTGCTGGGTCAGCGTCCGGCGCACCTCTCCGATCTCACGATCGACCTGAGCCTGCCTGTCGAGGTGAGGCTGAATCACCTGGCGCCACTCCTCGGGCGAGGCCAGCGGCACCATGTCGCGCGGCTGCTGCTTGGCCTCGCACCCGGGGAAGGCGAACTTCGTGCTGTCGAGGATGCCATACAGCGCGTAATAGTCGCGCATGCTGATCGGGTCGTACTTGTGGTCGTGGCAGCGGGCGCAGCCGACGCTCAGCCCCAGGAACGCCTTGCCGATGGTGTCGAGGCCATCCTCGAAGGTCAGGTGCATGAAGCGGTCGCTGTCGTGGTCGAACCGTCGAGCCAGGGCCAGGAACCCGGTCGCGACGATGCGGGCGGCGCGCTGGTCGGGGCTGCCCTGCGCCGCGAGGATGTCGCCGGCGATCTGCTCGCGCAGGAACTCGTCGTACGGTTGGTCGCGCTCGAACGACTCGATCACCCAGTTGCGATAGCGCCAGGCGTGGGGCAGGGGGTGATCGCTGTTCTCACCTGCGGTGTCGGCGTAGCGAATCAGGTCGAGCCAGTGCCGACCCCAGCGCTCGCCGTAGCCTGGCGAGGCCAGCAGGCGCTCCACAGCCCGGGCGTAGGCATCCGCCCGAGTGTCTGCCAGGAAGGCGGTCATCTCCTCCGGTGTGGGAGGCAGGCCAGTGAGATCGTAAGTGACCCGGCGCAGCAAGGTGCGTCGATCCGCAGCCGGCGACGGACGAAGTCCGCGCGCCTCCAGCCTGCTCAGCACGAACCGATCAATGGCCGTGGCGGGCCAGCCAGCGTCATGCACGGTCGGCACGGGAGCCTTGCGCGGGGGTTGAAATGCCCACCACTTCCGTGGATCGCTCGTCGGGTCGCTCCGGGACGGTGTCGGCGTGCCGAGGGACGCCTCACTCGGCCAGGTCATGCCCTGCTGAATCCACATGCGCAGATGCTCGACCTGGGCAGAGGTGAGCTTCTTTTTGGGCGGCATGCGCAGGTCGCCGCGCTGCTCGATGGCCTCGATCAGCAGACTTTTGCTGGGCTGGCCAGCTACGGCGGCAGGACCGCTATCGCCTCCGCGCAGCAGAGCCGCTCGCGAATCGAGCCGGAGTCCTCCCGAGGCCTTCTTCGGGCCGTGGCACTGCAGGCAGTGATCAACGAGGATAGGCCGAACCCGCTTTTCAAAATGCTCGTCGGCCAGGGCGGCGGGCAACCCCCATCCCAGGACCAGGAGAACGGCAGAAAGCAAAGGTGCTGGCGTGGTTTGCATGGCAGGCGCCTGGGGCAGGCCGGGGCGGGATACTACTCCTCAGCATCATACCCGCCCTGAAGTGACCCTGCCAGGGTTTCAGGCCTCTGATCGGACAGACGACTCCAGAAATAATGGACGGGCCCACTTCGCGAGGTACAATCAAGCGTCATGACGAGGCGCGCCATGCTCGGAGCCCGAGGAGTCGGATCATGCCACGAATCTTGTTGATGCTCGCCGGGCTGGCCCTGGGCCTTCTGGCTGTGCTCGTCCTGGTCTCGGGAATGCCTTGGTCGGCAGTGCGCGCGGAGCCCGCCGCCTCTCCCTTCGCGGCCCTGGAAAAAAGCTACCTCAAGGACGCTCGTCCGATTCTGCAGCGGCACTGCATCCGCTGTCACTCCACGAAGAAGCCCGAGGGGGACGTCAATCTCGAGGCCACTCGGAGTCTGGCCGAGGTCCGTCGGTCGCCGCGCGTCTGGCAGAAGGTGCTCGAGATGCTCGACACCGAGCAGATGCCCCCAAAGGATACGCGCCAGCCAACCGAGGCGGAGCGCACTGCGCTGCAAACCTGGGTTCGGACCTATTTGAAGGAAGAAGCCCGCGCTCTGGCTGGCGATCCGGGGCCGGTGGTGTTGCGTCGTCTCAATAACGCCGAGTACACCTACACGCTCCGCGACCTGACCGGGGTAGACCTCAATCCAGCCCGACAGTTTCCCGTGGATGCCGCCGCCGGCGAGGGGTTCACCAACACTGGGCAGTCGCTGGTGATGTCGCCCGCGCTGCTGACCAAGTATCTCGATGCCGCCCGCGAGGTGGCCGCTCATGCGGTCCTCCTGCCGGATGGGCTGCGCTTCTCCCCGTCCACGACGCGAAGCGACTGGACGAATGAGATCCTGGCACAGATTCGTCAACTCTATGGCGAACAAACGCGGGTGCAGAGTGCGGGTCAGGTCAACCTGCAAGGCATCGTCTTTACCACGAACGAGGGTGGCCGCATTCCTCTGGAACGCTACCTGGCCGCCACCTTGCTGCACCGGGATGCTCTGCGGGCTGGCACGCTGACGCCTCAGGAGGCTGCCCGGCGCCAAAACCTGAACCCGAAGTACCTCGGCCTGCTCTGGAAGGCGCTCTCGTCCACCGATGATTCCCCCCTCCTGGCCGCGCTGAGGCAGCGCTGGGCGAAGGCCCGACCCGGCGAAGAAGCGGGGCTGGTGGTGGAGGTGGAACGCTGGCAAAAGGCCCTGACGCGCTTCCAGAGTGTGGGGCACATGAAGCCGTGGATGGTGCCCGTCACGCCCCTGGCGACCAGTCAGGAGCTGCGCTACCGGATTCCGACCACGAAACCGGGGCAGACCGTTTCGCTGTACCTCGAAGCCAGCGATGCCGGGGATGGCTCCGCGCACGACCAGGTGGTCTTCGAGCAGCCGCGGCTGGTCATTCCGGGACGCCCCGATGTGCTGGTGCGCGACGTGGCCGTCTTCTCCCGCGAGATTCAGGCAGCACGGGCCCGCTACTTCGCCTCCACCGAGGCGGTCCTGCGAGCCGCGGCCGAGTCGCTCGGCGCCTCCGGCACGCCGAAGATCGCCGAGCTAGCCCAGCGACACAAGGTGCCCGAGGAGGTGCTAGTTGCCTGGTTCGACTACCTGGGTATCCGTCCGGCCGACACGATTCGGCTCAACCACTTCACGAAGAAGATCGAGCGCTCGGGCGAGTATGACTTCGTGAAGGGCTGGGGCAACCCCGAGACGCCCATCGTCGTCGCCAACTCGACGGCTCGCCACGTTCGCGTCCCGGGGAACCTTCGGCCGCACGGTGTCTGCGTCCATCCGTCACCGACGCTCAACGTCGCGGTCGGCTGGCAGAGCCCCGTCCGCGCCGTGGTGGAACTCCAGGGCAAGGTGACGCATGCGCACCCCGAGTGCGGCAATGGCGTGACCTGGATGCTCGAACTGCGCCGCGGAGCCACCCGCCGCCGTCTGGCTCAGGGCATCGCCCAGGGAGGACAGCCGCGTCCGATTGGGCCCTTCCCCTCGCTGGAGGTGCAGCCAGGCGATCTCATCTCGGTGATCGTTGGGCCGCGCGATGGCAACCATTCGTGCGATCTCACCGATGTCGATCTCACGCTCAAGGAGAAGGCCGCCCCCGCACGGACCTGGAACCTGTCGGCTGATGTCTCGCCCGACGTGCTGGCGGGGAACCCTCACGCGGATCGCCAGGGGAACAAGTCGGTCTGGCACTTCTACACCGAACCGGTCGATGGGCGCGACGGCGGCCAGCTCGTGCCGCAGGGATCGCTCCTGGCACAGTGGATGGCCACTGACAAGCCCGCGGAGAAGGCGCGCCTGGCCACGGCGCTGCACAAGCTGCTCCTCGACGGTCCTGCCACCGGCGGCAATGCGGCCGATGCGCTCCTGTATCAGCATCTCACGGCCCTGGGTGGACCGTTGCTAGGAAAGGTCGCACTGAAGCCGTCGGCAGCACCGGCCGATGCGACACTGGGCATCGACCCCAAACGGGTCGGCACGCAGCCTGGAGGGCCTCCCATCGATGCCGCCAGCGTGGGCGTGCAGGCGCCGGGTCTGGTCGAGGTCCGCCTGCCGGGTGGTCTGTTCGACGGGGCCGAACTGGTCACCCAGGCGCGCTTGCACCCGACCGCTGGCGCGGAGGGGAGCGTGCAGGTGCGCATCGCCCCGGTCAAGCCGCAGGCCGCACTGACTCTTACGTCCGAGGTGCCGCTGCTGGTGGGCGGAGGGAAGGCCAGACCACGCTGGGAGCGTGCCTTCGACGACTTCCGGCAGCTGTTCCCGGCCGCCCTGTGCTACACGCGGATCGTCCCGGTCGACGAGGTGGTCACCCTGACGCTCTATCATCGCGAAGATGAACCGCTATGTCGGCTCTTCCTCGACGATGCTCAGAAGGCCCGGCTCGACCGCCTGTGGGACGAGCTGCACTTCGTCAGCCACGACGCTCTGACGCTGGTGGACGCCTACAACCAGCTGATGGAGTACGCCACGCAGGACAGTAACCCCAAGCTGTTCGAGCCGTTCCGCAAGCCGATCAACGATCGCGCCGCCGCCTTCCGTAAGTCGCTGGTGGCCGCCGAGCCGCGCCAGCTCGATGCAGTGCTGGAGTTCGCCGGCCGTGCCTTCCGTCGTCCGCTGACCGAGGCCGAGGGCAAGCAACTGCGCCAGCTCTATGCCGACCTGCGCCAGCAAGGCATGCCGCACGACGAGTCGCTGCGGCTCACCCTGGCCCGGGTGCTTGTCGCGCCGGCGTTTCTCTACCGGCTGGAGGCGGCCGCTCCCGGGGTGAAGGCGGGCCCGCTGAGTGGCACCGAGCAGGCCAACCGGCTGAGCTACTTTCTGTGGTCGTCCCTGCCCGATGCCGATCTGCGGGGCGCCGACCTGGCCAGGACCGATACCCTGGTGGCTCAGACCCGGCGCATGCTTGGCGACGAGCGGGTCCGTCGCATGGCCATCGAGTTTGGTTGCCAGTGGCTGCATGTCCATGGGTTTGACCGGCTCGACGAGAAGAGCGAACGACATTTTCCCACCTTTGGGCAGCTGCGTGGGCCGATGTACGAGGAAGCCATCCTGTTCTTCACCGACCTGCTCCAGAAGAACGGGTCGATCCTCAGTCTGCTCGATGCCGACCATGCCTTTCTCAACGAGGCGCTGGCGAACCACTATGGCATCCCGGGCGTGAGGGGCCCCGACTTCCGTCGCGTGGAAGGAGTGCGCAAGTATGGTCGGGGTGGCATCCTGGGCCTGGGCGCCACGCTGGCCAAGCAATCGGGCGCGTCGCGCACCAGCCCGATCCTGCGCGGCAACTGGGTGTCCGAGGTGCTGCTCGGCGAGAAATTGCCTCGTCCGCCCAAGGATGTGCCGCAACTCCCTGAGGACGAGGCAGGAACTGGCCTCACGGTCCGCCAGCTGATCGAGAAGCACAGCAGCGACGCGCGCTGCTCGGGCTGCCATGTGCGCATCGATGCGTTCGGGTTCGCCCTGGAGAGCTACGACGCCATCGGCCGACGACGCGAGCGCGACCTGGGCAACCGCCCGATCGACGCCCGGTCGCGCCTCAAGGATGGCACCGAGCTGGACGGGGTGGAAGGCCTGAAACGCTACCTCCTGGTCAAGCGGCGCGACGACTTCGTCTACCACTTCTGTCGGAAGCTGCTGGGCTACGCCCTGGCGCGCGGCGTCCAGCTGTCCGACGAGCCGCTGCTCGAGGAGATGCGCCAGAAGCTCGCAAAGAACGACTATCGCATCGGGACCGCGATCGAGGTGATCGTGACGAGCCCACAATTCCGTCAGATTCGGGGCAAGGAGTTCCCCACGCCGGATGCTCACTGACCTTGATGGATTCCGTCCGCGCCAACTTCCTTCACCGAGAGAACCATGACCAGTCATCACTATTCTCGTCGCACGTTCCTCCGCGGGGTGGGAGTCACCATGGCTCTGCCCTGGCTGGAATCGTTGCCGGTGTGGGGCGATGAGCCCGCCCGTGCGGGTGCCTCGAGCGAGGCGCCGGTGCGCTTCGCCGCCCTCTTCTCCGGGAACGGATTTCACAGCAAGGAGTGGTGGGCTACCGGCGAGGGCGACAGCCTGCAATTCGGCAAAGTGCTGGCTCCTCTGCAGGAACTTCGTCGCAAGACGCTCTTCGTGCGTGGTCTGTTCAACGCCGAGGCGCTCAAGGGCAACATCCACAGCTCACAGACGGGCAACCTGCTCTCTGGAGCGCCGCTGGCCTCCGGGGGCGAGATCCGCTCGGGCACCAGCATCGATCAGCTGATCGCCCAGCGGCATGGCCGTTCGACCAGGGTGCCGAGTCTGGTGCTGGCCTGCGAGGCCTCGAACCCGTCGGTCCACAAGAACTACTCGATGCTGTACAGCTCGCACATCTCGTGGAGTTCACCCACGACGCCGACACCGCTCGAGCTGTATCCTGCGCTGGCCTTCGACCGCCTGTTCAAGGACAAGGCCTCGCGCGGTGAAAAGAGCATTCTCGATGCCATCCAGGCCGATGCCAGGGATGTTCGCCGCGCCATCAGTGCCAGCGACCAGCGCAAGCTGGATGAGTACCTGGATTCGGTCCGCGAGGTGGAGCAGCGTATCGCCGCGGCCGGCAAACGCAACGAACTGCAGGGCTGGCGTCCGACCACGACGAAGCCGACGCTACCGCGCCCGGCCGATGGCATCCCGCAGAACATCGCTGAGCACATGCGACTGATGTGCGACATCATGGTGCTGGCGTTTCAGACCGACACGACCCGCGTGGGCACGCTGAAGCTCAACAACGATCACTCGTCGCTGCGCTTCCCGCATCTGGGGGTGGACTACATGATCCACCACCTGCTCTCGCACTCGGACACCGCGGACTGGCTCAAGGTCAACCAGTTCTTCCTCGAGCAGGTCGCCTACCTGGCGCGCAAACTCGACGCCATCCGCGAGGGCGAACGCACCCTGCTGGACAACTCGATGTTGCTCTTCTGCTCCAGCATGTTGACCGGCAACCACGACGCCACCCAGTTGCCGGTAGTGGTGGTGGGCGGCGCGGGTGGAAAGCTGAAGACGGGGCGCGTCCTCAATTACCTCGGCAAGTCCAACCGCAAGATGTGCAGCCTCTACCTGTCGCTTCTAGATAAGGTCGGCATCCGCCTCAACCAGTTCGGCGATTCGACCGAGCGCCTCGCCGAGGTCTGATGCTCCACGCCAGGCGCAGCCGTGGCTGCGCCTGGCCTTCGTTCGATTATCGCGCCAGGCGGATGCAGGAGGGGCTGGTCACTTTCACGGGCTCGCCCGCTGATTTCAGTGCGCCGGTTTCGGGGTCGATGCTGAAGACCGCCACATTGTTACCCGGCATGTTGGCGCAGATCAGCCAGCGACCGTCCGGCATGATGAGCAGGTTCTGCGGCCCCTTGCCCAGGCTCGGCTCGATCGCCAGGAGTTTCAATCGCCCGTCCTCGCCGATCCGATAGGCTGCAATGCTGTCGTGGCCACGGTTGGTCCCGTAGAGAAACTTCCCGTTCGGCGTCACCTTCACATCTGCGCAGTAACTCGTGCCCTTGAATCCCTTCGGCAGTGTGGACAGGGTCTGCTGCTCGATGAGCATCCCGGTGTCAGCATCGTGGTCGAACACCGTGACTGAGTTACTCAGCTCGTTGATGACGTAGACATGTTTGCCGTTGGGATGAAAGGTGAGATGTCGGGGGCCCGCGCCAGGAGGCGTGCGAACGAACGGCTGCTTGCTGGGCTCGAGCTTCGCCGTGGCGGGGTCGAGTCGGTAGCAGAGGATGCGGTCGATGCCCAGGTCGGCGGCGTAGGCGAACTTGTTGTTGGGACTCACCACGATGCAGTGAGCGTTGGGCCCCTTCTGGCGATCCGGAAGGACGCTGGATCCGACGTGCTGCACGAACGTGGCGGCCTTCTCCAGCGAGCCGTCCTTCTGCACGGGGAAGGATGCCACGCTGCCGGTGGCATAGTTGGCCACGAGCACGGTCTTGCCGGTGGCGTCCACGTCCAGGTAGCAGGCTGCGGAGCCGCGGGCCGACTGCCGATTGAGCAGCTTCAACTCGCCGGTGTTGCCGGTGATGGCGTAGGCGGCCACCTCCTCGTGTTCCTTGCCGCCGAAGCTTTTGCCATGAATCGAGTAGAGATACTTTCCATCCGGAGACAGGGCCAGGAAGAAGGGATGTTCGACGCCACCGGTGCGGCTCACTTCCTTCAGCGCGCCGGTTTTGGAGTCCAGGCGGAAGGCATGAATGCCTCCCTTGTCGCCTCCGACAAACGAGGTGATGAACAACAGCGGATCCTTCGCTTCCGCCGCCAGGCTCGACCAGGCCAGGGCACCCACCAGGGGGAGGGCCGCCAGCATCGGCACGATGGAATGGTTCATGACAGGCTCCGACCGGGATTAGTTCTTCCTGCAGCTGCTCACTGTGCTACGAATCCGCTCCCGGGTCGTCATCCGTTCGCCTCGATCATATACGAGGAAGAATTGCTAGAATGGGACCCCAGCCAGGCCACTGCTCCCGCCTTTCTTGCCGACCTTTCGGAGAGATCTCCATGCGCACTCTCAGACTCACCACGGCCGCGCTTCTGCTTGGTGTGCTTGTCTGCTCAGCTGCGACGGCGGAGCCGCTGTTGGCACCTCAACCGTTGCTCGACCGGGAAACCTTCTGGGACAACCGGGACTGGACCTGGTACCGGGCGAACATCCCGTTCTTCGAGTGTCCCGACAAGGACATTCAGACCACCTACTACTACCGCTGGGAGCTGCTGACCAAGCATCTGACCTACGGCTCGCCGAACACCGGCTACACCTTCACCGAGTTTATCGATCGCCCCTTCTGGTCGGGCACCTATGGGGCGATCTCCTGCCCGGCTGGCCACCAACTCTACGAGGCACGCTGGTTACGCGATCCACGCATCGCCTGGGATTACGGCCGCTACTGGTTTCGCACGCCCGGGGCCCAGCCGCGCAACTACAGCACCTGGTTGGCCGACGGCGTCTGGGCGGTGCATCGCGTCCATCCCGATCGGACCGCCCTGGTCGATCTCCTGCCTGACCTGCGGAAGAACTACGAGGGCTGGGAGAAGCGGCACCATGTTCCAGCGGTTGGCCTCTTCTGGCAAACCGGTCATGACGACGGCATGGAGTTCAACATCAATAGCCGGCAGACCCGCGATATCCTGCGTGGCGCGCCGGGCTATCGCCCGACGCTGAATGCTTACCTCTGGGCCGATGCCCTGGCCATCGCCCGCGCGGCCGACCTGGCGGGCGACCGGGCGACCGCCGAGACGTATCGCCGAAAGGCAGCCGGGCTCAAGGCTCAGTTGCAATCCCGACTCTGGGACCCGAAGCGACAGTTCTTCTTCCACATGTTCCAGCGTGATGAGGAGGCCAACGGTTTTCAGGTCAAGGCGCTCACGCTCACGCATCAGACAGGGCAACATGCTGGCAGCCCGTTTGGACGCGAGTTGATCGGCTATGTGCCCTGGCAGTTCTCGCTGCCCGATGCGGATAAAGGCTACGAGATCGCCTGGAAGAAGCTCCTCGAGAAGGATGGTTTCGCCGCGCCGTTCGGGCCCACCACGGTGGAGCGAAAAGATCCGATGTTCCTGCTCAAGAAGACCTGCTGCTGGTGGAGCGGCCAATCCTGGCCCTACGCCACCAGCCAGACGCTCAAGGCACTGGCCAACCTGCTGCAGGAATATCGGCAGGAGGTCGTGACCCCTGCCGACTACCTGAAACTGCTGCAAACCTTCGCCCGGACGCACCGCAAGAACGGCAAGCCCTACCTCGCCGAGGCGTGCCATCCCGATACTGGCTCGTTCGAGGGGCACGATGGCTACAACCACTCCGAGCATTACTTCCACAGCAGCTTCAACGATCTGATCATCACCGGCCTGGTGGGGCTGCGTCCGCGCGACGACGAGCAGCTCGAGGTGCGCCCGCTCGCGCCTGCCGACTGGCCCTACTTCGCTCTCGATGCCGTCCCTTATCGCGGGCATATCGTTTCCATCCTGTGGGATCGTGATGGTAGCCGGTATCGCCGGGGCAAGGGGCTGAAGCTCTTCGTCGATGGCAAGGAGGTTGCCTCGGCCGACCGACTGGGCCCGTTGACGGCGAAGCTGCCCCCTCTCCAGCCGACACCCCGACCCGATCGCACGCTGGTGAACTTCGCGGTCAACAACGATGGCACCTACTTCCCGCGTCTGTCGGCCAGCTACTCCTCTCCGCACACCTCGCCGGCCCGGGTGGTGGATGGCAACTACTGGTACCATCGCGATCCGCCCAACCGCTGGACCTGCGAAGGCTCGCCCAACGCCAGAGATCACCTGGTGTTCGATCTTGGCATCAAGCGCCGGGTGCACATGGCGAAGGTCTATTTCCTCGATGATGGCAAGGGGGTGGTGCCACCACGGAGTTACCAGCTGGAGTTCTGGGATGGGGTCACCTGGAACCCCATCCTGGGCCAGGTCCGGTCTCCGGTGGCGCCGACGGGACGCTGCGCCAACCAGGTGACGTTCCCTCCGGTGAACGCGTCGCGGTTCCGCGTTGTCTTTCAACATGCGGAAACCAGTAAGACCGGGCTGACCGAACTGGAGTTATGGGGGGATGTCAGGCTGCCGCTGGCTCCATCGCCGCATCCGACCGGCAACCTGGCCTACAACCCGGGCGACCGACCCTTTCCCCAGGCCCGGGCGTCGCACTTCGATCGCTTCGGCGGCCGGCCTGCCCTGGCCATCGATGGCCTGGTCAACTTCCTGCCCACTCCGACCAACCGTTGGACCAGCTACGAGTCGCCCCGGGATACCGACTGGCTCGAGGTCGATCTGGGAGCCGAAAAGACCTTCCGTCGCATCGAGCTGGCCATCTACGACGACCGTGGCGGCGTGCAACCTCCGACCCGGTACGACGTCGAGTACTGGGATGGCAAGGCCTGGCAGCCGGTGGCTTCCCCGAAGAAGACGCCCGAGAAACCGGTCGGCGGCCAGTTCAACGAGATTACCTTTACCCCGGTCCAGGCATCTCGGGTGCGCGTGGTCTTCACGCACGCTGGCAAGGCGCGCAGCGGCGTCAGTGAGATCTTCCTGTGGAACGAGTAAGGCTTCCTTCCGTCTCGCTCACTTTTCGGCAGAATTGGGCCGGCCCCGCTGGTACGATGTTGCCTTCCAGAGATCCTTCCTGAGGGGTTGTGCATGATGCGTTCGATCCTGCTCGTTGCCTGCGCGCTGGTTGTATCCGGATGTGGCGAGGCACCCCGCGCTCAACCCGGGGCTCCCGTCGCGCCCCGGGTCGAACTGCGGGCTGGAGCCGCCCGGGTCGATATCACCGATCGCAAGGCGATTCCCTTCAGTGATCCGCTCTACGTCAAGGCCCTAGTCCTCCGGCACGGAGAAACCACCGCTGTTCTCATCACCCTGGATGTGGTGTCCGTGGGCGAGATCGGCTCCATTCGCAACGACTACCTCGGGAAGGTGCGCGCTCAGCTGCAGAAGGACCTTGGCATCGCTCCGTCTCAGGTGATCGTCAACGCCAGCCATTGTCATGGCATCCCCTGCGCCAACGTCGACGAGAAGACAGTCGAGGCCGTGAAGACGGCCATGGCGAACCTGGTCCCGGTGCGCGTCGGAGTGGGAGTCGGCAAGGAGACCCGGGTGTCGGAGAATCGACGCCT
Source organism: Gemmataceae bacterium (assembly GCA_046350255.1). Taxonomy (GTDB): domain Bacteria; phylum Planctomycetota; class Planctomycetia; order Gemmatales; family Gemmataceae; genus CALDUY01. The sequence goes on from JAXMAV010000003.1 coordinate 29,925, forward strand.
GCGCCTGAAAAGTGGCAAGGAAGCGGACGTTCGCCATGCCTACGCGCTGCCGCCGGACGACGAGGTCGCCGAAGTTGGCCCCATCGATCCGGAAATTGGCGTGCTGCGGCTCGACCGGTTCGACGGGCAGACGCTGGCGGTGGTCTACAACTTTGCCTGTCATCCGATCATGGGCATGCCAAACGGCGGGAACACGGCCGATCTGGTGGGGGTCGCCTCGAAGGTCATCGAGGACAACCTGAGTCCCGGCACCCTGGCGCTGTTCGTGCAGGGGTGTGGCGGCGACATCAACCCCGTGCGCTACAAGGACGTCCACCAGCCCCGTAGCGCCGAACCTCTGGGCCATCTGCTGGGGCTGAGTACCTTGCAGGCCATCCGCAAAATTCGCTGCGAAGCCACTGCCCCGCTGGTGGTCATCAACGAAAAGCTCGGTCTGCCCCGCACCGATAACTCCGCCCGCATCGAGGAACTCGAGGCTGAACTGGCCCGTCTTGTTCGCTCTCTGCGAGGAACCAGCCTCAACCTTCGCACCTTCCTCGAGCTGGCCAGCAAGTACAACCTGTCGAAGGAGTTCCCCTCCTATTACTCGCACCTCTACCTCACCGAGAAGTCCCTGGGGCGCGAGGATCTACGCAATCTCGACGCGGGAAATCGAGCCAATCTGAAGGCTTACGTCGAGAACATGCTCACCACCGAGCAGATCACGCGCGTGCAGACCAACCTGGCCCTGCTCCGCAAACACGAGGCCACCAACCGGGCCGCGGGCCGCAAACCGCTGGAGGTCGAACTGGTGGGCCTGCGGGTGGGGCCCTTCGTGCTCGTCACCTTCCCCGGCGAGTTGACGGTGGAGATCGGTCTCAAGATCAAGGCAGCCTCGCCGCATCGACCGACCTTTGTGGCAGGCTACACGAACGGGTACATTTATTACACGCCCACCGCGAAGCAGCTGGAGAACCGGGGGCTGGCCCAGGAAGACAGCGACTGCCTGGTCGCGCCGGCGTGGGAGGCACTCTTCCACGCTCGGGTCGCCGCACTGCTCCGGAAACTGTAACCGCCGCCCCCTACCAGAGACCTGCCATGCCACATGCCTCTGCGCTCTCTCGCCGCGATCTGCTGCTCCGGGCGGGCACCCTGGCCCTGGGGGGCCTCTCCTTTCCGGATCTGCTGGCCGCCCGGCCGGCCTCCGCGCCCGACACGGCTGTCATTCTGTTCTGGATGTGGGGTGGCCCGAGTCACTTCGAGACGTTCGATCCCAAACCTGAGGCGCCCGAGGGCATTCGAGGCCCCTTCCGCCCCATCCGCACCGCCGTTCCCGGCATGCAGATCTGCGAGCTATTCCCACGGATTGCTCAGCAGGCCCAGCGGATGACTCTGGTGCGATCGTTGCACCACGCGTTACCCAACCACAACGATGGCTCCATCGAGGTGCTCACCGGCAAGACTCCCGCCAAGCCCGATCCCACCTCGACCAACTTCTCGGAGCATCCCGACTTCGGCATGATCGCCTCGGAGCTGCGCCGTCGTCCGGGCAGTCCCATGCCGGGGTACGTGGGCGTCCCTCGGGTGCCGTTCATGGTGCGACCCAACTACCTGGGAGTGAGTGCCCGGGGGTTCGATGCCGGAGATCCCTCGGCGGTGCCCTACGCGCCAGCCAATCTGTCGTTGGCCGGTGACCTGGCTCCTTCTCGCGTTGCCACCCGTCGGTCGCTGAAACAACGCTTCGATCAGATGCGCGGCCAGCTCGACCGCGCCGACACCCTGCATGGTCGAGCCTTCGATCTGCTGACCAGCCCCCAGGTGGCCCGCGCCTTCGACCTGAGCCGCGAAGATCCCCGGGTGCGCGAGCGCTACGGCCGGCATCTCTGGGGGCAATCGTGCTTGCTGGCCCGCCGCCTTGTCGAAGCGGGCACCGTGGTAGTCACCGTTGATGCCCTGGCGCCGAAGTCCTCGGGGGATCGGTATTTCTCGTGGGACGACCACATCAACGCCACGACCCGGTGGGACCTCGCCGATGCCATGCGCTACCGCGCCCCCTACATGGACCAGGCTGTGTCCGCCCTCATCGATGACCTCTACACCCGTGGCCTGGATCGCAAGGTGATGGTGGTGTGCGTCGGCGAGTTCGGCCGCACGCCCCGGGTGGTCCGCGACAGCGGGACCGGCGTCACCGGGCGTGATCACTGGCCCCAGGCTTACTGCGCCCTGGTCAGCGGTGGAGGCATTCGGGGCGGCCAGCTGATCGGCGCCACCAACGTCCGGGGCGAGTATCCGCGCGAACGGCCGCTCACGCCGCAGGATCTGCTGGCCACGCTGTATCAGCACCTGGGCGTCGATGCCCGGCACATCTTCAGCGATGCCATAGGCCGACCCATTCCGGTGCTATCCGAAGGGACGCCTATCCGGGAACTACTTCCCACCCGGGCATGAGGCTGCGGGTCAGACTCGAGGCGGGACGCTCGACAGATCGTTGAAGGGGCTCAAGTCTCGCACCTTCAGCTGCTGCACGGTGGACTGCAGCTCGTCGAGCAGGTCGGCAAGCAGGTCTGGCTCCTGGCCTTCGCGCGAGGCCGACTCGATGAGCCCGGCCAGTTCGCCAACCTGAGGGTATCCATACATGCCAGCCGCGCCCTTGATCTGGTGCGCTAGACCAGCCAGACCCGCCAGGTTGTGGCTCTGGAGAAACTCGCGCAGATGCTCCACTGTCTGGGGCAGTTTGCCGAGATAATCGCTGGCCATCTCCCGGAAAACGGGATCCTGCGTCGGAGTGGCCCCCGGAACTGGAGTAGGCGGACTCTCGGCTGGCGCGGGCTTGCCCGGCAGGAAGGTCGCCAGGCAATCCACCAGTTTCTTGACGTCGAGCGGCTTGGACAGGTAGGCCGAGCAACCCGCGCGCATGCAGCGGTCCATGTCGTCCTGCATGGCGTGGGCCGTCAGCGCGATGATCGGTAAGGTGCAGCCGTGACGGCGGACGTGCTGGGTCACGCTGCAGCCGTCCAGTTCGGGCATCTGGATGTCCATGAATACCAGGTCGAAGCTGCCGGCCAGGATGCGTTCCAGCGCGATCCGGCCATTCTCGGCCACTTCCACCTGCAACCCCAGGCGCGTGAGAATGTAGGTCAGAATCCGCTGGTTGTCCGGGTTATCCTCGGCGATGAGGATGTGGCCGGTGAAGTACGGCGGATGCGCCAGGTGGCGCTCCGCCAGCTGCCGGATGCCGCTTTCCGAGAGACTGCTACCACTCTGCAGATTCGACTCGGCCACCGGGCCCAGCTTCAGGCGCAGGGTAAACACGCTGCCCCTGCCTCGCTGGCTGCGCACCTCGATGTCGCCTCCCAGCGCCCTGGCCAGCAGTTTCGAGATGCGCAGCCCCAGCCCTGTGCCGCCGTATTTCCGGGTGGCGGTCATGTCGCCCTGGTAGAAAGCCTGAAACAGCTGCTCCAACTGCTCGGGGCTCATGCCGACGCCCTCGTCCTCGACCTCGAAAACCAGCCAGGTGGTGCCGGGTTTCTCCTGCATGGACAGCCGCACCGTGACCCGTCCTGCGTCGGTGAACTTGACCGCGTTACTGACCAGGTTCATGAGAATCTGCCGCAGCCGGGTGCGGTCGGTGTCGATCGACTTGGGGAACAACCCCACCGGCTCGGGGACCAGCTCGAGCCCCTTGGCGTGGGCATGAACACCCAGGTCGGAGATGACCTCCAGCACCGTCTGCCAGGGCGAGCAGGGGGCCGAGAGAATCTCGAGCCGGGCTGCTTCGATCTTGGAGAGATCGAGAATGTCGTTGATGAGCTGGAGGAGGTGTTCGCCGTTGCGGCGGATGCAGTGCAGGGCCGTGGCGCGCTCGGTGTCGGCGAGGTTGGGATCCTGCACCATCTCGGTGTAGCCCAGCACAGCATTGAGCGGGGTGCGCAGCTCGTGGCTCATGTTGGCAAGGAAGTCGGTCTTGGCACGGTTTGCCTCGGCTGCCGCCTCGGCCGCGCGCTGCAGCTGTTCTTCCGCCCGTTTGCGCTCCGTGATGTCGCGAGCAATGCCCAGGTAGCCGACGATGGTCTTGCGTGCGTCGCGCAGTGGAGTCACTACCAGGCTCACCGGCACCTGCGAGCCATCCTTGCGGACGTAGGTCCATTCTCGCTCTTCAAAGCCCACCAGATTCGCCATTTCGATGAACGACGCGAACCCGGTGATGGGATAGCCCAGCTCGGCGGTTAGTTCGGCGGCGCGACTTTCTACTTCCTCGGAAAGATGGATCATCTCCGGCGTGCAGCGTCTCACCACCTCGGCGGCGGTGTAGCCGAGCAGGCGTTCCGCGCCGGCATTGAACAGCGTGATTACCCCGTGTAGATCGGTGGCGATGATGGAGACCTGCGTCGCGCCCGCCAGTACTCCCTCCAGCCGGGCGTTGATGGCGCTGATTTCGCGTTCGGCCCTTTTGCGCTCGCTAATGTCTCGAACAATTCCGGTGAACTTGATCTCCCCCTCGATCCGCATCTCGCTGATGGTGAGTTCGAGTGGGATGCTGCTTCCGCTCTTGTGTCGTCCGGTGACCTCTCTCCCGATGTTGATCACATGCGGTTGACCCGTCTCGATGTAGCGGCGAATGAACGAGTCGTGGCGATTGCCTTCCTCCGGGAACATCAACAGGCTCACGTTGCTGCCCAGTATCTCCTCGGCGGGGTAGCCAAAAATCTTCTCGGCGGCTGGGTTGTACGTCTCCACCACGCCCTGGTCGTTGATGACCAGGATGCCATCCACTGCCGACAGCACGATCGAGCGAATGCGAGTTTCGCGGTCTCGTAAGGCTGTTTCTGCCTGCTTCCGGTCGGTGATGTCCTTGGCCGAGGCGTAGACCTGTTTCCGGTCGAGCAGGGACACCGCCCGCCACGACAACCAGCAATGCCCTCCGGCCTTGCGACGGATCCGGTTCTCGAAGATGAACGGTACGTTCCCTTGCTGCTGCAACTGGCGCCAGTGCGTTTCAAGCTCTTTCACATCGTCGGGATGGATCAGTTCCTGCAACCGCGAGGCATATAACTCAGCCTGCGACCAGCCCAGGGTCGCTTCCCAGGCGCCGGTGAGTCGCTGAAAGTGTCCGTCGAATCCGACCACGCCCAGCAGATCCAGGGGCAGGGTGAAGAAGCGATCGCGCTGCTCTTCGGCCGCCAGTCGCCGCTGGTCCACCCGGTGCGCCTCGATCAGGGCTGCGCAGGTGCTGAGCACTGGCTGCAGGTCGTCCACCAGTTGCTGGGTGTAGCCGCCCTTACGGTTGGCGATGCCGACCATCCCCATGAGTTGCCCCTGGAGAAAGAACGGCAAGCCGAGGAAGGCCAGCAGCGGAGGATGTCCCCGGGGAAGCCCACCACTGCGAGGATCGTGGACCGGATCGTTAGCAATCACCGCCTGGCGACTGGTCAGCGCCGCGCCGAACAGAGTGTGAAAGTTGGTAAACTCCAGCCCGGTCTCGGCATGACCTTCGTAGAGTGCGCGGGTCTCGTCGTCCCAGGCGATGTTGGTGATGGCGTGTGTTTTCAGGTGCTGCGGTTGGCTCTCGTCGCCCGCCATGAACTCGGCGATGAAGCCATATTCACTGCTCGTCACCTCGATGATCTCTTCGAGAAGACGATGGAGTACCTTGCGCGGGTGCCCATCCTTGATGAAATCGGACTGCACCTCCCGGATGGAATCGAGAAGCTTCTGGGAGGAACGCACCCGGGCTTCTACCTTTTTCCGATCGGTAATGTCTCGCAAGCAAAGAGTAAACAGTGGCCGACCGTCGAAGACCAGCGAGGTAGCCCAGCCCTCCACGGGGATGGAAAGGCCATCCGCCCGCACTGCCTCCAGTTCCCTCAACACCTGCTGCGCCGGGTCGGCATCCCGGTGGAACAGGTGCTCGACGAGCGAGGACGCGGGTTGCTGTTGCAGTGCCGGAAAGAGTAGCTCCACGACGTTCTTGCCCAGTACTTCCTGGCTGCCATACAGGAAGGTCCGCTCGGCAGCCGGGTTGAACTGCAGGATGCAGCCGGTGTCGTCCAGGCTGATGATGCAGTCGAGCGCGGCGTTCAACACCGCCTCGCTGCGCTTCTGGCTTCGCTTGAGTTCCTCGCCGGCTTTCTTGCGGTCGATGAACTGAGCGATGAGATCGGCCACCGACTGGAGATGATCGAGAACGGTCTGGCTGAGTTCGGACCGGGCAAACAGCGCCATCACGCCGACAAGGTGCGACTCGACCACCAGGGGATGCCCAGCAAAGGCGACCATTCCCTGCTGCCGGACCCACTCCTGGTCGCTGATCAGCGGATCGTGCGCCACCTGGTTGGTGAGATGCGGCACCCGTGTGGCCGCGATCTGACCGATCTTGTACCTACCCATGGGAATGCGTCCGTGCGGGCCATCGAGGTGCGTGTACAGACCTGCGCTGGCCCGCATCACCAGCATCTGCTCCTTTTCTTCCATCGTCCAGATGCGGAAGAAGGCCACCTGCAGATGACGCAGCATGGCCTCGGCACAGCGCTGCAGGCCCTTTCCCAGCGTGTCTTCCTGTCCCAGGGCCAGGCCGATCTCGGCGTTCAACTCGGCCAGGCAGGTACGCTCGCGCAGGGCATCCTCGGCCCGGGCGCGCTCACGCACTTCTTCCAGCAGGCGCTCGTTGGCGATTTCCAGTTCGCGCGTGCGTTCTCGCACCTTGTGAGCCAGGTCATGCTGGGCTTCCTGGAGCCCCTTATTGGCGTTGTACAGCTCCAGGCTCTTGGCCTCGAGGATGGCCTCGGCCTCCTTGCGGGCTGCCCGCTCCCGGGCCAGCTGTCGTTCGAGCACCTCCAGCGGGTTCATGGTCCGCCACTCCGGGTCAGCCGAAAGACCGCCGTGGTGCCCGTGTGATCGGTTTGATCCAGGCGTTCCACCTGGATGCGGCCGCCGTAGTGCCAGATGCATCCCTCGATCAGGCCCTCGGCCAGGTCGGCAAATGGCCGGCTCGAGTGATAGGTCATCTCGGCCCCATCGGGCGGTAACTCGCGCCAGGTGAAGCGCGGCAGCTCGGCCTCGGGGTACAGTTTCAGCACCTCGATATGGATGTGCTGGTCCACCTTCGATAGAAACTCAAAGGCGCTCTGGGTTCCGACGAAAAAATGGGGGTACAACGCGGTGAACCGCGTGAAGAGATACCGTCCGAACGCCTTGACGAGGGTATGCGGGGGCGTGTGAGTGGCCCGGGCCAGTTCCTCCACCAGACGGACCAGCTCTCGGTAGTTGTACGAGCCGACCGCCGTGTATACACCTGCACCGGGCGTGGCGGCCTCCAGAATCTGATCGACCATGGCCAGCGAGTAGCGATCCTCGACCATCTCCAGGAACTCGGTGAACACGATCCCCTTCATGCCTTCTCCATCCTCGGGTCCGGACTTCTGGGCGGTCCGGGGGTGTCCGTCTGCGATTCGCCGCGTTCAGGTGACTCCATTTTTCGCCTCGCGCGCGATCAGCTCCGGCGACAGGTCGTAGCGTTTGATCTTACGGTAGACGGTGGCCTGGCCCAGCCCCAGTAACCGGGCCGCCTCGCGCACGTTGCCTCCGGACTGTTTTAGCGCCTCGCGGATGGCGTTTTTCTCCATCTCGTCGATGGGCCGCAATGGCGCTTCCTCCGACCGGGAACCAGCGGCCAGGGGAGGTAGTTCGATCACAGGCACTGTGTCCGCTCCCTCGGGCCGGGCCGGAGTCGGCTTGCGGATTTCTGCCGGAAGCAGCGTCACCGGGATCTGTGTTTCCTGGCAGAGGATCACCAGACGCTCGATGAGGTTTTCCAGCTGGCGCACGTTGCCCGGCCAGTCGTAGCGTTCGAGCAGTGTCATGGCTTCGGGAGAGAATCCCGTGGCCGGCTTCTGATACTTGACGGCCAGGCGGTGCAGGAATCGGGTCGCGAGCAGCGGGACATCCTCGCGCCGGTCGCGCAGCGGCGGAAGGTGCACCGGCACGACGTTGAGGCGATAGTAGAGATCTTCGCGGAAGTTGCCTCGCGTCACCTGCTGGAGCAGATCGCGATTGGTGGCGGCGACCACACGCACATTCACGACACGCGGTCGGGTCGATCCCACTCGGTTGATGGTGCGTTCCTGCAGGAATCGCAGCAGCTTGGCCTGCAGCGCCATGTCCATCTCGCCGATCTCATCGAGGAAGAGCGTGCCCCCCTCGGCTGCCTCGCAGCAACCCAGCTGCGCCTGCACCGCCCCGGTAAACGAACCTTTCTCGTGGCCGAACAGGGTGCTTTCCGCCAGCTCGCGCGGCAGGGCGGCCATGTTCACCGCCACGAAGGGACCCCGGGCGCGCGTGCTCATTTCGTGGATGGCCCGCGCCACCAGCTCCTTGCCAGTACCGCTCTCACCCAGTACCAGGACAGTGGCGTCGGTGGGAGCCACGCTCTGCAACAGGCCGTGCAGCTGCCGCATGGCCTGGCTTTCGCCCCACATGCGAGCCGATCCCGAGGGCTCCTCGACCAGTTCCTCCAGCTTGCGGATGCGCTCGCTGAGGCCCTTGCGCTCGGTGGCGTGGCGAAGCACCATCTGCATGCGCGCCAGGTCGGGCGGCTTGGTCAGGAAGTCGAACGCACCTTGCTTGATGGCCGTGACCGCGCTGTCGATCGATCCATGCGCCGTCAGCATGACCACCGGTAGGCCTGGCCAGCGCTGCAGAATCTGCGGCAGCAGTTGCAGGCCGTCGGTCGCTCCCAGCTGCAGGTCAAGCAGGAGTACACCGGGCGTTTCGCGCTCGAGTTGATGGAGCAGGGTGTCGCGGTCGGGTACCCCCAGCACCCGGTAGTTCCACGTCTGCAAATGGTACGTCATGACGCGGAGCACATCCGCGTCGTCGTCCGCCAGGAGCACCAGCGGTTGATCTTTGCTTGCCATGGGTCGCCCTCTGCCTCTCTCAAAGTATAGTTCTCGATTTCTCAGTTTGAGGCGGGAGGTGAGAATCTCATCCATATGCTCAAGAATCCAGCCACCATCTCGCGGCTTAACTTCTCTGGCATGGCATCTGCTTTCTGAGGGTTCATCCCTGCGAGCGAGGAACTCTCATGCGAACTCTTCCTGGTCGGCTGCGTGTGCTGGTGATCGCCGAGGCTTGCAACCCCGGCTGGAGCAGCGTTCCGCTGGTGGGCTACAACTTCGCCGCCGCCCTGGCCGCCCGGACCGACCTGGACATCACCCTGGTGACCCATGTGCGTAATCGCCCCCAGCTCGACTCGGACCCACTCGCCCAGCGGGTTCCCATTCATTACATCGACAACGAATGGGTGACCGGACCCCTGTTCCGCCTGGGGAAGAAGCTGCGTGGAGGCACCGCGCTCTCGTGGACCACGGGCACCGCCCTGGCGTGGCCTGGCTACCTGGCCTTCGAGTCGGCCGTGTACCAGCAGTTTCGCCGGCCATTGCATTCAGGGCGGTTCGACCTCATCCATCGCCTGACGCCGTTGACTCCCACCATCCCCAGCCCCCTGGCCGGGTGGACGACCACCCCCATGCTCGTGGGCCCGCTCAATGGTGGGCTGCCCTGGCCAAAGGAGTTCCCCGAGCTGCGCCGCCAGGAACGCGAATGGCTGGTGCCGCTGCGGAATGTCTACCGGCACCTGCCGGGCTACCGGTCCAGCTATCGCCACCTGGCCGGGGTCATCGCCGGCAGCCGACACACCGCCTCGGAGATTCCCCGCTGGTTTCGCGGTCGGCGCTATTACCTCCCCGAGAACGGGGTGGATCCGGCTCGATTCCCCCTGGCCCAGGACTGGGCCGCCCCGGAGGATCGCTGGCAGTTCGTCACCGTCGGCCGGCTGGTCCCTTACAAGGGAACCGACATGACGCTCGAGGCCATAGCCGGGTCTCCCCTGCTGCGCACGACACGTCTGTGCATCCTCGGGGATGGACCCGAACGTGGCCGGCTAGAATCTCTGGTGGCGACTCATGGACTCGAGCAGTGCGTCCGATTCGCCGGGTGGTTGTCTCAGGCCGAGGTGGGGCAGGAGTTGCGACGCTCGCAGGCGTTTGTCTTTCCCAGCCTGCGCGAGTTCGGCGGGGCCGTGGTGCTCGAGGCGATGGCCGCCGGCCTGCCTTGCGTGGTGGCCGATCATGGCGGACCTGGCGAGTTGATCAACGAAGACTGCGGGGTGGCGCTACCCCTGGGTAGCCGCGACGAGATGATCGTACGCCTGCGGTCGGCCATGGAAGAGCTGGTGCGTAGTCCCGAGCGCGCCCGGGCCATGGGGCAGGCGGGCTGCCGGCGCGTGCGCGAGCAGTTCACCTGGGAGCAAAAGGCCAGCCGGCTGACGACCATCTACCAGGAACTGCTGACCGATGGCGCAGACCGAGAGGTGGAGCGGTGTTCTACCCCCTGTTTGTCGGCCTGATCGCCTGGATTCTCTATCTGGCGACCACCCGGGGCGCGCGCGAGGCACTCTGGCTGGGCTGGCTTCCGGCCATGATGCTACTGCCCGCCTGGATCACCACGCGCTCCGGCGCCCTGGTCATCGACCTGCGCACCGGGGCGGCCCTGGCTGTTCTCCTTGGCTTCCTCATCTCTGGCGAAACCCGGTATTTTCATCGCTTCGTCCTCGGCGACCTGCTCATGCTAGGCCTCGTTGCGACGATGATCATCTCGCAGTACCAGGTCGGTCCGTTTACCCCGCTGACCGGCCCCGAGATGGTTCGGCGCTGGATGTTGCCCTACCTGATGGGCCGGCTGTTCCTGGCCGACGCCCGCGATGTTGATCGTGTGGTGCCCATCATCGCCCGGTTGCTGCTCATCCTATCGCTGCTGGCCATCTTCGAGAGTGTCAGCAAGGTCAACCCGGTGAATCGAATCCTGGGTAAGACCTACGGCCTGCTCGAGCAGGGCGAGGGATATCGCATGGGGCTGAAGCGCGCCCAGGGCACGCTCGATCATCCCATCTTTTTCGGCATGATGCTTGTGATGATCTTCCCCTGGGCGGTCGAGGCCTGGCGCCGGGGCCGGCGGGGGTTGGGGCCGAAGTGGTGGCGCTGGCTGCCACTGTTCACGGGAGGGGCTCTGTTTTGCACGGTGTCGCGCGGCCCCCAGATCGCTGGCATTTTCACCTTCCTGGCCACCATCTTCTTCCGGCGTCCTGCCTGGCGCCTGCCCCTGCTAGGCGGGGTGCTGCTGCTGGGTGGCCTTGCCTACGTCAACAAGGCGCTGCTGCTGGAGATCTCCGCGCACATGTCCGGCGAAGCGCACATGGAGCAACGGATCATCACCATCGACGACGAGGAGGTCGAGTACTCCGGGACCAACCATCGGGTGCTGCTCTTCAAGGTCTACCGCGAGGCCATCGCCCGGACCGGCTGGTTCGGCTACGGCTACTCGCTGCGAAACGTCCCCATCGACCCGGAGCAGGCCGACCGCTTCGGCTCGATCGACAACCACTACCTGCTTTTCCTGCTGCAGCACGGCTGGTCGGCCATCCTCGCCTTTCTCAGCCTGGGAATCTGCTCCGTTATCTATTTGATGCGCGCGGGCTGGCGACCCGACTTGCCCCAGGCCGGCATCGCCGGTTCGCTCTCCGGCGCCATGGCCGCGGTTCTTGTCCTGCTCATGTCGGTGTGGTTTTCGCCCGATTTTGGGGGTGTCTGGCTCTTTAACGCAGGTTTGGCAAGCGCTTTGCATGCACTCCCTGCCGTATCACCCACAGTGGAAGAACCTCGACCGACGGAGACCGATGTCCCCGTCGCTCGGCCAACCCTGGTGCGTCGGCCCCGCCTGACTGCCGGGCACGCGCCCATCCGACCGTGATGCCAGGCTTCTCGAACATCGGAGCATATCCATGGATTCCCGGCGCTTGCTGATCATCACCCCCGCCCGCGACGAGGGGCGCTACATAGCCCACACCATTCGCAGCGTGGTGGCCCAGACGCATCGTCCAGCGCTGTGGATCATCGTGGACGACAACAGTCAGGACGACACTGCCGACCAGGCCGAGGCGGCCGCCCGCGAGCATCCCTGGATTCAGGTGGTGCGCCGCCAGTCGAGTCCCGAACGGCGCGTCGGTCCCGGCGTGGTTGAAGCGTTCTACGATGGCCTGTCGCGCGTGAACCTGGCCGAGTTCGACTACCTCTGCAAGCTCGACGCCGACCTGGAGTTTGGCCCCACTTACTTCGAGGTGCTGCTCGAGAAGTTCGCCGCCAACCCGCGCTTGGGCACCATCAGCGGCAAGTGCTACCTGCCCGTCGGCGAGGGGCTGGTGCTGGAACGCACCGGCGACCAGTTTTCGCACGGCGTCGCCAAACTCTACCGACGCGAGTGCTTCGAGGAGATCGGCGGCTTCGTCCGGCAGGTGATGTGGGATGGCATCGATTGCCATCGCTGCCGGATGCTGGGGTGGGAGGCGGTGAGTAGCGACGACCCCGAACTGGCCATCACCCATCTGCGCCAGATGGGATCGTCGTTCCGCAGCGTGTACCACGGGCGGCGCCGCTGGGGGCGCGGTCAATACTTCATGGGCACCCACCCGCTGTATCTGCTGGCCATCACCGCCTACCGCATGGCGGAGCGGCCCTGGGCCCTGGGAGGGTTGTCGATCCTGGCGGGATACGTCGAGGCCTGGCTGCGACGTGAGAAACGCTACGACGACCCGGCCTTTCGTAGGCATCTGCATCGCTGGCAGCTCCACGAACTGGGCGCCCGCGTGCCCGGCCTGCGTCGATTGCTGCCGGCCTAGGTGGATCGCCTGGCGTGCCTTCTCACGAATGAACGACCTCCTTCGCATGGAATTGCCATGTCCGTTGCCACTTTGATCCACCCAGGAGCGCCGCAGATCGCCTTCTTGCGTCGGGCCGCCTTCCGCGGCCTGGGCTGGAGCGGCCTGGGCCAGCTGCTCGGGTTGATCATCCGCCTGGCCAGCAACCTCATCCTCACCCGGTTGCTCGCCCCCGAAGATTACGGCCTACTCGGATCGGCCATGGTGGTGTTAACCACCCTGGAATGGCTTTCCGACCTGGGCATCAACCCGGCCCTGCTGCGCCATCCGCATGGCGACCGTGTCTCCTTCCTGCAGACCGGTTGGTGGCTGGGCCTGCTTCGCGGAGTCGGCCTGACCGCCGTGACCGCCCTGGTCGCCGTCCCGCTGACCCTGTTCTGGAAGCAACCCGCGCTGTTACCGGTGCTGTTGGCCCTGTCGGTTCGACCCATCCTGCTGGCGCTGCGTAGCCCGGGCCTGATCCTGCTGCGTCGCCGGCTCCAATATCGGGCCCTGTTCGTGGATGAGCTGGCCCAGACCCTGGTCGGCACCGCCGTCAGCATCCTCCTGGCCTACCTGACGCACTCTGTCTGGGCCATGGTGGCGGGAACGCTGGTCGGCGCGCTGACCGCCATCCTTGCCTCGTATTGTCTCAGCGGCATGGTCCCGGCCTTCTACTGGGATCGCGTCGCCGTCCGCGAGTTCGCCGGCCTGGGGCAGCAGGTGCTGTTCAACACCCTGGTGATGGCTCTCTGGTTGAACCTCGACCGTCTGCTCGGCGTCCGGCTGATCAGCCTGGAAGCGATGGGCTGTTACTTCATTGCCATGAACCTGGCTAGCATCGCCGAGGCACTCCTCAGCCGGGGCTGCGAGGTGCATTTTTCTCTGCTGGTGCGACTCGACGAGACCGAGCGAGACGAGCATCAGGATCGCATCCTCGAACGGATCACCCGGTTTGGCCTGCCGGTGGCCGCTCTGCTGGTTGCCCTGGCGCCGCTGGTCTGCCAGGTGCTCTACGATCCTCGCTATCGCCCCGCCGGGATGCTCCTGGCCGTCCTGCTCGCCCGGCTGATGTTCCGCTTCCTCGGCCAGATGCAGTTTCAGACACTGCTGGCCGCGGGCAAGGTGCATCACTCGACGCTGGCCTACGGCATTGCTCTGGTCGTCCAGGTGCTGACGCTGCCGCTGCTCGCGCTCAAGGCGGGACCGATGGGGCTGGCCCTGTCGTGCCTCATCTCTACGGCCACCTGGGCACTCACCCAGACCTGGCTGATCCCCGGGCAGGGACCCATGGGCACCTGGCGGCTACTCGTCGCTGCTCTCTACGCGGTCGTGGCCATTCCGTTCGCCTGGGTGCTTCGCTGAGCGTCACAGACCCTGGAAGATCTGATTGGCCATGATCTCCATCTCGTCGAGCAACTCGTTGATCAGCTCTTCCTCGCGTCCCTCGCCGATGGCGGCCTCCAGCACCTGGGCCAGCTCGCCGAACTGCGGGTAGCCGTACATCCCGGCCGCGCCTTTCATCTGGTGGGCCAGCTTGAGCCGTTCCGCGGAAGAAGCCTGGCGCAGCCGGTCTACCTGACCGGCCAGCCCCTGGACATACTGCTTCAGGATCTCCCGGAAATGGGGATCGTTGTGGAAGGTGGAATGGATCACTTCTTCGCGCGGAGCGCGCTCCTGAATTAGTCCGGCGATGGACGCCTGCAGGCGACGGAGATCGACGGGCTTGGTGATGTAGTCGTTACAGCCGGCCTCGAGGCAGCGGTCGCGATCCTCGACCGTGGCATGGGCAGTCAGTGCGATGATGGGGCGATCGTAGCCGCGCTCGCGCAGACGAAGCGTGGCGGTGTAGCCGTCCATCTCGGGCATCTGCATGTCCATGAGAATCAGGGCGTGCTTCCCTTCCAGCGCCTGCACCACGCCGGCCACCCCGTCCGCGGCCACGTCCACCTCCAGCCCCATGCTACGGAGATGATAGACCAGCATGCGCTGATTGTCGGGGTTGTCCTCGACCAGGAGAATGCGGCCGGATAGCTCACGGTCGCCAGAAACCGGATAGGCCGACAGGCTGTTGCGGTGAATCCCGGAAGGACGGAGGCGCTGCGCGGCCGAGGGGTCGGTCACCCATTCGAGATCGCGCCCCAGGTCGGTTAGTTCCAGGGTGAAGGTGCTGCCGTGGTCCACCTGGCTTTCGACGGTGATGCGCGCGCCCATGGCTTCGGCCAGGTGGTGGGAGATGCTCAACCCCAGGCCGGTGCCGTGCGAACGTCGGCGCGGAGTGGGGTCGCCCTGCTCGAAAGGCTGGAACAACCGCGCCTGCTGTTCCGGCGTCATGCCAATCCCCTCGTCGCTGACCGAGAAGCGCAGCGTGGGAGGCTCCGGGTGACCCTCCAGCCGCAACGAGACCCGCTTGCCTGCCGGGGTGAACTTGATGGCGTTGCCCACGAAGTTGACCAGGATCTGCCGTAACCGGGTAGCATCGCCCTTGATGAGACGAGGCACCAGCCCGTCGAGGTAGGCTTCGAGCCGGACGCCCTTTTCCTGAGCATGGATGCGCAGCAGACCCAGCGTCTCCTGCACGATCTGCCAGGGAGAGACATCCTGGGTGATCAACTCGAGCTTGCCGGCCTTGATCTTCGACAGATCCAGCACGTCGTTGATGATCTGCAGCAGATGGTGCGCGTTGCGCGTGATCGACTCGAGCACCTTGCGAGATTCGTCCCGGGGCAGGGCGGGACCCAGGAGCATCTCGGCGTGGCCGATGATAGCGCCGAGCGGGGTACGGATCTCGTGGCTGGTGTTGGCGAGGAAGCGGTTCTTGGCCTCGTTGGCGGCCTCGGCAGCCTGGATGGCCGCGCGCAGCTCGTGCTCGATCTTTTCGCTGCGCGCCACGGCCTCTTGCAGGCGCTGGTTGGCTTCGAGGAGTTCCGAAGTGCGTTGCTCGACGCGTTGCTCGAGTTCATTGCGCGCGCGACGCAGCCGACGCTGCGAGCGGTGCAGCCTGCCCAGCAGTTTCTCCAGGCGTGCGTTCTGCAGTTCTACCTGCGTGGTGTCGTGCAGCGTCATGAGGGCCCCCACCACCTGGCCGCGCTCGTCGCGCAGGGGGCTGCCGCTCAGTTGCATCCGTCGTTCTTCCCCGGCGACCCGCAGCACCAGCCCACGCTGGCGGATCACCTCTCCGGCCAGGAGTTCGTCCAGCCAGGCCAGGCCCTCGCCCTCCGGGCGCTGCCAGCAGGGCAGGGCATCCAGGGAGAGGCCAACCAGGGGGCGATCGTCCTGACCCACCGACTCCGCGAAGGTGCGGTTGCACAGGACGATTCGGCGGGCGCGGTCCAGCATGACCACGCATTCACTCAACAGGTCGAAGGTGGCGCGAATGCGGTCGTCAGCCTCGGCGTCCACCTTTCGCGAGTCGATGAAGATCACCAGGCCAAGCAAGATCAGCGCGGCCATCCCGAGCACGCCCGGCAGCAGCCAGTCTCTCGGCGGATCGGCGGAGGACGGGGCGTGAAACTGCAGGGTCAGCACCATCGGGCGGCCATCGGGCGTTGTCCCGGGTATCTGCATCGTTAGTGGTGCAGAGGAGTCCTCCGGCCCAGGCGAGCGGCGGTAGATCTGGGCGGGCTGGTCGCCTAGCTGCAACTCGGCCTGCTTCAGCAGCGCGCTGGATGCAACCAGGCGCTGCATCCGGTCGGGCCAGGCCGAGGAATCGCTTTGGGCCAGTTCGGCCAGCGTGGATTGTCCGAGGCGGCGGACCAGGTCGGCCGCTCCACCCGGTTGACTGCCACTGCCAGACCGCGCGACAAGGCGTCCGATCAGCACACCGAGGCTGACCAGCAGGAGCAAGGCGCTAAACAGAAAGAGAGAACGCGTGAGCGTGGCTCTGAACATCGCGGCTCCTTGGCCCTGGGAGCGAGTCCCCCACCGCTTCAAGTCTGATGTATACCACGGCCCAGGGCAAGGAAGACGAGCCACTCGACTTTCTGAATAATTACCTGCCCCGGCGTTCTCACGGCGCGAGGCGGGCCCGGAGGACGTCAGGGCGTGCCGAAGCAGCCTTCAGATGGAAGGATTCAGCAGGAGATTGGCCCCGGTCAGTTTCCGAGCATTGGCCACCACAGGCACGTAGCCGCGCGGATGCGATCGGTGCCAATGCCAGGCCGTTTCGACAATCTCCGCGATGTGGGGGTAGCGAGGCTTCCAGCCCAGTTCCTGGCTGATGCGTTCGGGCGAGGCGATCAGGATCGCTGGGTCGCCGGGTCGCGGGTCGGCCAGGCGATGGGGGATCGGTCGGCCCACCACCTCCTCGCAGGCGCGCAGGACCTCGAGGACCGTGGTGCCGGTTCCGGAGCCCATGTTGTAGGCGGCCTCCCGGCCCGGACGCAGCGCCTCGGCTGCCAGTCGGTGTGCCTCGGCCAGGTCTTCGATGTGGATGTAATCGCGGACGCAGGTACCATCGCGGGTGGGCAGCTCGTGGCCATAGATGGTCAGCTCGGGTCGCCGACCGGTGGCCACCTCGAAGATGATCGGAATCAGGTGCGTCTCGCGCTTGCGGCACTCACCGTTGCGTCCATCGGTATCGGCGCCACTGGCGTTGAAGTACCGCAGGAGCGTGTAGCCCAGCCCGTGGGCGCGAGCGTAGTCCTGAATGAGCCACTCGGCCGCCAGCTTGCTCCGGCCGTAAGGCACCACTGGGATCTGCGGCGAGGTCTCTTGCAGCGGCATCTCCGCCTGGAAACCGTAGGTCGCCGCCGTGCTGCTGAACACGATGCCTTTCGCACCGGCGACCAGCATGGCGTCGAGGACGCTCTTGGTTCCCTGGACGTTGATCCGGTAGTACAGCTCCGGGTTGGTGATCGACTCGGGGACGCTGGCGACGGCGGCCAGGTGGATCACCACCTCGGTCCGGTGCTCGATCATCGTTCGGGTCAGGTTCCCCGTGTTGAGAATGTCGCCGACCACCAGACGATCTGGCGGGACGGCCGGAGCGTTCCCCTCGGAGAGGTTGTCGTAGGCGATGGCGTCGTGGCCATGGTTCAGGAGCCAGCGCAGACAGGCGCTACCGATGTACCCTGCGCCGCCAGTGAGAAGGATTCGCATCGAAGGTCTCTCGAGAGGTGTGAACAGGGACAGGTAACGTCAATGCTGGACCGCCACGGGAGGCCGGCACGGATGCAGGGCCGGGGTGCCCTCCAGGATCGTGCGAGTGGCCGTCATGAGATCGGGAGCAACCACGCCATGGACTCTGTGGCGAATGAGTTCCTGGGTGCGGTCGCTCGATCCCAGGAGGATGTTGCCGCGGCAAGCAGCGTTCTGGCCCGCCAGCACGTCGCTGATCATGTCGCCCACCATCCAGCAGGCATCGAGGTTGAGTTCCAGATCGTGGGCGGCTTTCAGAAGCATCCCCGGGCCTGGTTTCCGCATGTAGTTCTCGACCGTGATCCGGCTGTCGCCGCGAGGGACCACCGCGCAGTGATACAGGCCATCGAGGTAGGCTCCCTCCGCCTGGAGTTGCGCGGCCATCGCCTCGTTTACCCGGCGCATGTCGGATTCGGTGTACAGGCCGCGACCGATGCCGGACTGGTTCGTCACCACCACGCAGAGGTAGCCTGCCTCACGTAGAGTGCGGAGCGCCTCGGCGGCGCCGGGTTGCAGGCGAACGCGCTCGGGCCGACTGAGGTAGGGCACGTCCTCGATGAGAGTGCCATCGCGGTCGAAGAACACCGCGGGCCGGCGGAGCGGCTGGACTGGTTTCCCTGCGATGGTCAGGCGAACGGCCTCCTTGCGGGCTCGCTGCAGAGCCTGCGGCGTGCCGATGTCTCGATGGTAGCCCTGCCACATCCAGCCGCGCATCCGTCCGACAAAGCAGGGAATGACGTCGTGCCCCAGGTCGAAGGCGCCCATGCGGGCGATCTCGCGATAGGCTCCGGCGCGCACCACGTAGATGCCGGCGTTGGCCAGGTTGCTTTCGGGCTGTTTTGGTTTCTCGACGAACGACACCACGCGCTGCTCGCCATCCAGCCTGGCGATGCCGCACGCGCTGGGGTTCTCCACGTGATTGAGTACCATCGTGATGGGGTCGGTGTGGCTGCGATGGTAGGCCAGCAGCGCCGGCAGATCAACGTTGCAGAAGTTGTCAGCGTTGATGAGCACCACGTCATCCGCGCCGTCGGCCAGCTCGTGGTTGGCGGCGATGGCACCAGCCGACCCCAGCAAGCGTGGCTCATAGGAGGTGCGCAGGTGGACCGGGTGAAGATCCGCCACGGTGTCGAGATACCGCTCGACGCGCTCGGCGTGGGCATGGGTGTTGATCACCCCTTCCCGAATGCCGGCGTGATCGAGCAGATCGAGCCACCACTCCAGCAGCGGCCGTCCTGCCACGCTAACAAGACACTTCGGCAGCCACTCGGTCAGCGGCCGCAACCGCGTACCCAGACCCGCAGCCAGGAGAAAAGCTTTCGTTCGCACGCACCCAGTCATGATCGTCCCCCTGCTCAGTTCTCGACGAAGACGCAGCGACTGCCATGCGGGTCGATGCGGAAATCCAGTTGACGCGGTGATCCAAGCGCCTCGACGATGGCAGCGTGGCGTTCTGGCGGAGCCAGCAGCAGGAGGAACCCGCCGCCGCCAGCACCCAGGAGCTTCCCACCCGTGGCGCCGAGCTTCCGGGCCATGTCGTACCAGCCATCGATCCGTTCGTTGCTGATGCCGCAGCCCTGTTGCCGCTTGAGTTCCCAGGCCACGTGCAGAAGACGAGCAAACGAATCGAGGTCGCCGTGCCCCGCCAGCGTGTGGCGCATCTCGTCGGCCAGGTCGCGCATCTTGCGCAGGATGCGGCGGTTGGCCTTGGTCGCATCGGATTGGCGGCTGAGGATCTTGTCGGCGCTGCGCGTCTGGCCCGTGTAGAGAAGCAGCGTTCGCCGCTCCAGCTCGGTCAGCACCTCGGCCCGGCAGGGGACCGGCTCGACCCGCACCGTGTGATCCGGCATGAACTGAATGTAGTTCAGACCCCCGAAGGCGGCGGCGTACTGATCCTGCCGACCGATCGGTTTGTTCAGCACGTCCAGCTCGAGGATGCACGATTCGCGGGCGATGCGCTCCGCGCTGAAGAGCTGCCCCTTGTAGGCGTACAGGGCGGAGAGCAGGCCAGCGGCCAGACTGCTGCTCGATCCCATGCCCGTCCCCGCGGGCACGTCGCCGATGGTGGTGATCTCCAGCGGCTCCTCGATGCCGGTCCAGCGAATGGCCTCACGCACCAGGTCGTGCTGCAGATCGCGAAAGTCCTCGACGATCTCCGTTTGCGAGTAGGCAACACGGGTGGTTGGCTCGAAGCGGCGATGCACCGTGACGTGCATGTGCTTCTTGATCGCCACACTCAGGACCGCGCCGGGTTCGTCGCGATAGAAGGCGG
This sequence comes from Gemmataceae bacterium, assembly GCA_046350255.1. Taxonomy (GTDB): domain Bacteria; phylum Planctomycetota; class Planctomycetia; order Gemmatales; family Gemmataceae; genus CALDUY01. Next base: position 50,060 of record JAXMAV010000003.1, read on the forward strand.
GCAGATCGGTGCCGCCCCCGGCAAAGCTGACCCGGTAGGGCGTTCGTGAGATAATCATGCCAGGGTCTCCACGGGGGTGTGCTTCTCTGCCCCGGGGATTCCCGCGGGGATGGCCAGGTAGTGTTGAAACACCTCGGCCAGGGGGTCGAGACAGGTGTCGAGATCGAACCGTTGTTCCATCAGCTCTCGGCCCAGCCGACCGAGTCGCCGGGCCGGGCCCGCTTCCGTCAGCAGGCAGGTCAGGCCATCTGCCAGCTCGGTCACGTTCTCCGGCTCCACCAGCAGGCCAGCGGCGCCGTCGTCCACCAGGTCGGGCAGTCCGGCGATCCGCGTGACCACGGTCGGCAGCCCGGTGGCCATCGCTTCCATGAGGGTGCGCGGCGTGCCATCGACGTCGTTGTCGTGCGACCAGACGCAGGGCTGCGTGTAGATGTCGGCGGACGCCAGCAAGTCCGGCAGCTCTTCCTGCATCACCGCCTTGTTCGTCACCTGGACACAGCCGGTCAGACCCAGGTGTTCGACCTGCTGTTGCAGCGCGGCGCCCATCGGTCCGTTGCCGGCGATGGTGCAGAAGAACGTCAGGCCGCGCCGCTGCAGCTCGGCACAGGCGTCCACCAGGTAATGGAAGCCCTTCTTCTCGACCAGGCGACCCACCGACAGAATGTGTCGGGCCGGCCGGTTTCGCTCGACGTAGGGAAACTGATGGACGTCGATACCGCAGTAGACGGTGATCAGCTGGTCGGGCAGGGCGCCCAGGCTCAGGTACAGGTCGCGGTGGAACTCGGAGATGCAGACGATGAACGCCGCCCGACGCACCTTATCGACCAGCGCGGTGCGATCGCGGAACAGGTCGGCGGCATGGCCAGTGAAGCTGAACGGCACACCCAGCAACCAGGCGCCATACATGGCCACGCTACCTGCGCTGTGGACCCACTGGGCGTGGATCAGATGGACCGGCTGCCCTCGCAACCCACGCGCCCAGTGACAGGCGACCAGCAGGTGCCAGAAGACCCGGATCCGGATGCCAAGCGATTCCCGCGTGCCGAACAGGGCGTTCGCCAGAGCGGTCCAGAAGGCCCAGCCAAAGAGCCAGGGGGCCAGGATCAGCGACATCAGGAAGGCCAGGCGAGGTAACGGGTAGATCAACCGGGTCTCGCGGTCGATGCGCTGGGCCCACGCCGAGCCGAAGAAGTTCTGGTGCGGGGCGTACAGCGAGTGAAGCACAAACGGGATGCCTTTTGTCTGCATTTGTTGCAGCTCGGCGGCAACCCAGGCATTCCCGATGCCGTGGGTGGTGATGTAGTGGATCATGACTCTCCGGGTCCAACGCGAACGGTTGAGCCGCCTGGCTCAGGACAGTCGCAGGAGGAAATCGCGATACAGGGCGGCCTGGTGGTCCCAGGTCCACTCTTGCAGAACCCGCTGGCGGGCTCGGTGACCGCGGTCTCCGTGGCGGTGTGATGCAATCCCTTCTCGCAAGACCCGTGCCACGGCGTCGAGATCGCTGGTATTTGCGAAAAGTGCCGTGTCGCCGAGGATCCAGCGCGGCACCGGCCCGTCGTGGGCCACCACTGTCAGACCGCTGGCGGCTCCCTCGAGGTAGACGATGCCAAACGGCTCTTCCTGGCTCATGTGCAGCAGCACATCAGCTTCTCGGTACAGATCGGGCATGTTTTCGCGGGGCAAGCTGCCCAGCAGGCGATGCCGACCCGGCAACAACTCGTTGCACAGGTCCTGAATCCTGGCGCGTTCCGGACCATCCCCGGCGACGGCGACGAAGGCTTCGGGCACCTTTGCCGCCGCTCGAATCCCATCGGCGACTCGTTTCGAGGCGATAAACGCACTCACAATGAGAATGATGGGGCGATCGCGCGGTAAATCCCACGGTGAGGGGGTCGAGGCCGACCCAGGATGATAAACGGTCGGATCGACACCATTGGGAATGAGCGCAGCCTGATACTGCTCCTTGTGGCGCTGATAATACTCGGGGTTGGTGCAGACCAGGCCATCGCAGCGAAACCAGCGGAACTCGGCGTTGGTGCGTCGGCAAGGCCAGTCGCCATTCTGCGTGACGAAGATACGGCGCGGACCGCGCCGGCTGGCCGTCAGACGCAGGAACCAGTTGAGGTAGGGGTAGGTGCAGTGGACCACCGCGTCGAACCGACTGGGGCGATAGACGCCGCTGCGCAGCAGTGCCAGGCCAAACAGGTATTCCTCGTAGTACGTCTCGGAGCGGAAGCCCGGGAAGGTGGGCCAGCGCTCGAAGGTCTCGCGGGAGCGGCACGGCACGACGTGCGTGGGCAGCCCCTCGGTTCCCTGCTTGCCGGTGCCAAACAGTTCCACCTCGACGCCCTGCTGGGCCAGGCCCCGGGCCACTTCGAGAAAGGCGGTCTCGGCGCCGCGTTGCACACGGCCCAGACCTGGAAGTACGAAGCCAACGCGCAATGATCGCACAGCTCACTCTCCTCGCGGAAAGGGTGCCTTGATGGACCGGGGTGAGTTCGTTTGCGGCGAACTCACCCCGGGATTGATTTCAGTGGGTGGACAGTCGGAGAGAACGAAGGGGAGCGAACGACAGGTCAGGAAGGAAGCACATCATCGGGACGGATACATGCCGTCCTCGGCCAACCAGAACAGCTCGTAGGCGCAACCCATCAGCTCGTTGTCGGGTTCGTTCTCGGCGCCGACCGGCAGAAGGTCGGCTTCGAGCAGTTCGACCGGGTCGCATTCAAAATCCAACTCCGGTTGCTTCAGTGAATTGCCCGGAAACCGCGAGGCCGTGGGAGAGGCGTTCATCATCCTGGCTCCTGGTTCAGTAGGTTCGGTGAAACGAGTGTTATCTGAGTTTCTGCATTATCCGCGCCAATCCCACTGGAATTCCTCATGCTCGCTGGCTCTGTCCAGACCCTGTCCCGCTCTCCTGGGGTGATTGCCGATCGCCAGGTGGGGATTACTCCTACCTGTCCGGCTGCCCTGGCCACACGAGAGGCCTCCAGGGCGAGAATCTGGATCATCCTGAGAGAACGGGAGGGAGAGGGAGCCCCGATTATCATCTTGAGGCGGCCAGGAAGATTGCCGGAAGATTTTTACTCTGGCACGGGGGGTGCATGAGGTGATCTGAACCATTTGCCAGGAGTGGAGGCGCTTCATGAGCGGGAACGCACAGCAGGCGACGACCTCACCAACCCAGGCCGCACGTCTCGACGTCATGCAGATCGGGCGGCGTGTGCTGGGCACGGCCCTGCAGTTCTGGTGGATCGGGCTGACCTACCTGGCCTTGCTGGCTGGAGTGTCTGGCTACGTCGCCTGGAAATACACGCGCTACACCTGGGAGGCACGGGCATCGCTCCTGTATTCCTCGCTGCCCGTACCCGACCAGCAACGCGACCTGTATTCGCCGCCGGACCTGAAAACCCTGACTGGCCTGGTGACCACGCCTCGGGTGCTGGATCAAGCGTGTGCGGAAAAAGGCCTCGAGGGGGCCGCTCGTGCTCTCGAGCGTAACCTTGAGGTGACCAACACGCCCGGAACGCGTGTTCTTCTGCTGCGTCTTCGCTGGGAAGATGGCAAAACCGCCCAGGAACTACTCGACCGGGTGTCTGATCTCTTCCGCGAACAGGTGGCGGAACTGCGCCGACAGAAGATCGAGGGCCACCTGGAGGACTACCAGAAGAGCCGACAGGAATGTCATGCCCGCTGGCTGGAGTCGCTCCGCGCCTTGCAGCAGTTCAGTCAGGGTACCGGGACCACCGATCTGAAGACGGCCCGAACCCGCCAGGCTGAGGAAGTCCTCTCCCTGGAATCTTCCCTGGCCCTCGCCCGACGCAATCATGCGAATACGCAGACTCAACTGAAGCACCTGGATGAGTACATAAAGCAACTGAAAAACGATGCCACGCAGCAGGCGGAGAAGCAGCGCGAGTTCGAGGCGGCCGAGGAAACGGTGGCAGATAATCGTCGCCGGCAAGATCGTCTGCGTGAGTTGATCGCCGATGAACGCAAGCTCGAGGAGACTCGCCTGCAACTGGACGTTCGGCGGCGTGAGCAGGAGCGACTGCGCCCTCTGGTGGCCAAGGGGTTGAAGCCGCGCGGCGAATACGATCGGTTGCAGGCGGAGATCGGAGCCCTTGTGGCGCGTATCTCGGAAAATGACAAGATCTGCGAATGGAAGAAGGAACTGGATCGCATCGACAAGGTGGTGGTGCCCAAAGGAAAATCGCAAAGCCAGGGGTCTCCCATCATCCAGCAGACTCTGTTTCGGCGGCTGGAACTGGAACTTCAACTGAAGGGAATCGACGAGGAGTTGCGCCAGGTGAGCCTGGCCCTGGATGAGAAACGGAAAGAAATAGAGAAGCTGGGCAGGGCGCAGCAGCAGGCGGAAAGTCTGGCCCGCGAGGTCGAGGCGGCCGACACCCATCGGCAACGCATCGATTCGCAGATTGCCGCGCTGCGTCAGTTGCAGGCGTTGGGCTCCGCCGAGTTTGTCGTGGTCACCCACGCCAACGTGGGGTCGTTCCCACTCTCGTCTAACCGAAAAGTTCTGCTCGCCGGGTGCCTCGGCGCGGGTGTCATCTTTGGTCTGGTATTCCTGGCAGGCTTCGATTTCTGGAGGTTCTCTCGCTCGGCCGAGGGCGTGGCTGGATCGTTAGGATTGCCAGTGGTTGCCCAGGTGGCGCCTCTGGAGGAGGGGCTCGATAATGCTCCGGGCATTCGAGGGCTTGCGCTGACACTACGTCAGCATGTCGATCGCGCCGGTGCCATTGTGCTCTTTTCCCCCGCGGGGCCCGCACCCCACCTGGAACCGATGATTCACTCGCTGGCTTCCTGCCTGGCCCGTCGGGATGAGCGCGTGCTTATCCTGGATGGCCGGCTTGGCGAGGCGAGTGACGCGGGCGCTACTGGGCTCCGTGACTACCTTTCCTTCTCCGTTTCGGATGTAGACGAGGTGATTCGCCCAGCTCTCCTCCCCGGCGTGGATTTCCTATCCGCGGGAAAATGCGTCAACTGTAGCGAAGCCCTCGCCACGCACCGGATGCGCGAACTGATCGAACAGTTACGGACCCGGTACTCCATGATTCTGCTCCATGGCCCATCGCTGAAAGATTCCGTCGATCTGACCATCCTGGCTGCCTTCACCGAAGGGATGATCATCGTGGCCGAGCGCCCGCCTCTCTCGCTGCCGGTCGCCCGGAAGACCCTGTCTTCCCTGGTTAGCCTGGAGGCTCCCATCATCGGGCAGGTGGTTCTGACCGACCGGGTGGGAAGCTGACGTGACTGGGCAAGGCGCGTGGGGCCGCTCGATCGGTTCGGCTTGCGATCCGGGCTTCTGCATGTTAGATCGCTCCCGTTCCACAGGAAGATTCCCTCAAGGAAAGAGGGGTGGCCGGGAATGGGATGGCGGGGCCTGCAGCAATGGCTGGCCATGGGGCTGATCATCGGCATGATCGGTTGCCAGGTCGTCGCGCCAGTGGAGAGGCCTCCGCTGGCAGCTGTGCCCGATCCCGCCACCACCGCCGCGTTGCTGACCCCACTTACCGCCGCACCGATTGCTCCCACCACAACCGGGGTGCCCAACGTCCGTACGGTGCTGAACCCGGATGCACCGATGCGCTCCATCACGTTGTACGAGTGCATCGCCCTGGCGCTGGAGAAGGGACGCGCGGGAAACACAGCCCTGCGCGTGCTGGCCTACGATCCTGCCATCGTGGGCACCACCATCGAACAGTCGCTCTCGCGCTTCGATGCCATCTGGCAATCGAGCATGATCTGGAACACCACCAACGAACCGGTCGGACTTGCCTCGCAGGCCATTCTCACGCGATCGCCCGACTTCAACGTGCAGGCCGCCACCCTGGATAGCCGCCTGCTGAAGCCGCTGCCCACCGGCGGCGTCGCCGGCATCACTTTTCGCACAGATTACCAGTACAGCGATCTCGATTCTCCGGTGAACCCGGCCTATCAGCCGCGGCTCAACTTTGTCTTCGAGCAACCCCTCCTCCAGGGGGCCGGGGTCGAGATCAACCAGTTGCGCGAATCGCATCCGGGCGGCTACTTCAACAACTTCATCCCTCGCGGTACAGGGCCGGGCATCCTTCTGGCGCGGGTGAGCTTCGACCAATCGCGGGCCCGCATCGCGGCGCAGGTGCAGGACATGCTCCTGCAGGTGGAGGAGGCTTACTGGCAGCTCTATCTCAGTTACTGGGAGCTGTACAGCCGTGAGATGGCGCTGCGCCAGTCTCGCTCCGCCTGGCAGATGGGGATCGAGCTGCGCAAGCAGGGCGAGTTGACGGTGCAGGATCTCTCTCTACTGGAGGCGCAATACCATCAGTTTCGCTCGCAGCGGCTGGATGCGCTGGGTTCCGGGTCGGCCCGGGCGGGCGTCCTCGAGGCGGAACGCCGCCTTCGCTTCGTGGTGGGGCTGCCGCCAGAGGATGGCACCCGTCTCATGCCGGCCGATGCGCCAACGACGGCCCGGTTTTATCCCGACTGGATCACAAGTCAGGCCGAGGCGTTGCAACAACGGCCCGAGCTGATGGAGATTCGTCAGGAACTCAAGGCGGCTCAGCTGCGCCTGGTGCGTTCCCGGAACTACCTCCTGCCGGACCTCCGCTTCTTCGGCAACTACGACGTCAACTCGATTGGGAACCGCCTGGATGGGCCCGGCGAGGAGAACGCCCTGCGGAACCTGGCCCTGAACAAGTACAACAACTGGAGCCTGGGACTTCGCCTGGAGACTCCCATCGGCTTTCGCGAGGCACATGCCCAGGTGCGTCGGGCCGAACTCGAGCTGGCTCGCGAGACGGCACGCCTGGCCGATCTCGAACAGCAGGTCGTCCTGCAACTCCAGCAGACCTTCCGGGAGGTCATCCAGTTTCAGGAACGTATCCCGATGATTCGCGCCCGGCGCCTGGCCCTGGCCCGTCAGTACCAGGCGCTGTTCGAACTGTTCAGCCAGGGGGAAACTGCCCAGACCTTCGTGATGATCGAGGCGCAGAAGAACTGGGCTGATGCCCTGCGCGACGAGCAGGCGGCGATGGTCGCCTATGCGACGGTCCTGGCTCAGTTCGAGCGCCGCAAAGGGACACTGCTGCTGCACAACAACGTGGAGATCGTCGAGGGACCGTTGCCGGCCTGCGTGCAGGAACGAGCCAGCGACACCATTCGTCAGCGAAGTAGCGCGCTTGTCCTGCGTCAGCGTGCCTTGCCAGCCACCGACCCGGTCCTCCCTGGCGAGAAAATCGTCGTTCCCCCACTGCCGGCCGGCTGGATGGATCCCCTGGCCACGGAGATGGTGGAAAAGTCCGGTGGGAAATGAAGAAGCCGCCAGGCGGACCCGGCGGCTTGGAACGAAAGGGACTACGAAGGTCGCTCGATCAGGCGAGAATGCGGCTGGCCGCTTCCTGATTGAGGATGTTCTTGGCGGTGTTCACCACGCTGGCCAGCGACTCGGCCCAGCCTTGCAGGCCCGACACGCGGAAGACCATGTCGTTGTAATCGCGGTCGCTCACGCCATCCTGCCGCTGATCTTCGAAGCCGAAGGTCGTTCCCTGCCCGGTGATGTCAGCCAACTGGGTGCTGCCAGTCGGACCCATGGGATTCGCCTTCGCGAGGGAGAACAGCGGACGCTTGTTGCCGGTGATGGTCGGTTTGTTGTAGATCTCCCAGACCATGCCGTTGGGCACCAGCATGAAGGCCACGGTGTCGCCGGGCGTCATGGTGAACTTCTCGACGCCCAGGTAGGTGCCCTGGTTGAAGTTGGCTTCCCAGGTGACCTTGTCACTGGAGCGGGCGCCTTGAACGCGATCAGAAATGATCACATGCCCCAGGACAGAATCGCTGATCGCTCGGCGGGTGGCTTCCTTGATGAACTCGGGGCTGCCCGGCGTCAGATTCTGCATTCCCTGCAGGCTGAACATGGCGAGTTCGCCCACATAGCCACCCCCATCGAAGAGGTAATCCACGCCGATCTTGCCATCGTTCGCCACGCGGAAGGTGCCAGCCTGGCCGGCCTCAGCCACCGTGGAAGTGTTGTTCGCACTGCGTTCCTGGGTATACACGGCGATCTCCTTGTTGATCGCCGTGTTGAGGAAGTTGCGGGTCGGATTGACCGAGTCGGCTACCGGAGCGGCGACGCCAAAGGCTCCAACCACCTGGAATACCATGTCGTTGTAATCGCGGTCGCTGCTGCCATCGAGGCGAAGATCCTCGAAGGCAAACACGCTCCCGTGACCATCCAGGTCGCCCACCTGGGCCCGCAGCTGTGAGGTCACCACGTAGGGGTTGGCCTCGGGCAGCGAAAAGAGCGGTCGCTTATCTCCGCCAATGGACGGGTCTTTGTACACGTCATGCACCCGACCATTGGGAACCAGGATGGCAGCGAAGCGATCGCCCGGTGCCATGGTGAATTCCTTGGGCCCTCGATACTTGCCCGAGTTCAGGTCGCCCTCCCAGGGCAGGTTGGAAGAGAACCTGGCTCCTTCGGACTGCGCCTTGATCACCACGTAGCCCAGGTCGGATTCGCTCAGGGCCCGGCGAGCCGCCTCCTTGATGAACTCCTCCGAACCAGGCTTGAGGGATTCCATGCCCTTGAGCGAGAAGAAGCCTAACTCGCCCCGGTAGCCGGCTCCCTTGTAGAGGTAGTCCACCTCCACCTTGCCGGTAGCGCCGACCGTGAACACGCCTACTTCGCCGTCCTGGGTGGTCGAGGTGTTGCCGGGGCTTCCCAGGAGCAGACTGGTGTTGATTGCCCCACCGGTCCAGCTGGTCGTGGTGCTGGGCAAGGCCGTGTTGTTGTCGAAGAGATCGCTACCGGTCTTGCCCAGGAACTGGATCAGCTTCACCTGGGAAGAAGTAAACTGTAGCTGAGTCTGATACCCAAAGTCTGTCTGAATCGTGGCGACAAGCTTACTTGTGTCCGCCACCGCGCCGTTGGTTCCCTGAACCAGGGCGTAATCCACCTGGGCCAGGTCGTTGGTGGTGGAACCTTCAATGGTCAGAATGCCAGTAGCATTATCGAGGGTAATCCCAGTTGCGGGAACCTCGCGGGCTTCCAACGATTCCAGACGCATGTTCCGAGACAACCGTCGAGGCAAAATCGCCATCAGGATCTCCAGTGACAATGGATTAGCAGGTGTTTTAATCAGAGACAGCAGAAGAGGGAGAAGCCACCTCGTTGTGGCTACTCCTCCTCATGTCGCTGCGAGGGTTAGTAGGCCCCACGAGCGAACAGGACAGCGGGAATGGTCATGACGAGGAGCTTGACGTCCAGCCACAGGCTGCGATTCTCGATGTACTCCACGTCTAGCTGCACCTGAACCTCGAAAGGTAGGTTGGCTCGACCACTCACTTGCCAGGTGCATGTGAGACCTGGCTTGACGGCCAATCGACGCAGGTCGGAGGCCGAATACTGGGTCACTTCCGCGGGCAGCGGCGGGCGCGGGCCGACCAGGCTCATGTCGCCGATCAGCACGTTCCACAGCTGGGGAAGCTCGTCGATGCTGGCCTTGCGAATGAGACGGCCCACCCAGGTAATGCGCGGGTCCTTGCGAATCTTGAATGTCCGAGAATCGCTGTGCTGGCTCTTGCCGGCCAGCTGGTTCTGCAAGGCCTGGGCGTTGATGATCATCGACCGGAACTTGAAGCACTTGAAGCGACGACCGCCCTTGCCTACCCGGGTTTGACAGAACAGCGCTGGACCACCATCTGTCAGGCGAATCAGCAACGCCGTAAGGGCCATCAATGGGGACAGCACGAGCAGCAAGAAGGAGGCGCCGGTCACATCCATCATGCGCTTGAGGACTTCGTAGTGACTCACCGATGAAGGCGTTGGGAATGTCATACGGGTGTAGTGGCGATGATAAGTCGAGGTGACGATGCTCATATGGTGTGATTCCCTGCTGGTGTTGTGTTTGCTTGAATGAGAATTGATAGATGCAGAAGTCGTGCCAATCGATGGAATCGCGCCAGATGAGCCATATTTCGGTGTTAGACAGCGATTGGACAGTCAGGATGAGAATAATCTGAGCGGGTGATTATCAGATTGACATTCCAGGGTGGTGTGCAAACGAAACTGCCTCAGGGTGGGTGACCCTGAGGCGTCATGGCAGGCCAGGACTCCTGGTTCTTTAGATTGACTGGGCGACTTCGGCGGGGGCCTTTGCCTGGGGAGTGCAGTGGCTTCGCTGGTGCAGGGCGGCAAGAGCCTCGACGCGACTGGAAAGCTGCATGGGCAATCGATCGGCGGGAATGCGCCTGAAGCACTGACTCAGACGGGGGCTTACTCCGATTAGAATCACTTGCCGCGGAAATGCCCCGGCGCCCATCGCGCAGAGCAGCCCCAGGCCAGCTGTGTCGGCGAACTGCACCGCGCCAAGATCGAGGATCACCGGGCCTGATTCCGCCTCGGCCAGCAGAGGCTCTCGAAGGGCCCGGGCCGCTGCGGCGTCGAGGCTTTCGCCATCCAGTTGGAGGATGCGAGTGTCGCCATGCCTATCTGTGATCACCTTCATGAGATCAAGTTACCTCCGGCCGCGGTCGAGGATCTGCTGCAGAATAACCTCGACCTTGGTGGCCGTTTGCTGCCAGGTGAATTGCTCGCGGATGCGCTGCGAAGCCCGCGCCCCCAGTCGCTGGCGGCCTGCCGGATCGCCGATCAACCGTTCCACGGCGGCAATCCAGGCAGGCGCATCGTCGGGAGGAAGCAGCACGCCCGCCTTTCCCTCGTCGAGGAGCCAGGGCACGTCGCCCTGATTGCCTGCCACCACAGCACAGCCAGCGCCGGCGCACTCCAGCACCTTCAACGGGCAGAAGTAGTAGGCGCCCTCCACACGTGACTGTGGCACCAGGGCAATGTCCATCACACTCAGTAGTTTTCCCACCATTTCGCCTGGCTGATGTCCCAGGAAGGTAACCTGCCGACTACCGGCCGCGGCCTGTTGCAGATCACCACGGCCGGGGCCATCTCCCACCAGGAGCCAGTGGACATCTTTTCGCTGCGCCGTTGCTGTCATGATGCGACGCAGCGTTTCCAGCCCATGAAAGGCCCGGAATGTCCCCAGAAAACCGATGACGCAGCGATCGCCGAACCCCAGGCGCGTGCGTAGTTCCTGCGTTTCCTGGGCAGATACCGCCAGTTGTTGCAGGTCCACACCATTGGGTACGACGTGGATGGGCACGGATAGCCCGTAATGCGCCAGGGTACTCGCCGCCGGCCGACTGACTGTGATAATCGCCTGGCTCCGGGTCAGGTTCCAGCGTTCCACCGCCTCGACCAGGCCGGGTGGATGCCACCGCCCCGGCGGAGAAAAGAGCCGGGTTTCCAGGGCGACGGGGGCATCGGCGTAGGTCACCAGGGGAATCGATGCTGACTGACAGGCGGCTGTCATCGACCAGCAATAGGCATCCTGGCGAGCCAGGACGAGGTCGGGCCGGAACGAGGCCAGGGCGGCCTGGTCGCGGCGCTTCATCGACAGGTTGCGGGCCAGGGTACGGGCCAGGTTCACCCCGCCGCGGAGCCAACCCGTCCAGCGCGAACGCTGCCGAGGTCGCGCACTGCCTGCCCCTGATCGTACCGGGCCGGCGCTGCGGTGCACGCGCACCTCGTGGCCCCGCTGGGTCAGCTCCCGGCTGATCTGATGTACCATGCGCACCGCCGCATGATCTTCCTCGGCCAGGTAATGACTGTAGAGAATGCGCATGGCTCAGTTCCTCTCGGCTCGGCGCCAATCCTGGGCCGATCTGCGAAGCAGGAAGGTCGCATTTTTCGCGTACCGGCCGGCCAGGCGACGAGGTTCGAGATACAGGCGGAAGGCCCACTCCATCCCCACGCGCTGAATCCACTGTGGGGCGCGCCGCACGCGCCCGGCCGCAAAGTCGATGGAAGCACCCAGTTGAACCGACACAGGCACTCCGAGATGGTGCAGATTCTCGGCGATCCAGCGTTCTCCCTTGGGTTGTCCGAACGCGACGAACAGAAGATCCGGACGGGCCTCCCGGATGCGCTTTACCATCGCTGCATTTTCTTCGACGGAGAGCGGGCGGAAGGGGGGAGCTTCGATCCCTGCCACTACCAGGCCCGGGTAACGCGCCTGCAGGTTAGCTGCTGCCTGGGCTGCCACGCCCGGCTGACCGCCGAGGAAAAAGATGCGATGCCCCCGGGCCGCAGCCTGCTTGCTCAGGGCGAAGATCAGGTCGGAACCGGGAACGCGCTCGGGCAGGCGGACTTTACCAGCACGGCTGGCCCAGACGAATGGCATGCCATCCGCAAGGAGGAACGCCGCCTGCTGGTTGATCGTCCGCACCAGCGGGTCCCGTTCGGTCAGCATGGCGTAATGCAGATTCGCGGTGATGAAGAAGGTGGGCTGCCGTTCGTCGATGAGCCGGGCCACCTCGGCCACCGCTTGCTCGAGCGTCCAGGGCATGAGCGGGAGCCCCCAGATCCACACGGGCTGACGGTGGAGTGGTTCGGGGCCGTGTCGCAACGGTTCAGGGAGGATGGCTGATAATTCCACGACGCCCATGGTGGTGGATCCCGGAGGTGAAGGTTTCGGAGTGTCGGCATGACAAGTGCAACAGTCATGCCGACACTCTCTTGTGATGAGAGAGATGGCCAGGGAGGCTGAAAAACGCCCTGGCGGCAGGCGAACTGGAGCCACCACGAGCGTGGCCATTCTCGAAATGAGACAGAGCGGCGGTTTCTCAATCGAAACGAGACAGAAGCAGGAGATTCTCGACATGATCTCGATTGTCATTGTGAGCTACAACACTCGCGAGCTTCTCCGGCAGTGTCTTCGATCGATCGAGCAGCACTGCCCCCAGGCGGAAGTGTTTGTGGTCGATAATGCCAGCCGCGATGGCTCGCCGGCCATGGTAAGGGCCGACTTCCCGCAGGTGCGGCTGATCGAAACGGGACGCAATGCCGGGTTCGCGGCCGCCAACAACGCCGGGCTGAAGGAAGCCCGCGGCGAGTATCTCGTGCTGCTGAACTCAGATACTGTCCTTGAAGACGACGCGTTGCAGCGGTGCGTGGACTGGATGCAGGCCCATCCCGAGGTGGGAGCGTGCAGCCCCAGCCTGATGGGGGCCGATGGCCATCCGCAGCAATGCGTGTACGCATTTGCCAGCCTCCGGGCCGCTCTGCGCGAATGTGCCCGCCTGGCGCCACGGCAGCAACCGGAAGAGCAGGGCTGGCTGGCGGGGACCTGCCTGGTACTGCGGGCCCAGGCCCTGGCGGCCATCGGTGGCACCCTGGACGACCATTACTGGATGTATTGGGAAGATGCCGACCTTTCGGCACGGTTATTGCAAGAGGGATGGAAAGTCGAGCACTATCCCGGAGCCCAGATCATTCACCACGGCGGGGCCAGCGGCGGAGGGGCGGATGCCACGCGTCGGGCCGACCTACATGCCTGGTTCCTGCACGGGAAGTACCGCTGGCTGGCCAGTTATCGCCCCTGGTACGAAACGGCCGGTGTGTGGATGCTCGACCTGATGGACGTCGGCCGCAAGCTGGTGCGCGGCGTGGTGCGTCCGCAACGTCGGCAGGGCGAATGGAAGCATGCCCGGGTCCTAGCGGTCACCCTGGCCCGGGAACTGGTCGGCGGCGCACCACCCCGGCCCTGAATCAGCGAAGGCGACGGGGCAGCCACAGCCCCCGGTAAACCTCAAGAGATAAAGGGGATCCTGTGAAGGGTATCATTCTGGCGGGCGGTAGTGGGACGCGGCTCTATCCCTTGACCCGGGCGGTCAGCAAGCAGCTGTTGCCCTGCTACGACAAGCCAGTCATCTACTATCCGCTTTCGCTCCTGATGCTGGCCGGCATCCGCGAGGTGCTCGTCATTAGCACGCCGCATGATCTGCCGCTCATCCGAAACCTGCTGGGCGACGGCTCCCAGTGGGGGATCGAACTGTCCTACAAGGTGCAGCCAACTCCTGCGGGGATCGCCCAGGCCTTCACACTGGGAGCGGAGTTCATCGGCGATTCTCCGGTGTGCCTGGTCCTGGGAGACAACCTCTTCTTCGGTCACGATCTAGCCCGGCTAGTGTCCGAATCGGCCGAGCTGACCGAGGGGGCCCGAGTCTTCGCCTACCACGTGCAGGATCCCGAACGGTACGGCGTGGTGGAGTTCGACGACGAGTTTCGGGCGCTCTCCATAGAGGAGAAGCCGCGACAGCCACGGTCCAACTGGGCCGTCACCGGGCTGTACTTCTACGACGCCCGGGTGGTGTCGATCGCCCAGGAGCTGCGGCCGTCGGCCCGGGGTGAACTGGAGATCACTGACGTGAACCGGACTTACCTCGCCGAGGGTGAGTTGTCGGTCACACCACTGGGGCGTGGATATGCCTGGCTCGACACCGGGACCCCTGAATCGTTACTCTCTGCTTCTCAGTTTGTGCAGACGCTGGAGCAGCGTCAGGGGCTGAAGATCGCCTGCCTGGAGGAAATCGCTCTGAGCAAGGGGTTCATCACGCTCGAACAGTTTGCCGAGCTGGCCCGACCGCTCGCCAACTGTGCCTATGGCCAGTATCTGCAGCGCGTGCTGCGCGAACATCGCACCTCGGCCGTTTGCGTGGCCGGCTAACTCGAAACCATCCTGGGGAACACATGCACACCTTGATGATCACCGGCGGTTGCGGCTTCATCGGAAGCAATTTCATTCGCCACCTCCTCGCCAATGAACCCGAGGTGGCCGTGGTGAACTTCGACGCGCTCACCTACGCCGGCAACCTGGCCAACCTGGCCGACCTGGCCAATCATCCACGCTATCGGCTGGTGGTCGGCGACGTGGCCGACCCGGAAGCGGTCCGGTCCGTCTGTGCCCAGGGGGTGGACGCCATCATCCACTTTGCAGCCGAAAGCCACGTCGATCGCAGCATCATGGATGCGACCCCGTTCATTCGCACGAATGTCCTGGGCACCCAGGTGCTGCTGGACGCCGCCCGGCAATATAAGGTCGAGCGGTTTGTGCAGGTCTCCACCGATGAGGTCTACGGTAGCCTGGGGCCCACCGGGGCGTTCCACGAGACCACTCCACTGGCGCCGAACAGTCCCTACGCCGCGAGCAAGGCCTCGGCGGACATGCTGGTGCGAAGCGCGGTGCACACCTTCGGACTGAATGCCTCGATCACCCGGTGCAGCAACAACTACGGACCCTACCAGTTCCCCGAGAAGCTGATCCCGCTGTTCGTCTCGAACCTGCTGGCCAACCAGCCCGTGCCGGTCTACGGCGATGGGCAGCAGATCCGCGACTGGCTCCATGTGAGCGACCACTGCTCTGCCGTGGCTGCTGTGTGGAAGAAGGGTCGCGCTGGCGAGGTGTACAACATCGGCGGTAACAACGAGAAGACCAATCTCGAGCTGACCTACACGCTGCTCGAGCTACTGGGCAAGGGGCCGGAGCTGATCCGATACGTGGCGGACCGTCCGGGGCACGACCGCAGGTACGCCATCGATAGCTCGCGCATCCAGCAGGAACTCGGCTGGCGTCCCCAGATCACCTTTGAAGAAGGGCTCCGCTCCACCATCGCCTGGTATCAGGCCAACCAGGAGTGGGTCCGCGACGTGCGCTCGGGCGCCTACCGGCAATATTACCAGCGGCAGTATGGCCAGCGCCTGGCGAGCTAACCTACCGCCTCCCGTTCTCAGACGCGCCACCATCAGGAGCTTTCCCCCATGACCAGCGATATGTCGAAGCAGATGAAGACTCATCCCCGCGTGCTCGTCTTTGGTGCCCGGGGCTACATGGGCCAGCAGTTCCTGGCTCGCTTTCCTGGCGCTGTCGGCTCGGATCGAGACATTGCCGACCCGTTCGCGGTCGGCGAGGTACTCGATGCCCACCGGCCCGACATCGTCATCAACTGCGCGGGCAAGACCGGACGCCCCAACGTGGACTGGTGCGAAACCAACCAGCGAGCCACCTACCGCGCCAACGTCACTGGGGCTCGCGTCGTCCTGATCGAATGCTTGCGGCGAAACGCCTACCTGGTCCATCTCAGCTCGGGATGCATCTACGAGGGCCACGGCAGCGACGGAAACGGCTTCACCGAGACCGACCGACCCAACTACACGGGCAGCTACTACTCGCTGACCAAGGGGATCTCGGACCAGATGATGCGGGGCTACCCGGTCCTCACCCTCCGGTTACGCATGCCGTTCGATGGTACGCTGTCGGAGCGCAACCTGCTGAACAAGATCCGCCGCTACGAGCGCGTGCTGGACATGCCCAACTCGGTGACCTATCTGCCGGACTTCTTCCGGTCGGCGTTGCTACTGATCGAGCGGCGGGCCACCGGCATCTTCAACATGGTGAACGATGGGGCGATCTCGCCGTTCGAGATCATGGGCCGTTATCGCGAACTGGTTCATCCCGAGCACCGGTTTGCCCGCCTGGCGGTGGAGGACCTCCCCGAGGTGGCCCGGGCCGGCCGAAGTAACTGCACGCTCAGCACGGCCAAGCTTCACCGCGAGGGAGTCGCCATGCAGTCGGTGAAGCAGGCCATCGACGAGGCGCTGACTCAGTTGTCGGTGGCGCTGCGCTCGGAGCCGACTGTCGAACGAACGCTCAACGTCCATCCCCAGGGCGGCGCGCTGGTGTTGCGGTCGGCGTCGGGGGCCGGCCTGGCGGGTACCTCCTCCGTCGCCTGAGTTGGTGGCAGCCGGCCCCGGAGACGTCTGGGGCCTGGCCCGGAAGTTCGTATGCTTGGTAGGGAGATCCTTCGACGCACCGGCGCGGTCGGGGGCTGTCTGCCAGGAGGGTTGCTCGATGTCGATCGATCCGGTCGCTTCCCGGTCTGCCTCCCCGTTCCAACTGGCCTGGCGTCATCTGCGCGGCCGCGTCCTGGCTGGGTTGATGGTGGTGCTTCCGGTCTTTATCACTCTCTGGCTGGTGACGTGGGTCTTTTCCTTCCTCAACACCCATGTGATCTCTCCGCTGGGCGAACTGTTGCTGTGGAAGGTGCTGCGGCTGCGACCCGACACCGAACTGACGTTCTGGTTCACCCAGGTGATCGCACCGGGCCTGGCTGTGCTGATCGGTGTGGTCTGCCTCTATGTGCTGGGTTTGCTGGCGGGGTCGTGGCTTCAGCGCGCCATCGATGCCGTGTTGCTGCGGCTGCCGTTCATCTCGTCGGTTCACAAGTCGGTGCGTCAGGTCTTCAAGACGTTCGAGAGCAAGGGCGGCCAGGAACTTCCTCGTCGGGTGGTGCTGGTGCCGTTTCCTCATCCGGGAATGAAGGCACCCGCCTTCGTGACCTCCACCTGCCGGGATGAGGACACTCAGAAGACTCTCATCTGCGTTTACGTGCCCACCACGCCTGTTCCCACCTCGGGCTATTTTCTCCTCTTCCCCGAAGAGGACGTGACCGAACTCAACTGGACCTCCGAGGAAGCATTGCAGGCCATCGTTTCCGGTGGATTGACTGCGCCGCCGATGGTGTCCTACTACCGCACCCATGCCGGCCCGGCGACCAAGCCTCCCAGTGGACCGTAGGACGCTGCCATGATTCCGCGCCAGAATGTGGAGGCCGGGGCTGGTCTCCATGCCTATAACCAGACGGGCTGACCGAAACGCACCTGGACTGTCTCGCCTGGCATGCATCGTCTCTTCCTGCCATATTCCTGGCTATTCCGCCTGCTCGTCGCTGGCTCCCTCCTGGGGCAAGGCGTGGGTATGACGGGGATTCCCATCTCTACCCGGAACCCCGCCAACCCCGACGAAGAGCTTCCCGTGGTGGCCGTCCGACTCTGCGGGTGCGTCGTTGGAGATCCCAGCCAGGGATGTTGCTGCTCGGGCGGTTGCTGCTCGACCGCCAGCCCGGAATCGGCCCAGCCGACCGAGGACGACCCGGAGCTTCCGGGGATGACCGGGATTCGGGCTGCTCGCTGCAAGGCAGAGACGCCAGGCTGGCTGCTGCTCAGCGTATCTGGTTTACCGTCCTCAGCTCTGGCCGCGCCTCTGGCCGCTGCCTCGTCTGATTCCATCGAAGTGCAATCTGAAACCGCGTTTCGTCTGGTGCCTGTCCAACCCACTCCCCCTCCTCGCTCAAGTTTGGTTTGACCTCTATCCGATGCCCTTCATCGCCCGGTGAAGGCAGATGATCCATGGTTGTACCGACTGATCGATTTTTGCATCGCCAGATCCGGAGCGAACGGATTCTCGGCCGTGCTTCTCGTGCGCCGGGGAGGAACCATCCATGCAGCGCCGTGCATTCACGCTCATTGAATTACTGGTGGTGATCGCCATCATCGCCATCCTGATCGGACTGTTGTTGCCTGCCGTGCAGAAGGTCCGCGAAGCCGCCTCGCGGATGAAGTGTCAGAACAACCTCAAGCAGCTGGGACTGGCCCTGCACAGTTATGAGGGAACCTACCAGTCCTTCCCCCAGGCGCGCAACGCCTGGCCGCTGGTCCACAGTGGACTGTCGCGGCTGCTGCCGTTCGTTGAGCAGGAGAACCTGCAGCGACTGTGCGATTACTCCACGCCCCCGACCAGCGCCACCAACCTGCAGGCTTCGCAGACCCGGGTGCCGCTGTTTCTGTGCCCCAGCGACCCCGGCAATGGGCAGGTAGCCGGGCAGCCGGACTTCGGCACCAACTACGTCTCGAACAACGGCAGTGGCACGCTGGGGTTCGGCCTGATCGCCAGCGGCGACGGACTCTTCACGCAGTCGCCGGTTCGCCATGCCGACGTGATGGATGGCACCTCGAATACAGCTGCTTTCAGCGAGAGCATCCTGGGCAATGGTCAGGTGCCGGCGAGCGCGGCCGCGGCCGATCCCCGGCTGGTGGTGCTCGAAGTGCCGGGCGGCAACGATCCGACCCCGGCCGCCTGCGATGGCGCCAGCGGCACCTTTTCGGGCCGTCGCGGCGCCAAGTGGATCGACGGGCACTACGGCAACACGCTCTACAACCACTACTACACCCCCAACCCCCGGACGTGGGATTGTGGGAACGGCAGCCACAACAAGGGGCTCTCGACGGCGCGCAGCTACCACGTCGGCGGGGTGAACCTGCTCCTGTGCGATGGCTCGGTTCGGTTCATCTCCAACGCCGTGCAGCTGACCCCCTGGCGTGCCCTGTCTACCCGGGCGGGTGGTGAGGTGCCTGGGGAGTTCTGAGCGGCCACCATCAGGACGGTAGCTTGGCCTGAAGGGCCCGCGCGCGGGCGTTGTCGGGTTCCAGCTGCAGTGCAATCTTGAGGTGTTCCCGCGCCTCGGCCGGTTTGCTGGTCTGAAGCAGTTCGGCCAGTTCGAGATGCGCCTCGGTGAAGTTGGGCATGGCCCGGGCGGCAGCGCGGAAGGCCTCCTCGGCCTGCTGTCGTTCGTTCTGGGTCAGCAGGCACTTGCCCAGCTGATAGCTCGCCAGGGCGTGGGTCGGCTTCAGACCGATGGCTCGGCGCAGAGGCCCCAACGCCTCGGCCGGCGCTCCGCTGTCGATGAGCACCAGCCCCAGCAGGTAGTGCGCCTCGGTGAATTCCGTATCGATGCGAACCGCCTGCTCGAGCGCCTGGCGCGCCTCGGGCAGGTTACCTGCCCGGTGCCAGGCGCGTCCCAGCCACATCCACGCCGCTGCTGCCCGGGGATAATCGCGGACCGTTTGGCTAAGCAACTGGATGGCCTCGGCCAGTCGGCCCTGGCTGACCATCGCCGTGGCCCGCTGAATCTGAGCCTCGCGCCCGACCTGCAAGGCCATCAGTTGCGCCATCAGCGGATCCTCCCGGGTCTGGTCCGGAGGCAGGGCCGCCACCCGGCGCGCTAACTTGCTGGCCGCTTCGGCATCGCCTCGTCGCTGGAGAATCTCCACATACATGCGCCCCGCTGCTTTTCGCGTCAGGGGGTGATCCAGCGCCTTCTTGAGGTGGCTTTCGGCCTGCGGCCACTGGTTTCGACCGTACTCGATCCGGGCCAACCCCAGCGCGGCCCGGGCGTTGTCTGGTTCGAGCCGCACGATCTCCTGCAAGGTGCGTTCGGCCTCCTCGGTCCGGCCCAAGAGCAGCAAGCCATCGACCAGGCGCAGCAGGGTGTCGACCTGTGGGGCATCCATCCGTTCGAGGGCACGTTGCAGATACACGACCGATTGTGCCAGGTCGGTTTCGCTGGCGATGATCGCCTGGTAGTAGGGCCAGCGCGCCTCGCCCGGGTCGAGTCGCGCCGCCTCGTTCAGGCAGAGGGAGGCCGGTTCGAGATTGCGATTCACCAGCAGGAACATGCCCAGACGCCCCCAGGCATCTGCCGAGCCGGGTTGCTGGAGCACGTTCTCCCGCAGGCGCTTCGACACGGCTTCTACCTGCGGGTCGTTCTCGCTGATCTCCACCTCGGGCGGCTTCAAGGGGGGCTTGTTCCAGCCACCTCGAAGGACCACGACCAGGATGATGGCCAGGAGCAGGATACTCACCATGCCGATGCTACTCCACCCGCTGTACGAGGGAGTCTCCGCCTTTCCAGGGCCGCCAGCGCCGGACATGAGGGATCCTTGTGAGAAGCAGAAATCAGGGGCCCGCCTTTTTGCCCTGGCCTTTGCGCAGGGTGACCTGGCGGTTGGTTTCACCGCCGGGAAACAGTTCCCGGTCGCCGTTGGGCCAGAGTACCTCGATGGCGTCGTAGGTTGTGAGGCTGCCGAGACCCACATGTACGCGCGGGTCGTTGCTTGCCAGGTAGCTCTGGCCCGGGTTGACCCAGCCCAGCCAGGTTTTGCTCCCCGTGCGCAGGCGAATCTCGGCCCCGTAGGCATCGCGGCGCAGGGCGGGATCGACTGCACGCACCAGAAGCCAGCGGCCACGGTCCGGGGCGACGTTGCGATACAGGCGAGCCGATTCACCTACCCGGGTGACGAGCAGGTCGATGGCACCGTCGCCATCGATGTCGCCTCCGACCAGCGCCCGACTCACCCAGGCCTGGCCACAAAAGGGCGCGTTGGCGGCGCTGATGTTCTGAAACCGTCCGCCTTCCTCGCCGGAATAAAGCTGATTGGACTCGGCGTAGGGACGCCAGAAGGGGGCCAGGTGCTCTCCCTCCGCGGGGGTACCACGCATTACCCGGCCGTTGACGATGGCCAGGTCGAGCCGGCCATCGTGGTTGAAATCGCCCAGCACGGTACCGAAGCCGGTGCCGCGCCCCCGAGAAGTCAGCAGCCCCGTTGCAGCTGTTTCGTCACGGTAGAACCCGCGCGGCCCCTGGCGCCACAGCGTGTGGGTCTCCTGCGTCAGGTGGGTGATGAACACGTCGAACAACCCGATGCCGCGCGTGTCGCCGATGGCAATGCCCATGTTTCCCTGTGCCTGGCCCAGCACATTAACCGCCAGGCCGCGCTCCATCGCCTCGTCGAGGAAGGTGCCGTTCTTCTGATTGATCCAGAGGCGGTTAGGGATGGCGTCGTTGGCCACCAGGATGTCGGGCCAGCCGTCGCCGTTGAAGTCCATCGTGGTGACGCCCAGCCCTGTGCCGGGGAGTTTGACCAGGCCCGACGCGACGGTTACATCCTCCATGCCGCGCCAGGCTCCGTCCGGACCCACCCCGCGATTGCGAAACAGTCGGGACACGGTGCCGGGAAAACTGAGCGGGTGGCAGAAGTCGGGTGGTCGTCCGGGACCCCGGCATTCGATGCGCGGATCGTAATCGACGTAGTTGACCACCACGAGATCGAGCCAGCCATCGCGGTCGTAGTCGAGAAAGCAGGCCGAGGTGCCCCATGCCGGGTTGTCGAGACCGGCCTGGGCGGTGGCGTCGCGGAACTTTCCGGGCGATTCCTGCAGCAGTAACCGGACGCTGCCGTACAGCGTGATGAGCACATCGGGCCGGCCGTCGTTGTTCACGTCTCCCACGGCAGCGCCCATGCAGTGGCCGGAGAAATCGAGGCCGGAACCAGCGCTAACGTCCTGGAAGGTACCGTCGGCTTTCTGGCGGAAGAGGCGATTGGTCGCCCCGCGCGGGCCCCCGTTGTTCAGAAGTAGCACGTCGAGGCGGTCATCGCCATCGAAATCGAAGAGGGCCGCCCCCGAGCCGATACTCTGCGGCATGAAGAACTTGTTGTCGAGGGGGCCGGGATCGTGGACAAAGTCGATGCCCCAGGCCTGGGTGGCGTCGTTGAACCAGGGTAGTCCGGTCGGCTCGACCACCACCGGGCGCGGACGAGTCTGGCATCCCGCCAGGGCCAGGCAAGCCAGAAGCAAGGGCCAGGAACGCATCATGATCACCTGCCGGGAGAACAGGGATGGAGACAGGAGAACTCTCGCGGAAACCGCTGGAAGGTGAAGGGTGACCGAAAAATGAGACGACTGGAAACCCAGTGTAGAGAGGGGTGGCGGGGGAGAACAAGGGGCAGAAAGGCAAGATTATGAGAGTTTAATGAATTCACATAGATGGATGCGATGGGCACATTCTGGTAAACTCATGGATTTCTCACTTTATGCTTGACATACCTCTTGCCTCGCAGAATAATCCGGTTGATTGTCACATCTCTTTCGTTCTCTCTCCATGTCTAAGGAGCGTGCCTATGCGTTGGGTTGCCAGAAAGATCCGCGGTTTCACGCTGATCGAACTGCTGGTAGTGATCGCCATTATCGCCATTCTGATTGGTCTTCTTCTCCCTGCAGTCCAGAAGGTGCGTGAAGCGGCAGCTCGTATGCAGTGCTCCAACAACCTCCGTCAGGTGGGGTTGGCCCTGCACAATTACCACGACCAGAATCAGAAGTTCCCTCCGCTCTTCTATGACGGGCGGTTCAAGGATGCCGCTGGGAACGACAAGCTCCAGTGGGCCAACATCCTCTTCATGATTCTTCCGTACGTCGAGCAGGACAACCTGTACAAGACGGGCTGGAACTACCGCAACGGCTCGGGCGATTGCGTGACCTGGGATGCCCCGGTCGGCACCAGCTCGAACGTGTGGCGGTCCCCGCTGAAGACCTACGTGTGCCCCTCGGACGAAAGCCTCGATTCCAACGGCATGAACCAGAATGCCGGCTGGAGCGGTGGCTCGTACGCCTGCAACATGCAGGTCTTTGCCCGCGTGAACCGTGCGACCGGTGACTTCGTGGATTGGAACGGTGGTGCTCGTATGCCGGCCAGCTTCGGCGACGGTCAGAGCAACACGATCATGGTGGCCGAGAAGTACGGTACTTGCAACGATCGTGGTACCCTGTGGGCTCATCCGTGGGGTGACTGGGGTCCGTATTTCGCTACCTCGGCGAACATGAACGGTGGTATCTCTGGTGGTATCACCACGTTCGTGGGCAACGATCCCATCAATGGTGCGATCGTGACTGACTGCAAGTTCCAGAACAAGCCGATCTACAGCACGGCGAACTGCGACAAGGTCAAGGCTTCGAGTGCTCACTCGGGCACGCTCATGGTGGCCATGGGCGATGCCAGCGTGAAGGGCGTCAACTCCGCCCTCAGCAGCCGAACCTGGTGGTGGGCGATCACCCCCAGCGGTCGTGAAGTGCTTGGCAGCGATTGGTAAGAGTTGACTGTTTCCCCGTCGCTTCTACCTGCACTCCGTACGAGCGCTGGTAGAGGCGGCGGGTTTCTCGTTTTTTCCCTCCCCTCTCTGGCTTCGTTTTTCTGCCGAGGCAGATCACTCCGGCTGGTTCCGATGGAGATTCGACCAGCCAACCAGGGATGTTTGACCTCCAGGAGAGACCTACAAGTGATGACGCATCTTCGGGCCGCTAGTCTGGCTCTGACTGTCGCTGGCGCCTGTCTTTTGATTGCAGGTTGCGGCAAATCGGGCAGCACCGTGGTCGGTAAGGCCACCTACAAGGGGACCTCTCTGACCGCTGGTACGGTCTACTTCACCAAGGGGGACAAGGACTCCTCTCCCAAGTCCGGTGGCATTGAAAAGGATGGAACCTACAAGGTCGAGGAACTTCCTCCCGGCGATTACAAGGTCTACGTCATCACCCCCAAGGGTGGTAGTAATGTCGGTATGCCCATGGGCATGCCAGGGGGCAAGCAGGAAGGCAGCGAGGGCATGAAGAGCATGAAGGGCGGGGCCACCGGGCCTGTTCAGGTAGTCGAAGTGCCGGAAAAGTACGGCAAGCCGGATACCTCGGGCCTGACTACCACCGTCAAGGGTGGCAAGAACACCTTTGACATCACGCTGAACTAACTTATGCCACTTGCTTTGGCTGAACCACAAACGACGAGGGCTGCATCTCATGGATGCGGCCCTTCTTCATTTTTTCGCTGCGGAATTGCTGGGAAGGCCTGCCTGCTGGCGATGAATGCGCGCCTGGTCGAGATTACCCAGCTTGGCCCAGGCCTCGGCCAAACTGGCGTGGACCTTCGGATCGTAGGGGGCTCGGTCCAGAGCCCGGTTCAGAAACGGCATCGCCTCGCGGGGTAGATCGTAACGGAGGTAGATCTGGGCCACCTCCACCAGCAGTCCGACGTTGTTGGCGTCGCTGGTGTACTTCTTGATCAACTCTTCCATCCGGCGGTGATCGGTATTCACCCGTGCCAGGTCGGCCGACATCGCCTCGGCGTCCTTCTCTCGCCCTTTTTGCCCCTTCAGAGCCAGCAGCAGGTTGTAGTAGACGCGTGGATCGTACCGTGCCAGGTCAAGCGCCTTGCGGAGGTCGGTTTCGGCCGATTGATACCGCTGCAGGATCAGGGCCACCTTGCCGCGTTCGACCAGCGCATTGACGTTGGTAGGAGCTTCCCGTAACACGTCGTCCAACTGCTGGAGCGCCTCCTGAGTCTGACCACGTGCGGCCAGGCACTGCGCTAGCCCGGTTTTGCCCTCGGCGTTGTCCGGTTGCTCGTCTACCACGCGCTGAAACAGGGGCTCGGCTTCCTGCGGGTTGCGGCGTTCGTTGAGCAACAGTTGTGCCAGCCGGATGGTCGCCTTCCGATCGTCCGGGTCCAACTCGATCACTTTCTGATAGTCGGTGATGGCGTCGTCGTAGTGCCCCAGGCGGTCGTAGGCATGGGCGCGACGGTTGAGGGCCCAGGTGTTATCCGGCTCGACCTTCAGCCAGCCATCCAGGCAGGCGATGGCCTGCTGCAGGCGCGACGTTCTCAGGTACGGATAGACCAGCGCCTCGGCGACGAGGGCGGTGTAGGGGTTCTCGGTGACGGCGAAGAGGTGCAGCTGTTTCTCGATTGACTGGGGCAGGGTGCCCTGCTGGGCGCGGGTCAACTCACGCTCGAGATGAATCTCGGGGGTGTAAGCCTTATTCGTCATTTGAAAGAAGCGATCAAGCAGCGCCTCGGCCTGGTCGAAATCCTGGGCGCGTCGGGCCGTCTGTGCCGCCTGGAAGACCAACCCGGGTCGATGCTGATGGGTCTGCATGGCCAGGGTCAGACGCTCGAGCGCCTTGGTGAACCGTCGCGCCTGGATGTCCTGCTGGGCGAGACGGACCTGGTGTTCCACCCAGCCCAGCCAGCCGAGCAGGACAGCGAGCAGAAGTCCGGCTACCACCATCAGGCCCAGGCCCAGCCGCCTGCGACGGAGCCGGTGGCTCTCTTGCGTGGGGGATGTTGTCATGGAGATCAGGGTGGTCTCGCGTGGGCCAGGACAGGAATTTGCCCGGAGTTGGTTGCACCCTATCGAGGCCGTGCCACCCTGTCAAGCGGCCAGGTGAAGCTAATGGATCGCGAGCAACCGCTGGCCTGCGAGCCGATCCAGGCATACCATCGTTACCATCCCCTTGATGGCCCCGGTGACCCGGCGATCGGAGTGACTCATGCCCCCACGCAGCTGCCGCCTCTTGGCCCTGCTTCTCATCGGGCTACCTTGCGGGCTCGGTGCCGCCGCGCCAGTGGTTTCCGACGACCGATTGGTGCTGGAGCTGGTCGCCGAGCAGCCACAGATCGTCACCCCCACTGGCCTGGCTGTGGACGAGCAGGGGCGGGTGTGGGTCGTCGAGAACAACACTCACCAGCGCGGCTCCGACTACAAGGGGCCGAAAACCGACCGGGTACGAATCCTATCTGACCTGGACGCTCAGGGCCGCGCCCGCAAAGTCACCACCTTCGCCGACGGCTTCAAGGATGCCATGAGCCTGGCCTTCGGTCCGGATGGCTCGCTCTACCTGGCGACGCGCGCGGAGATTCTGCTTCTGCAGCGCAAGGATGACCGGTTTCTCGCCAGCAAGTCGCTGGTAAAGCTGGTGACGCGCGGCAACTATCCGCACAACGGGTTGTGCGGCTTCGCCTTCGACCCCCGGGGCCAGATGGTCTTCGGTATGGGCGAGAACCTGGGCGAGCCGTACCGCCTGGTCGGCGCCGATGGCACCACGCTGCAGGGAGGTGGTGAAGGGGGCAACCTGTTTCTCTGCCGACCGGATGGCACGGGCCTGACGCGCCAGGCCACAGGCTTTTGGAACCCCTTCCATCACACTTTCGACGCATTTGGCCGGCTGTTCGTGGTCGATAACGATCCCGACGCCCGGGGTCCCTGTCGGCTGCTGCACGTCGTTCCGGGTGGCGACTATGGCTATCGCTTCCGTTACGGGCGCAAGGGCACGCATCCCTTCCAGTGCTGGAACGGCGAGCTGGCCGGCACCCTGGGCATGGTGGCGGGCACTGGTGAGGCTCCCAGCGGCATCCTGGCCTACGAGGCCAACAATCTACCCAGCGACTACCGGGGCGATTTGCTGGTCACCTCGTGGGGCGACCACACCATCGAGCGCTATCGTCTGCTGCCCGCAGGTGCTTCCTTCCGCGCCCGGATGCAGACGGTGGTGCGCGGGGATGAGCAGTTTCGGCCTGTGGCCATCGCAACCGGACCCGACGGTGCGGTCTACTTCAGCGACTGGGTGGATCGATCGTATCCCGTCCACGGCAAGGGGCGCGTCTGGCGGCTGCGCGCCAAAAAGCCGACGGTGGCCGACGATGGGCTTCGACCCACTCAGGTAGCCACTGCCGAGACGAAGCGGCTAGCCGAACTGCTGGGTGATCCGCGCCAGGCCATCCGCACGGCGGCGACGCGCGCCCTGGCCGAGCGAGGCAAGGCGGCGCGGCCCGCACTGGAAAAGATCCTGACGAGCCAGGGCGATCTTCGCCAGCGGTTGCACGCTCTGTGGGCCGCCGCAAGTCTGGCAGAGGGAGGGAAGGAGCTAATCGACCTGGGACGCAAGGCAGCGGAACCCGAGTTGCGGAGCGAGGCGGTGCGTCTTGGGGCTTCTCGGCCCGATGATGGCGCCCTGAAGGATGCCTCCCCCGCGGTCCGGTTGCAGGCCATCCTCCGTGCCGATGCTGCCGCGGTCCTACCGTTCCTCGCTGATGCCGACCCGTTCCTGGTCCATGCCGCCGTGCAGGTGGTCGGGCAAGCCGAGCAGGTGGCCATGCTCCTGCGAGAGAGCGAACATGCCAGCCCCGCGATGCGCCTGGGCGTGTTGCTGGCTCTACGCAAGTCCGGAGATGCCCGGGCCCTGGCAGCGCTGCCCCGCTTCCTCGACGATGCAGACCCCGAGGTGCGCCGGGCCGCCATGCGCTGGGCAGGGGAATCGCGCCTTCAGGATCTGGCCGGCCGTCTCGAGGCTGCGGCCACCCGGCTTCCGACCAGCCCGGCGCTGCTGCGCAGCTTGCTGGCGGCTCGTCATCTCCTGGCGGGCGGCAAGCCCGAAGTCGAGCCGGTGGAGGAGAAGCACCTGGCGCGTCTGGTGCATGCTTCCACCGAACCGGTCGCCTTCCGGGTGCTCGCGCTGCAGACGCTTCGGCCCGACCATCCCGAGGTCGCCCCGACTCGGCTGATTCCCTTGCTCGAAGACCGCGATGCCGCTCTGCGCGTCGAGGTGGTCCGGACCCTGGCCCGGCGAGCCGACCGCAAAAGTGAGACCGCCCTGGTGCGCCAGGCCAGCGCGGCCGAGGCACCGGCTGACCTGCGGGCCGAAGCGATCCTGGGGCTGGGCGCTCTGACCGAGGCGCCGGCGGTTCGCACGATGTTGCTCGATCTGCTGGGTCGCCCCGAACTCCGTCGCGATGCGCTGCGGTCGCTCCGGCTGGCAGGGCGTGACCCAGCCGTGGCTCGGGCCCTACTCGACCGCTGGGATCAACTGGAGCTTGCCCCCGCCGAGCGTTCCGAACTGGCCGCGCAGATGGTGCTGGCGCTGAAAGACTGCAAGGACAGCAAGGTGGTCGCCCAGCTACCCCGCTTCGTCGAGCTGGCGGGCAAGCGGCCCACCAGCAGCGCCGACTGGAAGGCGAAGCTGGCCCGCGGCGGCGATGTCCAGGCGGGCGAGCGGGTGTTCTACCATCCCGCCGGGCCGGGTTGTTATCGCTGCCATACCATCGCCAGCGGTGGCGATTCGGTCGGCCCCGATCTGACAACCATCGGAAGCGCCCTGAGCCGGGATCGGTTGATCGAGTCGATCCTGGAGCCCGGCAAGGAGATCGCGCCGCGCTACGTCACCTGGCGAATCGCCACGGCCCGTGGCACGGTTCACACTGGGGTGATTCTCGATGAAGGCGCCCATAGCGTGATCACCCTGGGCGACAACGAGGGCAAACGACACACGCTGCACCGCAAGGAGATCGAGGAGCGCACGGCGCTGCCCTCCTCGACGATGCCGGATGGGCTGGCCGACCGGATGACGCCGCAGGAGTTTCAGGATCTGGTGGCCTACCTGGCCAGCCGTCGTGGGCAGGATGCACCCCGTACAAGGAGGGAAGAGTGATGGCCGGACGACTGTTCAACTTGACGGACCGCGTGTGCGTGGTGTCGGGCGCGGCCAGCGGCCTGGGTCGCGCGGCCTCGCTGGCGCTGGCGGAGTTTGGCGCCGACCTGGTGCTGGCCGACATCAACGTCGCTGGTGCCGAGGCCACCGCTTCCACCATTCGCGGAATCGGCCGGCAGGCGCTGGTGGTGCCCACCGATGTCTCGCAGCCGACGAGCATCCGGGCGCTGTTCGCCGAGGTGGATCGCGCCTGGGGCCGTGTCGATTTCCTGGGCAACATCGCCGGCGAGGCGGTGCTGGGTCCCCCCGAGGAGATCTCGCTGGACGACGTCGAGCAGACCTGGCGCAACCTGGTCTACGGGCGGTTCTGCATGTGCCAGGAGGCGGGCCGGCGCATGTTGCAGCGCGGACAGGGCAGCATTGTGAACATCGGCTCGCTGGCCAGCCTGACCGCCCTGGGCCGTGGACACATCGCCTACAGCATGGCCATGGGCGCTGTCGCTCAGATGACGCGCGAGCTGAGTACCGAATGGAGCGGGCGCGGCGTTCGGGTCAACGCCATCTTACCGGCGCAGGTGGCGAACCCCCACCTCGAGCAGCGCATGGAAGCCGACCCCACCCTGCGGAGCAAGTTCCTCAGCGGCATCCCGGCCAATCGCCTGGGCTGCCCCGACGACATCCAGGGCCTGGCAGTGTTCCTCGCCTCGGATGCGTCGTCGTGGATCACCGGCGCGTTGATCCCCATGGATGGCGGCAACATGGCGATGAACGCCGGCGGCACGCGAGGGGTCGATCGTCGCTGATCGCGCCCCTGCTTTTATCTCTCTCCCGACGAGACCGGACCCATGTCCACCCTGACTGCTCCGTCGCTTGATACGAAGCTCCTCCTCAATCTGTATCAGCGGATGCAGCTGATCCGCCAGGCCGAGGAGAGCCTGGCCCGGTCGCACCAGCGCGGCCTGATTCATGGCGCCTGCCATACCTACGTGGGGCAGGAGGCGATTGCCGTCGGCGTGTGTGCGCATCTGCGCCGCGATGACGTGGTGTTCAGCACGCATCGGGGCCACGGTCACGCCCTGGCGAAGGGATTGCCACCCGAGCAGCTGTTTGCCGAACTGTTCGGCAGGGCCACCGGCTGCTCGCGCGGACGGGGCGGCAGCATGCACCTGTTCGCCCCCGAAGTGGGGATGATGGGCACCAGCGGCATTGTCGGCCCGTGCATTCTCCAGGCTGCCGGGGCCGGCTACAGCTTCCGGCTGCTGAAGACTGACCGGGTGGCGGTGGCGTTCTTCGGCGATGGTGCGGTCAACAACGGCGCCTTCCACGAAGGGCTGAACCTGGCCTCCATCTGGCGGCTGCCTGTCCTCTTCGTGTGCGAGAACAACCAGTTCGCCACCGAGGTGCCGTTCGACACGGTGGCTGGCTGTCCGGGGGTGGCTGCACGCGGGGCGGCCTATGGGATGCCGGGTGTGGAGGTCGATGGCAACGACGTGCAGGCGGTCTACGAGGCCGCCGCCCAGGCGGTCCAGCGGGCACGAGCGGGGGAAGGCCCCACCTTGCTCGAGTGCAAAACCTACCGCACGCGGGCACATGCCGAGGGGATGGGCGACTTCACCTACCGTACCCGCGAGGATGTCGAGCGGTGGAAGTCGCGGTGTCCCATCAAGCTGGTGCGCAGCTTGCTGGTGGGAAGCCCGGGCAGCCCCACCTCGACGGAGAGCGAGGGGGTGGCCACGCCGTCCGCACCCGTGGCCGAGGTGGACATGGAAGTGACCGCCCAGGTCAATGCTGCGGCGGCCACTGCCGAGCATGCGCCGTGGCCATCGGGCGAATCTGCCGCCACGCACGTGTATGCTCCGGATGCGCGGCCGATTCCAGTGGCTCCTCCTCCCGACCCTGCCGGTCGGCAGATCAGTTTCATGCAGGCGACGCTGGAAGCGTTGACCGACGAGATGGCCAGGAACCCGACCATCTTCGTCCTGGGCGAGGGGATCGGCAAGCGCGGCGGCAACTTCAAGACCACCGCTGGGCTGTATGACCTGCATGGCCCCGAACGGCTGCGCGACACGCCCATCTGCGAGCGCGGCTTCGTCGGTCTGGCCTGTGGCGCCGCCATGACTGGCACTCGCCCAGTGGTGGACTTCATGTTCGCCGATTTCGTCCTCGACGGTATCGGCGAGATTCTCAACCAGATCGCCAAAATGCAGTACATGTCGAGCGGTCGGCTGACGATGCCTGTGTTGCTTCGCGGCTGCATCGGCATCGGTCACGCGGCGGCGACGCACCACTCCGGCAACTACTACCCGTTGTTCGCCCAGTTCCCCGGCCTGCGCGTGGTGGTACCCTCGACTCCCTACGACGCCCGGGGGCTGCTCACCCATGCTTTGCGCGTGAACGACCCGGTCCTGTTCCTCGAACATCGCGAGGTCCTTCCGTTCAAGGGGCCAGTGCCCCAGGAGAGTTACGAGATCCCCTTTGGCAAGGCGCGGATCGCCCGCGAGGGGCGCGATGCCACCGTGGTTGCCCTGGCTTTCATGGTGCATCGCACGCTGGAAGCGTGCGAACGTCTCGTCGCGCGCGGCATCTCCATCGAAGTGATCGATCCGCGCACGGTGTCGCCCCTGGATGCAGACACGGTGTGCGCCTCGATTCGCAAGACGGGCCGGCTGCTGATCGTGGACGAGGCCTTCGCGCCGTTCGGCCTTGGCGCCGAGATTGCCGCCATCGTGGCCGACCAGGCGTTCGATGATCTTGACGCCCCCATCCGACGCCTGCACGGTGCCTTCACCCCCACACCCTACAGTCCGCCGCTGGAGAAGGCTGTCGTGCCCCAGGTGGAAGACATCGAACGCGCCATCCTGGCCCTTCTGGAGGAGTAAGTCGTGGCCATTCCCATCACGGTGCCTCGACTGGGCTGGTCCATGGAGGAAGGCACCTTCGTGCAATGGCTCCGCGCGGACGGCGAGGCGGTGCGCCCCGGAGACCCCCTGTTCACGCTTGAGGGAGAGAAGTCGACCGAGAGCGTCGAGGCAATTGACGAGGGCATTCTGCGGCTGGGCGCGGAGGCGCCTCGCGACGGCGACCGAGTCAAGGTGGGCCAGGTGATCGGCTACATCGCCCAGGAGAACGAATCTGCCCCCGCCCCGGGGCCAGTGACTACCGCCGCGACGCCACCCATTGCGGGGCCAGCGGTTCGACGCCTGGCCCGGTCGCTGGGAGTAGACCTGCACAGTGTGGCCGGCAGTGGCCCAGGCGGGCGCGTCGTCGAGCAGGATCTGCGGCCAGCCCCTGCAGCGCCGTCCCTCGCGGCAGCGGCGCCGAGCCCGGTCGAGCCAGCCGCCACGAAACGTGCCATCACTCCCCGGGCGCGGCGGCGCGCCCAGCAACTGGGGATCGCCTGGGAGAATCTTCCGGGATCGGGCAAGAATGGTCGGATCCGCGAGCGCGACATTCAGGCACCCCCGGCCGGGGCGCCAGGGGGCAAGCGGATCCCGCACACCTCCACGCGCAAAACCATCGCGGCACGCATGGTGGCGGGCGTCACCCAGGCCGCCCCGGTCACCTTGATGGCCAAGGTCGATGCGACTCGCCTGGTGCAGTTGCGCGAGCAGTTTCGGGCTGCCCCGGGCGATCGGGCGCTGCTGCCAAGCTTCACCGATCTGCTCCTCAAGCTGACGGCGGTCACGCTGCGCCGGCACCCGATGCTCCAGGCGCAGTGGGAGGAGCAAGGGCTCTATCTCCCCGACGGCATACACCTTGGCCTGGCGGTTGATACCGAGGCGGGGTTGCTGGTGCCGGTGCTGCACGATGCCGACCAGCTGACCCTGCGTCAGACCATGGCCCGCGCGCGGGAGTTGACCGAGCAGGCCCGGAAGGGGCAGCTTCGCGCCGACCAGATGCGTGGTGGGACATTTACGCTCTCCAATCTCGGCATGTACGGCGTCGATGCGTTCACGCCTATTCTCAATCTGCCGCAGTCGGCGGTCCTGGGGATCGGTCGGATCGTGCGCGAGCCAGCCGTCCACGAGAACGCCGTCGTCGTGCGCGAGGTTGTTGCGCTCAGTCTCACCTTCGATCATCGCGTCGTGGATGGTGCCCCGGCGGCTCGATTCCTCGGCGAGCTGCGCCAGGCAATTGAGAATCCCGCACCGCTGCTGATCCCCTGAGGGATCGTTCGAGGAGATCCCGTGATGCCTCACGACGAAGTGGTCCCCCTCCCGGCTGCTTCAGCGGTCCGGGAAGAGGTGGTCGATGGAGCCGCCGTCCTGCACAAGGTCGCCTGGCGATTGATCCCCTTTTTGTGCCTGCTTTACATCTTCAACATCCTCGATCGCAACAACGTCGGCTTCGCCCGCATCACCATGGAACAAGAGCTGGGCATGAGCCAGGCCGTGTTCGACCTGGGGACCGGCATCTTCTACTTTGGCTATCTCGCATTCGAGGTGCCGGCCAACCTGCTGCTGCAGTTGGTGGGCGCACGGCGCTGGATCGCCCGCATCATGATCACCTGGGGCATGGTGTCGTGTGCGACCATGCTGGTGACGGGGCCGGTGGGGTTCTATCTCGTGCGCATCCTGCTCGGCGTCGCGGAGGCAGGCTTCTTCCCGGGGATTGTGCTGTATCTCACCTACTGGTTCCCGACGCACCTGCGCGCCCGCATGATGTCGTTGTTCATGATGGCGATTCCCATGGCAGGCGTGTTTGGTAACCCCATCTCGGGCGCCATCATGCAGTACCTGGAGGGGGCAGGTGGGCTGGCCGGCTGGCAGTGGTTGTTCCTGCTTGAAGGCTTGCCCTCGATCGTACTGGGCCTGGTAGTGCTGGCGTACCTGCCCGATGGGCCGCACAAGGCCTCGTGGCTGCGCGGGCACGAACGCACCTGGTTGCAGAGCCAGCTGGACAGGGAGGCCCAGGCACGGGCTCATCCCCAGGGAAAGAACTGGATGGCGACGTTGATCGAGCCGCGCGTCTGGTTGCTGATCGCGATTTACTTCACGGTTGCGGTCGGATCGAACGCATCGGGATCGTACTTCCCCCGGCTGATTGGGCAACAGTTCCAGGAGGCCAGCAAGATGCAGATCGGCCTGTTATCAGCGCTGCCGCATGTGAGCGCGGTGGTATGCATGGTGCTGATAGCGATCAGTTCGGATCGGACCGGCGGGCACAGTGTCCATGTCGCCTTCGCGGCGCTGCTGGCCGCAGTTGGATGGAGCATCGCCGCGGCAGCAGACCATCCCTGGCTGGCCCTGGCCGGGTTGTGCCTGGCCCAGGCCGGCATGATGAGTATGCTTCCCCCCTTCTGGGCGCTGCCCACCTCGTTCCTGACCGGCACTGCTGCAGCGGCAGGCATCGCGCTCATCAACTCGGTGGCCAACGTGGGGGGCCTGTTCGGCCCGGCCATCCTGGGCTGGCTGGGCTTGCCAGCCATGGCCATCATCCTGCTCGGTGGGGCCCTGCTCGCTCTGCTCGTTCGGCCCGCCCCCCGGCCATCTACTTCAGAGTAACTCCTGAGCCAGAAGCTCGCCGCTCGCGCGTTCTGTGGGGGATGCCCGCACCAGGATCTGGTGTGGCTCTCATCGGTTTATCATTAGTTGCAGATTAGTTTATGGTGACGACCGGGAGAGGATGAGACCGGGGTCGCCCCGAGCGGAAGCGATGATTCTCAACTCGTACGCCCTGCTTTGTGGGTTGATCAGCGTGTTGCGTCTGGGTCTGGCTTTTGTGGTTGCTGGGCTGGCGTGGTCCACGCTCCGTGCGCTGGGAACCTCATCGGAGAACGACCAGATCCGGCGCGAACTGGACGAGCGCCAGCAAAGGCTGATCCTGGTGGCCGGGGTGCTTCTCGGGTTGAATGTCGCTTCGTGGCCAATCCTGTACCTTCTGCTGCAGAGCTACGTCGTGGAATGGCCTGGCGTCATGTGCATTTACGGCGTGACGCAGATCGGCGCGGGCTCCCCTGGGCTGGCGGGCTACCTGCCTGCACTGGTGCTGACGCTGGAGTTGGCCAAGCCTGCGCTACTATTCGTCAGCGGTGGCTGGCTGGTGTTGTATCTCGTCAATCGCACCACCACCACTGGGCCGCTGGCGGGTCGGGTGCTGGGGCTGATGCTGCTGGCCGGATTGCTGGCCGGAGCCGACGCCGTGGCGGAACTGGCCTACCTGCTCATCCCGAAAAAAGAGGAGAGCCTGGCCAGCGGTTGCTGCACTGAAGCCCTGGCACAGGAGGCGCGTGCTACCCGCTTCCTGCCGCCCATCTTGCTGGATCCGCGCCACCAGCCTCTGTTGCAGGCGGGCTTCTACGCGATCAATCTCGCGCTAGCTGCGAGCACCCAGGTGCGGGGCCGGGGGGAGAGTGGGCGGCTTTCCCTGGGCGAGGCGACCGGGCTTCTGGGCGGTGCTATCCTGGCCTTGCTGATCAGCGGATTGTTTCTCGTTGAGATTGCTGCTCCTCGGTTGCTGCGCTTGCCACTTCATCACTGCCCGTACGATCTCATCCCGCGCGTACCAGAAACCGTGGTGGCCGTGGCGCTCTTTTTCCTGGCCACCTTCTCCGTGGGATGGACCTGGCTGGTGACCTGGTTGACCCAGGACGAAGCCGGCCAGCTGTCTGCCTCGATGCAAAATCAACTGCTTCGCCTGGCCGCCCTGGGATATTTCGGATCCACTGTGATGATCACGCTGGAGCTGGTCCTGGTATGAGAGCGACCGGGCAGCCCTGGCTGGTGACGGCGAGCGTGCTGGCGCTGGTGATCGGCCTGCCGGTGCTGGGCCATCTGTGCCGATGGGGCCAGGAACGAGGCTGTACTCTCGATGGCGTGGCCATCCACCCGCTGGGACGCGTGCAGGTGACCGCCCACGATGGCCAGGCCCTGGCGTTCTGCTCGCTACGTTGCGCGGAGATCTGGCATCACCATCAGCCGGCCCCGTTGGCGATCCATGTAGTCGATGAGGTGACTGGCGAGCTGATCGAGGCCAGCCGTGCGATCATCGTGCGGAGTGTGATGCCGTCCCCGGCTGGCACGGGAGACACGCTGCACATCTTCCAGCATCGATCCGACGCGCAGCGCCATGCGGAAGCCTTCTCCGGTACTGTGTTGACCGGGGCAGACCGACCATACTCGTGGATGCAGAACCCTGCCCGTGGAGACCCAGAATGATCAGGTTACCAGTCGGACGAGGGGCCGCTCTGGTGGGGGCGGTCGCCGTGGCCGCGGCGCTGCTGGCGGGGTGGTTCTACCTGCGGCCGGGGCCCCGGCCGCCCGAGGAAGAAGATGATGGAATCGTTGGGTTCCGCGAAACGGCCCGCGATGCGGGCATCACCTTCAAGATGCAGTTTCTACCCGAGGAGCAGGGCGAGAATTTCAAGATCAACCTCTACGATCATGGCTGCGGTGTGGCCGTCGGAGACTTCGACGGGGATGGCCACGAGGACCTGTACTTCACCAATCAGCTGGGCCCCAACGCGCTGTATCGCAACAAGGGCGATGGCACCTTTGAGGATGTGACGGCGCGGGCCGGGGTGGGGCTGGGGGATCGGGTGTGCGTGGCGGCCACCTTCGCCGACTACGACAACGACGGCAAGCTCGATCTCTTCGTGACCAGCACGCGCGGAGGCAACGTGCTGTTTCGGAACCTGGGCGGAGGGAAGTTCCAGAACGTCACCCAGGCCGCTGGCGTGGGATTGGTCGCTCATTCGCAGACGGCTGTGTTCTTCGACTACGACAACGATGGCAAGCTAGACCTCTTCGTGACCAACACCGCGCAGTGGACGGCCGAGGAAAAGGACAAGGCAGCACGCTACTACCCTGGTGTGCCAGACCTGTTCATGATGATCCTGGCGCCGCGCGAGACGAATGTGCTGTATCACAACAACGGCGACGGGACCTTCACCGAAGTGACCGAGAAGGCCGGTCTGGCCGGGAGGGGATGGGGTGGCGACATCGCTGTCTTCGATTACGACGAGGACGGGCGACTGGACCTGCTGGTCACCAACATGTTTGGGGCGAGTCAACTCTATCACAACGATGGGAAGGGGCAGTTTCGCGAAGTGACGCGCGAGGTGCTGGGGCAAACCTCGTGGGGTGCCGTGGGGTCCCGGGTCTTCGATTTCAACAACGATGGTCATCTCGATTTGTTCATCGTGGACATGCATTCCGACATGTGGATCGACTCGGATGAACCTCTCGACACTCGCACGCGCGGTTTCGATCCGCGCAAGAAGTTCACCGCCATCAGCGGCCCCAAGGCCCTCATGAACAAGGCGATGGAGGATCGCTTCCTGCAGCTCTTCAAGGCAAAAAAGGACGAGGTGGTGTTTGGCAACACCTTCTTCAAGTGGCGTGGCCCCGCACGATTCGAGGAACTGTCGGATCGGGTGAACCTGGAAACCTTCTGGCCCTGGGGCGTGGCCGTGGGTGATTTCGACAACGATGGGTTCGAGGATCTCTTCATCCCCTCGGGCATGGGCTTTCCCTTCCCTTACTGGCCCAATCAGCTGATGATGAACCGGGGCAACGAGACCTTCGTCAATCGTGCCCGCTCGGCGGGGATCGAGCCTCCTCCCGGGGGCATCTACCTGCCGGAGCCGATCGGGAAGAAGAAGGCCGCCCGGGGATCGCGCACCGCGGTGGTCGCTGATTTCGACGGTGATGGCAGGCTCGACCTGGTGGTGAACAACTTCAACGATCATCCCTACTACTTCCGCAACGTCTACCCGCAGCGGAACTTCATCGCCTTCCAACTTGCCGGCACCCGGAGCAATCGCGACGCGGTCGGCGCCGTGGCGCGCCTGACTCTGGGCAAGCAGGTGCTGACGCGCCAGGTGCTACCTGCGGGCGGCTACCTATCGCACTCGACCCGCCGGTTGCATTTTGGCCTGGGCGATGTCAGTGCCGTCGATCAGGTTGAGATCGTCTGGCCCAGCGGCCTGCGCCAGAAAGTCGACAACCCCCGGATCAACACCTTGCACACCCTGACGGAGCCGCGTGGAGAATGATGCCGCCTGCACGTTCGGCTCGCCTGCTGATGGGCCTGGCAGCGCTTGGAGCACTGGCGCTGGGTACCCTGGCTGTCGAAACCTGGCTGGCGCCGCCCCGGCATCTACAACGCGAGGAGTTTCATCGTCTGGTCGGTGGGCTGGGATTGGGCCCGGCCCTGCACCTGGACGGCTGCGCCTTTGGCATGGATAGCCGGCTGGAGGAATGCTGCAGCGCGGGGTATGCACCACTACCGGGCGGCGCCTGCCTGTGCCCCCGGCATGGCGGTGGCGCGTGGAGTCAGCAGGGAGGCGGGGATGCGCCGCTTCCTTGACGTGGCCTGGACTGGAGTCGATGCCGTGCGTCTGTATCCCTTGCGCAGCGGGGTGTCGGTCCTGGCGGTCCTGGTCGTGCTGGTGCCTTACCTCGTTGGGTTATCGCTGGCGAAGGGGCTTGAGGAGGAGATCCACGCCTCGCTGCAGTATGGGGCCGACGCCTACGTCACGGGACGCCAGCTAGGCCGACCGGTACCTCTGCCGCTTGTACTAAAAAAGACATTGCAGAGTCTGGAAGGGGTGGTAGCGGTGACTCCCCGCATTGTGGCGGAAATTCAGCCCGGAAAGGAGCGGTTGCCGGCTGTTCTGGTCGGCATGGATCCCGAGCGGTTTCCGGCACAGGCGGAGTGCATCGACGGTCGTCTGCCTGAAGAAGGGGACGTGCATCAACTGGTGGTGGGAAGCGGGCTGGCTCGTCGGTTGGGGCTGCATGTGGAATCTGTTCTCCCTCCGTTTTATCGCAATAACCGGGGAGAGCGCCTGTCTCGCGTGGTTGGCGTGTTCTCCGAGCAGTCTCCCCCGTGGCAGACCAATCTCGTGCTGACCACGTTCGCCACCGCCGCCCACATGATGGATCAACCTGGGTACGCCACGGACTTTCTGGTCTGGTGCCGGCCTGGGTACGAGGCGGCCCTGGGAGCGCAGCTGGCTCGAATAGCGGCGAAGCCTCCGGCTGGCTTCTCCGGTCCGATTCGCCTGCACGTGACGACACGCCAGGAGTGGTTGACGAAGCTACCTGGAGGGGTGCGCTGGCGAGAGGGGGTGTTCACCCTGCATCTGGTCCTGGCATTCATCGTGGCCATACTGGTGCTTCTGGTGACTTCGGGGATGGGCTTGCAAGAACGGCGGCGGGAGGTGGCCATTCTGAAAGCTACCGGCTGGCAAACCGACGAGGTGCTGCTGCGTGGAGCCGCCGAGAGTCTGTGCCTGAGCCTGGCTGGGGCCAGTGGTGCGCTGCTCCTTGCCTGGGCATGGCTGCGGGTGGGGAACGGAGTCTTTCTGGCCGAGCACTTCCTGCCGGGTGCCGACACAACCACCCGGCTGCCCTACCGGTTGACGCCGGTGCCGGCACTGCTGGGTTTTGTTCTGGCGTTTGTCATCGTGACGACTGGCACGCTCTGGTCGGCCTGGCGAGCGGCGGCCACTCCCCCACACGAGATCTTGCGATGAGCGTCTCGCCGGAGGTGATTCTTGAAGCGCACGACCTGGCCCGATGCTATCGCGCGAGGCCGACCGAGGTCTGGGCGCTACGCGATCTGTCACTGCGGATCGAGCGTGGATCCCTGGTGGTGGTCGGTGGCCCGTCGGGTTCGGGCAAGACGACGCTGCTGGCCTTGCTGGGCGGACTGGATCGGCCGACCCAGGGGCAGGTGAAGTTTGCCGGCATCGACCTGGCCACCTGTTCGAGTCATGCCCTGGCACGGTGTCGGCAGCGGATGGGGTGGGTCTTTCAGAGCCCGGCGCTGATTCCAGGTTTATCTGCACTCGATAATGTGGTTTATCCGCTGGTGCCTCGAGAGTGGACTGCCTCGGAACGACGGAGCAGGGCCAGTGAACAACTCGAACGCCTGGGTTTGCAAGGTCGGCTGGAGTTTGCCGTGCAGCAACTCAGCGGAGGTGAGCAGCGGCGCGTGGCGATCGCGCGTGCCCTGGCCGGTGGCCCGGAACTGCTCCTCATGGACGAACCGACAGCCAACCTGGATCGAGTATCCATTCAGTTATTATTCGAGGTTATAGCGGAGTGCAGAAGTCGCGGAACTGCTGTGGTGTTATCGTCGCACGATCCGGCAGTACTCACACTGGAAGCGACCCGGGTCGAGTTGCACACCGGGCGTATGCGTCTCCTTGACTGAGGATGCTGGTGTGCCTACCAGCGCAGCTGTAGGTTTGCTCCCAGGAATGGGCCAGGTTCGATATCCACTCGGTCGCTGAGAGGCGATAGCTGACTTTCGCCCTCGCCATAGTAGCGATCGAAGGCGTAGCCGCCGTGCAGGTCGAGCGCGGCGCGCGACCAGAAGTTCCAGCGCACCCCACCGAGGACACGTTTCTCGAAGGCGAAGAAGCGATCCTGACGATTGGTTCGGTCGGCCAGGAAGTATGCCTCGTTCAGCCAGTCGAAGCCGAGGTAGCCGCTCCAGTCCGAGGTGACATCATAGGTGAGCCGGGCGTTCATGTTGACCACGGGGACGTAGAAGTAGGTGAAGGTGAGATCCTCCATCAACCTCCAGCGGATCGAGAACGGCAGGCCGATGCTCATCTGCAGGTCGTCCGACGGCTTCCACGAGTAGGCGATCCCCGGCAGAGGAAAGGTGAAGTTACCGACGGGAGAGTACATCAGCGAGAAAAGCCAGGCGTCGCGCTGCTCGTACACGGGGATCTTCAGGAAGGCGAATACACCCAGGTTCATCTCGTAGAGGCTATGGAAGGGCTGGTCGCTGGCGGAGCCGAACGTGCCACTGATGCCGGCCGACCAGCCGTTATCGAAGCGGTGCAGATGCATGAGGCCGAAGTTGACAATCCACAACTGATCGGGGAACGGCTGCCCGGAGTCGGGGAGGATGGCATCGGTCGAGAACAGCGTGTTCCGCACGCCGGCGGTCACCAGAAGGGTGTCGCAGTCGTCTCGATAAATGGGGTAACCGACATTGAGCCCCTGGCGCACGAACCCCAGAGAGGTAGACGCACCTTCCACGCGCTGTGTGGGATACCAGGCCGCCTTGTAACCTGGCGGGCCCATGCCGGGGCCTCCCATGCCGCCTGCCATGCCCATCACACCCGCAGCGCCACCAGGTGCGCGTTCCACGGAATCGGGTCCACGCGGGGGCGCCTCCTGAACCGGGTTGGTCGTTGTGGGGGGCACTTCCGGCACCGGCATCGGTGAGGATGCGCGCGACTGGGCCACTACCAGCCAGCCAAGAAGCAGTGCTGCCGGAAACAGTAGAGATTGGTGGTGCATACAGGTTGCCTCGGGCGAAGGACCATACCAACGTACATCGGGCCAGGCAAGGTGAACACGCGCGGGTGGGTGCGAAGATGATTTCACTGCGCATGGTCATCCATAGTCTGGCCGTGCCGGCGGCTGACAACCTCCTGTCCAGGAAATCGGGGCGGCTACCAGAAGTGCGCGGCGCCTGGACCAGCCATGCTACCCAGGTTGATGAGGGAGACTGGCTCCGGGCTCAATTTGGCGAAAGAGTTCGCATTCTCCCATTTTCTCCCCATATTAGGGTCGATTCGGCCAGGAATGATTGACTTCCGTGCGCGGCCGAATATGCCTGCGATTAGGTAGATCGCTTCCTGACAAGCATGGAGCAGGGCAGGTGAGGCCTCACCGCCGCCCCGAGGAGCGATCCCATTAACCTCATCGGAGAGTATCTCATGGCCACGTTCATCACCACCGTCAAGTTCACCCAGCAGGGCATCAAGGACATCGCCAACACCACGAAGCGGTCGGCCGCCATCCGCGCGGGGGCCAAGAAGGTGGGGGCGAAGGTCAAGGATGTCTACTGGACCCTGGGTGATCACGATGGCGTGCTGATCTTTGAAGCCCCGGACGATGAAACCGCGACTGCATTCGTGCTGCACATCGGGTCGGCGGGGAATGTTCACACCAGCACGGTGCGCGCGTTCAGCGCCTCTGAGGTAGACAACCTGCTGTCCAAGTTGCAGGGCAGCTGAACCAGGCGGTCGCTCTTGTGCTGTTCTCGACCCCGGGCCGCTGGAGTACTCCTCCAGCCGGCCCGTCTCATTTGTCTCTCGGCCGAAAGTAACCTATGCTCTGAACGGGTTTGGCAGTGCTCCCGTCCTGTCGATGCCTACGGCTCGCGATGATTCCGGGCCAGGCTTCTCTTTGCGCCACTGAGGAGACGGGACATGTTGGGCTTCTTCCGCCGGACCAGGAAGATACCTCTCGCGCGGTTCATTCGGCCGCAGCTTCAACACCTCGAAGATCGTAGTGTGCCTTCCGGGGTACCGCAGACGTGGACCGTGCACGGGTCTGGCGGAGGCGGTGCCCTGTATGCTCCAGCGATCAATCCGCACCATTCTTCCGAGTACCTGATCGCCTCCGACATGGGGCAGCTGTTTCAGAGTGGCGATGGTGGAACTGCCTGGAGCACCATTCCGTTTGGAGAGATCCGCGGAAACACGCGCGGGCGGGTGCAGTTTACCAACGATCCGCAGATTCTCTATTCGATCGATTCCGCCGACGATCAGCAGCGACCCAGCCGGAGCCTCGATGGAGGTGTGAACTGGGACCGCCTGGTGTCCGACCCCACCGGAGGAGATACCTTCTACCTCCTGGCCGACCCCGGCGACTTTCATCGACTGGCAGTGAGCGACTACAACAACCTGTAT
The DNA here is from genome assembly GCA_046350255.1 of Gemmataceae bacterium. Lineage (GTDB taxonomy): Bacteria > Planctomycetota > Planctomycetia > Gemmatales > Gemmataceae > CALDUY01. The sequence continues at coordinate 92,339 of JAXMAV010000003.1, forward strand.
TACTCCGGCGATGGAGGAAGCACCTGGTCGCTGGAGTACACCGCACCCGGCGATGGGGCTGGCCTGCTGCTGGGGGGCGCCTTCTGGGATGGCGCACACATCTACCTGGGCACCAACCGAGGCGTGCTGGCCTCGTCCGATTCCGGCGTCAGTTTCGCGCCGCTGACTCTGGCAGGGATGCCGACGGGGCAGGTCATTGTCTCGTTCGCGGGGGCCCGCAGTGGAGGACTCACCCGGTTCCTGGCGGTGACTTACCCCGCTGCCGATGCCTACGCGGGCATCCAGGGGTACGATAACGGGGGAGGAGCGAAGGTCCTCACGCTCGATGTTGGCGCATCGGGGTGGACATCGCGCAGCCTGCCGGCCGATGCCTGGCCCTTCTACGCGGGTATGGCCCTGACGGATGTGCAGACGCTCTACGTCGCCGGGGGAAACTCGTCGGCTGCTCCAACGGTCTATCGATCTAGCGACGGCGGAGCCACCTGGCAGAGTGTCTTCCGCACCGAGAACAACGCGAATATAGCGACCGGGTGGAGTGGAAAAGGGGGAGATCGCGGCTGGAGCTACGGCGAGATCGCGCTGGGCTTCACAGTGCTGGCCTCGGATCCCAACCATCTCCTGATCACCGATTATGGCTTTGCGCATGCCTCCACCGATGGCGGGGCGACCTGGCAGGCGCTGTATGTCGCTCCGACGGATCGGACGGCGGTCGGGACATGGAACACCCCGGGGCGAGCCTACCACGACAGCGGGCTGGACAACACCACGTCGTGGCAGGTGGTGTGGTCCGATCCTACCCGGCTGTTCATCGCCAACTCGGACATCGGGGGGCAGATCAGCTCGGACGGAGGGACCACCTTCGGATTTGGCTACGCGGGCCACACCCGGAACTCGATGTATCGGATCGCCCAGACCGCCTCGGGCCTGCTGTATGCCGCCACCTCCTCCGTTCACGATCTCTACCAGAGCACCTACCTGACCGATGCCCGGATCGACGGCGGCAATGGCGCAGTGCTGCTATCCGCTGACCAGGGCCGTACCTGGCAGACCGTGCACGATTTTGGCCGGGTGGTGAGCTGGGTCGCTCTCGATCCGACCAACCCGGAGCGTCTGTATGCGGCGGTGGCCCACAGCACGCAGGGGGGCGTCTACGTGACGAACAACCTGTCAGCCGGGGCGGCCTCAACCTGGACCCGTCTGTCTGCGCCGCCCCGCACCGAGGGCCACGCCTACAACGTGGTGGTGCTTCAGGATGGCACGCTGGTGGCCACCTACTCGGGCCGGCGCAATGGCGCGGGCGCATTCACCGCCAGCTCGGGTGTCTTCGTCAGCACCAATGGCGGGCAGACCTGGGTGGATCGAAGCGACCCGGCGATGCGCTACTGGACCCGCGACGTGATCATCGATCCCCTGGATGCGACGCAGAGCACCTGGTATGTCGGCGTCTTCAGCGGCTGGGGCGGACCACCCAACGACCTGGGCGGGCTGTATCGCACGACCGACCGCGGGCTCACCTGGACCCGGCTTCTGACCACGCACCGGGTTAGCTCGGCCACCTTCAATCCGTCCGATCCCAACGAGATGTTCGTCACCACCGAGGGCGAGGGGCTGCTTTATTCCAGCAATCTGCGCGCGGCCGTGCCCACGTTCACTCCGGTGGCCAACTATCCGTTCCATCAGCCCGAGCGCGTCTTCTTTAACCCTTACGATCCGCAGGAAATCTGGGTGACCAGTTTCGGTGGTGGGGTGATGGTGGGACGCACCGGATCGCCCACGCCCGGCGCGCTGGAACTGGTGCACACTAGCTACAGCGTCAGCGAGACGGGAGGGACCATCTCGCTGACCGTGCGTCGAACCGGAGGCACTGCCGGCGCGGTGTCGGTCGATTTCGGCACCGAGGCCGGCACTGCGCTGGCTGGGGTGGACTACCAGAACACTCAGGGAACGCTCTCCTGGGCTGATGGGGATGCTCAGACGAAGACTATTAGTGTCGCCATTGTCGATGACTTGCTCGTCGAAGGGGATGAAACCTTCACTGTGCGCCTTGTCCAGCCGGGTGGAGGAGCCACGCTGGGTTCGCAGGCAACCGCCACGGTGACGATCCGCAGTGACGACGTGCCGCCCCCTGCACCGGGGCAACCGTTCGCCGTGGCCACCGGAGCCGGGACCGCGGCGCGGGTGAAGCTATACCGTGCCGACGGGACGGTACGGTTCAGCGTGGCGCCGTTTGGGACCAGTTACAGCGGCGGCCTGCGCATCGCGACGGGGGATGTGACCGGCGATGGGGTGGCCGACGTGGTGGTGGGGCCGACGGGCGGCACGCGCACGACCGAGGTTCGGGTAGTCGATGGGCAGACGGGGAAGCTGCTGGCACCGCGATTGACGGTGGGTGTCAGCTATCGGGGGCCGGCTGCGGTGGCGGTGGGCGACGTGACTGGGGACGGTATCGCGGACCTGGCCATCGGAGCCGACGCGGGGCCCCGGGTCGCCCTCTACCGGGGCGGCGACTTCGTCAAGCTGATGGAACTGAGTCCTGGCCCAGGGTTGAACTACCGCGGACGGACACAGGTCGCGCTCGCCGACGTGAACCACGACACCCTGGCCGACCTGATCGTCACCGGGCTCTATCCGACAGGCGTGCGCGTGGCTGGCTTCAGCGGGCAGTCGCTGCGGCCCGGCACCACGGCTGTGTCGATCTTCCTGCCCTACTTCCTCACGGGGGCGAGCTTCACCGGGGGCGCGCACCTGGCGGCCGGGGATGTCAATGCCGATGGCTTCGCCGATTTGCTCCTGGGCTCCGGGGCAGGGAGTGCCGCGCGAGTGGTCGTGGTGTCTGGCCAGACGCTGGTGCAGACGGGCACGCGCACGGTCCTGGCCAGCTTCGCACCGCCGGGGGTGGTCTTCGGAAACGGTGTGCGTGTGGCCAGCCGGGACATCGACGGCGATGGCCGAGCCGACCTGGTGCTGGGCGCGGGTAGCGGCCGGGGCAGCCGGGTGCGCATCTACCTGGCCCGCAACCTGAGCCCGACGGGCAGCCCACCGATGCAACGCGAGTTCGACGCGTTTCCCGGCCTCACGATGGGTGTCTTCGTCGGTTAGTCCATCGAAGATCGCACCTGCCGGCGCAGCTTGCGAAACTGTGGATGCGAGCGCAGGGGTTCCCACTACTCAGGCCACCGGGGAGGTGACTCCGGGCAGCACGTCGATCAGGATCGGCCCGCCGTACCACGGCGGCTGTTGTGGTAGCTCGAGCGACCCGAAGACCACTCCGGGATCGGTCAGCGAGGTGGCCAGGAGTTCGCCGTCGGACAGGCTCAGCAGGGTATCTCCGACGCGCAGACACCGAGTCACCAGGCCGGCCTGGGTGATGGTGGCGAGAGTCTCCAGACCTGCGGGACCGACACGCAGCAACTGCACCTGGGTAGAAGCGCCATCGATACCGTAGGTGGTCACCGGCAAGGCAAGGAGGCCGCGCTCGGCGAAGAAGGCGACGGCGTGGTGATCGTACTCGGCGACGGAACTGCTCCACGAGCCCGGATTGGCAAATGTCTGCACGGTAATCCGCTGGGGATTCGCGAAGTCGGTCACGTTGAACAGGGAGACCTGCAGCGCGCCCACCCGGCCGTTCTCATCGGCGTCGCGTCCGATTCCCAGCACCAGGCCGGCGGCGATCTCCTGCAGGTACGACGAGTAACCGGGAATCTTCAACTCGCCAACGAGGGTCGGCGCGGTCGGGTCGCGCAGGTCGAGAGTAAACAGCGGATCGACCCGGCGGAAGGTAACCACATAGCCATGGTCGCCCTCGAAGCGCACGGCGTAGATCTGCTCGGTCAGCCCCATGTTGTTGATGGCGCCGGTCACCTCCAGCGTTTCGCCGACATCGCGCAGCACGAAGACCGAGTTGGTCGAGGCGTTGCCCCAGCCGTTGGAGGTGGCGATGCGGAGGTAGCCTGCCTCCTCGTCCAGGGCGAACTGATTGAGCAGCCGGCCCGGGACAGCTCCGACTCCTTCTAGGGGAGCGGCGTCTCCTTCGAGGGCGAACTTGTAGATCTGCGTCGTCGGACCGGCGTCCTGCGACCAGGCGGACCACTGCGTGCTAGCCACGTAGATGCTGTCGTGTGAGACGTAAACCGTCCCGGTGGTCCCCGTGGTGGTCGTCACGCCCACGGGGGCGCTGTGATCGCCGCTGGAGTCGAAGACCAGCACGGAGAGCAGCTGTGTTTCTGTGGAGTGCCGGGGCGCATAGACCTGGGCGCCGGACACAAGCGAGCCAGCCTCCCCATCGGCGACGAAGCCCGGCAACGTCTGGACGAACTCGGCTTCGAGGCGGGCGAGATACTCTTCCTGGCTTTCGTAGAGGGTGCCCTGGGACGTCTGGATGAGAGCCGGCTGTGGGATGTCCAGGTAGTTCTCCACCACCGCGTAGAGTCGACCCTCGACCAGACGCGAGTCGGTAAGCGAGCCGTCTACGGTTGTCTGATGAATCTGGGCCGGAGCGGAGCGGTCGCTCACGTCCACGGTGGTCACCACGGTTTGCGGCTTCCAGATCTGCCGGGGCCACCACAGCCCCACACCCACCTGCGGCGAGGATGCCACAATCTGGTCGGGCTGCTCCAGCGGCTCTACCTCGTAGGTGCGCGAGATCAATACCACGCGATCGCCCAGCAGGTAGAAGCCGGTGGTTCCCTGGGGGACCTCCAGGCGTCCGATGATGGCCAGTTGAGCCGGATCGCTCACGTCGATGATGAGGAATGCGTTGCCGCGCACGGTGTAGAGATAGTGACCGTCCGTCTGCACCAGGTCGGCTTCCTCAACGCCGGCTTCCTGGTTGTTGGTGGTCGAGTGATCGGGCTGCGATCCGGGTGAGGAGGCGGGCATGGCAACGGGCATGCCCAGGCCATCCAGGGCGATGGCGCCTGGCCAGGTGACCCAGCGCGGGGTGGCTTTCTGGCCGAACAGTCCGCCCCACTGCTTCAGGGCCTGATCGACCACCCAGCCGCGCAGCTGGCTGACATTGTGGACAGCGTCCAGCGGATTCACGCCCGGCTGGGCATAGAACAGGTTGGTCCCGCCTGGCGCGAGGCGATCGCCGCGCTCGCGCCCGTATATGCGGTTGCGTCCAGCGCCACCGGCCAGGAAGTCGGCGCCACTGCCACCGTAGAGCGAGTCGTTGCCCGCCTGGCCCAGCAGGCGATCATTCCCGCCGGCGCCCTCCAGGCTGTCGTTGCCGGCGCCGCCATCGAGGAGGTCCGACCCGCGTCCTCCTTGCAGGACATCGTCGCCTGCATCGCCGAAGAGACGAAAGGTGACGCGCGGCAGGTGGCCCACGTTGCTGGCCAGGGACAGCGTGTCGTTACCCTGACGTCCATGGACGTTCACCACCCGCAGGCCGGCGATCTCGCGCGAGCCGACGACGGTACCATTGACCGTGGCCAGCAACCGGGTCGGCTGCTGGAGGTCGCGGCTGATGACGATGCTGTCGTTGTGGGGCCCCTGCTGGTCGCCCAGCACATTCCAGACCGCATCTGCCGCACGGGCACTGGGCGTAAGTCGGCTCTCCAGCGATTCGCAATGAAGCCTGGCGAAGTGGCTGCGGGAGGAAGATTGCATGAAGACTCCCTGGAAAAGACAGATAGCCCGAAGCCCTGGTAGTCTACCCCAGGGGACCAAGAACAACCATCCATACTCTGAACACCTGCGAGGCGGAACATGCTCAACAATCCGTCAGGTCCCCGGCTTCCTGGGGCGATTCTGCCTCGGGGAGATACAATCGTCCCAAGAACTCCTCGATGCCATTCTCTCTCCGAGATAGCTGTGCCATGAGCGACCCCCTATCTTCTCCCTGTTGCCCTGCTGGCCAGGCTTGCGAACCCGACCGACGTTCTCTCCTGGCCCTGGGTGGCGCAGCCCTGGCAGCCTCGTTGTTTTCCCTGGACGAGGCAGTCGCCGGCCCCTTCGAGGGAGCCGAGTTCGAGAAGTTAATACCCGCGGAAAAGAAGTTCAAACCCGAATGGCTCGCCTCGCTGACTGCGCGAGGCACTCCCGAGACGCGCACGGGCGACGACCTGAAATACATTGGCATGCCTGTCGGAGGTATCGCCACTGGCACGCTCTATCTGGGAGGAGATGGCCGACTCTGGCTATGGGACATCTTCAATCGCATTTCTCTGGGATTGGATCCGAAGCCGGCCTCCTACGATGGCCGGGCACTCGGTGCCATGGATGGATCGCGCTTTGTAGCTCCGCTCGAGCAAGTGCGTCCCGTCGAACAGGGGTTTGCCCTGCGTATCGGTGGCGCGGAGGAGAAGCCGTTTCCCCTGGATCGCACCGGCTTTCAGGAGGTCTCCTTCACCGGCGAGTATCCCATCGGTACGGTGACCTACCGCGATCCGCGCTGCCCACTCAGCGTCCGACTCGAGGCCTTTTCGCCTTTCTTACCGTTGAACGCGGATGATTCCGGTCTGCCGGCCACGGTGTTCAGCTTCGTCGTCAAGAACGAGTCGAAGGCGACAGTCGAGGCCACGCTGACAGGGTGGCTCGAAAACGCCGTCTGCCTGCATCATCGCGAGTACGAGGGGCTGCGCAAGAACCGCGTGGTGGTGGGAGAGAAGGCTACCACGCTGGAATGCTCGGTGGCGCGGGCGGAAGGCAAGAGCAAGCCACGGCAGCCTGATGTCATCTTCGAGGACTGGGATCGAGATGACTACGCGCCCTGGACGGTCGAGGGGCAGGCGTTCGGCAAGGGGCCCATCAGAAAGAAAGACATCCCTCCCTACCAGGGCAACGTCGCCGGTCCCGGGAGTCGGGTGGTCAACTCGCACGCCACGGCTCCGGGGGCCGACATCGGGGCCAAGGATGGTGCCGTGGGCCGACTGCGCCGCGACTTCACCGTCAGCCGAAACTTCATCCACCTCTGGGTCGGTGGAGGCAACCATCCAGGCCAGACGGGGGTGAACGTCCTCGTCGACGGCAAGGTAGTGCGCAGCGTCACCGGGCAGAACAACAACCAGATGCGCCTGGTGGTGGTGGATGTCAAGCCGTGGCTGGGTAAGAAGGCGACATTGGAGATCGTGGATAATGTCCGCGGTCCCTGGGGCAACATCGGGGTGGGACGCATCACCTTCAGCGATCAGGCCGCCAGCGGACCCCTGGAAACCTTGCCCGATCACGGCACCCTGGCCCTGACGCTTCTGGGTCCTGCTGCCGAGGTTCAGGCCGCTTCGGTCCAGCCCCCCACATTTACTGGCAAGGCTGCTACCTCGGCAGAGACGCCGTTGAGCGACCGGCTCATCGGTGCATTGGGACGCCGGTTCCGGCTGGAACCGGGTCAGACGACGCAGGTTCACTTCGTGCTGGCCTGGCACTTCCCGAATCTGTCGCTTCTGGGTGTGCTGCAGGGGCGGTATTATGCCGCGCGCTTCGCCAGTGCCTCGGCGGTGAGCGCCTACGTGGTGAGGCAGTTCGACCGCCTCGCCAGCACGACCCGCCTGTGGCGCGACACCTGGAATGACTCGACGCTCCCTCACTGGTTCCTGAACCGCACCTTCGCCAACACCTCGATTCTGGCCACTTCCACCTGCTATCGCCTGCGAGATGGTCGCTTCTGGGGCTGGGAGGGCGTTGGTTGTTGTCCGGGCACCTGTACCCATGTCTGGCACTATGCCCAGGCGATGGGCCGGCTCTTCCCCGAACTGGAGCGTGACCTGCGCGAACGGGTGGACTACGGCCTGGCCTTCGACACGGGTAGCGGAGTGATTCGCTATCGCGGTGAGTTCGGCGCCACCTTCGCCGTTGATGGCCAGTGCGGCACCATCCTGCGTGCCTTCCGGGAACATCAGATGTCGAAGGACCCTGCGTTTCTCAAACGCATCTGGCCGCGAGTAAAGCAATCGATGCAGGCGGTTATCCAGCGCGATCGCGAGCAATCGGGCATCGTGGTCGGGCCGATGCACAACACGCTGGATGCCGACTGGTTCGGAGTCGTTCCCTGGATCGTCGGCCTGTACCACGCTGCGTTGCGCGCCAGCGAGGAGATGGCCACCGAGATGGGCGACGAGGCCTTCGCGCGCCGGTGTCGGCAGCTCTTCGAGCGTGGCAAGGCGCAGCTCGATCGCACCACCTGGCGCGACGAGTATGGCTACTACGTCCACGTGGGAGATCCGAAACATCCCACGGAGGTCGGCTCCTACGACGGGTGCCACATCGATCAGGTGTTCGGCCAGTCGTGGGCCTGGCAGGTCGGTCTCGGCTCAGTCATGGATGCCCGGCACGTGCGTCGCGCGCTGGGGTCGCTCTACCGGTACGCAGTCGTACCGGATGTCGGGCCCTTCCGTAAGGTGAACCGTCCTGGCCGCTGGTACGCCATGCCTGGAGATGGCGGTCTTCTCATGGTTACCTTTCCGTTCGGCCGGCCGCGCCAGGTAACCGGGCCGGGTGCCTGGTCGGCCATGTACTTCAACGAGTGCATGAGCGGCTTCGAGTGGCAGGTGGCCGGCCACATGCTCTGGGAAGGCATGGTCACCGAGGGGCTCGTCGTTGCTCGCCTGATCCACGACCGCTATCATCCCCGGCTGCGCAACCCCTACAACGAGATTGAGTGCAGCGATCACTATGCCCGTGCCATGGCCAGCTATGGTGCTTATCTCGCTGCCTGCGGCTTCGTCTATCACGGTCCGCGCGGGCATCTCGCGTTCGCTCCGCGTCTGACCCCCGACAATTTCCGAGCGGCTTTCACGACGGCCGAGGGCTGGGGCACCTTCCAGCAGTCGCGCCAGGCCGGTACGCAAACGGCCCGCCTCCTGCCGCGCTTCGGATCGGTTCGACTGCGCTCGTTTGGCCTCGAACTGCCCTCCGGAGCCACAAGCCGATCTGTGGTCGCCACACTCGATGGCCGCGCGGTGGAGTGCAAGTTCAACCAGACAGGTTCCTCCGTGGTCGTCACCTTCGATTCGGACGTCCGCGTTAACGCTGGAGAAACCCTCACTCTTGCGGTCAACCACCAAGGCTAATGGTTCCTCTCTCCCTGGAGTCTTATTCCATGCCTCGCCTTCTTCTGATTGCTGTTGTCGCCGGCGCCTGTCTCGCCATGCCCGGCACGAGTTCGAGCCAGACCTCCGCAGGGACGAATCCTCCGCAGAACTGGCGCAGCGTCCTGACCGAGCGGATGGCCGCCTTCGGCCATCGCAACTGGGTGATTATCGCCGACGCCGCCTACCCGGCTCAGACCCGAGGAGGCATCGAAACGGTGGTCACCGGGGCCGATCATCTCACCGTGCTCAAGGCAGTGCTCGACGAGGTGAGCAAGGCTAAGCACGTGCGCCCGGTGGTGTACCTGGATGCCGAGCTGCGTTATGTCTCCGAGGACGACGCTGCTGGCATCACCCGGATGCGCAATGACCTGCAGGAACTCCTGAGCGAGCGGAAACCGAAGGTGCTGCCGCACGAGGAGATCATCGAGAAACTCGACAAGGCCGGCGAGACGTTTCGCGTCCTGGTGCTGAAGACGAACCTCACCGTCCCCTACACCTCGGTCTTTCTCGAACTGGATTGCGGCTACTGGTCCCCCCAGGCTGAGCGGCGACTGCGCGAGCGCATGAAGGCTCGCAAGTGATCGTTCCTCGGGGTCACCCTAGACCAGGGTGACCCCGTTGAGCTTGTAGTTGCCCGGCGCTGCATTCGCCACACTGGTGTTGGCGACGAACCCGAAGCTCACCTCACCGCCGTTGGCAGCGATCAGGGGGTTCCACGCCTCGGCTCGTACGGTGTAGCGCTTACCCACACGAGTGACGAGCACTCCATCCCAGATATTGGTGATGTCCGCGTCGAGGTCGAACTCGAGTATCCAGCCATTGATGGCTGACGATCCGTTGTTGCGGATGCGGATCTCCATCACGAAGCCGGTTCCCCAGTCGCTGGATTTCGACCAGGACACCGCGGCGCTGAGCGCGCTGTCATCATTGACGATGGTGCCACTGGCGCGGGTCGTTCCCAGGGTGGCATTCACGGGCGAGGAAAGATTCAACCAGAACGACTCATTACCCTCGATTCGGGTATCGCCAGTGACGGCAACGCGAACCACCTGCGAGGTTACTCCAGGGGCGAAAGTGGCCTTGCCACTCCGGGCGGTGTAGTCGCTTCCGGCGAGGGCCGTGCCGTTGCTGGTGGCGAAGTTTACAGTCACTTGCCTGGTTGTGGGCACCGATAGGTTCAGCGTGAAGTCCGCGTAGGTTATCCCACTATTGCCCTCCGTCACTTGCACATTATTCACACGCACCACAGGACTATCATTGTTAAGGATCACTCCCTGACCCTCGGCATCACCCAGCGTGGCTCCCTCTGGCTGGGTCAGGCGTACGAAGAAGACCTCATTCGCCTCGGTGCGGCGATCACCCACGATGGGGACGCCCACGGTCAGGCTGGTCTGCCCGGCAGCGAAGGTGACTGTCCCGCTGGCGGACCGGTAGTCCTGGTTGGCCAGGGTAGCGGTTCCATCAGCCGTGGCCCACTTCACTCGTACTGCCGTGGTGGAGGCGGCGGATAGCGTCAGGGTGAAGCGTGCGGTGGTGGTACCGGTATCGCCCTCGACGATGGTCTGGTCGCCGACCGACACCACGGGCAAGGTGGGCGGCGGGGGCGTGTCTCCCAGGTCGATGCGGATGGTGGTCACGCTGTAGGCTGGCATGGTGTAGCTGAAGGCAGACGGGTCTGTGATGGTCGCCTGTCCGGCTGCCTGTGGCGAGGAGGACGCCCCGGTCAGGGTGTAGAACCGGGCCAGTGATCCAGGCTGAACTCCCTGCAGATGGAGCGAGGCGGGCAGGGCAGCGCCTGTTTTGTTGATGGCCACCAGCACAAGCACGTTGGGATTGTTCGAATCGATGCTAGCATAAACGGACGAACTGGCCGGATCGGTTGTGGTGGCTGACACGGCCGTGTCACCGAAGGTCGAGTTCTGCCCGTCATAGTTGCGGTACATGGCGAGGGCGCCAGTGACGAACGGTTCGCTGGTGTAGAGTTGCCACTGGCTAGCCGCAAAGACGCCCTCGCGTCCGAAGATGCCCAGCACATCCGCCTGGGCGATGCCACCGGAGATGTGGTCGCCCCCGCCGTAGTTGTACTCGGTGATGGCCAGTTTCGTGCCTGCATAGTTGTTGTCGATCTTGCTTTGCAGGCGAGGAAGCAGATTGATGGGCCCACCAGTGGACCACTGGGTGATCCAGCTGGTTTCTGTATAGGTGGCATCCCACAACGAGCGCGGCGCCTGCAACCGGGCAGCCACCACGGCAGCGCTGTTGTTCTGATCAGTGATGCGCACGCCGCCACCCTGCGCCTCGGGGTACCAGTGCACGTCGAGCACGTCGAGTAACCGCCGACCGGCAGCCGTCTCGGCGGCCTTCATTTGCGCCAGGTAAAACGACTGGAAATCTCGTCCGGCGCCGTCCGGGGCGTCCTGCAACGTCGTGAAACCGTGCCAGCCGTAGTTCACTGGGCCAAAGACCAGGCTGCCCGGCGCGACCGCCTTGATCGCGGCTGCATACTCGATACTCTTCTGGACCAGTTCGGCGTAAGTGACGTCTCCGGGATGGATGGCTGCGTGGGTCTCCTGCCACAGGTCAGGCTCGTTGTCGAGTGAGAACCAGATGGGGCGGTTGGCGTCTGTCTGGGCGCCCGGATACTGGGTGATGACCCAGTTCACAAACTCGTCGGCATAGACCTTGCCGTCGGTCAGGTCCGGGGTCAACGAGAACGGCGCTCCCTTGGTCGGGTCCGACACGTTGAATCGTGTCTGGAGATAATTGGCGCTATTGCGCACATCGCCATCGCCCCTTTTATCTGCCGCCACATATCCGTTGATCGGAACGGTGATCAGGGCCGCCGCGTTGTGGGCGTAAGCGTTTTGTAAGGTGGGCAATACCGCTCCGCCTGGGGTGTCGCCTCCCCCGAGGTAGGCGTCGTTTTGAAAGTACCAGTCGCTGCCGGCATTCGAGGCGTTGTTCTCCCAGTTGTAGGCGCTCCAGCGATTTCCCCCGAGCCGCTCCAGGGTGAGATTAGCAGTTGGCCCGGCCAGGGGGCTATTCACCCCGTAGATGAAGCGGGAAATGGGCAGACGATCCAGGGTCGGATCGATGGTGAACTGGACGGCAGGGGCCAGGCGTTGCTCCAGCTGTTCCAGCAAGAGGCGAGCCTTCCTGATCCGGTTGGTGGTGCGCATGGGAAAAACATCCTGGAGGAAGTTAGACCGAATGAGGCCAGGGTTCCAGGACGGGATAAGCCGGTCAGCGAGCCGTAAGAGGGGTGCAGGGGTGGCAGCTGAAACCGATAGTGGAACCATAGCCCGGAATGCCAGACGTGGCAAGCGCGGGGAGGAGGTTTCCATCGCAGGTCCACCCCGTCTCTGTTTCAGGATGAGAAAATCCGAGATTGGTTTCTCATCCTGATGTCGGCCAGAGGGGCCCGGATGAGAATACCGCCACAAAATCGCCTGGCGCTCGATTGGCACGGCTTCTGCTTCAAGAGAAAACCATCCTGAATGGGTCAACAACAAATCGATGGAGCAGGTAATGAGCAAAATCGTGAGCGCTAATTCGCATCGTAAATCTGGGCTAATCGTGGTGGGGGTGGTTGTCGTAGCTTTGACCACGCTGGCCACCTGGGTGGTCCGGGCTCCCTTGGCCCAGGCAGGTACGATTGAAGGCGTGGAGAGTGTGAGTTCTCCCGATGCCGGTTGCAGCACCATGGCCCAGCGTATTCAGGCCAAGGATGTGGTGATCGATCAACTCTTGGCTGGTGAAATCACGCTGAAGCAGGCCGCCACTTCCTTCGGGGAGCTGAATGTGAACCATGTGGCATTCCAGGAGCAGTACTCGGGCCGAGATGATCAGGAGAAGCTGTGCCGGCAGGTGATCCGCTGGGTGAAGGCTCGATCGAAGGTGCAGGGGCCTGACAGCGATCTGGAAAAGCAATTGCAGCAACTCGAGGAACAACTGACAGCCTCGCAGGGCAAGGCTTCGTCCTGAATCCGGATGACCGCCGGGCTCTCTACGCCTGAGTAGCACGACTAGATACATCGGGCAGGGTGAACCAGGTTCACTCTGCCCTGCTTCGTTACGTTTTACCTGGATGAAGGCCGGGGAAACCCTGCAAGCAGCTGCTTGCGCAGTTTTTCCCCCAGGTGGGGGTCGATGGTGCGGATCTCCGGGGCTGGCTCCGGGGGAGGGGGCGGCTTCGGTACTGCATTCCTGGCAGGACGGGAGGAGCCAGCCTGCGGCTGGTTGTGAGAGGATTCCCGTTTAGTATCGCCGGGACGTGCCTCCGCGGCAGTCTTCAGCTGCTTCTCCACCTCGGCCAGGGCGGCTTCATAATGGCAACGCAGATAACCCGCGATGGCCTGCAACTCGCGGTGCATCTCTGGCGACGACTGGCCGTTTAGCTCGGCTTCCCAGAGGATTCGATAGCGACTCAACAACGAGGCAATTTTCGATTCTGATTCCGGGCCCATGAGCTTCTCCCACGCAAGCTTACCAGCAACTCGCGCTGGCATACGGTTCGGCCGCCCGACCCAGAACACTCGGCCAGCGCGGCGGGACGGGCTCCACCCGGGGGCGAATGGTGTGGAGCTGAGCAAACCCATGCACGTCATCGTCTTCCCTGGTAACCTGTTCTACCCGCTCGAAGTCGTGGGTGAAAGGTGGCTCTTGCAGGAAGTCATAGATGGTGGCCAGGGTGCGAGCCGGCGCGGTGGTTAACTCCTCGAAGCGGACGAAGTGCATCCGATCGCGGAAGCCGCGCTGCAGGGCGTCTTTGATTCGGTTGAAGGCGATGCCGACCGGCTGGTCGCCGCGGGTCCAGACGGCGCAGCGGCCTTCCACGGTCTGAAACTCGAAGTAGTGCTTGGCTTCCTGGGCCACCTGGGCTGTGGCGGCCGTGCGTCGCCAGAGTAGCTCGAAACTGGCCAGCACATCGCGCATATCGCGCACCGGCACCAGCACCCGGGCCTTTCGTCCAAGGATTAGCTCGGCCATCTCCAGGTAGGCCAGCCAGCTGCGCGACTTGTCGAACACCACGGGGCGCGACGTGTTGGCATGAAACGCCTCGAGGATGCCGCGCAGCACGCGCAGCTTGGCGGCCCGGCTCTCCTCGGGGGGCATGGCCTGAAACTCGCCCAGGCTCTCCCAGCAGTTGCGCACGTTGAACAGCACCTCCAGCACGCCGCTCGTCCCCGTGGCGTGGAAGCGCGGGTTCTGCGCCAGCAGGTTGGCCAGCAGGGTGGAGCCGCTGCGCGGCAGCCCGGCGATGAAATGAAATGTCTTGGTGCTCATGGAAGCAACCGTGTGTCCGTCTCACCTGGTGTGGGGAGTTCGATTCCCGAATCGCGAATGCAGAGCCAGCTGCAGCTTCTCCTCGAGCAAGGGATCGACCACCACCTTCGGCCGTTGTACACGCGGTTTTGGCTGCGGGCGGTTCTTGATGATCTCCGCCAGTTTGGCGCGGTTGGCATTGATGCTCGCCGTCGCGTCCTCCACGGTCTTCTTGACCTGCTCTTTGTGTTCCTTCACCGCGTCGGGGATCTTTCCAAAGAGCGTGGTCAACTGCTCGTGGATGCGCTTGAGCGTCGCTACGTTCGGATCGTCCGCCGGAAGAGCTTCGATCCGGGCCGCCAGTCCTGTCAGATAGGACTTCGACACCTTCATCAATTCGTCAATTTGCTGTGGGGACGGCATTGCCACTCCCTCCGCTCAGGTTCATCAGACAATGACCACACCAGGGACAGAGAATTTCCTGCCACACCGGCACGCGCAACAACTCAATAAAGGAGCCCAGCATCACCATTCGAGCACAATGAGGGCAGGGGCAGGGTAGAAGGTTGTCACGATCCGGGGGACCGATGGCGACCAGCGTGTTTGCGGTCGATTCGTATCCAGATAGGACTCCTTCCCACAGGGCCAGGAACCGTTCCCGCGCGACCCGGAAATCTGGACCTTCGGTGGGATCGTGCAGAATCACTGCGTCGGGTTCCATGTCGCGTAACACCGAGAAGTGCCCTCCTGCATGCTCGATCCGCATGCGGTGCCGAAGCACTATTTGTAAGGAGGAGCGGCAACTGGTCTGTAGCGCGGCCCATGGGTGCGCGGCGCGAAGCGGGATGACCGCCAATCCCATGGTCAGGGGGTCGCGAGTCAGCTCCACAAGTGTTCGACCACGAGGCAGGAGCTGGAGAGGGTCCAGACGCATACGCTGGTGGACCTCCTCCTGGATGGCGGGCAGGCCCAGCGACCTGTAGACCATGCAGAGCGAGGCGGCACCGCAGGACCAGCGATCGCGCTGCTGCTCGTAGGGCAGTACTGCCCGCTCCCGCATCGCTGCTCGTGGCTCCTGGCTCACTGGTGGTTGTCCACGTCAATACCCAGGGCGATAAACTGACGATAATTGAGATCCAGATCTTCGGGTTTGCCGGCGACGGCTGCGAGGAGTACGGCCGCGGAGACCAGCTTGGAAACCATGCGCGGCACTGGGGGAACGGGGTCGACCGTGCCCTCGGCCGTGCCGCCATGCGAAGCAGCCAGGGCAGCGCAGCCGGCCGCGGTTTTCGAGCCAGCCGCTGCGCCGGCCTGGCCTGCGGCGTCGCGGTTGGTTGCGTCAGGCTGAAGTATCCAGGCCACGGCGGCATGAAGGGCCTGCTCTTCCTCGGGGCTTGCAGGCTGGCGTACTCCTAGAGTGTGCCGGGTACACAGGCAGGCCCACCACACCGATTCGCGTGGTAACAGAGCAACGGCCATCAGGCGAAGGGCATCCACATACTCGCCCTGATCAACCAGCGCCTTGAGATACTGGGCCGGCGAGAGGGCAGGGGTCAGCAAACGACGGCCGGCGATGCTCAGCGGGAGTTGCCGGGTCAGTTCAGTCGCGGGGCGCATTGGGCGGTCGTGGGAGGATGCCGAGGGCACGTGGTCTTCTCCTTCGGTAGGTGCAGGAAAGGATCAGGGGCCGACCGTGATCATGGGGGCGCTGAGTCCCACCTCGGCATCACCGGAGACTGCAACGGTGGGGCCGCTCACGGTGATACCCTCGGGCGTGATGGCGACGCTGCACGGACCACAGCTGATGGTGATCCCCTCGGGGGTGATGGTGATCGAACTGGGGCCGGAGGACAGTGAGATGGTGGCCGGGTCGATGGTGATGGAGTTTTCCTCGACGCTGGCCGAAATTTTCTCCAGCGACTGAATCGAGACCCCCTCAGGGTTCAGGGTCAGACTGTTAGGCTCCTGCGTCAGGCCGGATTGCAGGCAGATGGTGCCGGCAGCACCGCAGTCGATGGTCACCTTGCCAGTGACCTCCTCTTCAGTGACGCACTGTACGTAGGCCTGGGCGCCGCCCGTGAGGCTGGCCGCTCCGGTGCCGCTAATGGCGACGGTGCCGTTCATCCCGTCGGTGCCCAGCGCCTGAATGACGATGCCAGTAGTCGTGGGTGGTGATTCCAGGTTGACCACTGCGCTCGTCAGCGTGATTAGCGGTGCCACCATGTTGCAGCTGGTATCCGAGGAGTAGGTCTGATCGGACGTCTCCAGCGCCGGGCCATCATTGCTTTGAATAATCTCCTTCGACGTGTCCTGTACCTGCTGCTCGTTGGCCTCGTCTTCGAGCACCTGTGCCGTGGAGGAAGGTTCAAACAAGGAAGCCGCAACCTGATCGGCCTTGACTCGCAGATAAGTGGCCAGTGAAGCGTCCCCCTCGAACGCAGCCCAAACGTGGAACAAGAACGGGGTTAATACCGCCTCGGGAATGATAAACTCCGGGCTCATGGTTTTGCTGGGCTGGAAAGCCTGAAGCAGCGTTAACCCCGAAAAGAGGGTGCCGAACACCATTGAGCCAGCCAGCATGGCTCCCGATCGTTTCTTGCGGGCTCCGAAGAAGTTTCCGTAGTGGACATCGATCTTGCGGCCATAGTGAATCGTGTTGTTCACACCGATGACCACAGTGCCTGCCCCCATGGCATTTCGCATTAACAGGCCGGGAATCATGAAAAGGCCCTGAAAAATAGAACCCGCGACGGACGTTGCTGAGGAGAAGTATTCATCGAGCACGTAAGGGTTGATGGTGGTGCTGAGGTTCACGCCCAACTTGAGGGTGGTGTAAAGCCCGCAGGTGTTGCCGGTGTGCCAGCCGTAGGTCACATCCTGATTGCGCGCCCAGCCTGTGAATAGATCGGAAGGGGCGATGCTGTAGTAAGGGCTTTGCGTAGCTGGGTCGGGGGGTGGATCTTGGGCGCCGCCCCCACTGCCGGAGCCGCCAGGGAGGCCCCCCACTGCGTTATCCTTGCCGATCCAGTAGGAGTGATGAACGCCCGGGAGGGAACCGACCTGGCGGAGCGCCTGGGTTCCCACATGAACGTGGTGTTCGTTACCTACGTTTTGAATCAGGTGGTTCTCGGCGCTATGGGTCATGTCCTTCTGCGAATGCATGTGGACATGTTCGCCGCCCTTGTACTCCTCGAACGTCAGATGGCTGAACTCGTCGGAGTTGCCTCCCACGCTTTGCGACTTCATGCCGTAATGGCTGCGATGATCCGGCAGGGCGTAGGGCGGCATCTGCTCGGCGTTGTACACCGTGCCGACGATGATCGGCTTATCGGGGTCGCCATCGAGGAAATCGACGATCACTTCCTGCCCCACGCGCGGGATGTGGATCGATCCGAACCCCTTGCCGGCCCAGGTCTGGCTGACGCGAATCCAGCAGGAGGCGTCGTGCTCGGCGGGTTCGGCCGTGGACGCGGAGACGGCCCCGCGTCGGTCCCAGTGGAACCGGACCTTGACCCGGCCATACTTGTCACAGTGGATCACCGAACCGCTGGGGCCCACCACGGTGGCGGTTTGCGTGCCCAGCACTGTGGGCCGCGGAGTCACGCGCGGCGGCTTGAAGGGGAGCTGCACCGGCAGGCAGCTGAACTGGTTCTCGTAAGTGAACCCTTCTGAGGAGGAGGTGAGATAGGTTCCTTCCATCCGGCACTGATGCGTGACCTGCGTCACTAGGTAGGCGCCTTCGGCATCGAAATGGTTGGTCAGGTCGAACTGGTAGCCGGGCGCCAGGTGACCCACGTTGCTGCCACCCTCGATCTGCAGCGACTGGGCTGCCTCCTGAGCCATGCGCAGCCGGGCCGTCCGAATGTTATCGCTGAAGATCTTCTCGACTTCCTGGCTCTGGACGGCTCCTCCCTGATCGATGCCGTCGAAGCGATGAGCGTAGTTGCCGGGGAAATCGTAGATCTCCAGCAGCTGGCGGTCCTTGACCCGGTAGGCCAGGTCGAGCTGATGACGCGCCTTGCCTGATTCCACCATGTTCTGGATGTGGGCCCGCGCCTGGAGATTGCGCCCGGGCAGCTCGAAGCAGTGGTCCCACACGGTGTATTCACTGGCGCGCACCTGCTGGGTTTTCTCCCACGAGAAGATGCGCGACTGGTTCCGCTCGCCACCCTCGATGTCGTCATATTCCAGGCGATGCTGCGTTGCCAGCGTGGTGGGAGCCGCCCCCGCATCGCTCAACACGACCCGGGCCCCCTCCTTGCGATGCTCGAAGAAGTAATGGATTCCTTCTTCCTCCATCAGCCGGCTAATGAAGTCGAAGTCGGTTTCGCGATACTGCACGCAGCGCACACGCGGGTCGAAGCGCTGCTGAATGCGATAGTCCACCTCCAGCGCCCACTCGGTTTCCAGCACTTGCTTCAGGATGTCCGGGACCGAGAGATACTGAAACATGCGTGTTTGAAACCGCCGGGTGAGCAGCCAGGCGGTTGGCACCATCTCCAGGCGGTAGCGGATTAGATGGATGCCCTGGCGGCTGGACTGCACCCGGCGCTGCTGGGTGATGCGGCTGATGATGCCGTGTAGCGTTCGCTGACCGCTGCCGGGTATCTCCAGACGCACCGAGACTGGCTGCTGCAATAGCTTGTCGAACGCGATGGGCGTCTCGGGCCCCAGGGTGTCGAGCTGGAAGGAGAACAGTTGCGACAGCCCTTCCCGTCCCTGCAGCCCGATCAGTAGGAGCGTGTCTTCTCCCAGGGGAGTCGTCAGAGCCAGGGGACGATCCTTCTGCGAAAACGCCGCCATGCAAGCCTCCTGGTTGAAGCCTCTCCCTGGACCCACGTCGGTCTGCATCCGATTCGCCGGACCCGGGGGACAGCAGAGCGGGTTAGCGCCTGCTGCTTCGACCCGAGATGTTCAGGAAGAACCAGAAGTAGGATATACCTTCCCGACCGAAGAAACAGTCATCGTTCAGCAGAGACGGGCTACTGCCGTCAGAGCCAGTGGTGGACATCACAGAGGCTCGAAGTGCCCGGATCCCAGCCAGGGCGGCGCGGGCGTCACTGCACCCAGCGGTCTTCTTCGGGGACGAAGTCCAGAATCTCGATGGTGGGACGTTGCACCAGAACAGAGTTCAGGCGTCGAAGTCCCAGGGGATTGAGCGAGAAGCTGCGGAAGATGTCTCGGCCGGGCCCTCCAAGCAGGCGATCGATCACTCCATCGCGGCCACCATCCAGGTAATCATCACCGGCCCCTCCTTCGAGCCGATCGACGCCACCGCGCCCATTGAGAAAATCGTTCCCCAGGGATCCCAGGAGGACATCGG
The DNA here is from genome assembly GCA_046350255.1 of Gemmataceae bacterium. Lineage (GTDB taxonomy): Bacteria > Planctomycetota > Planctomycetia > Gemmatales > Gemmataceae > CALDUY01. Next base: position 111,956 of record JAXMAV010000003.1, read on the forward strand.
CTCCCGCGCCGCCGATCAGACGATCGTTACCGGCGCCTCCATCGAGCATGGAGGGAAGTGAAGTGTTATTCACAAAGTCATCGGCTCCGGCTTGTCCATGGAAGACTACCCGGTTGATGGGCCAGGCGCCGGAAGCCAGGGTCGATCCAAACTGATGAGTCACGCCATTGGCCAGGAGGGTGAGTTGATTCCCGCCTCCCACGCCGGGCGCAAGTCGAATGGCATCGCCACGCCCGGTGCCCAGGATGGTCAGCACGCCGTTGGCCACTCCGACCCAGACCAGGGTGACCTGGTTCTGCCTGGTCACGGTGCCCTGATTGTTATCGCGCAGCGTCACCGTGACGGTGAAGACACCGGGCCGAGTGTAGACGTGATTCGCGGTGATGCGTCCGGTGAGGCCTCCCAGCCCGGCGGGTGCGCTGGTGATGCTTCCCGCCGAGGTCGTTCCATCGCCCCATTGAACCACCGCGGAATGATTGTCGAGCGAGCCGAGATCCGTGAACGCGGCGGCCAGGCTCACGGTAGGCACGGAGAAGGCACCACCGAACCCGTGGATGGTGTGCGTGAGACTGGTGATCTGCGGCCGTTCGTTGATCACCTGGACCACCAGCGTATCCTGGGCCACAACTGCCCAGGAGTTGCCATCACTGACCGTCAGAGTGACCGTGTACGTGCCGTTGTCGGCATACACGTGCGAGGGAGTGGGGCCCGCGCCCTGCTTGCCGTCGCCGAAGTCCCAGGTGTAGGTCAATGGATCGCCATCGGCATCGGTGGAGGCGCTTCCATCGAAACCTACCGCCCTTCCTTCGCCAACCATGCGGTTAGCACCAGCCCGCGCCACGGGGCGAGAGTTCGTCACCACGGTGAAATCACCAGCGCTATAACCAGTGCCGGCCGGGCCGCGGACGCCAATCTTGCCGCTGGTCGCTCCCTCGGGCACCACCACGGTAATGGAAGAATCCGAATCGACCGTGAAGGATGCTGCCGGGAAGCCATTGAAGGTCACCCCCAGGGCCCGCGTGAACGCCGCCCCCGTCAGCTTCACCTTGGTGCCCACCGCCCCGCTGCTACCCGTCAGAGCCGTGATGGCCGGGACGGGGCTGGACAGCTGGGTCCCCGTGGGGGTAATGGTGTTGAACCCCGAAAATGTGTAGGTGCCGCGCGGACCGTCCTGGGCTGGGCTGGGCTGCAGGAGAACCACATAGCTAGCATTGGCGCCAGTGGGAGTATTCGGATCCGGATTGGCGGGCCCAACGAGATACACCCGCGAACTTCCTGGAGTCATCCCGGTGCCCGTGACCAGAGCGCCCTGGCCACTCTTGGCATCGTAGGCTTTCAGTTTGCCCACGGTGGCCAAACTGAGGCCATTGATGATGGTGTATTTCGTCAGGTCGTACCCACGAGCCACGCCGGAAGTGGTGTCGATGTATCCTTCGTCCTGAAGCGTCCCAAAAGGAGCTCCGAAGGTGTACAACTCCAGGTTGTCGAGCTTCTGATGGCTGGCAGATCCCGGAGCGGTCGCCGCGGTTCCACCAAAGGCTACTTGCAGGTAGCTGGCCGCGTCCTGAGCGTTGGCCGTGTCGTCATCCACGGAGAACCCGTAACCCGACATCCCGAGCTTGACGTGGATGAACCACACATACGGGTTCAGATTGTAGACTCCGAAGGTAACCGGCGCCGGCCCGTCGCCGCGGTCGATCTTGATGAGTGGATTACCCGCAGCTGGGTCCGGATACCACTGGTGCGCCCCTGTCGTGGGATTGAACTCCTGAAACTCCGCGAAGTCGGAAACACCTCGCAGAATCGACTTCAGTTGATCGCGCAACTGATTAACGCGTTCCACAGGCAGTGACTGGCCGGGTTGAAGGGCGAAGGTGCCGATGTTGCATCCGATGCAGTATTGCAATAGCAGTGCAGACTGACTCAGGTAGGTGGGTTCGTCGAGGTGGCTGAATCCCTGCATCACGTCGTAGACCGACTGGGCGAATCGGAGGGGATCCTGCCCAGGTTGAGGCTGATACCCGGGGTCGAAGGTGATCTTGTATGGCTTGGCGTCGGGCGAACGTGGGATGAGTTGAGGCTTGCCAAACGAATAGGTGCCACTGCCTGTGACCAGAACCGGATTACTGAGAATCACGCGCGAGTTGGCCAGGTCAATGGCGGCAATGGTGGTGTTCGGTGAGCGAGGATTGGGGTTGGGAGTAATGCCCGTGCCCGTCACGACCATTCCCACTTTCAGCTGATCAATCACTCCGGGATCAGTGATTTCCAGCCAGATGGACTGGGGTGATGTGGGGTCGCCATTGCCGAAAGTCTTGCCGTTGACGGTGGAGAACTCCTGGGCGTTGACATGATCCACATAGTAATCGGCCCAGGAATACCAGTTGTTGATCAGAGTAGAAACCACGTAGGAGGAGGGAGCGCCAGTGAAGCGATAGGGTGCCCCCTCGGAACCGGTGGCTGCGGCTGGAATGCCGCCATCGAGCACAACGGATTTGAAGTCGTCCGAGATACTCTTGATCGTGGAGTATGTGGAGATACCCGGTCCCGTGACTAGCATGCCTGGGCGAAGAAGAATTCCCACCAGAGGATCGATATTGGAGATAACCGCTGTAGTGCCGTTCGTGCTGCCTGTGGTCGAAATGAACTGCGACCCGGCAAAGGTATAGGCCAGCTGGTTGCCAGGGGATTGGTCCGGGCCATCCTGGAGCGCCGCGTGGCTGAGGTGGACCGTGGTCCCTTCCACAGAGGTGATGTAAGTACCTTGTGGGAAGATTGGCTGGGTGCCTCCACTGATGGGCCAGTTGACAATCTTGTAGAGCATGCCGGGGGCCAGAATCGCGGCAACGGCGGGGTCCACGTCGGTCAGCAGGTTAGAATCTTTCGTGGCGATTCCCGTTGAACGTGTGTCGATCTGGGCTCGATTGCCACCGCTGACCAGCTGATACTTCGAGATATCGAGCTGAGATTGCGTATCGTTGTTGGGCGCGACAGCAAACAGGTTGTAGCCAGCTGGCAACTTGTCAAAGTCGATTCCGTTGGGTCCACCTGGGAGATAAAACTGGTCATAGCCCCGGCCGCCAAAGTAATCACCGAGATCGGGGTTGGGCCGAGTAGGGTCGCCTGTGGTCAAGATAAAGCTGGCCATCGCCTGCTGCATCTGGGCCAGGGAGAGGTCCGTGCCCAGGACAGCGTAGGTGGCCGGAGGAATGACCGGCCCGTTGTAATCGGGAGGAACCTGGGTTGGCACCTTGGTGATGGTCATCGCCACGGGGAGCGAGAGATTATCGACATACGAGACATCGTAATTGAAGATGGTTTGAATCTGCGAACTCGCCATGTTCGGGGCCCAGTTCGCCTGCAGCGGATCGCGAATGGTCCATTCGGTCAGCTGCCCTGGCCCATCGGTTCCAAAATCGTGCGCCGTGACGTCGTGGTACCACATCACCCTGCCGTTGGGATTGGCATAGCCACTGGCAGGGTCGGCAAAATTAGCGCTGTAATCCGCCGGGCTGCCACCAGTCGGAGAGGTCACGATAAACGAACTGGCGGTCGAAACAAAATTCCACGTCGGGGTGTTTTGCAGGGGGTTGCCCGGATCCGTTGCGCTCTGCAGTGGCTGTGATCCATTGGAGGCGAAGAACAGTCGGCCACCGTCCCAGAAGACCAGTGGCATCTGAACCGTCACCTGGTGACCAGGCTTCAGACCAAGCTCCACTGCGTCTGTCACCGGGTTGTATTCGCCGATGTACCCTCGAAATCCCTGGTTGTACGGATCGAGAGGATCGTACAGACTCGTAAATGGCGCCCCGGTGTTTTGCATGGTGCTGACATGAGCGATGGCAGCTGCACCAGAGCCTGGACCACCAAAGGTGACAATCGCGTTTACACCCGGGGTGTAGCCTGATCCGGGGGTGAGCAGATCGATGGCATAGACCTGCCCCTGCCCGTTGACGACAGCCTTGGCCGTGGCACCGGATCCCTGGCCATCCGCTCCCGTGATCGTCACTGTGGGTGGATTGCTAAAGGAGTAACCCGACCCGCCGCTGGTAAGTGAGATGCGAACCACAGTGCCGGCAGTCAGATCCTGAGTACTATTGGCATCGAAAATAATCGGGAAGACCACATCGTTGCTATTGTTCTGGATGGTGACCAGCTTGACTGGCAGGTTGGCTGGGGTGGCCACCACCTCATCGAGGCGAGTGGTTGCCGGGTTGGCCACCAGCGTCGGCGTAAACGTCGGCACACAGCGATCTTCCAGGGGAAACAGACGCGGTACGCATCGGTTCCGCCCCTTGCTGCTTTGCCGGAAACGACGCAGCACCTTGGTAACCCAGCTGGCCATGGACATAAAGCTGCCTCTTCTTCAAAATTGAGCCTGGAGAAACGCTCGGCGACCGCCATGTCCTGGCCAGGAAGCCTGGGCCAATCCATACCCTGCTTCAGTAGCAACGACAACTCGGCCGCTTTCCAGACAGGTCACCTCGGGGCGCTGCCTCGCCTCCTGCGGCTGCGCACCCTGCCTTGCTCCCACCTCAGAACGATGAGGCAGGGCAGTTTCTGGTTACATCCTTCAACCTTCCCCTGGTTCCGTTAGGGGGATCTGGATTCACTCTACCTGTCGGCGCAGTGAAGATAAGTAGGATAGGGCAAGGCTGCTGTCCCTGGCAAGCAAAAAGTAGATCCTGCAGGACCCGAACGAAGATCACACCGGCCCAGCAAGGTTAGCATCCTGATGAGTCTTACCGGCGCAGATGCCTCTTTGCCGCTGCCCGGTGAATTCCTGTCAGAACAACTCGTCAATCGGGCGTCCAGCTTCGACGAGGCGGACAGGACGGTTCTGGCGATCGAGGAAGGTAGTTTCCGGATCGATGCCGACCACACGATAGATCGATGCCAGCAGATTGCCTGGGACCAGTGGGCGATCGCGCGGTTCACCTCCGTCAGAGGTGGTGCCTCCAATGATCCGGCCCCCTTGAATGCCGCCACCGGACAATAGGGCAGTCATTGCGCGCGGCCAATGGTCCCGACCAGCTCCTGCGGTGTTGATACGTGGAGTTCGGCCGAACTCGCCAAAGGCTGCCACGAGGACGCGGTTGGCCAGGCCTCGGTCGGCGAGATCGTCGATCAGCGTGGCCAGGGCCTGATCGAACCTTGGCAACCGCTGACGCAGGTTCTTTTCGATGTGCGTATGATCATCCCACCAATCGACATCGGCCTCGTACAGATTGATGGTGACAAAGGTGACCCCAGCCTCCACCATGCGGCGAGCCAGCAACGCGGATTGACCGTAGGCGTGCCTGCCGTAGCGTTCTCGCAGCGCCAGAGGTTCGCGGGAAACATCGAACGCCTCGCGGATCTTCTTGCCAGCCAGCAAGGTGAAAGCTTCCTGCTGCATCTCCCCCAGCGAATGCATGTCTGCCCGAGATTCCAGGTTGCGCATGGCCCCGTCGATCTGGCGAATTAGTTCCCGGCGCGATTCCAGGCGCGGCAGGGTCACATCCGCAGAGAGGGAGAAGTCTGGCGTTCGATAGTTCCCAAGGCTGGGATCCCCGCCAGCGTTGAGAGGATCATGTCGACTACCCAGATATGCGGAGCGTTGATAGAAGCCGCGAGGTGAGCTGTAGGCCTCGGGGATGCAGACGTATGGTGGCATCCCCTTCTGATTCGGCCCCCGCAACCGAGCAATGACGCTTCCCTGGCTCGGGTTGACCTGGCCACGCTGCCGAGCATTCACCAGGGGATAGCCGGTCTGCACCCAGTGCGAGGCGTCATCATGCACCGGGAGGGAATGGTGCAGGGAGCGCACAAGAGACAATCGCGGGGCAATACGCGCGTGGCCCGGCATCAATTCGTTGACCCGCAACCCCGGCAGACGCGTCTGCACCGCCCGGAACGGGCCACGAATCTCGGCAGGCGCGGCCGGTTTCATGTCGTAGGTGTCGAGATGCGAGGGCCCACCTGCCATCCAGAACAGGATCACCGCGGTGTTGGTGGAAGGCGAGCCCGCCCGGGCCTGGGCCAATCGACCAGCAGTTAGCCCAGCAAGTCCCAGCCCGCCCAGGGTCATAAAGCCGCGTCGGCTCACCTCGCCGCGAATCTCGAGCATGGGTGCTACTCCCCCACCACGGTGCTGCTGGCCGGCATGCCTGAAGTAGCCCCAGAGTAGAGTCGCGCACGGCGCCGGTCAAGCATGTACTCACTCGATGGGCCAGATAGCAGCGGCATTTCCGCTCACGCCAGGATCGGCTTCACCACATTGCCGGCGATGTCGGTCAGGCGGAAATCGCGGCCGGCGTGACGGTAAGTGAGTCGCTCATGATCGATGCCGAGCAGGTGCAGGATGGTGGCGTGTAGATCGTGGGTGTGGACAGCGCCCTCGGCGGGGAGGATGCCATGCTCATCCGACTGACCATGGACATAGCCCCCCTTCACGCCCCCGCCTGCCAGCCACGAGGTGAATACCAGGTTGTGATGCTCGCGGCCGGGATGGTTGGCCTGCTGGTTGAACGGAGTGCGGCCAAACTCGGTGGTCCACACCACCAGGGTACGGTCCAGCATGCCGCGCCGTTTGAGGTCAGTCAGAAGCCCGGCGATGGGTTGATCGATGGCCCGGGCTAGCCGTTCGTGGTCGGCCATGTTGCCGTGCGAGTCCCAGTTATTGCTCGAGCCCACATCGATTAGCTCAAGAAACCGCACGCCGCGTTCGGCGAGGCGACGAGCCACCAGGCATTGCCAACCGAACCCGGAGGTGGTGCCGCGCTGCAGGCCGTAGAGCTTCAGAGTTTCGTCGGTTTCCTTCGATAGATCGAACGCCTCGGGTGCCTCGCGCTGCATACCGAACGCCGTCTCGAAGGAGCGGATGCGTGCATCGAGGGCCAGATCGGCGGCCCGGCGTTCTTTGTGCAGACGATTCAGCTTGCCGAGCAGTTCCAACTCGCGCTGCTGGAGTTCGGGTAATGGCGCCTGCGGGCGCAGGTTCGGCAGGGGCTCCTTGCCTGGGATCACCTGCGTGCCCTGATGGCACGCGGGCAGGAAGTCGCTGCCCCAGGTTTGGGCACCGGCGTATGGGGCGGCCGGGGCCAGCACCATGAACGACGGCAGGTTGCGGTTCGGCGTCCCCAGGCCGTAGCTAACCCAGGCTCCCATGCTCGGACGTGCAAACTGGGCCGACCCAGTGTGAGCCGCCAGGGTGGCCTTGTCGTGCCCGTCGCTATCGCAGTGCATGGCCTTGAGCAGGCACACCTGATCGATCACCCCGGCCAGATGTGGGAACAGGCTGCTTACCCAGATGCCGTTCTTGCCGTGCTGCTTGAAGGGATAGCGCGGCTTGATGAGAAACCGCTGAAACTGGCCAGGCTTGTTCAGCCAGCGCGAGGCAGTGATCGACTTGCCGTGGTCGGCCACCAGGCGCGGCTTGTAATCGAAGGTATCGACGTGCGACACCCCGCCGGTCGAATAGAGGAAGATGACCCGGTCCGCCCGGGCAGGAAAATGCCCGGGTCGCGGCGCGAGCGGATCGGTCGGGTTGGCCTGCGCCTCGGCCCAGATCCCGGCCAGGGCCAGGGCTCCCATTCCACCCGAGGCCCGATGCAACCAGTCGCGGCGTGTTTGCAGGTGCATGGTCAGGACCTCCGGTTCAATCGACGTAGAGGAAGGCGTTACTGGTCATGAGGACGCGGCCCACGGCAGACCACGCGGCCACCTGCTGCGGCTCCCCCGAGGTTCCTGCTGCCGCCAGCTTTTCGCGGTAGCCCGTCAGGAATGCAAGCGTCTCGCGTAACTCGGCCTCGGCCGGTTCGCGGCCCTGGGTTAGCTCGAAGGCGAAGCGCAGCCGGGCCTCGTCGCCACCCGGGGTCGTCATCAACCGACGAGCCAGAGCCTGCCCCTGCTGATGCACGAACGGGGCGTTCATGAGATAGAGCGCCTGCGTCGGCGTGATGGTGGGCAACCGCATGGCCACACTCTGGTTCGGATCGGCCGCGTCGAACAGGGCCAGGAACGGATGGCGGCGGTTCCGCTGGATCATCAGGTAGGCACTGCGATGGGTCGAGTCGTAGACCGCGTGGAAGGGGTTGTGGATGGTGTAGCCCCAGCTCTCCACCGGCGGAAACGGATGCTGTGTCGGTATCGATCGCTCGAGCTGCCCCGAAACGGCCAGCATGGCATCGCGGATCGATTCCGCATCGAGTGGACGACGCTCGTAGCGCCACAGGAGCCGGTTCTCCGGATCGACCTGGAGGCAGGCGGTGTCGGTGGAACTGGCCAGCTGATAGACCCGCGAGCGCACGATGAGCCGATGGAGCGCCTTGATCGACCAGCCCGATTCGATGAACTGAGCAGCCAGATAGTCGAGCAATTCGGGATGGCTGGGCGGATCGCCGCGCGTGCCGAAGTCGCTGGGGGTGGGCACCAGGCCACGACCGAGGTGCCACTGCCAGACGCGATTGACGAACACCCGGGCGGTCAGTGGGTTGGTGGGGCGGGTGATCCAGGTGGCCAACTCGAGCCGGCCGCTGCCGGTGGTTTTACCATCCACCTTGTCGCCGCCCAGCACGGCGAGGAATCCCCGTGGCACCTCGGGACCAGGCTTGTCGGGTTCGCCCTGTTTGTGGATGCGAGCATTTACGGCTGGCCTCGCCGTGACGCCGTAGGCCGTTCGTAGGAGGTTTGCAGAATCAGCGCTGATGGGCCAGACTTTTCTCCTGGATGCCCGCATCGAGCCGGGCCAGCAGTTCCTTTAGGTTCGCCGGTTTGGCCGGAAGCTGGGCTGCCGGGTGGGGGAAAGGCGTCTCCTGCAGGCCGATATTGTCGAGCCGCGCCGCGCGCGGGGCCAGCAACGTGACCGATACCATCGCAGATGAAGGTGTTGATGATGCCGTCCCACTTCTCGCCGACACCTCGGTCCTTGAAGGCCGTCAGGTCGCCGCCGGGCTTGCCGACCACACCCGAGTAGGTTTTGCGGGCGGGATCGATGGTCACCTGCAAGGTGTACCAGGTATCCGGCTCCACCGTGCGCACCACTTCCCACTTCGCCCCGTTACGCAGGGCACCACGGGCCGAGACGCTGACATCCAAGCGCCAGCGACTCGATCACCCCTCGACCGACATAGAAGCGATAGGCCCCCGGTGGCTGCGGCGAGCCTGGCTGCGCAGGTAAGGTGCGGAAGTCGATGGTGAAGTACATCTGCTGGCCCGGAGTCGCGCGCAATCCCTGCGGAAAGACGTAGCGAATGCCGTCGGTCGGCAGCCCCGTACCCATCCGCACACCGCGCGTGCCCCTGGGGTAGATGTGCTGGTAGGGACTTTGCGCCTCGGCCAGCACCTGGTTGGGTCCCATGGCAAGCCAGACGCCCGCGGGCGGTTTGCCCAGCGTCTGCCCCTCGAACCCCAGATCAACCCCGCCGGCGAAGCTCTTGCCCTCCAGGGTGTCCTTCTCCAGGCGGAGACGTCGGAGGGCGCTTTCCAGGCGAGCCACCTGGGTGCTTTTCTCGTGGTCGAGCCGGTTAGCGACTTCCTGGGGCACCAGCGGAATCAGCCGGGCCGGCTTTTTGTGCTCCTCGCCGCCGGGGAACGACCACGCGGAGCTTTGCAGGATGCCGTAGAGGCCGTAATAGTCGGCCATGGAGATCGGGTCGTACTTGTGATCATGACAGCGGGCGCAGCCGACGGACAGACCGAGCAACGAGCGTCCCACCGAGTCGATGGCGTCGGCGAAGTCCTCGTGCTGGAAATCGGTCGAGGGGTTGTAGCCATAGCGCTTGCCGATGGCGAGGAAGCCGGTGGCCGTTACGCGATCGGCGAAATGCTCAGGCGGCCCCTGCCGCGCCAGCACATCGCCGGCGATCTGCTCGCGGATGAATTCATCAAATGGCTGACTGGCGTTGAAGGCGCGGATGACCCAGTTGCGATAGCGGGCGGCCTCGCGGACGGGATAATCGGCACCATCACCGGCGGTGTCGGCGTAGCGGGCGACATCGAGCCAGTGACGTCCCCAGCGCTCGCCATAGGCTGGCGAGGCCAGCAGGCGATCGACGAGCTTTTCGTAAGCCTGGGGCGATCCGTCGGCGAGGAACTCCTGAATCGCTTCCGGTGTGGGAGGCAGCCCGGTCAGGTCGAAGGTCAGCCGGCGGATCAGCGTCCGGCGGTCAGCCTGCTCCACGGGTTTCAGCCCACGCTGTTCCAGCCGGGCCAGGATGAAGTGATCGATCGCTGTGCGGGCCCAGGTAGCGTTCTGGACTGCAGGGACCGCTGGCCGTCGAATCGGCTGGAAGGCCCAGTGCTTCTCGGGGGCGATGGCGGGCTTCGTCACCGTCGCATCCTTCGGCCAGGGGGCCCCGTCAGCGACCCAGCGCGTCAATGCTGCGATCTGGGCGTCGGTGAGCTTCCCCCGTGGGGGCATCCGGGTGTCGCCCACATGCTTGACGGCGGCGAGCAAGGTCCCCTGGTTCGGTTGCCCTGGCACAAGGGCTGGTCCGCTGTCGCCACCGCGCAGTAGGGCTTCGCGCGAATCGACGCGCAGGCTGGCCTGCTGTTTGGTGGTGCCATGACACTTCTGACACTGCGCCACCAGAAGCGGGCGAATGTCACGTTCAAAGAAGGCGAGTTGTTCGGCGGTCGGCCCGGCAGCCGTGGCCCCAGAGGCACTGACGAACCACGCGACCAGCACGAGGCAGGAGGGACGAAGCATAAAAGATACCCAGATTCGGGCGGCCAGCAGAGCACGAGGCGGGACCACGGGGCAGGAGAGACCCATTCTTTGCGATCCTACTCCACCCGGGTAGAAATCGCAAGCGCCGGGCCGACACTCTGGGGGCACCGGATCATAAACTGTCCGCAGGCGCGGCTGGGCTAACTCGGCGCAGGCGATGCCCTGGCGAGGGAGGCGGATCATGCAACGGCGGCAGTTCCTGGTAAGTAGCGCCACGGGAGTGCTGGCGGCGGGCCTGGCGACGGGCCTGGCGACGGCGGAGAAGCCGACGCCGGAGATCGTGGACACGCACACCCACTTCTACGATCCAACCCGACCCGAGGGGGTGCCCTGGCCCGGCAAGGGCGACAAACGGCTCTATCGCCGGGTGCTGCCGGAAGAGTACAAACGCCTGGCCCGGCCGTTCGGCGTGGTGGGCACCATCGTCGTCGAGGCCAGTCCCTGGGTCGAGGACAATCAGTGGCTGCTCGACCTGGCGGCGAAGGAACCGTTCCTGCTCGGCATCGTCGGCCGCCTCGACACGCAGGCAGACGACTTCGCCAAACAGTTTCGCCGCTTCGCGCGGAATCCGCTGTTTCGCGGTCTGCGCATCGGCCAGGACGAACTGACTAAGGGGCTGGAAGGGAACCTGATCGAACGCTGCAAGTTGCTCATCGATCATGACCGTACATTAGATGTGAACGGCGGCCCATCGATGCCTGCGGAGGTGGCGCGCCTGGCGAATCGGCTGCCGAAGTTGCGCATCGTCATCAATCATGGGGCGAATCTGCGCATCGATGGCGGTGAGCCGCCGCGCCCCTGGCGCGAAGGCATGAAGGCAGCGGCGAGTCATCCCCAGGTGTTCTGCAAGGTCTCGGCCCTGGTCGAGCAGACCGCGCGCAAGCCGGCACCGCGCGATGTCGAGTATTATCGCCCGGTGCTCGACCACCTGTGGGCCTGCTTCGGCGAGGACCGCCTGCTGTTCGGCAGCAACTGGCCGGTGTCGGACAACGGCGGCCCGTTCGCCACAGTGGTGGGCATCGTCCAGGACTATGTTCGCACGAAGGGAGAGAAGGCCGCCACCCGGGTGTTGCTCCAAAACTCGCAGGCGGCTTACGGCTGGAAGAAGCGGTAGGAGGCCTTCTGGTAGCGACACCACGATGAGGTAGCCCACCCAGGAGAATCATTTTTCCTTGGACGGTCTCCAGTCGCACCGAGTATGCTCGCACTATCTTCTTCCCCAGGATTGGTTGAGAGATCGAACCGATGACTGCTTCACGCGATGCTCGAGGGCCTGCCTCCCGGGCGATGACCCGGCGGCAGATGCTGCTTTCCGGTGGGGTGGGGGCGCTGGCGCTGGGGATGCCCGGCACGGTGGCCGCCAGCGTGAATGGCAGCAAGGGTCTGACCGGCGCGGCTGCTCCACGGTCGTGCATCTTCGTCCTACTTTGCGGCGGGCCCAGCCATATCGACACCTGGGATCTGAAGCCCGATGCGCCGGAGGACATTCGCGGCCCGTACAAGCCGATCGCCTCGAAGGTGCCGGGCATGCGGATCAGCGAACTGCACCCGAAGCTCTCAGCGCTGACGCAGCATTTCACGCTCATCCGCTCAATGACGCACGTCGGCAACATCAGCAACCATTTCGATGCCATGCATCACCTGTTGAGTGGGCAGACCATGGCCCCCTCGGATGCGCCATACCTGGGGTCGATCGTGTCGCGCGTGCGTGCGGCCGAGCGGAAGGTGGCCAACTACTTCTGGCTCATCCGCTGCGTTGGCGACCCGGTATTCTGCGCGCCGAACATTGGCACAGGCGGGCACCTGGGCGCGCAGCATGCGCCGCTGTTCGTCGGCGCGGCCAACAACCATCCCGCCATGGCCGAGTTCCAGGCGCCCGATATCCTGCGCCCGGGCTCCGAGCCCGACCGTCTCGACCGCCGGCGCAACCTGCTGGCCGGGCTGAAGGCGCCCGCAGGAGGTAAAGGTGTCAGCGAATGGGACGACCTGCATGGCCGGGCGCTCGAACTGGCCAGCGGGTCCAGCGCGCGGCAGGTCTTCGAGATGCACCGCGAGCCGCAGTCGGTGCGCGATCGTTATGGGATGCATCCACTCGGGCAGAACCTGCTCCTGGCGCTGCGCTGGTCGAGGCTGGCGTTGGCTTCGTCACGGTCAACGGCTGGACCGGCGCTCCTCCGGGGCAACCGGTGAGCGGGGCCGCCGGCGTCCAGCTGGGACATGCACGGCAGCGAGATGGGCATGGGGAATGCCTTCGGCAACGGGCCGTACGGCCTGGGCTGGTGCTCGCCGTGTCTCGACCAGGGACTGTCGGCCCTGCTGACCGACCTGCAGCCGGCGTGGGCTGATGGAACGCACACTTGTGGTGGTCATGGGCGAGTTTGGCCGCACGCCGCGCATCAACCAACCGCGCGGCAATCCGGGGCGGCAGCACTGGCCCGCCTGCTGGTCGGCGATCGTGGCCGGCGCGGGGATTCGCGGCGGAGCCGTCTACGGTGAGACGGACAAGATCGGATCCTACGTCAAGGATCGCCCCGTGCGCGTCCAGGACCTGGGTGCCACCATCTTCCACGCCATGGGCATTCCTGGGGACATGCGGCTGGGCAAGGACGGCTTTACCCGACCGGTCACCAGCGGTCAGCCGCTGCTCGAACTGTTCTGAGATCGGGTCACGGTTGAGGCAGGCTGCGCAGCACCACCCGGAATCCGGCGTCGTGATGGCGAAAGTCCGGTGCCTGGTGGCTACGCGCGGCCGACCGGCAGCGCATCACGTCGCGATACCCCCCGCCACGGAACACGCGCGTGGCGCTCTCGGCGGGGCCGCGCGGGTCCTGGTCGGGGCTTTTCTTGTAGTAGTCCTCGTCGAAGCGATCCCGACACCACTCCCAGACGTTGCCGTGCAGGTCATGCAGGCCCCAGGCGTTGGGGGCAAACGTGCCCACCGGAGCGGTGAAGGCGTGCCCGTCGCGCCAGGGGACGAACTCCCAGCGAGCGCGCTCGGGATCTAGGGCGGCACGGAGGTCCTGGTCGGCCAGGTTGGCCTGTCCTTCGAGCGTCGCCTTGTCGTCTCCAGAGGAGAAGTGCGTGGCGGTGCCGGCTCGGCAGGCGTACTCCCATTCGGCCTCGGTGGGGAGTTCGTAGGTGCGCCCTTCCTTCGCCGACAGCCAGCGGCAGAAAGCGATGGCGTCGTTCCAGCTGACGGTGGTAACCGGGTGCAGGGCGCCGCGCGTCGGGCCGGCCGTGCGCCAGGTGCAGGCCGGGTCTCGCTGGTCGCTCCAGATGCGCGCCTCGGCGTCGAACGGCCAGCAGCCCTGGCCATCCTTCTCGGCTTCGGTCTGGTAGCCGGTCTCTTCCACGAAGGCCTCGAAATCCTGGGTCCGCACCTCCCAGATGGCCAGGTAAAACGGCCGCGTGATCGCGACCTCGTGCTGGGGTCGTTCGTTGTCTCCCGACCGGCCTGGCTCCAGCTCGCTTGCCCCCATGAGGAAACGGCCCGGCGGGATCAGCCGCAGATGCATGCCTAGCGAGTTGGTGAACTCGACGGGCACACCCAGGTAGCGGGCCCAGCTTTGCTGGTGCGCCTGGGCCTGTTCCGCGGTGAACGGCGCGCTGGCAGCGGGTGGCTCGGGTAGTGGCGGGCCTTTCTGCGCGAAGGTCAGCCAGGTGGCCAGGGCCACCACACCCGCCAGCAGCGGCACGGCCCAGAGCACCGAGCGCGGCAACTGATTGGAAATCAGGAACCAGGCCCGGCCAGCGCCGTGGCCGGCGATGCGCTCGACGTCGCGCTGCACCTCGGCGGCTTCCTGGTAGCGTTCGTCGGGCGAGTGCTTGATCGTCCGCACCACCACGCGATCGATGGCCGGATCGACGTCCGACAGGTGTGAGGGCGGCCGGTAGTCGGGCGAGGGCAGGCAGCCGGTGAGCATCTCGTAGAAGAGGATGCCCAGTGAGTAGATGTCGGCCCGGCCATCGACCGTCGAAGAGTTCGCCATCTGCTCCGGGGCCATGTACCCCTGGGTGCCCATGCGTGTGTGCGCGTCGGTGAGATGGGATGGGCCAGGATCGCTCCCCAGGGCGAGCTTGGCGAGGCCGAAATCGGTGATCTTGATCTTGCCCTCGAGATCGACCAGGACGTTCTCCGGCTTGATGTCGCGGTGAATCACTCCCCGTTCGTGGGCGTATTGCAGCGCCTCGCACAGCTGCGGGATGAAGTGCATGGCCTCGACTGGGTCGAGCTTTCCCTGACCGATCAGGTCGCGCAGGCTGGCGCCTTCCACGTACTCCATCAGGATGAACAGGTACGGGCCAGCCTGGCCGGTATCATAAACCCGAACGATGAAGGGATGATTGAGCCGAGCCAGGGCCTGTGCCTCGCGCAGGAAGCGCTCGGCAAAAAGGGGATCATCGGCCAGCTCTGGAGGAAGAATCTTGAGCGCCACAGGCCGGTCGAGCCGGGTCTGCCGGGCCAGGTAGACCGCTCCCATGCCGCCGGATCCCAGCAGTGAGAGAACCTCGAGCCCCTCGAAGCAGGTGGCCAGCTTCAACGCTGCGGGTGGGGTAAACCGACCAAAGCGGGGTCGATGCACCGAGCGCAAGGCCAGGCGCGCCAGGCACTGCGGACAGCCTCCCTCGGGTGCCATCTCGGGGATGGGCGATTGACACACCGAACACATCACAGCTTTCATCATCACTCCACGCGGGCTGGGTCTACCCATCCAGAGTAATCGACCCGCACGCGAGATGTTACGCCCGGGGAGGCGTCAGCGCGGTTAGCAGGTCGGCCAGCTCGGCATCGATGTCGTCGCTAGAATCGAGCGTCTGACCGATCTCTTCCCGAAGGATCTCGCCAAATCGCTGCTTGAGCCGATGAATCGCCACCCGGACGGCGCCCTCGGTCATGCCCAGGAGCTGGGCCATCTCGCGTCCCTGGAGACGGGGGTTGTCGGTGAGGCAGTTCTTCAGCACCTCGTAGCGCTGCTCCTTGCCGTCGCGGTGGTACTCGTCGCGCAGGCGCTGATTGGCGCGGTGCAGCAGTGCCAGGGCCCAGGCGTAGTCGAACTCCTTGTCGGGAGTTTGTTCGTGGTACGGCTCGGCGAGAAACTGCTCGGCCCGGGCCGCATCGATGGAAAGCACGGGGTGAGCCGGGCGACGCTTGGCGGCCGCGGCGTACTCCGCCTGGCGGGCCATGAACTGCTTGAACGAGACGAGCAGGAAGTTGCGAAACCGGCCGCGCGCCTGATCGGCCCGTCCGAGGATCGATTTTTCCAGCAACCACGAGAAGAACGACTGTACCTGTTCTTCCGCGTCGTGGCTCTGGGCCCCCTGCCGGCGCGCGAAAATGTACAGAGGGGCCCAGTAGATCCGGAATAACTCCTCCAGGGCCAGCCGCGAGGCGTTCCCTTCTCCTCCCGCAGCCAGCACCACGGACCAGCGCGTGCTTTGAAACGCGTAGCGTCCGGGCTCCGAGTGTGAGGGAGGCAGGTGATTGGTTGGCATGACCGTCACGACCGATAGAGTCTGCTTCTCTTCAGGATCATAATGTCAGGGTAAGTCCAGTAACAAGCGCCAAGCAACCAGATTATTACCTTCACCCAGCCCCCCTTCCTTTCCCGCGCTCCCGTCGGAACGCCGTGCGCGGGTGAAAGGTTCCGGAACCAGAGGGGGCGATTCCCAAACCTTCCCCCTCCGTGGCCAGTTCCCTGGCCTGGTGGTGGGCTCTCCCTGGACGTCACAATGCTGAAGCATGTCCTGCGCAAGCTCCTGGGAACTCTGTGGCGGTCGAAGCTCGAGCGAGCCTGTCAGGGCCTGGGGATCGAACGGCTCGAAGATCGGGCCTTGCTGTCGGTGACGGCCAGCCTGGATGGCACGGGCCGGCTTGCGCTGACGCCGGACACCCTGAACACCAACAACACCCTGGCGATCAATCGCACCGGGCCCACCGAGTTGATGGTCTCCGCCAGCGAGACCATCCAGATCGGCCCCGTGGATGCCGCCGTCGGGTCGCTCGCTGCCGTGTCGGGGGGTGTCAAGGTCACGCTGACCGACCCAGCGCGACTGACCGCCATCGCCCTGAGCCTGCGCGGCGGAAACGATCGCATCGATTTTACCAGCTCGTCCGGGGCGGCACCCCATCTCCTACCAGCCATCCAGATCGACGTGGGCAATGGCAGCGGCCTGAGCGGCACCGTTGGACTGGCCGACGTGCGCAATCAGGCGTTCGTGCAGGTCAACCTCACCACGTTGCAGGTGGCGGGAGGCGACGCCATCACCCTGGGAAGCGACCTGGCCGCCGACCGCAGCGTAGCCCTTGCCTCGCAGAAATCGATCGACACGCAGGGGCACGACCTGACCGCAACAGGCGCCGGCAGCGGGATCGTCTTCGACTCCCAGGCCATTCGGGTTACCAATGGCACCGCTCTGAAGGCTAGCGGTGACATCGTGCTGCGCGCGCAGGATGCCCTGGATACTCCCTTCTCCATCGCTAACCCGTTCTTCCGTGACCTGGGCGTGCAGGCCTCGGTAGTGGTGGCCAGCGGTGCTTCCCTGGATGGCGCCAACATTCGCATCTCGGCCGACTCCAACTCGTCCAAGATCATGGAGTTCCAGGCCAACCCGCTGGCGCCGACCACCCTGCTGGTCCCCGACGCCAACGTTGGCATGGACGAGGCGCAGAAGCTGACCTTCTCGGCCAGCGCGCGAACCATTACACGCACCACCGGTACCTGGGCCTCGGATGGCTTCACCCCCGGCATGTTCATCTCGGTTCAGGACTCCGAGAAGAACAGCGCCGCCTTCAAGATTCTGAGTCTGAACGGCTTGACCATGACACTCACCACCGAGGCGGTCCTCGTCGATGAGACGGCTACTGCCGCCCGGGTGGTAGGCATGAAGGTGGAGCTGGATGAGACGGGCTCGCCACTGACGGTCGATAAAGTTGCTCAGCAGTTCGCCCGATCGGCCTCGCTGTTGAACAAGCTGCCCGGTCTCAAGGTCGTCGATCAGAACATCCCATTCGCCTCACTCCAGGCCGAGGCGGTCAGCTCCATCGACGTCGGGGCCGGGGCCAACCTCAGGGCCACGGGCGATGTCTTCCTCAGCACCCTGGCTCGCAACAACGCCTCTTTCGAGAACTCCAACCGCATCCTCGGCTTCACTTACGCCAGCGCGAAGGCCTCGGCGACGACGACGGTGGCCGGCCAGATCAACGCCGGTGGCATCGTCGAGGTGGCCGCCTCGGTGCGTAATCGTCTCAAGGTCGGCACCAAGACGGAATCGGACGACGCCAACGCCATCGGCGTCTCGTTCACCTTCGGCGACGGGGAATCTACCACCCAGGCCGTCCTGGCTGATGGAGGACGGATCGAAGCGGGCAAGGCCGTGCGCCTGCTCGCCGGCAATATCAACGAGTTCGAGGTCAGCGCCGGCAGTAAGGGCGATCGTGGCAGTGGCCTCGGCATCGCTGTCGCGGATGTTGATTCGACCAGCACTGCCAGCGTCCGGGGCCAGATCAAGACGGCAGGCACGGTCGATGTGCACGCCCAGTCGATCAACCTGGCTAACGACGTGAAGGCCGAGGCGGTCGCGTCCAGTGCGCAGACCACGGCGCAGTCGGCGCTCAAGAAACTGAAGGAAACCAGCGTCGGCGAGAAGCTCTTCAACCTGCCCCTGATCGGCGAGAAACTCCAGAAGGCCGAGACCACGGCCACTCCGACCGAGTCGGGCGCCAGTGCGGCCCTGGTCATCAGTCTGAGCGACAACCTGGCGCGGGCCGAGGTGGTGCCGGCGACGGGGATCACCACCAACCAGGTCGATGCCGGTGGTTCCGTTCGCATCACCTCCACCGCCATCAACAACTACCAGAACAGCGCAGTGGGCAGCGCCAAGGGTAGCACCACCTACGCGGTCGGTGGCGCTGTGGTGCTCGCCGACCACACCAACAAGGCCTTCGCCACCATCGACGCCGGCGCCTCGGTCACCACAGGCCGCGAGGTCGTGATCGATGCCACCGCCCTCATTCCTAACCAGATCGATCTGAAGACCGATCTGGCCGCCCTGAAGAACATCGCCGAGGACCTGTTTGCCAACCCCAACCAGGGGTCGATCGCCAACGATCCTGACGCCAGCTCCAGCGGCTACACCAACGGCCTGACGGCCCGGATCTCTGAGAACGTCACCGCCGCCAAGGCTCTGGCCGCCATGGCCGATTACTTCAGCCCCGACAAACTGGTGGGAGGCAAGGTCGCCAGCACCTTCGCCGGCGCGAACGCCAAGTTGCAGACCGAGGCGGAAGCCGAGCAAGGCGCCCAGCAGGGCAAGGTCGCCGGGTCGGGCAGCTTCACCTACGTCAACGTGGAAAACCTCTCGGACGCCTCCATCGGCGCCGGAGCCGTGGTCACCACTGGGGCCAACCTGAGTAATACTCCGGTGAGCCTGAGCAATGCCGCCTCGATTCAGGTCGGCGATACCGTGGTGTACCACAAGGGAACGGGCGCCGCGCCTCTGACGGATGGGAAAGCCTATACGCTGGCAAGCCGGGCGACGGGCAAGCTCTACTTCGCGGAATCGCAGCCGGTCTACTTCGATCCGCGGCTGCAGGTCAACCGTGGCCTCCAGGCCAACACACTCACCCTCGATGGCTTCGAGAACGGCACGCCCGTCCTGTATCGCGCCGGTGGAGGCAAGCCCATCGCTGGCCTTGTGGATGGGAAGGTCTACTACGTCATCGTCGTGGGGAAGAACGCCATTCAGCTGGCCACCACGGCCGAGAACGCGCGGAACCGTCGGCAGATTCAGATCAATGGCCAGGACGTCACCTCGGGCGGACATTCGCTCACAAAGGTGATCGAGGTCGCCACTACCACCCCTGGCACCCTGTCGCTCGAGGCCGTCCGCGTCGCCTCCAACGCCTCGGTGGATACCATCGACGTGGAAGGGCTTGGTCCTCTCGCTCCCACCTCGGGAGGAGCCTACTCCATCGGCGGAAGCCTGCTCGTATCGCGGATGCAGAACCGCTCGCTGGCCCACATCGAGGATGCAGCCCAGGTGACCACCCGCGGCGGGGATGTCTCCGTGGTGGCTGATTCGGTCCACCGCGCCTGGCACGTCGTGCTCTCGGGTGGTGCTGGGGGGAAATACGCCGTCAATGGAGCGATCGGCATTCATCTGGGCTCGAACGAGACCCTCGCCTACGTGGAAGACACCGCCACGGTGAACAGCGCGGGGAAGGTGCGCGTCCTGGCCAACGCGGATGTGAAAAGCATCGAGGTCGAGGGCGCGCTCAACACCAGCGCCAACGCCATCGGCATCACCGCGGGTATTTACTCCACCGATGTCACCACCCGGGCGTTCGTAGGCCCCCGCAGCGGGGCAGCTTCCGCGACCGGCACGGTGACGACGGGGAGCGACCTGGTCGTTCGGGCCGTCAGCGATCAGCGTCTTTACAGCTTTGCCATCGCCGGTGCCCTGGCCAAGAATCAGACGCCTGGGGCGCCGGCGATCACCGACTCGCTCAAGGAGTTGATCACTGGCAGTGGCGACACGGTGAAGGACTCGTCGACGTCCTTCCTCGATCGGGTCAAGGCTCTTCGGGCGGCCCGCTCGGCCACGCCGGTCACCGAGAATGCCGGGCTCGGCCTCAGCGGCGCGGTTACGTTCGTTGAAAGCGATAACACCGTCGAGGCGTTTGTGTCCACCGCGACGGTCACCGTGGGTGGCGATCTCACCGTGGAGGCGCGCGGCAACCAGACAGCTCTGGCCGTCGCTGGCGCTGGCGCCCTCTCCACGGGTGCGGGCTCGAGCAAGGGTATTTCCGGCTCCGCCGCGATTGGCCTGCTCGACCAGGATGTGAACGCCCAGGTCAGTAGCGCCACCGTTCGATCACGCAGCCTGACCGTGAACGCGGTGGCCACCCAGAAGGTGCAGGATATTGCCGCTGGTGCTGCGGGCGGACTAGGCACCACCGGCGGACTGGCCGTCGCCGGGTCGGCCAGCATCAATCTGCTCAACAATGAGGCGAACGCCGACCTGGGGCTGCCGGGCCAGCCTACTCAGGTGACCACCACCGGGGGCGGGGTGGACGTAACCGCCTCAGCCACGCTCGAACTCCTCGCCGTGGGCGGCGGACTGGCGGTCTCCAGTGGCAAGGGAGCCGGGGCGGGCTTCGTCGTCGGCTTCCACGACAACGCAGCCCGGGCCCGCATCGCCGACAACAGCCGCGTGACGAGCCAGGGTCCCGTCGGAGTTCGCGCCACCACCACCGAGAAGGTTCAGTCCATCGCCGCCCAGCTAACCGGTACGCAGCAGGGGTTCGGTGTGGCTGGCTCGATGGTGTTGATGGTGGGTTCTCCCACCTCGCTGGCGGAGATCGGTCAGGCCGCCACCGTCACCATCACAGGTTCGGGGGCGATTGTTGTCCGCGCCACGGACGACGCCACTCTGACGCATGTCGCCGGGGCGGCGTCTCTGTCGATGACGGGCAGTGCCATTGGCGGCTCGGTAGTGGTTTCCATCCTCGACCGAGAGGTGACCGCGCGGGTCGGCAGCCAGGCTGTCCTTGTTGGTCCTGGTGGCATCACAGTCGAGGCGACCTCCACCGACAAGGTGCTGAACCTGGCCGCCGCGGGCGGCATCGGTGGAGGTGGGCTCGCCATCGAGGGCTCGGTGCTCCTCCACGTCAACGACACCGACACCATGGCCGAGGTGGGCTCGCAGGCTCAACTCACGGCGGCCTCGCAATCGATTTCTATTCTGGCGCGTCAGACCACCAAGGGCTCAGGTGGCGCGGGTGCTCTGGCCGTTTCCCGGGGTGGGGCGGTGGGGGCCAGCATCGACCTGGAGTTCCACGAGGGAGACACTCGGGCCAGTGTCGGCGCAAGTGCCCGGCTCGACGCCGGCCAGCAGGTGATGGTGCAGGCCTTTACCACTCGTACCCTGACCAGTGTGGCTGCCGCGGCCTCGCTGGGTGGAGGCTCGTTCGCCGGTGCGGGTTCTTACCTGGGACTGGCTCTGGCGCAGCAGACCCACGCGACCATCGGGGACAGTGCGGTGGTCCAGGCGGGTGGTAACGTGCTGGTGACCGCTGATTCGGTCACCAACCTGACCAGCGTGGCCGGCTCGGGTGGCATCGGCAAGACCGCGGGCGTGGCGGCTTCGATCATCGTGGTGGCCACCGACGACGACGTGCAAGCGTCCATCGGCTCGGGGGCGCAGGTCGACGGCAAGGGGAACACCGCGGGCAGCTCGGTGCTCACGGGACAGCGGAATAACAACCGCGACCGCCTCGAGCAAGCTGTCCAGGGTGTGGCCGTCGTCGCCACCTCCAGCCAGGACTATCTGAACGTCGCGGCCGGAGCCGGCCTGGGCGGTTCGGCTGGACTCGCGGGCTCGATCATCGTTCTTGTTCCAGTCGACACCACCCGCTCGCTCATCGGTGCCGATGCCCGCATCAACACGCTGCCTGGAGCCGGGCCGAATCAGGGTGTCTACCTGCTGGCGGACGATGACACCCGTCAGCTCGATGTGGCTGGCGCTGTTGCAGCTGGTGGATCGGGTGGCATCGGAGCGGGTATTGATGTAACCATCGCCAACAAGACCACCGAAGCAACCATCGGTGACCGGGCCAACGTCAAGGCGCGCCAGCACATCCAGACCGTGGCACTCTCCGACGAGGACGCCACCATCGCGGCCGCTGCCCTGGGTGTCGGCGGCTCGGCTGGCCTCGCTGGCTCGTTCGGGATCAGCGGTCAAACCCTGGTCACCCGGGCCATCATTGGCCCTGCCGCCACGGTATCCGCCGAGGGCAACGTCGTCGTTTCCGCTGATGACCACTTCGAGAGTGATGTGGGGGCCGGTGCCGGGGGCGTCGGTGGCTCGGCCGGCTTTGGTGCCTCCATCGACGCCGCGGTGATCGACAAGACCGTCGAGGCCCTGGTACAACCCGGCGCCATCGTGGTCGGGAAGGGCACCCGGGGCACCTCGAATGTTCGCACGGCGGCGTTTCATAAGGGGAGCAATTCGGGTGGAGAGGGAGAGGTCGCCGCACCGCCACTCGATCCTTCGGGTGCCACACGGGACGCCGACACCGATCGCAAGATCGCAGGTCGGATCGCGCCTCCCGAAGGCGGGCTGCAGGTGACGTTTGCCGCCATGAAGGGCGTGGCAGTCACAGCGACCTCGGTCGACGATGTGGAACAGATTACCATCTCGGGAGCCGTCGGCGGCAGCGTTGGCCTCACGGTGTCGGGTTCGTTCTACGGTCTGGCCGGTACGACCCGGGCCGCTGATAGGGTCAGGGGCGCAGGTGAATCAGGGCATCACCGGAGCGGACGCCGAGCAGTCGGTCGCGGTCCTGGCCGGGTCGAACCTGGCGCTGGTGACAGTGGGTGGCTCGCTGGGAGTGGGGGGATCCGCTGGTGTTGGGGTTGGTGGTTCGCTCACCTTCGCCTCGAGCCTCACCGAAGCCTTGATCGACACCAACGCCCGGGTCTCCGCCCGGCGCGATGTCCAGGTCGTTGCCAACTCGACGGCCTCGGCGCTCGCGGTCTCGATCGGGTTTGGGGCCGGTGGCGTCGCGGGCATCGCCGGCGCCATCGCCGTGCTGATTCTGGAACAGGAGACGGTGGCCGCCATCGGGGCCGGAGCCGTGGTCTTCGCGGGGAATAATGTCCTCGTGTCTGCCTCCGACCGGACCAGTTCCGACACGGTGGTGGGTAGCCTGGGTATCGGCTTCAAGGGCGGTGTGGGCGCTTCGCTCGCCGTGGTGGTTCCGACCAAGGTCGTGGAAGCAAAGATCGGGACCAACGCCGTCGTGGATGGACGTGGACAGTCCTCCGAGATGGATGCCATTAACGGCTCGGATTCCCAGGGGATCACCACAGTCCGCCGTCGCGGGGTCATCGTCCAGGCGCTATCGCGGGACGACATCACCACGCTGGGCTTCTCGGGTGGTGGCGGTCTGGCTGTTGGCGCGGCCGGTGGCATTGCCGTCGATGTGGTCGAAGGAACCACCCGGGCCATCGTTGAGAGTGGCGCTCGCATCAACCAGACTGACAACAACGCGGGAGCCAACGCAGGCCAGGATGTCCACGTGGCCGCCGTCCATCAACTGGACATGCTGACGCTCGGAGGCGCGCTGGGGGTCGGGGCAGCGGGCATTGCCGGTGGCGTGGACATCGGCGTGCTGAAGTTCGACACGAAGGCTGTCGTGGGCGACAACGTCCAGATCCGGGCCGCGGATGATGTCGCCATCGAAGCCAGCGCCAATCGCCAGGTCGAGAGCATCGCCATGAGTGCCGGGGCCGGAGCCGTCGGCCTGGCCGGAGCAGTCTCGGTCTACACCATGGGATCGGGCACCGACGCCAGTTCCAACGAGGCTCTGGACACCTCGGGTCGCGGCCCGGACGCCAGCCCTCAGGCATTCGCCGACAATCAGTCCCAGGGCGCCTCGGGTGGTTCGAGTTATGGTATCGGGCAGGCGCTCGGTGAGACCGGCCGACGCGACAACCTGCTGCGTGCGATGGATGGAGCCACAGCCGACCGCGCTCAACCCGGCTTCACCCGCGCCAGCGACTCGCTGCGAACAGGCGGAGCCACCTCCGTGGCCAGCAAGGTGGGGAGTGCCACCCCCAGTGGCACCGTCGCCTCGGTCGGCGTGGGAGGCACCATCACGGCTGGCGACGACGTCACCGTGAAAGCCACAGAAAAACTCTCCTTCACGGTGTTTTCTGGTTCGATGGCCGGGGGCGCGGTGGGCATTGGTGGATCGGTGACCGTTCTGAACGTCGCAGACACGGTAACCGCCACACTGGGAGGCACCATCAACGCCGGTGGCGATGTCACAGTGGCGGCTCTGCTCGATGAACACATCGCGGGCCAGGCCATCGGAGGCACGGCCGGATTTGTTGGCCTGGGGGCGCAGGTGTTGATCGTCAAGGACACCACTAGCCAGGGCTCCTCGCTGCGCGAGGGCACCGTGATCACAAAAGCCTCCGTCGTGACCGTTCGGGCCAGCGCCACGCGCAACTTGAACCTTGAGGCCAGTGGAGCTTCCTACGGTGGGCTGGCCGCTGGTGTGGCGGTGACCAAGGTGACCGTCGGGGGAGAGACTCGCGCCAGCGTCGGCAACAACGTGCAGATGTCAGGCATCAACAGCCTGCATGTCGAGGCCACCAGCACCAACCATGTCAGCGCGACCACCGTCGGAGTGGCCGCCGGGGTTGGCGTGGCTGTCACGGGCAACGTGGCCGAGATCAACTTGCTGGCCAATGGGGAGGCAGTGGCAGCCACCATCGGAACCGGGGGCAGCATCGACGCTCGGAACGAAATTGACGTGGAGGCGAGTTCCAACCAGTCGGCGACAGCAGTGGGAGTCGGGGTTGCCCTGGGTGGTGGGCTGAGTGCTGGGTTGACTCTGGTTTCCAGCCTGGTGGGTCCGAATGTTAGCGCCGAGGTGCGAGGTGGATCGCTACGCGCCGGCAACCGGGTCCGGGTCCGTGGCCGACACAATGTGAACGCGAATGGCACGCCTAGCAGTGGCACTGAAGTGACCGCCAACGGCATCGCCAGCGCGGGTGGCCTGGTGGGCCTGACCGGTGGACACATCCAGGCAAGTCAGGATGTGGACGTTCAGAGTATTGTGAGCCACGATGCCACCATCGTCACGCCCGGCGAGATCCAGGTGCGCGCCGATGCGAACCGGGACGCCTCGGCTCTTGCCGGTGCCGCCACCGTTGGCTTCGCCGGGGTCGGCGTCATGGAGTCGGAGGCGAAGGTTGCGGGCACCACCAGCGCCATCTTTGGAGGCCGCGCCGAGGCCGGAAGATTCCTCGTCACCTCCACCGACCATTCCGGTTCCTCAGCCTCCACCTACGCCGTGACCGGCGGCCTGCTCGCGGCGGGCATCAACTGGGCCAGGGCGACCACCACCACGACCTCCGAGGCGTTACTGGGACCGGCCGCCTATGTGACCACGACGGGCGATGCCTCGGTCGTCGCCCGGACGAACCGGGCCTGGGCCAGCGCCACCGTCTCCGGGGCCAACGTCGGGGCCGCCACGCTGGGTGTCTCCGATGCCGAGGCCACCATCGACTCGACGACCAGCGCCGGATTACGCGACAACGCTCAGATCGATGCCGCTGACAGCGCCACTGTCGAGGCCATCTCTGAGTCCGTGGGAGGCAAATCGGACACCAGTTCGGGCTCCGGGGCTCTGCTGGGGCTTTCCGGCACTGAGTCCTCTCTGGATCTGCACAACTTCGTCACCACCACCCTGGGTGCAGGCGCCATTCTCAGTGGTCAGGAAGCCGTTACTTTCAGGTCACTGGCGTCCTCCTCCACCGAGACGCGGTCCACCTCGACCACCCTGGCTGGGTTCGCCGGGCAGGATGCCAGCGCCACCAGCACCGTACGCACCACCGCTCGCGCCTTGCTGAGCACAGGGAGCCAGCTTTTGAGCGGTGGGATTGTCACCATCCTCGCTGATAACTCGGTGTCCGATACCACCTACGCGAAGACCAAGTTCCTCGGCCTCGGTTCGCTCAACCGGGCCACAGCCACCACGACGCTCACTGGCCACGAAAGTCTCGATCCGCTGGCCCAGGTCACCTTCGGCGAGGGCAGCCTGGTAGAGGGCGACGTGGTCAATGCCGACGCCCGGATTAGCCGGGCCAGCATCGACTCGGACACGGCTGGCGAGCAATACAGCGCTGGTGGCCTGGTCCGCACCACCTCGAACGTCAACGCTCGTACGTACTCGGTCCTGGAGATGCTCGGCCAGTCCCAGATCGTGGGCGATATCGTTCGGTTGAACGCCGCGCTGAACGGTCTGAACGTCGACAGCTATGCCTTTGGCAAGGGGTTTGGCGTCATCACCGCGCACGACGGACAGACCTTTGCCACCGTCGATGCTCGTTCCAGTGTTCGCACCGCCGAGGGATCAATCCTCGGGGGGAACACTGTGGTGGTGGCTGCAAACACGAGTGGTGCTCGGTTGATCCAGGCGACCAAGCGGAGTGGCGCCGGCATCGATACCAGCAAGGATGACTTCTCGCGCGACTTCACCGTTAAAAACGAGGTCGTGATCGCCGGCGTGCTGCTGGGCATCAAAACGGCTCGGCTTCGCGTCGATGCAGCCGGGAACATCACCCAGAGCAAACTGCTGGCCACGCGGGCTGTTCCGGGTGCCATCCTGATCGATCGCGTGACTCCTGACAGCACTCCGGGCACGGTTAGCCTGTCTGCTCCCCGACCGGACGCATCCGCTTCACTCAAGGGAGGCACCCCGAAGCCGGACAATCAGAGCATTGATGGGACGGTGACATTCTCGCCCACCGCCAAACAGCAAACCGCCGACCGCCTCCGCATCGTGGACATTCTGAACCGCTCGAGCCTGGATCTGCGTATCAACTCGATTGATACCGCGCAGACTGGCAGCCGGGCGCGCATCCAGGTCACCGATGCTGACAACAGTGCCAGCGGGAGCCTGGCAGATGGCGGCATCTACACGGTCACCGGTCAGCGCGTCCAGGCCCGCAGCGATGTGCAGGCCGCCAGCAACGTGACCGTCCTCGGTTCGATCCTGAATCAGGGCGGCGTGACCATCCTCCGCGCGGGCCGCAACGTGACGCTGCCCGGCCAGGTGGATACCACCAACGGCGCGGTGACCTACCGTGCCGGCGGCTCGGTGACCGGCACGGCCGTCACCACCGCTGCCGACCTCACCGTCGAGGCGAAAGCGGGCGGCATTGGTACCGTGGGCATTCCGTTGCCCGCGGCCATCTCTCAGGTCGCCTCCGGCAAGCCGGCCCCGGGGCTGGAACTGCGTTCCAACCAGAATCTGTTCCTCACGCTCCGCCAGGTGGCCACCGCCCAGGACATCCTCCTGCGGACGGCTCGCTCGGCCAATGGCTCCATCGAGATGCAACTGGGCGACAACAACCTGCTGGTCGCGGGGCCCATCGTCGCGGGTCCGAACGGCGATGTCACCCTGACAGGTGTCGGCGGCATCGTCGACAAACAGGCCACTGGCACGGACATCACAGGCCGGAATCTGGTCATCCAGGCCAGCCGCGAGGTGGCTTCGCTGGATGATCCGCTAGAGACAGTGATCCGCGTGGTCGAGGCGGAATCCACCGGAGGCGGCCTCTACCTGTCCAACATCGGCGAGGTGACTATTGGCACCATTCGCTCCGACCTGAATGGTCTGCGTGCGACTGGCGGCATCCTTCTCGCCACCGTGTCCCCGATCAACGTCAAGGAACCGGTCCTGGGTGGCGGCGACGTCCGCCTCGTCGCCGGAGACACCGCCGGCCGAACCGATGACGAGGTGAAGATCGACAACGGTCTCCGCATCGAAAGCACCACGGGCAACCTGAGCCTGCTCTCCGGCGACACGCTGCATCTGAACAACTCGCATCGCCTCGTTGCGGCGAAAGAGCTGACCCTGGGAATGGATTGGGGCAACGCCGATGGCGGGCCCGGCATCACCTTCACGGTGCCGACAAAGAGTACCGGCATCATCACGGCGGCGTCGCTGCGCATCCTCACCTCGGGCGATGATGACACGCTTATCCTGCCTGAGATGTATCTGCCGACCACCTTCGAGGCCGGTCTCGGCCGGGATACCGTCGTCGCGACGCTGCTCGAGTCCGAGGCCCCCTCGGCTCAAACGCGCCTGACCAACATCGACGTCGACCAGGTGAACTTCACGTCGAACTACAACCTGGCTGCCACCACCTGGCTGGTGGATACGGTGATCCAGGCCAGGCCGCTGTTCGAAGATCTGAACACTCCGGTATCGTTCCGCACGGTGCAGATGAAGGGCAACGGCTTCGCCGTCGTCGAGAACATGCACCACGACGTGAACCGGCTCGAGACCATGACGGCCAGTTACACCTTCGGCAGCAACGCCGAGGATCTCACCGTCCTTCGACTCGATCACACCCTCAACATCGACCTGGGAGCGGGGAACGACACGGCGTCAGTGGGTGGCCTGCGCGACGGCACTGGGGCTGGCCCGGGCGAAATCTTCCGGCCATTGAACTTCCTGGCTGGTGATGGCAACGATACCTTCCAGCTGCGTGACCTTCGCAACCTGGCAACGCTCAACCCGGTTGGTCGGTTCGACCGTGTGAACGCTACCACCGGCCTCGTCCGCGACTACGGATTCGAGCAGGAAACGCCCAACTCTCCCCGCAGCGTGTATTTCACCGGCTTCGAGGCCGCCAGGGCAGAACTGGGCCCCACCAGCGCCATCTTCTCCATCAACAACACCGTCGCGCCCACCACGGTCGAAGCCGGTGATGGCGATGATGTGATCAATGTCCGCCGGACCAACCACGCCACCACGGTGGATGCTGGCAATGGCGACGACGACATCAACGTCCAGGGTGTTGCAGACCTGCTCACTGTCCGGGGCGGCACCAACGTGCGGTCACTCGACCTGCCTGAAGGCGGAGATCGGCTGCGGATCGGTGTCACTCGAACCTTCAACGATAACGTCGTGAATGTGGTCGGGCAGAACAACCCGTCCACTGTGGGCATCCTGGGACATGGCTGGTTTTCGGGCCAGGAAGTGATCTTCTCCACCAGCGGGACCGCTCCCACCGGGTTGGTGCCGGGCCGTTCTTACTTTGTCATTCGCGAAGATCGCAACAGCATCCGTCTGGCCGCGACTCGCGAAGATGCGCTGGCGGCTGTCCCAGTGGCGGTGAACATCCCCGATGGTGGGCTGGGCGATCACCAGCTGACCATGGCCGAAAACGGCAAGCCACTCTGGGGGCGCAGCCTGACCTCACTGGGCACCCTGGATGGCACCTCCACGGGGATTCCCTTCTTCACACTCACGCAGCCAGGGGCCGAGCGGTCGTTCACCGTCGACGCCGGTACTGATACCTTCCTGTCGCCGGGGCATGGTCTGGTCAATGGGCGCAAGGTCGCCTTGCTGAGCGATGGCACGTTGCCCGGCCAGATTGAAGGTGCGGCCTTCTACGTGGTGACCAACGCTACCGCCGACACCTTCCAGCTGCGCAAGGCGGATAACTCGCTGCTTCAGATCACGAACGAACCGGGGAGTGGCAACCATGTGGTTGTCACGGCTGGCGACGTGGTCCTCGCAGGCAACGACATCGAGAAGGTGAACGCCCTGCTGGGCACCGATCGCGACACCTTCGTGATGTATCAGTCCGTCGCCGATCTGCAAATGGAGGTGCGCGGCAACGCTGGCGACGACACCTTTGTCCTCTTCGAGGCCCTGGGGACCAGTGTTCTTCGTGGCGACAAGGGGTTCGACACCATTCGCACTGTGGTGCATGGAGATCCACACACCGACCAGTTTGCCGGGTTGCAGATCAGCGCGGGCATCGAACAACTCCTCGTCGATAACAGCGACAACCCCCAACGAGTGAGCTGGTATCTCCACGAGGGCAGCCTGTACTTTGCCAACGGCTCTGCGCCGGTCTCCGGGCCAGATCTCGTGTCAGATGTGTTCTCGGCGGCCGGGCATGGGTTCGCCACAGGCGATCGTATCCTGCTGACCTCCACCGACGGTTTGCCGACCTATCTGCTCGCTGGGGGCGAGGTGCAGACGGTGCAGCCCGGCGAGGTGCTCTACGCTATTCAGCTGTCGACCGACACCTTTGCCCTGGCCAGCTCGCCGGATGAGGCTCAGGCTGGAACCCGGCTCGATTTCACGGCCCTGCCCGCTGGCAGTCTGACCGCCACGCGACTGTCCCTGCTTGTCGGAGCCGAGGGAGCGGAAAAGGTGCTGATCGCGGCCGGTCAGGCGGATATCACCGGCGATGGCATCCCCGACCCGACTGGCACGGCGCTATCGTCGCTTACCGTTCTGAGCAACAACGAGCTTCAGGCCGATATCAGTGGCAACACCCTGCGGCTGATCGATGGCCTGCGCGTGCTCGACCACACCAATTCGCTGGCCAAGCTGAGCTTCCCTGCGTTCCGCGTGGATGGTCTGGAAGGCGCCCGCGATGTCGTCACGCTCGCCACATCGGATGACCGCCGCTGGGTCATCGGGGCTGGCACTGCTGAGAATGAACTGGCCATCTTCGAGCGCCGGGTGGATGCCACAAAACCCACCGTGGCTTACCTCGAGTATGTCACTGTCAAGCAGGACATCCACGGTGTGCCCGCCGGGCCTGCGCAACTGGTCCTGAGTAGCGATAACCGCTTCCTCTATGTCGTTGGATCTGGCTCCATCGCTGTGATGAATGTGATCCAGCGGAATGGCCTGCTCGATCTGACCGCCAGCACGGCAGTGACGCAGAGCGGTATCACCCATTTCGTCCTGAGCCAGGATGGGACCCTGGCGTTTGTGGCAGATACGCAGGGCGTCACCATCTACGACCGCAACGCCGGCAGCGGGGCGCTGGTGTTTCGGCAGCGGATCACTGCGGCGAACGTCACGCCCGTGGCCAGCGGTCCGGTCAAGGGGCTGCAGGGTCCGACGTCGCTGGTGCCCACCGCGGATGCGAGCAGGCTTTTTGTTGGCGATGCCCAGGGGAACCTCGGCACGTTCGAGCGTCAGAGCAATGGAAGCTACACCCTGATGACCTATGTCCGGGTCATTCGCTCCAACTATGAGATTCAGCTGCGCGATCTGCGAGTGAACAACGCCTTCGATAGCGACAACAGCGACGAGGTCTTCATCAAGTACGATGGAGGCAGCGACATCTTCAACTCGGATCGCAGCTATACCTTCCCCGAAGGTGGGGGCCCCTACGGCCTCGGCAACATGCCCATCAACACGCTGCCGATCACCTACGAGTTCCGCGAGAACGTTTCGGGAGCGCCGGATAACTCGTACGGCACCATTACCTTCAACCCGGGTGGCGCGACTGGCTTCTATCGTGCTTACAGCTTCGCGAACCGGCTCGACGTCGGTTATCAAATCTGGGAGCCGGAATCGGAAACGCTGCAAGGTGTGACCTTCGCGGCCGGCGCCAGCATCGCCGACATGCGGCTCAGCCCCGATGGCCAGTCGCTGTACCTGGTGACCTCTGCGGGCAAGCTCTACACCGTGGGGAATCTGGATGCCGCGGCTGGCCCCGGTGGAGTCCAGTTGACCAGTTTCACGCTGCTGACACCCGAGGACAGCGACGGTAATGACGAAATCTACATCGAGAAGGGTAGCATCGATTTCTTTAACATTGATCACCTGGAGTCATTCGCTGCCAACGTGGTGGTCAATCTGACCTCCCTCCCAGTGGTGCCCCTGGGATCGACCATCCGGTTCCGCGAGTCCAACATAGGCGTTACTGACCCCACCTATGGCGAAATCCAGCTACCTCCCGGAAGCCCGCTCGGCACCTTCTCCACCGACATGGTCGTGTCCAACAGCACGGGTACACTCCGGGTGAATTATCGTGTCGTGGCGGGCGATCTTGCGCAGGTCGATCTCGAAACGGATGGGCAGAGCAGTCTCAACGGCATCGCGTCGGCCCAGACGTTGGCCTTCAGCGCGAACGGCAAGTATCTCTACGTCACGGGCAAGCGCAGTGATGGCAACGCCGCCATCGTCCTGTTCGACATCGGCACCGACAACAAGCTGACCCTGCGCGATCCCAACACCACCCTGCTCAATCCGCAGTTCGACGGCGTGGGTGGCGATACCAGTGGCCTGGGGACCAGCGTGGTCGGCTCCGCGCTGGAGGGGACCTTCGGAGCTGCCGGCGCCTTCGCCGACTTCGCCAGCAGTTCGACCGGCGGGCTGGTATCGTTCAAGGTGGATGCCGACGGCATCCTGACCTTCAACCAGGGGCCCAATCGCAACGCGGGTGCCTACCCCTATGGAACGGGCGATGGCGATCCCGCTGGTCGGGTCGAGCGCGTCCAGGGGCTGACCGTCAACCCGGTGTATCGAGAGATGTACGTGGTCGCCCCGCGCGACAACAATCTCTACGTCCTCACCGAGTTCACTCGGGTGGATGGCTCCCAGGTCTTCAAGGTATTCGATTTCTACCACGACGAAGCGGATGGCGTGACGGGCCTGCAGGGCGCCGCCGCCGTGACGGTCAGCCGCGATGGCCAGCATGTGTATGTGCTGACCCCGGGCGAGCCTGGCAGCTCGCACATCGCACTGTTCGACCGGCAGCCTGACGGCAAGCTCCTCTATCGACAGAACTTCGACAGCGTCGTTCTGGGCGGGGCTGGCCAACCCGATGCGACCTATCGCGCCTTCACCGGCCCCGATGGCACCAAGCTCTACGTGAGTGGTCCGGCAGGCACCGAGGTCTTCACCATCGCGGGTGATGGAAGCCTGACCAGCCTGCAGACCATCGTGGACAGTCTCTCGTCGCTGGAGTTTGTCCCGGGAAGCGATCGTGTCTTCGCCACAGCGCCCAGCACGAACCTGGTGTTGGTTTTCGATGTCGCGAGTGGTCTGCTGACCAACCGTCGCGAGGTCGATCCGCAGGCCAGCTCGCCCGCCGCGGTGGTGGCCAGCCCGGCCATTGCCGGCTCGATGACGGCGGAGGCGGGTCGGCATGTGTATGTCGCCGCGGCTGGCAGCAACTCCATCACCGTGTATGTGGACCGACTCGGAGATGGCAACCTGTCTCGTCTGCAGGTACTTCGTGAAGGTGCCCGCGGGATTCGCGGGTTGGAGGGCGTCAGTGCTCTGATGCTCAGCGCTGCCGTCATCGACGCACGGTTGAACATCCTGCCGGCCCAGGTCGATGCCGTGCAGAATATCTTCACGGTGGAGTTCCACGGCCTGAAGACCGGTCAGAAGATCGTCTTCGACACCGCTCCCGCTGGCCTGTCCGCGGGCACGCCCTACTTCGTCCGGCGGCTGACGGCCAACACCTTCCAGCTGGCGGGCACCGAGGCCGAGGCGCGTCTACCTGGAGGAACCTCCATCGATCTCCAGGCCAGCTCGGCGGCGGCCTCGCTTCGCACGGACATCCCCGCTGGGGCCTACCTCTACGCCGTGGGTACTCGCGATGATTCCATCACCATCTTTGAGCGCGACAGCGACCCACGCAGCCCGACCTTTGGCCGTCTCACCTTTACCCAGACGATCCGCAACCGCATCGGCAACCGCTCCAGCGGCGCCAACGATGGCCTCTTCCGGCCCGATGCCATCGGGGCCATCGCGGGCGATCCGTCGCAGGTCTTCGTGTCGTCCCGATTCGATCCGCTGATCGATCAGGCGCCAGGTGGCCTGGTCACCTTCCGCAACAATGCCGCGCTCAGCACGCAGCTTCCGCCCATCGAACTGAACGTGGAGTTCGTCGGCATGCGGGACGTCGCCATCTTCACCGGCGACGGGAACGATCGCATCAGTGTCCTTCGCGCCCCCAAGCACCTCAATCAGCTCATCGACCTGACGATCCGTTCCGGCGCGGGCAACGACGAGGTCACTCTCAACGCTCTGGGCGCGGTCACCACCGTCGATACCGGAGCGGGCGACGATCGCTTCATCGTGCGTCGCAAGGATGGTCTCGACCCGGTGCTCAACGCGACCACGGGAACCGGCGATGATGACATTGAGATCCTCGAGGTGGGCGGCGACACCACCACCGTCACCATCGACACAGGAACAGGCCGCGACAATATCACTGTGGAAGGTCGTGGCATCGCCCCCACGAACAGTGTTACTCTCCAGACCGACGCCAACGATACTGGCCTCTTCCGCACCGAGGGCACCGAGACTGCCGGCAATGTGCAGACGGGCACAACCTTCCAGGTGGCCGGGCAGGGAGCGGTTACGTTTGGGGCGGGCACACTGGTCACCGTCGAGAATCAAAGTGTCGTCCCGGTCGCCAGGGCCGCGATTCTGCCAGGCATCGTCCTGCAGGGGCAGGGTGTCCAGCTCGATGCCAGCGCCAGCATCCTGCCCACCACAGGTACCATCACCTACGCCTGGGATCTGAACCGGGATGGCGCCTTCACCGAGCTGGTTACCTCCAGTCCGACGGTCTCGCTCACCTGGGACGAACTGCTCGACCGATTGTTCATGGATGACACCTTCGTCGGCGAGATGACCACCAGCATCCCCCTGCGGGTCACGCGGACGGTGCCGATCTTTGACACCGAGGGCAAGCAGATCGGCGAGGAAGTGCGCGAGAGCTTTGACGAGGCCGCTCTCACGCTTCGCGATGTGCTGGCCACCCTGTATGTGCAGGCACCGCCCAGCATCTTGATGGGCGAGGGGCTGCCGCCTCTCACGCTGATTCTGTCGTACACCGATCCGGGGAACGATCGCATCGTCGCCTGGACCGTCAGCTGGGGCGATGGCAGCACCGAGATCTTCGACAGCGAGCCGACTCCCACGCACGTCTATCGCAAGCCAGGCGTTTACTCCGTCGAGGTCCAGGCGCTGGACGAATACGGCCAGACGGTGCAGACCGCACCGCGGACGGTGACCGTCACGCTCGATCCGTCTGCCATGAATCCGGGCGGGCCGTACGCCATCGACGAGGGACGCAGCCTGACCCTGGCGGGCAGCGCGCTGGGCGATGTCGATGCCGGTTCGTTCACCTGGATCGTGAACGGCCAGACCGCCGGCCAGGGTGCGACCTTGAACCTGACCTGGTCCCAGCTGACGGCCCTGGGGGTGACCAACGACGGCACCTTCGAGGTTCGGCTGCAGGGCACCTACAACAACGGCGCCCATGCCGTGACCTCGGGGCCTGGTACGCTGGTGGTGCGCAACTTGCCTCCGTCGGCGACCGTCGAGAACTCGGGGCCGATCAACGAGGACGACCAAGCCTTCATTCACGTGCGCAACGTCTCCGACGTGGTCGATGTGGTCTTCAGCTACTCCTACGACTTCGATGGCTCCGGCACCTTCGTGCCTGGCTCGGCCAGCCAGGCCGTGCCCGCCTCTGTCACCGCGAAGTCCGGCACCAACCCGATCAAGGTCCGCGTCTTCGATGGCACCGACTTCACCGAGTACGAGACCGAACTCGTGGTTCGCGAGGTCGGCCCGACGCTGACGATCCAGAACCGGCAGACAGTGGTGGTCATCGACGAGGGAGCTCAGGCCGAGCTGCCCGGCACCATCACCAACCCGGGTGCGGATGCCATCACCTGGAACGCCACCGTCGGCACAGTGGCCGAGGAGGGCAAGGGTAAGTGGCGCTGGACCTACACGCCCGATGATGGCCCCGCTGGCAGCCAGACCGTGACGATCACCGCCACCGACGCCGATGGACTGTCGCACTCGGTCACCTTCGAGTTGATCGTGGTCAACGTGGGCCCGACCGCCACCTTCGTCGGCGACACCATCGACGAGGGGCAATCCGCGACGGTCTCCTTCCAGCAGGTGTCGGATCCGTCCGCCGCCGACCGCGCCGGCGGGTTCATCTACAGCTACGATTTCGGTGACGGCAACTGGATCACCGGTGGCACATCGATGGTGGTTCCCGCGCAGTTCCTGCCGGACAACGGCTCGATCGAGGTCCGTGGCCGCATCCAGGACAAGGATGGCGAGTCGATCTTCACCACCCTGGTGCAGGTTCGCAATGTGGCTCCGAGCATCAGCAACCTGACCATCACGCCCGTGGCCAATGAGGGTGGCCTGGTCACCCTCGAAGGTTCGTTCACCGATCCCGGCGTCGGCGACATCCACACGCTGCGGATCGTCTGGGGTGATGACGAGTTCGACGAGGTCACCCTGGCTGAGGGCGAGCGCACCTTCCGCGTGACGCATCGCTACCGCGACAACGACCTGCCCGGTGGCAGCAATCCTGGCACCTACACCGTACGTGTCGTCCTGAACGACGACGATGGCGGCACGACCGACTCGACCCAGAGTGTCCAGGTCAGCAACGTCACTCCAGTCTTCGGGTTCGTGCGCGGGACAGGAACCAACGGCGGCATCCTCCTGCAAGGGCAGTATGGCGACGCGGGTCTGCGCGATGGGCAAACGCTGCAGGTGAACTGGGGTGATGGCACCACGAGCCTGCTGCGAGCCGGTGGCCGTCACGTCATCGATTTCGACACCGACGCTCAGGGCAACACCCTGGCTACGGGTCAGATCGTACGCAATCAGTTCGTGACTGCAGACGGCCGGGGCTTCACCGTGACGACCACTCGCGCGGGACAACCGCCGATGATCTTCGACACCAACGCGCCGGGCACGAACACCGACCTGGGCACGGCGAACCAGGCTGCCGGAGGACCCGGTGTGGGCCTGGCCGGTCGTCCGGGCGAACGGGGAGAGAACCTGCAACCCCTGGGCAAGGCGCTCATCATCGCGGCCAGCCGAAATTCCGCCAACCCGCAGGACAGCGAACGCGGCGGCGTCCTGAAGTTCAACTTCCGCGCCCCGGTCATCGTCGAATCGATCGACCTGCTCGACGTGGCCCGTCGTGGCGGGGTGATTCGCACCTTTGATGCACGAGGCAAGCTGGTGTCCGTCACGCGCATTCCGCTGGGCGGCGCGAACAGCCTGCAGCGCGTGGCGCTGAAGCAGGCCTACATCTCCCGGAATGGCAAACTCCTGCCTCGCGCCATCAGTCGCATGGAAGTGGTGCTGGCGGGCGGTGGGGCGATCACACGGTTGGCCTACCGCTATGCGGACAACGATGGTGCGTTCGCGCTCTTCCACGCCATGAAGAAGCCCGGCAAGTACCAGGTGAAGCTGACGCTGACCGACGACGATGGAGCCCAGGTGGTGAAATACCTGGAAGTGTTGGTGCCGATCAAGAAGGCACCCATCACGCTGCCCGATAATGGTCACGGCCGTCGCGTGTGATGTCTGAGGAAGAGTTATTGAAAGGGTTCCTGCACGCATTCGGTGCAGGGGTCCATGGCTAGCAAAGCCATGGACCCCTGCACCGAGGTGGTGTATGATTGGACAAGAGAATCTTTTGTCCTGAACCCTGCCTGGCTGCCCTCCAGCTACTGGAATCCCGGCCACTGTCCTGGTTCTCACCCGCCCACAACTGGCGAGAACCAGCCTTCCATCAGCACTCCCGCCCTGACCTGGTGTGTCACCGATGCGTGCGAACATAGACCGCTGGTTGGTCACTTGCCTGGTGGTGTGGGCCCTATCACCTAACTGGGTTGTGGGCCAGGAAAAACTCAGCTTCGAGCAACATGCTCGCCCCGTGCTCAAGGCCTACTGCCTCGATTGCCACGGCGGAGGCGAGAAACTGCGTGGTGGGCTCGACCTTCGGCTCCGGCGTTTCCTCGTCGCTGGTGGCGACTCCGGGGCATCGGTGGTGCCTGGGAAGCCTGCGGAAAGTCTGCTGATCCAGCGCATGAAGTCGGGGCAAATGCCGCCTGGCGAGAAGAAGGTCCCACCCGAGCAGATCGCCTTGCTCGAAAAATGGATCGCCAGCGGAGCGGGGACGACCCGCGCCGAACCCGAAAAGCTAGCCCCGGGTATCGACATCACCCCCGAGGAGCGCGCCTACTGGTTCTTCCAACCGCTCAAGCGGCCCCTGCCGCCTGCGTATGCCGCCACCGAACGGGTACGCACACCTATCGATGCCTTCATCCTGGCTCGGTTGCGCGACAAGAAGGTCGGCTTCATGCCCGATGCAGACCGGCTAACCCTGGCCCGTCGCGCCTCGATGGATCTGCTGGGGTTGATGCCGTCGCCTGCGGAACTCGATACCTTCCTGCGCGATGCCAGCCCGACCGCCTACGAGCAGTTCCTCGACCGGTTGCTGGCGTCGCCTCACTACGGCGAGCGCTGGGCGCGCCACTGGCTTGATGTGGCTGGCTACGCGGATTCCGATGGGAATGGCAACGACGACACGCCGCGACCCTACGCCTACAAGTATCGGGACTGGGTGGTGCGGGCGCTCAACCAGGACCTGCCGCTGAACCAGTTTCTCATCGAACAGGTGGCGGGAGACGAACTGGTCGCCCGGCCGTGGAACAACCTGACGGCCGAGCAGGCCAACCGCCTGGCAGCGACCGGCTTTCTGCGGATGGCGCCGGACACCTCGCCAGGGATGCGGGGCGAGGCCCAGACCATGACGGCTAACCAGATGGTGGCCGACGCCGTCAAGACGTTTAGCTCGGCGGTGCTGGGGTTGTCGGTGGGTTGCGCCCAGTGTCACGATCATCGCTACGATCCCATCCCGCAGGCCGACTACTTCCGTCTTCGCGCGATCTTCGAGCCTGCCCTGGACATCAACCACTGGCGCGAGCCGAGCCAGCGGCTGGTGTCGCTGTACACCGATGCCGACCGCGCCCGGGCTGCCGCCGTCGAGGCTGAGGCCCAGAAGATGCGCGTGGTGCTGGAGGCCCGCCGGACGAAGCTGATTCATGCCGCGGTCGAACGCGAGCTGGCGAAGTTCCCCGAGCCGAAACGCGCGCAGCTGAAGGCCGCCTACTTCGCCGCCAAGCGCACGCCCGAGCAGACCAAACTGCTCGAGGCGCATCCCAGCGTGAATATCAACGGGGGCGTGCTGTACCAGTACGACGAGAAGGGCGCGAACGAGATCAAGGCGGAAGAGGCGAAGATCGCCGCCAAGCTGGCCGAGAAACCGGTCCAGGATTTCGTCAGCGTGCTGGATGAGATGCCCGGCGTGGTGCCGGTGATGAAGGTGCACTATCGGGGCGATCCGCGCCAGCCCAAGCAGGAGGTGCAGCCCGGCGACCTGACCATCGCGGCCCCTGATGGGAAGCGCTTCGAGCTACCCCCTTCGGCGAAGCCTGGCGCGAGCAGCGGACGGCGCCTGGCCTACGCCACCTACCTGACCAATGGCAAGCACCCGCTGGTGGGGCGCGTGCTGGCGAACCGACTCTGGCTGCATCACTTCGGCCGGGGGCTGGTGGATACACCCGGCGACTTCGGCCTGCTGGGTTTGCGGCCCTCGCACCCGGAACTGCTCGACTGGCTGGCGGACGAGCTGGTCGCTCGGGGCTGGAGCCTGAAGCAGATGCACCGCCTGATCATGCTATCGACGGTCTATCGGCAGTCGTCGCGGCGCGATGGAACCAGCGCCGCCATCGAGGACGCCCTTTATCCACGCTACCCGTTGCGACGGCTGGACGCCGAGGCACTGCGCGATCGCGTCCTCCAGGTATCGGGCCGACTCGATCCTCGGTTTTATGGTCCCGCGGTGCCGGTGATCGATGACGGGAGCGGCGAGGCGGTGCCCGAGGGAGACTCGGGCCGACGTAGCCTCTATCTGCAGGTCAGGCGGTCGCAGCCGGTGTCGTTGCTGAACGCCTTCGACGCTCCGGCGATGACGCCCAATTGTGATCGTCG
Source organism: Gemmataceae bacterium (assembly GCA_046350255.1). Classification (GTDB taxonomy): domain Bacteria; phylum Planctomycetota; class Planctomycetia; order Gemmatales; family Gemmataceae; genus CALDUY01. The sequence continues at coordinate 151,855 of JAXMAV010000003.1, forward strand.
AACCAACTCGACCGCTGCCACGCAGTCGTTGATGCTGATGAACGGTACCTTCCTGCTCAAGCAAGCCGAGACTCTGGCCAACCGGGTCGCAGCCGAGACGCCGACTGATTTCGCCAGCCCCCTGGGTGACCCGGTCGAGCTGGCCCGGGCGGCCTCTGCCTGGAGTTACGGCTACGGCGGGCTGGATGAGAAAGATCGCCGGGTGGTGCAGTTCACCCAGCTTCCTCACTGGACTGGATCCAGCTGGCAGGGTGGTGCCACATTACCCGATGCGAAGACCGACTGGGCCATGCTTCATGCCCAGGGGGGGCACGCCGGGAGCGGGTTGCACCGCGCAGCCATTCGCCGCTGGAAATCCCCATTTGATGGCGTTGTCACCCTGCGAGGTACCCTGCAGCATCCGGCCCCGGCAGGGGATGGAGTGCGTGGGCGTATCGTGTCCAGCCGGTTGGGAGTGCTGGGCGAATGGCATGTCCACAACCGGAAGCAGCCCTTCGCCCTGGAGAAGGTAAGCGTGCAGCGTGGCGACACCATTGACTTTGTAGCTGACTGCTTCCGCACCGTGGAAACCGATTCCTTCGTCTGGACTATCCAGATAGAAGGGCCGACCCTCGCGCAGCGCTGGGATTCCGTGGCCGATTTCCAGGGACCGGCGGGCCCCTCGCTGGCGCGACAGATCGCCTTCGCCTGGCAGACGGTGTATCACCGGCCCATCGCCGCCGACGAGATGGCGCTGGCCGTGAAGTTCGCCGGTAAGCAGCTGATCGCCCTGCGGCAACGCGGCGCCAGCGGCAACGCCGAACGCCAGGTGCTGACCAACCTGTGTCAGCAGTTACTCGGCTCCAACGAGTTTCTCTACGTGGATTGACCAACCGGACGAACCCATCGCACACGTCGGGAGAGTGCCAGGTGATGAATCGTCGAGAACTACTGTTTCAGACGGCGTTTGGGGTGGGCGGAGTGGCGCTGGCGCATCTGCTTCACAGTGAGCGGTTGCTGGGCGCGACGCCGGGCCGTCCTGGCGAGAATCTGCCGCTAAACACCCAGCCGCGTGCCCCGCACTTCGCGCCGAAGGCGCGGGCGATGATCTCCCTGTTCATGCACGGCGGCCCATCCCACGTCGACCTGCTTGACCCGAAGCCGGAGCTGACCAAGCACCACGGCAAGGATTACAGCGGACCGGTGGTCTACAGCTTCGTCAACCGAGCGAGTCGAAAGCTGTTCGGAACGCCGTGGAAGTTTCAGCGCCATGGCAGATCGGGCATGGAGATCTCCGAGCTGCTGCCGCACCTGGGGAGCATCGCCGACGATGTCTGCGTGCTGCGCTCGATGCACACGGGGCACAACGGCCACGAGGTGTCGATCCGCTACTTCCATGGCGGCATCCCCGCGGTGCCCGGCCGACCCACCATGGGCAGCTGGATCACCTACGCGCTGGGCAGCGAATCGCAGAACCTACCGGCGTACATGGTGCTGACCGACCCGGAAGGGCAGCCGGTGGATGGTGCGATCAACTGGACGAGTGGCTTCATGCCGCCGTTGTACCAGGGGACGCTGCTGCGCCCGAAGGAGCCGCGCATTTTGAACCTGGATGCGCCGCCGCACCTGCGCGGAGAGTTGCAGGATCAGAACCTGGGTTTGCTGCAGGCACTCAATCGTCGGCACCAGGCGATGCGGCCCGGCGAGGCTGACCTGGAAACGCGGATCGCCAGTTACGAGCTGGCCGCTCGCATGCAGACCGCCGCACGCGAGGCGCTGGATGTGTCTCAGGAACCCGAGCCCATCCGCCGGATGTATGGCCTGGATGAACCGGCGACGCGCGAGTATGGCACGCGCTGCCTGATCGCGCGCCGTCTGGTCGAACGCGGCGTGCGCTTCGTGCAGCTTTTCCTGGGCGGGCAACCCTGGGACACCCACCAGAGCATTCGCACGGGGCTGCCGGCCATCTGCCAGCGGACCGACCGCCCTGCCGCCGCCCTGGTAAAGGATCTGAAGCAGCGGGGCCTGCTCGATACGACGCTTGTCCACTGGGGTGGCGAGATCGGCCGTCTGCCCGTCAGCGAGGGCACGCTGGATGCCAGCGCGGGGCGCGATCACAACGGGCAGGGCTTCTCGATCTGGCTGGCGGGTGGAGGCATCCGCGGCGGAATGACCTACGGCGCCACCGACGAGGTGGGGCACAAGGCGGCCGTCAACGTGGTCACCCCCAACGACTTCCAGGCCACCCTCCTGCATCTGCTGGGGCTCGATCATCAGAAGATCGTCTACCACGCCAATGGTCGCGAGTATCGCCTGACCGACGGACGGCCCGCCCGGGTGGTGCAGGAGATCCTGGCCTGAGACAGCCCAGGCCCTGGACGATAGAGCCGGTTCGCGGTAGCACAGGAACAGCATCCACCTGCAGAGGGGGTTGGGATGAAGCTGCGCCTGGTTGTCACGGCGGGTCCCCATCAGGGGAAAGAGTTTGTCTTCGACGGACACGACACCTTCCTGGTGGGACGCGTCTCCGATGCGCACCTGCGGTTGTCGTACGACGATCCTTACTTCTCCCGCCGTCATTTCGTGATCGAGGTGAATCCACCACTCTGTCGGATTCTGGATTTGAAAAGTCGCAATGGGACGCGCGTGAATGGCCGCAGGATCGAGTCAGCCGACCTGCACCACGGGGACGAGATTGCTGCGGGCCACACCGTGTTTCGTGTCGCCGTGGAGGCCGATTCGGAAGAACAGCCGCTCACTGTGGCCCTGCCAAGTCAGATCCTCCCCGATGCGGCGGATCCTGTGGTGCCCTGGCCGACCATCCCGGGCTATCAGGTCGATCAGGAGCTAGGGCGGGGCGGTTTCGGGGTTGTGTACCGGGCGCGACGGCAGGCCGACGGACGTGAAGTGGCCATCAAGGCGTTGCTTCCCAGTCCCGGAGCGACGCGACGACAGATCGAACGTTTCCTCCGCGAGTGTCATATCCTGGCCCAGTTGCAGCATGCGCACATCGTGGGGTTTGAGGAGGTGGGGGAGTCCGGCGATCTTCTTTATCTGGTGATGGAGTTCATCAACGGTCCCGACACGGGCCGGATGCTGAAGGAGCAGGGCCCCTTCGCGCCTCGGACAGCCGTGCGTCTGCTCTACCAGGTGCTGGGAGGGCTGGCCCATGCCCACGACCAGGGAGTGGTGCATCGCGACATCAAACCGTCCAACGTGCTGGTGCAGACCGCGGCCACGAACAAGAAGATGGCCAAGCTAGCCGACTTCGGCCTGGCCCGGGCCTTCGAGTCGAGCAAGCTTTCGGGGTTGACGCTGCAGGGGGAGATAGGCGGCACCCCTGCCTTCATGGCGCCGGAGCAAGTGACGCACTTTCGCGAGGTCAAGCCGGCAGCTGACCAGTACTCCGCGGCAGCGACGCTCTATACGCTGCTCACCGGAGCCTACATCCATGACTTTCCACTGGGTGTGGCCGGGCAGCTCATTCACATCACGACCGAGGAGCCTGTTCATATTCTCGACCGTCGGCCAGATCTGCCTCCTGCTCTGGCGAAGATCATTCATCGGGCCCTCGCGCGCGAACCCGATGATCGATACCCCGACGTGCGGGCCTTTCGTGCGGCCCTGGGTGAACTGGCCTGATGCTCGGGGGTCTTACTCCGGCGGCTGGCCGAAGACCTGGATCCAGTAGCGTTCTCCCCTGGCGTTCTTGGCCACAGCCACGCCAATCTCGGTGTAGGTCGCTCCGAGGATGTTGGCCTTGTGGCCGGGGGATTGCATCCATCCTTCCACAGCCTCCTCGGCCTTGCGGTGGTTCCAGGCGATGTTCTCACCCACTCGCGCGTACTTGTACCCTTCCGCCTTCACGCGATCGACCAGCGTTTTGTCGTCCAGTGTGTGGTCGAGTTTGTCCTGCTTCGCCATGTTGGCGCAATGACCACGCGCGGCGGCGAGCAGACGGGCACTGGGTTTGAGTGGCTCGAGGCCTTCCTTCTTGCGTTCGGCATTGGTGAGAGTCAGCAGGGCCTTCTCCTCTTCGCTGAGTTTCACTGCCTCGGACTTGCTCTCGAATGCGTACAAGGTCCCCATCAGGGCCAGGATCGCCATCATGGTGCAACAGCGCATGTGTACTTCTCCCGGGTGATGACAGTTAAATGTCACTTGCCTTGGGTGCAACGCTGGGTTTGCTCGGGACCGAAGGAGTTGGCACGGGCTTCGGTTGGGGTTGCGGTGCAACTGGCGGTAGTGGGGCAGGAGCCATCGCCGGAGCGGGCATCGGCCGTGGAACCGCTGGCGCAACTGGGAGAAGATCCCCATCAGCCTCGGGTACGTTCCAGAGTCGAACGATCTGGTCTGCTCCGCCTGTGGCGATGGCCTTGCCATCGGGTCGATACACCACCCGATGCACTTTGCCTCGATGAACGGTATACCGCGCCACCTGCCGACCTGCTTCCAGGGCCATTACCTCCACGATTCCCTCAGTCGGCGTGGTTTGCATCAGCATGGGTGCGTGGTCGCCTGGCGCTGCCACCCAACCTGACCCGCAATAGGCGACTCGCTTCGAGTCCGGCGAAAAGGTGAGGTCTGCAATCGATTTCATCTGAAGCGGTTGTGTGGCCAGGGTCTTGCCGGTGGTCAGGTCGATCAGATGCATCTGGAGGTTCGCGTAATGATCCATCTCGGTCTGCTGCCCGGTGAGCACAGCCAGGCGGTTGCCATCTTGGCTGATGGCATGGCGTTCAGCCAGAACCGAGCGAATCGTGGACATCACCTTTCCTGTTTCCAGGTTCCATACACGCAACGATAGATCGTTGTCGAAGCCGAGGAGCCGATCCTTGCCGGCGAAGGCTACCTCACGGATGCTGGCAGGCACTTCAAGCGTACCCAGTTCCTTGCCGGTGGGCAGGTCCAGTATCAACACCTGCGATTTTGGCAGGCTACTCAGGATTGCCAGACGATCTCCGCTGGGGCTGACTGCAGGAATACGCGGCATCTCGGTGGGGTTCCACAACTTCTCGCGCTGGTACAGGCGCTGGCCTTTCTCGGCGTCCCAGACTCCCACAGTCTGGCTATAGGGCACAAATCCAACGGCATATTTGCCGTTCTCCGTTAACACCCACCGGACGTTGAACTGCTCCACAGGGGCTTCTTGCAGTGCGGCCAGGCGCTTTCCATTGCGATCGAGCAAGGGAAGTGCTGGTCCCACTTTTTTCTCTGCCGGCATGGGTGCCTTGCCACCCACGACCGGTGCAGGAGGGACTCCCCTGGGAGCCATCATCTGAGGAGGTTGCATCAGAAACTTGCTGGCGTCAGAGGGGATTGCCAGCAAGTTCAGAGCGTTTTCTCCCGTCAAACCGCTTCCTGGTTTCCCGGTTTCTCGATCCCACAGACCGTAGTTCCCCAGAGGAGGTTCATTCAGACCGAGTGAGTCCCAGTGTCGGCGGGTGCTCGTCAACAGGAGGTGATCTGGGGTGAACCGCAGAAACCTACCCATCCCAGAGTCCACCCTGCGCAACAGTGTTCCACTCTTGCCATCCCAGAGATGTACGATGCTGGAACACTGGTCGCCACTGGCCAGAGTCTTGCTGTCCTGACTGAATGCGAGATCGATGATGGGGCCATCGTGGCCAGCATTCGCTGCGATCAGGGCTCGTGACTGAGCCGACCAGACTGCCACCTGCCCGTTGAAGTTGAACCCAAGGGCGAGGTGCAGTCCATCAGGACTGAAGTGCAGGCAGGTCGCCTGCATCATCCCTGGGCGATCCACCGCTGTCACCAGCCTGCTACTCAGACTGTTCCAGAAGCGAACCACCGTACCCTGGCGGGCACAGGAAACACTCTCTGTTTCCACTGGACAGACCTGAAGAGCAGGGAGTTTACCAGTGGTTGCAGAAGCAATGCGTGTTCCATCGGGGCGCCAGGCGATGGCCTGCACGGGAGAGTCCTCCTCGGCGCGAAAGCTCTGGTTACCACTGGTGCACTCCCATGCCCGAATCAATCCGGCATGCTGGGCAGCCCGCCTGACTTCCACCTGCTTGTAGACCGATTTGTTGGCCATTCGCGTCCGGGTCTCGGGGACCTTCACGATTTTCGATACTGGCACCTCCACGGTCTTCCCATTCACTTCTCTCTTCTCCATCATCGTGACCGTTTTCTCTACCTGAACGGTGTAACACTCAGCGACGCAAACTACTTCCTCGTAGATCTGTTTGCCTAGAGTCAGGTTGGGTTCGATGAAGGTGCCACCCACCTTTCCCAGATCCGCGAGAAAATCCACGGTGTAAGTTTCATTCACAGGAACCCTGGTGGTGACTACTCGCTTCTGCCCATCGGGACCGACTACTTCCTTCTTCTGGTCCGTATATTTCGTCCGTTGCATGGTCTTTGTCTGGTTCACCAGCACTGGCACCCGAAACCGTCCTTCTGTCTGCTGGAAACTATTCCCGCCGACACCTGCCAGCCGTTGACCATCGGCCGAGAAACAAAGCTGGCCGACCAGACCCACGTCTGAGATAACACGCAGTTCTGCCCCATCCGGGATCGACCACAGGCCAATTTCTCCCGCGGTGCGCGCCATGCTGGCTGCAAGAGTCTTCCCATCTGGGCTGATCGCCAGAGAAACCGCGGTCAGCGGCAGAGGTGCTATCTCAGCGTCGAGGCCTGGCAGGCGCTCACCGGTTTCGGTGTCCCACAGACCCAGGCGATGTGGCTTTCCCGATTCGGCGTACGCCAGGGCCACGATCTTGCCATCCGAGCTCAGGCATACAGTCGGCAATAAGCCCGGCACCTTCCAGGTCCGAAGTGATTTTCCGGTAGCTCCATCCAGGATCATCACCTCGATGTGATCAGGTCTGAAGGTGCCAGCGCCTGGCGGCAAGCCTTCTTGTTTCCCAGTGGGCTCGGCCACGCCACGCGGGATCGCCATGGCCACCCGGCGGTGATCGGCGCTGATGGCCAGCATCCCCTGAATCTGGTGCGGCTCGGGCAATGGCATGGCCAGTCGGACGAGTGGACGTGGGGTACCGGTCCAGTAATCCCACGCCACTAGCCAGCCATGGACGGTTAGCCCAACCAGAGTTCGGCTATCGGCCGAGCTTACCAGAGCAACCGTGCCGTTGATGAACGTCTGCGTTTCGGGAGCAGGGGGAAACACCCGGCCAAACTCCGGTGCCCGACGCGCCTGCTGGTTCAGCCAGGCCCAGTCGGGTCCGCGGCGCGCCTCGGGCACGCGCGCCAGGGCCAGCTCGAAGCCGGGCAAGTTCCCTCCGCGAGCCAGATCGGCCGCCTCGCGCAGCTGTGTTTCGTCCAGGACCTCATCGGCCTTCTGGCGCTGATTCTCGGCGCTGGCGCGTTCTGCTTCGGCCTGATCGCGCGCGGCCTCGGCCTCGGCTCGTACCACCAGGAGATCATGGATCAGCTGGGAGTTGCGCACGGTGAGCAGCACGCCGATGGTCAGCAAGGCGGCCAGCAGGGCGCCCAGGCTGCCGGCTAGCGCGGGTTCTTCCTTGACCCAGCGCACGGCTCGTTCGAGGAACCCGAGGCGCCGGGCGGTGATCGGTTCGCCTTCCAGCCAGCGGCGCAGGTCGTCGGCCAGGGCCTGGCAATCCGGGTAGCGATCCTCGGGCCGCTTCGCCATCGCCTTCAGACAGATGGTCTCCAGGTCGCGCGGCAGGCCGAGTCGATGCTTCGACGGAGGCTGGGGCCGAGTGTGGATGGCGTTGTGCAGGACGATGGCCGGCGGTCCCTCGAAGGGCGTCTTTCCGGTCAGGAGTTCGTAGAGCAGGACGCCCAGACTGTACTGGTCGGCAGCGGGCTGGGCCTCGCCCTGCTGCCCCGCGGCCTGCTCCGGGGCCATGTAGCTGGGCGTCCCCAGGATCGCGCCATCGTTGGTGAGCCGGCTCTCCTCATCGGCCCGGTAGGCCAGGCCGAAGTCGGCAATCAGCGGCTGATCGTCTTCGGTGAGCAGGATATTCGCTGGCTTGATGTCGCGATGCACCACGCCCTGGGAATGAGCGTAGGCCAGCCCCTCGGCGATGCGGCGCACGATGGTCGCTGCCCGGCGCAGTTCCATCCCCTCGTCGTGGATGGCATCCTCCAGCGCCTGCCCCTGGATGAACGCCGAGGCGATGAAGGCGCGTTCGCCGACCTGGCCGCAGTCGTAGACTGGCACGATGTTGGGATGGCGCAGGCCTGCCGCCGCCCGCGCCTCGCGGAAGAACCGTTCGACGCGCCGGGGATGTTCCAGCACCGCCGGATGAGGAATCTTGAGCGCCACATCGCGATCCAGCTGCGGATCGTAGGCCTGGAACACCGCGCCGAAGGCGCCCGCGCCCAGCTTGCGCTTGACCTGGAATCGACCCAGCTGCTCATCGCTGGTTGCTCCGGCGGAACCACCCGGCGGTTTCGTCCTCGGCGTGGACTCCTCGGGCACTGTGGTTTTGGCGTCAGCCACGGTTTCGGTGGAGCATCCAGGGCAGCGGACTCGGCGTCCAAGGAAGGTGTCGGGAAGGCGGAAGACTTTCCGGCACGACGGCTCCGGGCAGGTGTAACGCAGGGGCATGTTTCCACCTCAACATCTGGGGCTCTTGAAGGGATGCGCGCAGATCGGCTGCTCGCCGGGGACGATATCGACCGGGTGCGACGAATCAACTGATACTATTGAAACGTGAGTGCGAGCAAAACCGGACAGGTTTTCTCGGATTTCTTCGAACCTACACGAACCCATTCGCGGGGGTAAGAGATTGCTTCCGAGATGTTTACCGGGTAACCACCGTTACTGGGGCGCTCCAGTGGCTGCATCGGCCCGTGTGATCGCGCCAGCGGGCGCGGACGCGGTACTCGCCTGCTTCTTTGAACACCGAATCGGGTAGGTCCACGCTGCGTTCGGTCGAGGTTTCTCCGTTCCAGTGCGGGGCCAGCTCGTACCAGCCAGGTTGACCCACCCGCCCGACACGCCACTCGAGTGCTCCGGCGCGATGTCCCGCGGGCGAGTCGAAGGCGCCAGCCTGGAAGCGGTAGCCGGCCCCCTTCTCCTGCATCACCTTCGTGGTGGCGGGAATTTTCTCGTCGCGTGCCTCGAGGTTGAGGTATCCCCAGCCGTATCCGCGCTGGTCGCCGTCGTTGGGGGCGTACTTTCCACCGGGCCGACAGTCGGTGCAGAAGTCGATGAGCAGCTGGCGGAAGCCGGCGAAGTCAGCGGTCGCCAGGGTGCGTTTCCAGCGACCTCCGAAGTAGTCGGCCTCGTAGGGGTTGGCGAAATAAATGCCTCGGGGGTTCATGCGTGGGTGGTGGTTCCAGCGCGCCGCATCGAGACGCGGCCAGTCCACCGAGTAGCCGCGCGGAGTCAGCGCCGCACCCAGATCGGTGACCAGCTGCCCGACCTGTCCACCGCGCTCGGTGCGGTCGGAGGCGAAGAGATCGAGTATCTCCCGCGCACGGTTGCGATACTCGGACAAAATTGCCGGATGTCGCAGACAGGTAATGGCGTCGATGTGGCCGGGCTGATGATGCCGGGGGACGAACATCATGTCGTTGTCCCAGGGGATCGGGGCCCACTTGCCCGCGGGAGAGCGATAATAACCGTGGTTGCCATCGGGACGAAGGTCCACATTGCCCAGGAGGCGATTCATCGCGTGGAAGCTGAAGTAGGCGGGTAGGTCGAGATGCTTTCGGCACCACGCCTCGTCGGGGTTCGAGCGCAGGCCGTGGATGAATTTCTCCCACAGTGCCGGCGCATCGGGCAGGCTACGGGGCACGTGCTTCAGGCCACTCTGGATACTGACCGTCAACCCGTCGGGCAGCCGGGTGTCGGCCAGCAGGTCGGGATCCATGTCGGCGATGGCCACGTACAGCCCCCAGAGATCGCCCGCATACTGATCGCGTGCGGAGAGTTCGTCGGCGCCGGTCACCACGCGCCACTGCACCCAGGTGGCCGGCGCAGTGGGTACGCCGGCCAGCCGATACGCGCGCATCGACATCACCTCGTCCAGGCCGCCGATGCCTCGGAGAACTGGCAGATAGGGCGTGGAGCCTCCCGGGTTCAGGTTCAGGCTGCTCAGTCCGGCGGGGAACGGCACGCCCGCATGGTCGAGGAACTTCAGCGAATGGCCCCGGTTGAACTTCAGCCCCCACTTGTTCTTCCCGGCGATGTGAGCGCTGCCCTGGCCTCGATTGCTGAACTGGATGTGATCGTAGACCACGCCGCGATAGACGATCGTCCCCGCCTGGCGTTGTTTGTGGGCGTTGCCATCCCACTGGCTGCGCGTCACGTCCTCGTCGCGCGCCAGGAGCGTGAGCGATTGCAGCGTCTTCAGAAATTCCGACGAGAAGGTCAGCGGGGGTGACTTGCCGGGCTCGCTGGCGGCCTTCCACGCAGCCGGTCCCTCGCTGCACCACCAGGCGAAGTTCGGGCAGTCATCGTCCGACCCCGGAGCCTGCACCATGCGACCACCTGGCCCGCGGGCCACCACCCGGTAGCGCAGCAGCCAGCGGTGCTTCTGGTACGAGGCCGGAACAAGCACGCTGTAGACGCCATCGCCGGCCTTCTCGTCGCCCTCGCGTCCATCATCGCGCATGGGCAGGTCGATCCAGGTCGTTTCATACTCCCGGTCGGTGCGACGGATGTACTTTCCCGGCGCCACGGGCTGCAGCCGCAGCACTGGAGTCGCACTCTCTGTCGCCAGCCGGGCGGTCACGCGCACCGGCACGCCAGGAGTGGGTTGCACCGGTGCGTGGCGGACGTCCTTCGGCTTGCCCACCGCGGCATCCGCGGCCCGGGCCGCCCGGAAGAACTTCACCACCGGCGTTACGTCCTTCAGACCATGCGGGTGATGATCCTGTCCGGGCTTGACGATGCGCTCCACGGGGCCGCCCAGCTCGCGGTAGCGCTTGAAGATGATCTCGCTGTTCTCGGCGTGTGGAACCACTCTGTCGCTGTCGCCATAAACCAGGAGCAGGGGGATCTTCGCCCGGGCCACCGGCGCGAGGTTGTCCACGGGGTTACCCTTGTAGGCGATCGCCTCGGCGTCTGACCGAAAGCCGTGCGCCTTAAGCAACTTCTGCCACTCGCCGGGGGATCCATTTCCCGTGCCCAGCTTCATCGGCTTGCCGCCAGGCCAGCTTTTGAAGTCGCAGACGGCATTGTCGAGGTAGACCGCCAGGGTTTTGTCGGGATGAGTGGCTGCCCAGTGCATGCAGTAGAGCCCGCCCCGACTCAGGCCGATGAGGCCCGGTTTGGGATGCAGGCCATGCTCCTTCACCAGGGTCTGGTAGAACTTCTCCCACTGCGCCATGGCCCGGGGAGCGCCGAACAGGTCCGGCACTTCGAGGTAGACCAAGTGCCAGCCGTCCTTCACCATGGCGGCGTCAGCCTCTGCGAAGGCGCCGAAGAACTCGCCCCGCCAGACCCAGGGCCGGCCGGCTGCAGGTCGCGACGGAACGACGACAATGGCCCGGCGGCCTTCAAATGTGAACTCATGCTTGCCGAAGCCGTTCCAGTTCCCACGCGGACCGGGAAACGGCTTCGGTTCGGCGGCCAGCAGAGGCCATGCGGTTGTCCACATCAGAATCAGCACAATTAGTCGCATCAGCTGATACTCACGGTAGAAGGATCGTTCGCCCGGGCCTCCATTGCTCGGCGGTTCGCCTCCATCTTAGCCCAGCGGCCCCCCCGGCGACAGTCTGGCGAAGGGACACCAGCCACGGGGCACCGCTGTCACTCGTTAATCTCCAAGACCGCTGAGCAGGAACGCGGCCCATAGCCTGGTGTGGCCGCCCGGATGCTTCGCGGGTGAAGATCCAGGCATCGGTCCCCGCCCCTGAGCCCACTCGGCGATGCGCTCCGGCTCGCGCAGCAGGGCCAGTTGTGCCCGGCGCAGCGCCTCCGCCGGGCCGATTGGCTCTCTGGCCTGCCACAGTTGCCGGTAGAACAGGCTCATAAGCGCGGCCGTTGCCTCGTCGTCCACTTTCCACAGGGAAGCCACCACGTTCTGGCAGCCCGCCAGATGCAGCGCGTGCGTCAGACCATGGACGCCCTCGCCCTGTACGGTTTCTCCCAGGTTAGTTTCACAGGCGCTCAGCACGGCCAGGTAGAGCCGACGCAGGTCCAATCCCACCAGTGAGGCCGCGGTCAGGATGCCCCGGTTGGGTGTGTCTGCCCGGTTCGCCCCGGTGCACACCAGCCCCGACAGTACCAGGGGATGCCGCGCTCCCACCCCGATGCGCCGATTGGTTCCACCATCAGCTCGTTCGCTTCTCTCAAATAGTGCTGAATCGAGCGCGAGCAGCGCACGCACCTGTTCGTCGGCGAAAAACCCATGGGTGGCCAGGTGCGCCATCTCCACCCGCGGGAGATCGAGCAATAACTGCTCGGCGGAGGCTGCCTCGCCCTCGCGGCGAATAACGGTTCGCCCCGCGGCCAGGCGAGCTACATCGTCCAGTTCCCGTCGCGTTCCGGGCAAGAACCGCCAGTGCAACTTCTTGGCCTGGCCAGGAGTCACGGGATTCACTGTTGGCAGGGCCGGGCCAAAGTCTGCCTGGGCGGCTGGGCCGCGCTCACCAGCCTGGCCAACCACGGTAGTTGCCGGTACGGCACTGTCGTATCGGACGCCACCCACGAGCAAGAGCGATGCGCGTTTCGCGGGCCTGGTCGCAGGCCGGGTCAGATTGGCCAGCAGCTGGCGCCCGTGAGGCACCACGGCCAGGGTATAGCGCTCCAGCAGGCGCTGCCCCTCTTCGTTCCGAAGGGCAGGCCAGGGAAGGCGGGCCAGCGCGGCATCCGGGCTGATGTACACCCGGCGGATCTCGGCCGGAAGTTTCGCCATCACCGGTGCCCACACGGCGCGGTAGATCGCCGTGGCCTGGGTGGGCTCCTCATCGGCTCCTTCGATGATCTTCTTTCTCCACTGATCTAGAAGGGACTCCAGATCGCTCGCTTCTGGCGTTTCCACTCGCACCACGGTCTTGCGAGTAACGATAAAAGCGACATGGTGAGCCGTCCGACGCTCACCTGCGATGCCAGGGTTCTTCGGATCCTGCTCGATCCGGGTGTAACGCAGCCAGTCGATGAATGCCACATCAGGCGGAAGCACTCGTTGCAGGTCCTCTGGCTTCCTCGTCGCACCATCCTCGAATGGCCCGTCCAGCGGAATGAGGGTGGTCAGGCGTTCGCGGATCTCTCGCAGTTTCTCGTCAATGGTGCTCAACTGGGTGTCTCGCGCCGTGACCCGGGCCGGGTCGGCGGGCGCAAGCACGAGCCGCTCGCGCAATCGGCGAAGCTGAATGTCCGCCTCCCAGAGTTGTCTGGCCTCGGACGATTCCGCCGCCAGCGCCGCGAGGTGGCGCTGAGCAAACACCCGGCTCAGCGCGGCCTTGCCCTCCCACACGGCCCAGTAAGCGTCCTCGCCCGTTCGATTTCGAGTGACCGTGAGATAGCCATCGCGCAGCAACGGTTGCTGAGCAAGCGTGTTCAGGGCCGTGGCTTCCTCCAGGGTGCGTGCCTGGCTGATGGCTTGCGTCAGCGTCAGGTTGTACGCTCGTCGGTACAACCGTTCGGCCGACGTCACATCGCCCTCGGCCCGTCGAAGGGCCGCCAGGTTCGCCAGGGTGCGACTTACCAGGGGATGATCGCTTCTGGGATACAAATTGTCTAGCATGGCCAGCGCCTGGGTATAAAGCGGGCCGGCTGCCCGGTAGTCTCCCTTCTCGTAGAGCAGCCCTGCCAGGTTGTTCCTGCGTCGGACGATGTCAGGATGACCGCGCGGAAACCGCTTTGGTGGATAGAGCGACTCGGTCATCTCCAGCGCGCGACGAAGCAGGGGTTCGGCTCGCTCGAAACCCTTCTGTTCCTGGTAGAGCCAGGCCAGGCTATTGAGGCACTGGGCGAGGCGTGGGTGTCCGAATGGAAAGCGCGACGGTGGAAACAGCTTCTCGGTCATGGCCAGCGCACGCGTAAAAAGGGGTTCGGCTCTGGCGAACGCACCTTCAGCCTGATAGAGGCGGGCCAGGCTGGTTAGACTGTTGGCCAGGTTGGGGTGCCCGTCCGGATAGCGAGCGGCCGGGTAGAGCTTTTCTCGCAAGACCAGAGCGCGGACGAACAGCGGGTGCGCCTGGGCATATTCTCCCTGCGCCTGGTAGAGCAACCCCAGGTTGTTCATGGTGCCAGTGAGCCGGACCAACTCCTCGGCAGTGGCGTCGTTCTGCGCCAGGCTTTCCTGCATGGTCAGGGACCGGCGCAGCAACGGCTCGGCCCGCGACAAATCGCCCTGACTGCGGAAGACCTCGCCCAGGTTGTTCAGCGCCAGGGCAATCTCTGGATGTCCCCGGGCATGGCGGTGGGCCGGGTAAAGTCGCTCGGCCATGATCAGACCCTGCTGAAACAGTTTGACCGAGGCCGCCGAGTCGCCCCGGCTGTGGAGGATTGCGGCGAGGTTGACCAGCGCGCTTTGCAAGTCGGCATGTCCTTCGGGATACAGCCGGGTGGGATATAGACCGGTGTGAATCTCCAGCGTGCGTCGAGCGTGCTGTTCCGCGAGGGCAACCTGGCCCGCCTGAAAGTAGACCTGGGTGAGTTGATGGTGGATGTCGGCCAACTCTGGATGACCGTACGGATACCACCGTGGGGGATACAGCGCCAGCCGGGCTTCGAGGGTGGCCTGGAATAGCGACGCGGCCTCCTGGGGCTGATTCTTCTGCGAGGCCTGCATCGCTTTCTGGAGAGGAATGCGCGCCTGATCGATGCGCTGCTGACGGTCGGATGTCACTGCGGGAGGCGGAGCGGCGGCGGGGGCCATGGCCGACGTCAACACCAGCAGGGGGACGACGAGTCGCATGGGCGTGTCTCCTCGGTCGGATTCAGGTTTGCAGTCCCAGGGATTGATGTTGCGATTTGAGCGAGGCGAGATAGCGAGCGTAGCCGGCTTCGTCCCGGCGACAGCTTACACCGCGGAACACCATGGCAAAGGCGCGACGGTGCCGGTCGGGCGTCTGGTTGGGCCGGGCGCGATGAATCGTGTTGCCCCAGTGCGCCACGGCATCGCCGGGAGACAGATGCACGCGAACCTCGTTGGCCTCGTCCTGGGGGCCGAAATCGGTGATGCCCTGGGAGAATCCAACGATGTTCGAGGCACCATGCGGTCGAACACACTGCAGGTGCGAACCGCGCACGTACTGCAGGCAGCCGTTGGCGTCATCCACGGGGTCGAGCGCGAGCCAGATGGTTAGCACCTGCGGAGGTGTGAGATTGAAATAGTAGTTGTCCTGGTGCGGAGGCGTGGGATGGTTCGTGCCCGGCGGTTTGTTGAACCACTCTGGTTCCAGGGCCGTGGCCTCCTCACCCAGAAGCGTGGTGGCCAGGGCGGCCCAGCGGGGATGGCGAGCATACTCGCGGAAGTAGGGGTCGATCCCCATGTGCTGCATTTGCTTCAGAGTTTCTGGGCGAGCGCGGTCCACATAGAAGGCGTGGGCGTCTTCCAGCGTCGGGACCACCTCGCGGATGTAGCGGTCGAGGTGCTTCTGCAGATCGCTCAACTCCTCGATCGGCAAGAACTGCCGGACGACCACGAATCCGTCGGCATCGAAGGTGGGTTTGTGCTGCGCGTACTGCATGTCTGCTCCTCGGGTTCAATCCACCAGACGCGAGAAGGTGGTGTGCTTGACCGGACCATTAAGCCGTTCGAGGATGGCGTCCTCGGATATCGCCTGGGCCAACTCGGCGAAGGCACCATCGAGCGCGGTCAGGTAACGCTCGACATGGTGCATCTCGTGCGCCAGGGTCAGCGAGCAGGTGGCCCCGGCCAGGATGCCGCGCTCGAGCATGCGCTTGGTGAGCAGGGTGATCAGTGCGGTCGCCTGTGGATGCGTGAACCCCAGGCTGCAGGAGACCGGCCGACCCGTGACAACCAGGGGCAACCTGTGATGCGCGGCCAGTTCCTTCCACCCGGCCATCACCCGGTTGCCCAGGCGGGTGAGATGGGTCGGCACGTCGATGCGCTGCATCTTGCGGATGCACGCCAGCGCCGCCGCCGGGCCGATGCCTTCGGTCCAGTAGGTGCTGGAGATGAACGATCCCTGGGCCGCCTGCATTACTTCTGCTCGGCCGATCACCGCGCCCATGGCGAACCCGTTGCTCATCGCCTTGGCGAACACAGCCAGGTCGGGCGTCACGCTATAGAGTTGGTGCGCGCCACCCAGGCACAGGCGCCAGGCGGACGAGATTTCGTCAAAGATCAGCACCGCGCCGCGCCGACAGGCCTGCTCGCGTACCGCTTCCAGGAAACCTGGTTCGGGGTCCACTCCGCGGGTCGGTTCCATCACAATCGCGGCCAGGCCATCCTCGCAGCGCGCGAGTGCCTGTTCGAGATCGTCCAGCCGGTTGTAGCGAAAGGTCGTCACCGAGCCGGTCAACCCGCGTGGCACTCCGCTGGGCTCCAGTCCCGGAAGGAGATGGCCTTCGAGCTGACTGGCGCCAGTGAGGTTTGCGGCCAGGTACCAGTCGTGCCAGCCATGGTAGCCACACACCGCAATCCGGTCGCGCCCGGTGAACGCCCGGGCCAGGCGAACGGCCACGGCCATGGCTTCGCCGCCTGCGCGGGTGAACCGGGCCTGATCGGCCCAGGGGTGAATCTCGCAAAGAAGATGTGCCAGCTCCACTTCATCCGTGGTTTGCTGGGTTGCCATCGCTCCCAGATGCACCCGACGCAGCACAGCGGCGTTCACGTCGGGATCGGCGAAGCCCAGGATGCAGGAGAGAATGCCGCAGTGCGACATGTCGAGGAATCGTCTCCCCGCGGGGTCCACCATCTCGCAGCCGATGGCTGATTCGTAATAGGCGGGCCAGACATCGGGGGCGAACATCTCCGGGCGTTTGGAGAGCAGATGGGTGCCGCCGGGGATGCGCGTGCGCGCTTCGCGGTAGAGTTGCTGCACCCGCGCTCCGTCGGGCTGGCGCAGTCCCAGGAGTTGCCGTGCGTTGTTGCCGAAGATGGATTCGATGTCGCGGTCGATCAATCCGAGTGTGTGGCAGGCCTGGCGCAGGGCGATCAGCGATTCCAGACCCACCAGCTGCGGCGAGGCGTGGAGCCAGCTTTTCCACTCGGCGTTGTGGTCGTAGAGCCAGAAGAAGCCATCCCCCACCGACACGCAGCGGCCGCGTAGTTCCGAGACCGGGAAGTCGCTGCCGTACAGAAGCCGGCCTGGCCCACAGGCGCGCAGGATAGCCTCGAACGCGCCGGCCTCGCAGATGGCCGAGGTGTCGAAGAACACGTTGGTGAGACCCCGTACGGCGTGGATGCCGTCGATGGTGTGCCGGGCATTGAAGCCGCGCCCGGCATGGGCGAGGATCAACTTTGCCTCCGGGTAGCGCAGGCAATGTTCGCGGATGTACAGCTGGTTTCGAGGTTCGCTGAGTGCGCGGGGCAGCACCATGTGCATCATGATGGCCAGGCCGTGGCGCTGGGCCAGTTCCCAGGCCCATTCGGGTAAGAACTCCTCCTGCCCAGCGTGGAAGGTGTCGGAACGCGCAGCGAAGACATGGTAGACCTTGAACCCAGCGAAGCGTTCGGCGAGCAGCACCGCTTCCACGCGGGCCGGGTCGTCGTCGGGCCGAATCATCATCAGACCACGACACCCGGGCCGACCGCGGAGCGACTCGGCGAGGAAGCGATTGGCTGCGGCGCAGTCCAGATGTCGCACCGGGAAGGGGAAGTACAGGCCCTCAGTGACCACCCGTTGTCCCATCCAGCGCTGCATGGTGGAGACCAGCACTTCGTGGTTCACCTGGGCGGGGCCTGCCAGGTCGGTGGGTAGGGCAGTCGGTGCCAGGTGGCGCAGGTCGTAGAGATGGGCATGGGCGTCGAACGCGCCTGGTGGCACGAAGTCGCCCAGCAGGCGCTCGAACAGCGCGTGGTCTTCTTCGCCTACGTGGAACTTTCCCACGTCGCTGAACTTCAGGATGGCGGGCGTAGTCATCAATCCGACCCTATGCAGATCAGTTTTGTCCGTGTGCGGAAGAAGAGACGGCCTCCGGCGATGGCGGGGGTGCCGATGCAATCCTCGCCCAGGTCGTTGCGTGCCAGCACCTTGAGGCGGGGCTCGTTGGCCAACACGATGACTCGTCCGGTCTGCCCGGTGAGGTAGATCTTCCCATCGCCTGCCACGGGCTGGGCCAGGAACTGTGTGGTCACGCCCAGGCGCTGACTTTCATAGAGGGGCGTTCCCTTGCGGGCATCGAAGCAGCTGAGAAAGCCGCCGCTTTTGGGCAATAGCAGCCGGCCGTCCACCAGGAGCGGCGAGACGAGATGATCCGGCGTTTTTGTTTTCACTTTCCAGAGGACGTGGGTTTTCGTCACATCGCCGGAGCCGCCTGCACGCACTGCCTGAATGGAGGAATCCGACTGCAGGTCGGCATCCCACTTGCGCCAGTCGGAGTTGTCTCCGGCTCGGCGACGGGCCTCGCGGTCGAGGATGCCGCCCTTGTTCGAGGGATCCAAAAAGGCCAGGTCGATCTCCTCTCCTTCCAGCACGCCGTCCTTGTTCCGATCGCCACGCTCGAACTTCTTCCAGAATGCCTCGGGAATGCCAGCCCCCTTGTCCTTGCGGCTGGCCTTGATCTCCTCGCGGGTGATCTTGCCATCGCCGTTGGCGTCGGCCGTGGCCCGCCACTGGTACGACATACCATAGCTCTGCACCGAGACGTAAATCACGCCGTCGTGGCAGAGGGGCGTGGTCTTGATGTTGCGACAGTTTAGCTCGGCGGCCCACTTCCGCCGACCCGTGGCCGGGTCGTAGCCCAGGAGCTTGCCCGTGCCAGCCACCACGAGTTCCGGGCCCTTCGCTGTCTCACAAATGACGGGGTGCAGGTAGCTCGCGGCCATGTCCGCTGCGATCGTCCTTCCAGCGGACTTTCCCCGTGCATCGATGGCGTACAGTGTGGGGAAGGTCGTCGTCCTGGCGAAATAGATGGTGTCGCGATGCAGCACTGGCGACATGCCCAGGCCCCAGTCGAAGATGAAGAACGGTTCGAGGAGGTTCCAGACCTTCGCGCTGATGCGGGCATCCAGCGCGGTCAGGCCGAGGGTGCGTACGAAGTAGACGTACGCGCTCGGCGTCGGCGAGTGGGGTGGCCGAGGCGTAACTGCTCACCGGGTGGATGGGCGCGAAGGGGCGGGGTCCGGCGTCGAGGTCCTTGCGCCACAGTTCCTTCCCGGTGGCGGCATCGAAGGCGAACACGCGCAGCTGACGCGAGCCGGCCCCTTCAGGCGTCAT
Organism: Gemmataceae bacterium; assembly: GCA_046350255.1. Lineage (GTDB taxonomy): Bacteria > Planctomycetota > Planctomycetia > Gemmatales > Gemmataceae > CALDUY01. The sequence goes on from JAXMAV010000003.1 coordinate 171,094, forward strand.
GGCAGTAGTGAACACGCGGCCGGAGGCCACCACCGGCGAGCCGACGCCTTCCCCCACGACGGCCGACCAGCGAGCCTGGTTCGTGGCGGAGAATTCTACCGGCAGGGGCTTCTTCTCGGTGGAAACACCCTGGCAGTTCGGCCCGCGAAACTGGCTCCAGTCGTCGGCCTGGGCCCACGGTAAGCCGGCGAGCATCAGGATCCACCCACTCAAATACCACTTCAGAGATCGCATGCGTGTGCACTCCTTCTCAGGTCAGATCGAGCCGGGCACAGTGAATGCTCATCGCCTGGGGTGTGCCAGCGTACCAGACCAGGAGAACGCGGTGGGGCCCAACCTGGCGCACCACGGGATGACCGAAGCTCCACTTCCCCATGTCTTCCCAGTATTGACGGAAGTCGATCTGTTCGCGTCCCTGGGAAAGCTGGGCGCGTTCCTCGTGGGCGTGGACCACCCCCGCTTCTGCCTCTGGCCAGGTGCTTCCGCCATCTCGCGATGTCCAGAGTTTCAGGGTGCCGGGGCGATCTCGATCAACCACGAACGCCAGCAACCTGCCATCTTGCAATAGCAGGGGAGCGGCGATCTGCCCGGGCAGGGAGGTGGGGGATGGGGCCTGCACCTCCATCCAGCCGTCGGCGATGCGGCCCCGGGTCAGATGGACGGTGCGGTCACGCTGGCTCACCAGGTCGTGCGTCCAGAATAGCGCCAGGAACTCGCCGTTCTCTCCTGCGACGCACAGGCGCTGGTCCCAGTAATAAAGCTCGTGGGCGGGATGCTGGGCGACGCGCAGCGGAGGACCGAAGCTGCGTCCGCCATCGTGCGATACCGCCAGCCAGGCGGCGTGATGTCCCGGTTGCGGATCGTCAAACTCCTTGAAGCTCTCGAAGGCGTAGGCGATGCTGCCGTTCGGCCAGCGCAGCACCGGCCCCGTCGAGGCACAGCCGGCCAGGCCCGGTGTTGGGATACGCTGCCAGGGGCCCCACGTCGTGCCGCCATCGGAGGAGACGGCAACCAGCAGGCGACTGTGCAAGATGCCCTGTGTCACTGGATCGAAGAGGGGGCGCTCCGGTTCGCTGCGATCGAACCAGGTGGCGAACAGCAGTAGCCGGCCTGGTTCTGCCTCGACCAGTTCGGGTGCGCCCAGCGATCCGGGGATGCCGTCCAGGTTGGTCTCGAACTTCCAGGCGATTTCCTCCCAGGTGGCTCCCTGATCGTGCGATCGTGCCAGCCGGGCGGTCGAGTTGGGGGCGTGTTTCTTGCTCCCCACCTGCATCCCAGCGAGGATGGTGCCGTCGCGCAGTAGGCACAGGCTGGGGAAGAAGGCGATGCGCTCGAACTCCGGTCGCGACTCGGCATCGTAGATCGTGCTGCGCAGGGTGATCGGCATTGCTTCCCTCGGTCTACCAGGCTGTCCATCCCCCATCGACCAGCAGATTCTGGCCAGTCACGTAACTGCTGGCGTCGCTGGCAAGAAATACCACGGCGCCTTTCAACTCCTCGGGGCGGCCCATTCGTTGCATCGGGCTACGGGCACACAGCCGCTCGACCAGTGCCGGGGAAGCCTTCTCGGAAGGGAAGGGGCCGGGGCTCAGGCAGTTGACGCGCACACCATCGCGGGCCCAGTAGACGGCCAGGTGCCGGGTCATCTGAACAATGCCGCCCTTGAGTACCTGGTACGCCACCGGATTGGCCGGCCCGATGCCGGTGTAGGCCTCGGGGTACGAGCCGACCACACCGTACATCGAACCCAGCAGGATGATGCTGGCGGGCTTCTGCTGCGCCACCGCCTGCTCGCGAAGCAGGCGCGCCAGCAGGAAGTAGCCGGTGGCGTTGGCCAGCTGGCGGTTGAACTGGTCCTCGGTCACCGAGGACCAGTCCGCGCCCAGCGCCTCGTGGCCGTTGTTCACCAGGATGTCGAGAGAGCCGACCTTCGCCAGTGCCGCGGCGAAGCCTGCGTGAATGGACGCTTCCTCCAGATGATCCAGGGTGACGCTGACATGCTGGCCGGCTGCGCTGCCGCCCAGGGACTGCGCCACCACCTCGCCACGCTGGGGATCCCGGCTGGCCACGACGATGCGACAACCGGCCTCGGCCAGCCCTGAGCCAGGGCACGGCCGAGATGGCCGCTCGCCCCGGTGACCAGGGCGGTTCGGCCGGTCAGATCGAAGAGTTGCGGGATCGTCGCTGTCCGCGACATCGCCTTACCTCCCAAAGCGCAGCGCGAATAGGTCGGCATCCTGCATGACGAAGCGCAGGCGCACCGGCGTTCCAGCCAGCTTGCTGAGGTCTGCACCCGACTTCCAACGCACGGGGCGATCCACTGCGTTGCCGATAGTTTCGACCGCGTCGGCCAGGGTGAAGCCAGGGATCGGCTTGCCGGCGGCGTCCTGGATCTCCACGCGAATGCCACCCGCCGCCGAGGTTGAGAAGTTAAGGCGCAGCGCATTGCCCTCGAAGGTCAGCAACCGGGTGAGCATCTCGCCTCCCTCGTACGGGGCACGCACCGAGGCGAAGCCATCCAGGCGTAGTGAGTAGCGATGCAGGTGAGCCGTCGGTTGTGCGTAATCCTGGTTCATGTACAGCGACATCTCGTGCGGCCCGGTCTGAACGATGCCCAGCGCCGGGTAGTTGGTGCGCGAGACCCAGTTCTTCGCGCCGATGCCGGGTCGAATGAACGAGCTGAGAAAGGTTCGATCAAACACGGTGCCTGTCCGGGTAGTCATCAGAACGGCATCTGAAACATCCTGGTGATACCCTTTTGCCACACGGAGGGCTTCGGCTTCTTCCTCGGTGATCGCCTGACGTCCCGGCATGAAGCGCGCCGCTAGAGAAACATAGATCTGAGGTGCCCGGAAATAGGGGGCCGTCTGGTTCGTGTACAGGTGCTCGTTGGGAGCAGCCTTGCCATCTTTCTCGTACGTCATCAGCACGGGCTGGGACCAGGTGCGAAAATCGGCGCTCTCCACCCGGGCGATGCGGCGGATGCCGTCCCAGACGCGGAAATAGCACAGGTACTTCTTCTCCGATTCGGACCAGAAGGCCACGTTCTGGGAATCGAACAGGTGGGTGAACTTGAAGGGGGCCTTCGGAGGTATCACAGGCTCGTCGCGCAGCTTCTTCCAGCGCAGGCCATCCGCCGAGATGAACCCGACCAGGCCGGAGGTGCTTAGACCTCCCAGCGCCTTGTAGCGCTCGTCCGGCGGGCAGTCGGGGCGGGTGTCGAGGAAGGGCGACAGGTTGTGCGAGTAGGGCGGCATGCCTGCCAGCACGACGTTGTTGTCCTTCGATCCCTGCACGGTGAAGAGGCCCAGTTTTGGCTTCGTCCAGCGGATGCCGTCGGAGGACTCGGCGACGCAGGTGACCTCGTCTGCTGACCCGTCCCGCGCGGTGACCGACATGCCGCGGTAGTAGGCGCGCAGCAGCTTGCCATCGCGGATCATGGTGCAGTACCCGCTGTGCAGGCCCTCCCAGGGGGCGTCGAACTTCATCACCTCGCCCTCGTCGCGCGGTTCGTGCAGCACGAGGGTGGTTTGCTTCATTGAGTCGATCAGGTACCGGTTGACGAACAGTTCGCGGCGATCCTTGAGTTCGATGGCCGGCTGCGCCCCGTTCAGGGGGCCGCCCAGGAGCAACGCGGCCAGGAGGATCAGCAATCGGTCAGTCATGAGAAGGCTCCTTCTCGGGCAGAGGGAACAACTGGTCGAGCAGCTCGCTGGAACGTCGGGCATTGTCGCTCCAGAGGCGGGCCCAGTGCTGCGGATCGGCTGGCTCGTAGTGGAAGATGCCATCCCCCGAAGTGGTTCCGCGGGCGTCGGCATCGAGGAGGCGGCGAAGCGTTGCTGACACGTCGGTGTCGTTGCACAGGGTGGGTAATACGCGCTGCATGGCCCGGGCATAGAGGGCTGGGCCGCCGGAGATGTCGATCCAGCGCAGCGGGCCGCAGATGTTGGCCCAGAGCGAGAGCGCGTTGCGCACGGCCGTATCGATCGTGGCGGCGTCGGCCACGCCGGTGTCGAGCAAGTGAAACGCCTCGCGGTACATGGCGTAGGCGATCCGGTTGACGATGAAGCCGGGCACATCGCGGCGACAGACGCTCGGCTCCTTGCCGACCTGGCGCACCACCGCGGTGGCTCGTTCGCAGGCGGCGTCGCTCGTCTGATCACCTCGGATGATCTCGCAGAAGCGCGTGATGTGAGCCGGCCCGGCGAAGTGCAGGCCGAGGAAGCGTTCCGGATGCGCCAGGTGCGTCTGCAAGAGGGTGATGGGGATGGCCGAGGTGTTCGTGGCAATCAGGGCGTGCGCGTCCAGGTACGACTCGGCCTCGCGCAGCACCTGCTGCTTGATGGCGAGATCTTCCACCACGCTTTCGATCAACAGAGAGGAACCGCGGATCGCTGCCAGGTCAGCCGTTGCCTCGAAGCTACCCGACGACGGCTGACCGGTGTAGGCCTCGACCTCGCGCACCAGGCCGGGCATGTCGCTGCGAACCTGGTCACGCGTCGAGGGGTCTGGCTCCACGCCGATGACCTGGAAGCCGCGCCCGGCGAAGCAGGCAGCGATGCCTCGTCCGAGCAGGCCCAGCCCCACCACGGCGATTCGGTTAGTAGCCACGACGCACCTCCTCCCAGGTTCGCAGGGCGGCGGATTGCAGGATGGCCTGGTTGGCTGCCAGCGTGGCGATAGCTTCGTCGAGCGAGCACAGCGGGGGCTCGCGTCGTTCGATAGCGTCGAGAAACTGATGCGCCTGGTAGACAAACAGGCTGTCGCGCTGGAGATCGGGGAAGGCTTCGTCCTGCCAGGTGCCATCCGGGGCTGTCTGCCAGCGCCAGCGCTGGTGGTGATACTCGAACCGGGCGGTGCCGCGGTCGCCGATCACGGTGAGGGTGGTTTCGTTCGGGGCCTGATGCTGATTCAGCGAGAAGCTGCCCATGACCTGGCCATGGCGCGTCAGGACGTGGACGGTGTCTTCCACCTCGATGCCTTCGAGCACCTGATGACCGATGTCGGCCACCAGGCGATCCGGCGGGCCGACGAGCCAGGCGGCCGCGTTGATCAGGTGCGTCAGGGCGTCCTGCACCGCACCGCCGCCGGTGGCGCGATCGCGGTAGTAGATGGTACGGTAGGCGGGACGATAGAGGGGGAAGTGCTGGCCGCTCACGGCGACCACCTCGACCGGGGTGCCGATGCGGCCCTCGAGCAGGGCCGCGCGGAGAGCCGCCAGCGCGGGATGGGCGCGATAGACATAGGCCACGGCTGCCAGCTTACCGGAGTGCAGCACCTCCCCGCGCAGTTCGTCCACGCCCTCGGTGGTCACGCTGAGCGGTTTCTCGATCAGGAGATGGCAACCCTCCGCCAGGCAGCGCCGGGCCATGGCGACGTGGAGATGGGCGGGCGTGGCGATGACGGCCGCCGTCACCGGGCGGCCGTCGATCAGTCCCTCTTCCAGGGAAGCATGCCCTTCGACGCCGTAGCGTGCGCTCATCTGCTGGCGTAACGCGGCGTTGACCTCGCAGAAGAAGACGTCGGCGCGGCCAGTGGCCTGGAAGCAGCGCAGGTGACGCTCGCCGATGGAGCCGACGCCGACGATGAGGATGCGGTGGCGGTTCATGGCATCCGGGGTCCCGCGAAGCCAAAGCCCAGCGGTTTGAACTGCGCCTGGATCGCCTCCAGCCCCCGCTTGAGCAGTACGATGTCGGCGCCATGGGCGATGAAGCGAGCGCCCATCTGGAGGAGGCGCTGGCCATGCTCGACCGAGAAGCAGGGCATGCCCCAGTGCTTGCCGGCGCGGCGGGCGGCCTGGCTGATCTTCTCCATGGCCTGGGCGATGGCCGGGTGATCCATCTGTCCGGGGAAGCCACTCAGGATGGAGAAATCGCCGGGCCCGAAGAAGAGGACATCGACGCCCGGCACCGCGGCGATCTCGTCGGCGCGAGCCACGGCGTCGGCGTCTTCCAGCTGCACCACCACAAAGGTTTGTTCGTTGGCGGCCTTCACGTACTCGGCCGCGGGCATCATCAGGTAGGGCATGTCGGCGTTGGCGCCGTCGGCGCCGCGACGTCCCAGGGGAGCGAACTTGGCCCACTTCACCACCTCGGCAGCTTCCTCGGCCGAGTCGCAGCGCGGGTACATGATGCCAGTGGCGCCCATCTCGAGCAGGCGTCCCATCCGCATGAACTCGCCCTTGGCCGGCCGAGCGACGATGTCGGATCCGCCCACGCGGGCGGCGCGCATCAGGTTAGTGGCTGTCTCGACGCTGTAGCCGTGATGCTCCAGGTCCATCCAGATGCAGTCGAAACCGAGCAGGCTGGTCATCTCGTAGAGCGACCCATCGGTGAAGTGAAGACACACCACCAGGACGGGTTCGTTGCGGGCCAGCTTGGTTTTCACCACACTCGTACGCATGCTGTCTCCAGAAACACTCAGGGTGAGGGAGGGCCGGCCAGGCGGGGCTGCGGGGGCAGGCGGGTGACCAGCACCAGGGCGGCGAGGAACAACCCCACCGCCAGGCTGAAGCTGGTCTGCAAGCCGTAGCGATCGCCGACCAGGCCAAAGAGCAACCCGATGAAGCCAGCCAGGCCGGCGATCAGGTTGGTGTAGGCCGTCGTCTCGCGGAGGCGTTCCGGAGGCGCGCAGCCGATGATGTAGTTGAGATAGTAGATGTAGAAGAGTTCGCCGGCGCCGAGGAAACCGAAACTCAGCATGTACCAGCGGCCTGGCACGACCATCGCCCAGACGACGCCCAGCAGGCTGACCAGCGTGGTGACGAACAGCGAGGCGCGGGCATTGACGCGCGCCACCAACCAACCCAGGCCGAAGCCGACCACCGCCTTGCAGGAGAAACGCAGCGCCAGTTGCAGGCCGGCGTAGCGTTCGGGGTCTTCTCCGAGGGCGTCGCGTACGAACAGGGCCAGGTTTGTCATCACCATGGGGCCCGCGTGGGTGAGCAGGAAGGCTGCCGCGGTGATGAGGATCAGCGGATGAAGAAAGTAGGCGCGCAGCCCCTGGGCGATGTCGGCCATCCGTCCGTCCGCGCGCGGTTCCGGTGCGGGCGGCACCTGGGCCAGCAGCACCAGCCCGGCCGCCAGGAGCATGGCCGGTCCAGTGGCGCCGAACAGGAGCATGTAGCTCCATGGCGAGGGCACGGGTTTCCACTGGACGACATCGAGGAAGTTGCCGCTGAGCACCAGCTGCGAGGCCAGCGAACCCAGCACCGCGAAGATGGGACCCAGCCCGAAGGTGAAGCCCAGTGTCCAGGCGCGGCGTTCGGGCGACAGGCCGCGTCCGAGTAGTTCCCACAGGCACATTTGCCGGACGCCGTTGGTGACGCCGACGACGGCGGCGTGAACGATGATGCCGATCACCAGCCATTCGCGGGGGGCCCAGTAAAACATCGACGCGAGGAACAGGCCTGCTGCCGCGAGCAGTCCCAGGGCCGTCATGAGCATCGGTCGCAGGAGGCGAGGCGAGGGCCACAGCCAGCTGATCAGCACCGGCAGCGGCATCACCCACTGGTACACGGTTTCAGGCAGGTTGGCGACGGTGCGGCTGGCCTCGAGCCGGTCGAGAATCGCCGCGTGCAGCACGCCGATATAGAAGACCGGCGCGACCAGGTACGACAGCGACGTGTTGAGAAGGAACACCAGGCTGTTCCGCCACTGCACCTGGTCCGACAGGACCGGCTCGCCTGGCTGGGCGGGGGTGGGACTCTGCGACAAGGACAAACTCCGGCGGCGTACGCGGGCAGGTGCGAATTAGTTGGAGGAAGGCTTCATCCTGCCGCTCGCATCCCGCTGCGTCAAGCATCCACTGCCGACTAAGTGCGGGAATCCTGCAGATGCTGGGTACTCGCGAACGTCAGCGAGGGATCGGGCCAGGTTCTGGGATGCGTATCACTTCGGGCGATCGGACTCCTGGCCTCACCTCGCCGCTAGGGACTACCCAGCTACCGTCCCAGGCTACGCACGGCGCCGTGACCCGGGGTGCGTCCAGCTCGCCTATCCGGACCCAGCGATCGGTCTTCGTCTCATACCGAAGCATCGCCTTGCTGAATCCGCGATGACTGGCCGGCTCGACTCCGACCTGTGATTCGTCGTCGCCACCCAGGAGCACAAAGCCAGTTGCATCCACAGGGGCCGGCGAAGGGGCTGCCGCGACGGGCCAGGGCAGGGGGGCGATCCGCTGCCAGCTTCGACCTGGATCGTGACGATAGGCATCGCGCAGATACCTTCGCTTCGGCGCGCCAGCTTCAGTGGGTTGCAAGTCCACCCCGCCCACGAGCCAGAACGCGCCATCGTAACTGGCTGCGACCGCCAGCATTCTCCCGCTGCCGGGGTAGGATTTGATCCGTTTCCACTGCAGCTTCGGCGCGGCCAGATCCAGACAGTACACTGCTCGACTGGTGGTCGTATCGTCGGGGTTCACCTGTCCTCCCGCGACATACAGCGTCGTCTTCACCAGCGCCCCGCAGGCGTTGGCCAGCGGGTGGGGCAGGGAGGGTAAGGGAGTAGTCTCCAGCTTGCTCCCCACCCATTCCAGCCGAAACACCGAGGTGTGATGCCGGGAAGCATCACTGCCACCCACGCAGATTACCCCTCGGTCATCACTCACGCTGACGCCGTAACCCCGGGGGCCAGGCAGCTTGCCCACCTGCTTCCAGGTTCCGCCCGGTCGCTCCAGCAAGAAGACCGAGTCGTACCAGACCTTCTTGCCGCCTTCCCACGGCTTCTTGCCTGGAAAGTTGGCGCCCCCCGCAACCAGAAGAGCGCCATGGCTCGTCCCCGCGAACGTCCCGGCCCACCCTTCCCGATCCGGCAGCGACGCGATCTTCGCGGGTTTGCTGCCAGCCACCACAAGGGCCAGTCCCAGCATCAGTAGCATCAGGGAGAGACGCATGGCTTCTCCTCGAGCAGGCGCCAGCAGTACCACAGCATGCGGGGAAGGTGGAACGGCCCCTTCCACAGGTTGCCCTTGAGCGGCACCGAGATACGGCCATCGCGGTGCAGGTAGCCGTACCATTCTCCATATTCGGGATCGCCAAAGTGATCGAAGCTCCACTCGTGTACCTGGCGATGCCAGTGAGCATACCTCGGCTCCCTTGTCAGGGTCCACGCCAGGAGGGTGGCGATGATCGCCTCGCAGTGGGGCCACCAGAACTTCATGTCATGCCAGTATTCCTGGACCGGCAGGCCGCGCAGGTCGCGAAAGTAGAACAACCCGCCGTGTTCCTCGTCCCAGCCGCGTTGCCACATCCAGGTGAGTATGGTCTGACCCAGTTCCAGCAGACGGGCATCGCGCCGGATCTTCGCTTCGTGGAGAATGAACCAGGCGCACTCGATGGCATGCCCGGGGTTGAGCTGGCGCCCGTCGAAGTGATCCAGGATCTCACCCTGCGGGCCCACCACCTCCATCAGGGCCTGGTGTTCCGGCTTCAGAAAGTAGCGCTCGATCTGGTGGATGGCAAAGTCGATCCACTCGGTGCAGGTTCTTCCATGCACCGTTTGGTCTCCCAGATGCTCTCGCAGTTCCTGAGCGGTCACGATGGCGATCATCAGTGGCCCGACTCCCATCATCGGGCGGGTTGTCGGGTCTACTTTCGGGATTGCCTGGCCTGGGTCGAACGAATGGAGCAGATAGCGAGCAAAGTAGGACCACGCCTCGGTGTGCGCCTGCTCATCCCTCGCCGCCCGGGCGTAAGCTGCCTGAGCGATGGCGGCGAAGGCTTCGCTGTAGACATAGCGGCGCATGCGCAAGGGACGTCCCTCGCGGGTGACGCTGAAGTAGAGTTTTCCATCGGGTCCGGAGGCGTGTCGGCGAAGAAACTCGATGCCGCTGCGGGCGGTCTCGAGCCATTCACTTTTTGCCTCGACCGTGTTGAACAGGGTGGCGAACATCCCGGCGCCGCGTCCCTGGAACCAGATCGATTTGTCGGTGTCGATCACCGTGCCATCGCGATCCAGGGCCGTCAGATATCCGCCATGTTCCCGGTCCAGCCCGTGCTGCAGCCAGAATGGGATGACGTCCGCGAGCAGGCAATCCCGGTAGATCGCGGCGAGGTGGGTCCGATTCGAGAGGCTGGTCCACTCCACCGCTCACCGCCTTTTCGTCTCGAACTGATCCTTGTCGGCGGTCAACCAGTCGAGGGTGAATCGGGCGAAGACGATCTTGCTGGTACCTTCCGCCTCGTACAGGCAGCCGATGGTTCCGTCGGGCAGGGAGGCAATGCAGGAGTAGGCGAAGCTCCCGGGGCACAGCACCCGCTTGACGGGCCAGGTGGCACCCTCGTCGTAGCTCAGGAAGACGGTGCCATTCTCGCGCCGGGTGCTCTGCGGGCCCGAGTAGAGCAGGCGGCTTTTCCTCGCGTCGAGCGGATCGGTGTAGCGATAGATCGAGGCCATGCAGCCTGGATCGACCTGCTCCGGCACGTCCGCCACCGACGACCAGGTGAGGCCGCCATCCCGGCTGACGCACGTCTTCCGCACTGCCTTGCCGGCCCAGCGGCGCACGTTGAACCGGATCGCGCCATCCTGCAGTTCGACGAACTGGGCCTCGTTGACCTGACTGGTCTTCTTTCCCTTGCCCGTGGCAACCAGGCCGCCCGGCGCCACCTCTCCCATCTTCCAGCTCTTCCCCCGGTCGTCGGAATAGATGGCATAGATGTTCCACTGGCCGAATGGCCCCTCGTTCATCGGGAAGAGAAGCCGGCCGGCGTGCTTCCCGTGGCGCAGCTGGATCCCCAGTCCCGGGCCGCTCGCCACGGTGGTGACTCCCTGTTCGCGCTTGGTCTCCCGGGTGATGTCCCGAGGTTTCGACCAGGTCTTTCCCTCGTCGTCACTGGTGATCAACCAGGTGCGAACGACGAGCGCTCCTTCGTATCCCGGTCGGATCTTGCCGCTTCGCTCGCTGATGCCGGCCGGGTACGACTGATACACCAGCAGGATGGTGCCGGTGTCGCGTTCGACGACGGCACACGGGTTGTTGAGCGCCAGATCGCCACTCTCGGCGATGATGGCGCACGGGCTCCAGCGTTTGCCTCCATCGACGCTTCGTTTCAGCAGGATGCGATTCCTGGCCTGGTCGGCATCCGCGGCGCGGCCCTCGGCGAAGGCGAGGAGTGTTCCCTGCTTCGACACCACGATGGCCGGGATCCGGATCGAGCGGAAGCCGTCCTGTTTGGGGACGAAGACATCGCTGGTTTCCGGGGCACCGGCCAGAGCCAGGAGCGGAAACCACCAGCCAGCCAGGAGTGCTATGCGCGTCGCCATCATGCGTTATTCCGAGAACGAGAACGGAGTCACCTCGACCGCCTTCCTCGCTCTATCGCGCTAGCCCCCTGATGTCCGCCCCCCGACGCGATTAGAAGAACGATTCGCCCGCCCCCGCGTCGAAGTCCCACAGGGTGGCCTCGACGGTCTGCACTGCGGGGTCGCCATCCAGGCGGAAGCGGTCGGTGTCCTGGCCACCCAGCATCGTGTCGAGGCCCTCGCTGCCTTCCAGGTCGTCGTTGCCGATACCGCCCTCGAGTCGGTCATCACCGGAAGCGCCTACCAGGATGTCGTTCCCCTCGCCGCCCAGAATGGTGTCGCTACCGGATCCCCCCTGGAGGAAATCATCGCCTGCGCCGCCATCGATCCAGTTGGTGCCTCCCGCGATGTACACGAAATCCACGCCTGAGCCGCCGTAAACGGTGTTGTTGCCGGGGCGAAGGTAGTAGGAGTTGAGGTTCAGCGAGCTGCCGCCGGGCCCGGTGCGGACGATGTTGTCTCCCCCTCCATCGGTCAACCCCAGCAGGCCCGAAAAGGCGGTGGAATCGACCTCGTTGGAGATGTCGCCGGTCACGATGGAAAGGAACTCCACACCGCCCAGCGTGGTGATAACGCCATCGTTGCTCCAACTGGTATCGGTGACGATGACCACCACACCGAAGGCGCCACCCACCTCCACCCGATCCGAACCACTGCCCAGGTTTAGTTCGATTACTCCGGTGGTGGCGCTAACGAAATCGTCGCCTGCGCCGGTCCGGACGATGGATCCGTCGCGAACCACCACCTGGTCGGCACCGGCCCCGGTTTCTACCAGGTCCCTACCCATGAGTCCGTCAAAGTTTATGCTTCCGCCGAAGTTGGCGGCCGATACCACGTCATCGCCTTCCGAACCAAGGAACGAGAGGGCCTCGAAGCCGTGGGAGGGGTAGGCCACCCCATCGATGGTGAGCATGGTATCGGTGATCGCCACCGCGGTGGTGCCTCCCGTGAGGTCCAGGTAATCTTCCAACCCGGGGCCGCCGGACAGGGCGGGATCTTCTCGATCCGCGAACAGGGAGTCCTTGCCTGCGCCACCAGCCATGCTGTCGGCTCCGGCACCGCCGGTCAGCTCATCATCGCCCGCCCCCGCTGTGAGCTGGTCGTTGCCTTCCCCGCCATCCAGAATGGCGTTGCCGACACCGGCACGGAGTACATCGTTGCCGGCAAACCCACTCAGGCGAACGATACCGCCAAAACCCGAGGCATCCAGTACGTCGTTTCGTGCAGATCCACCCAGTTCGAGCGACTCCAGGTTTGCCAGGGTGATGCGGGTTCCATCGAGAATGGCTCGCACGGCATTGATGTTGGCCCGCTGATACCCTGTACCTGCAAACAAGGCATCGATCCCGGCCCCACCATCCCAGGCCACGTCGTCTCCATCCGCCTGCAAGAGGTCGTTATCGTCGCCCCCAAACAGCACATCAGCTCCGGCACCTCCGATAAGCTGATCTTGACCAGCTCTGGCCCGGAGCTGATCGTTACCATTACCACCTTCGAGCACGTCGTTATAGTTTGAACCATACAAGATGTCGGCCCCGGGACCGCCAATCAAATTCACCCCCCGTCCCTCGTAGCCGAATCCCACCGAGCGAGCATCGATCACGTCGTTCCCGACTCCACCATCGACGCTTGCCGACCCGAACAGCGTAATGCGATCGTCCCCGCGTCCGCCAAGGATGTTTACCTGCTGGCCCAGGGCACTGGCGTAGATCACCCGGTCATTTCCATCCCCAGCATTCACCTCGGCGGAGGATTTACCCAGACGGATCAGGTCGGGGCCAGGTCCAGCGCTCACTCGGACAAAAGCGCCCGTAAAGTTCTCCAGGCTGAAGCTGTCGCTACCGGACGAGCCGGTAATGTTCAGGGCCAGGAAGCCGCCGAATGTGCCGGCGGATGCGCTGAGCCTGCGGCCGTTCATGAGCAGTGTGTCATCGGTCACCACCAGATTGCCAGAGAATGACTCGAATCCCAGGGTATCGCCTCCACCGCCTCCCACGACGGACTGGTCATCGTTGTCGGCGAAAATGAAATCCTCGTCGATGCCGCCCGACAGTCTGTCGGCACCTGGCCCGCCGTAGATGCGATCATGGCCAGCCGTGCCGAGAATCACATCGCTACCCGCTCCCCCGCGAATAATGGTGGGGAGATTCAGGCCAGAGGGGTCGCGAAGCACGGAAAGATCGACTCGATCATTCCCTCCGCGGAGATCAACCACCAGCTGCTCGGGGAGGAAGATGCTGGGAGAAGGAGTTTCCCACAGGAAGCCCAGGAAGCTGGCCGCGACGGTGCCATTGAGGATAATTTCTCCCCGGTACAGGCCTGGCTCCTCGTCGGGAACGAATCTGGCGGTGAGGATGTCCGGCCCGGGTGTGCCGAGGATCTCGATGGCTGGGGCGAGCCGGGATTCGAGAGATTCCAGCCCAGGGCGAATGGATCGCCGTTGAGCGCGCGCGAACGTCCGGCTCCGCAGACTCTGCCTCGTGCCAACCTTCATTGGTTGCATCTACCAGCACTCCAAAGAGTTTGATTCGAGGATGATGACAGCGATGAAACGACAAGGATACTGTGTGAGAGGAATGTATGGTTGATGGTTGTACACTCTGGGGGCCAGCGCAGTCAACCATGGTTGTGGGAGAACCCACTACGTTGGAGGGAGCAAGACCTGGCGCAATCGTCGCTGTCGGACGTGGGGGCGATCAGTGGGAGTTGCTGCGGGAGTTGTTCTGGCCGCGTTTGCGGGTGGCGTTGGAGGCGGCGTTGGTCTGCAGTGTGCGCAGCGCGCCATTGACCTCCGAGACGACGCCCTTGCACTCCTGGAATGAGGCGGTGCCCAGGGCGGAGAGCACCTGGCGATCCTTTAGCAAGTTGGCAATCTGGTCGAGGACCTGAGAGCGGTTGGGGAAGGGGAGGCGCGGACGGACGAAGTTCTTGACTAGCTCCTCCAGCTGCTTGCGTTCGGGAGAACCGGTCACCCAGGTGGAGCGATGAATGAAATCCTTGACCTTGGGGACGGCGTAGACCACCCGGCTTTTGGCCTTGGTCCACTGGGCGATGTCGGCGTTGAGCGCATGTACCTTCTCTTCCGAGCGCAGCGACTTGTTCGCTAGCGACTCCAGCTCGCTGCGCAGCCCTTCCATGCTGATACGTAGGGTGTCGATGCTGGCCTCGAGGGTGAGCACGGCGTTCCAGCGCGATTCAATCTCCTGCCACCAAGCTTCGGGTATCTGCTCGGCGTCGGCTTCGGCAGGGTCACCTGCGGTCGGAGCCAGCTGCTGCCGAAAGCGAAGATGGAGATATTCCTCTCCCTCGGCTGGTGGCGGAAGCGGCTGGCGCAACTGGGCGACAGGATCGTCGGAGGGTGCTGGCTGATCATCGAGATGCCACTCGGCGAGGGCGTCGGTGGAGATGCCCACTGCTCGCAGGAGGTTTTCGCCAGTCAGCACCTGGGCCAGACCCAGGCGGTGATAGCTGTCACGGAGGATGCGAAACGCCAGCAACTGTGGGTCGCCCTCCGGCTTGAACCAGACCTCGGCGAACAGCTCGCCCCGGTACTTCAGGGCGGACCAACGGTCCGAAGGGAGACGATCTGAGAAGTTCATCGCGTACCTCCCTCTGGAATGTCGCTGAAAGCGCTCGTGGGACAACAGAGTCATTGTAATTCCCCGGCGCATCGGGAAAAAGCGAGGCTTCTTGCAGCGAGGGATACCGGGCGCATCGGCGCAGCTTCCTGACAGTAGTTGGGCCGGGGCAGGGGGCTGAGCATAGGATGTGTGTTCGGGCGAACCTGACTCCCATACTGTGTATCCCCCTGGCGGACTCTCCATGACTCTCTTTCTCCGCTCCGGAATCCTGACTGGTTGGTTACTGGTGCAGGCGCTTCTTGTCCCCCCTGCAGCGGGGGCAGCCCGACCGGTACAGGTCTTTATCCTGGCGGGGCAATCGAACATGGAAGGCCAGGCCGTCGCGGATCTCGAGGGGAAAGATTACAACGGCGGCAAGGGAACGCTGAAGGCCCTGCTGCGGGATCCGAAGAAGGCGCCCACCTTCAAGCATCTGGTCACCGAGACAGGCAAATGGACGGTGCGGCAGGATGTGTGGGTGCGGTATCGTCGCGAAGGGCAGCCGCTGCTGGCGGGGCCCCTCACGGTTGGATTCGCGGCTTACGGCGGCACTCATCACTTTGGTCCAGAGTTACAGTGTGGCCACGTCCTCGGTGATTTTCTCTCCGAGCAGGTGCTGTTGATCAAAACAGCGTGGGGCGGGAAGAGCCTGTACAAGGACTTTCGTCCGCCGAGCGCCGGCGGCGAGACTGGACCTTACTACACCCAGATGTTGCGCGAGGTGCGAGAGGCGCTGGCGAACCTCAAGACTGAAATTCCGGCGTATGCAGGGCAGGGCCACGAACTGGCGGGGTTCATCTGGTACCAGGGGTGGAACGACGGCGTGGATCCGCGCAAGGCGGTGCCGGAGTATGAAGCCAACCTGGCGCATCTGATCAAGGATGTGCGACGCGATCTCAAATGTCCGCAGTTGCCGGTGGTGATCGGCGAGTTGACCGGTCCCTGGAAGGATGCCCCGGGAGCCTGGGCCACGCTGCGCCAGGCGCAGGCGGCGGTCGCGGCTCGCCCGGAGTTCAAGGGGAACGTGCTGTTCGTCCCCACCCGCGAGTTCGTGCGTCCGCCCCTGGAGTCGCCCAATCCGACTCACGGTCATCACGAGTTTGGTAACGCCGAGACGTACTTCCTCGTGGGAGATGCCTTGGGTAAGGGGATGGTCCAGCTGTTGCGGCGCTCCCTGGAGCGGCCTGCGCCAGCGCCCGGCAAGGTGGAGCCTGCCAAACCCACGAGCCGGACAAGCAAGAGCATTGAGGGGTGGACGGTTCGGGTGGACGACCGCCTGCTGCGTGGCCCGGATGAGACGCTGGGCACCCAGGCGCTACGGTTTCTCGAACAACGGTTGAGCGACATCAAGGCCGTCGTGCCTGCAGATAAGGTGAAGCGATTGCAGACGGTGACCATTGTCCTCGATCTGAAGCACGGCAACCTGGGAGCCATGCAGTATCATCCGAGCGCGGGGTGGTTGAAGGCCAACGGTTATGCCACGGACCTGGCTCGGTGCGTGCATTTGCCCCGCGCTGCCGACGTGGCCACCGTGCGCAATATTCGGGAGCAACCCTGGGTCATCCTGCACGAACTCGCCCACGCCTACCACGATCAGGTGCTCGGCTTCGACGAGCCCCGCATTCGCGAGGCCTACGAGCGGTATCGCAAGAGTGGCCGGGGAGAGAAGGCGCTGCTCTACACCGGCCAGCGGGTGCGGCATTACGCGCTGACTAACCACAAGGAATTCTTCGCCGAGATGACGGAAAGCTACTTCGGGTTCAACGACTTCTTCCCCTTCAACCGCGCCGAGCTAAAGGAAGCCGAGCCGGACATTCACGACCTGATGCGCCACATCTGGGAGACGTCGCCCAAGAAGTAGCACCTTCGGGAGGGCGGGGTGTTAGCTGGTGTCGAACTTATCGCTTCTGGCTGGAACGCCATTGGGTTTCTCGTCTCCAGAGATCCTGATAGTCCGAAACAAACCGGTCTCCGCTCACGGGTGCTAAACCGTCAGCCGGGCGCCGGGCGAGAAACCGCTGGAGGACATCCCCAGGTTGAGTGCATATCTTCAGCACTTCGAGACGCAGCCACGGTGGTAATCCCGACGCCGCCGCGGCTGCTCGTGTGGTTGTCGCGAAAACCTGACCATCGGTGTAGTGCGATCGGCATTCCACCGTAATGGTTCGCTGATACAGATCGTCCAGCACCAGGGCATACAGGCGGCTATTGGGATCGACATAGGCTGCGAACATCGGTGCGAAGGGGAGAACCACCTGATAGCAGCCGACCCGCTGAAGTCCCGCCTGGGTGAGGGCTTTCTCGGCGGCCTTGCCCTGGGCCTCGTTTGACCAGCACCATCTCGCTGGGGGTACGGGAATCAGTTCACATTGCGCCATCATCCCTGCCAGCAGGCCCATGGTTCCTGGGGCGCCGGCTGCGCCGGCGATCAGGGCGGCGAAGTCCGGTGGAGGAGGCGCAGTGGGGTCTCCCCCCAGCAGTCCACGCAGGGCCATCATCCCCTGCCGCATCCCGGCCCCGAGCGCCTGTTCCTGAAGTGAAGGATCGTCCTCCTGCGGCATGTCGTATGGATCGGGAGTGAGTCGCCAGCCCCGAGCTTTCAGCGCTGCGGGATCAAAACCTTCCCGCAGGGCCGCCTGTGCAGTGGCGCGGAGGTCCGGCAACTCGGGGCCCATCGGTTTCGCCTTGCGGAGGGAGGCCGCCTTGTCGAGTTGTCGCACCTTCACGGTGTCCAGGCGAGGACGGGCATGGGGCCATTTGCACTGGGCAGCAAACAGGGACAAAGGCCAGGGAGCGCCTTGCAGCCCGGCCTGGCGCGGCGTGGTGGAATCCTTGTATATCACATGGTCCAACCCCACCCCAATGGTCAGGTCGTAACTCAGCGTACCCGCCTGGCCATAGTACACCTTCTCGACACGAGTCACAGGCGGCGTGTCGATCCGCACCGTGATTTCCAGTTGTTGATTGGGGTCGTCGATCAGAGCCAGGGCCGCCTGGGTCAGCTCAACAATAGCGGGGCTGGTGATTGGGTCGGTCAGAGCCGTCTCGAGCGTCTCACGCAATCGGGCCTGCGGATCGCGCGCAGGGGCCAGGCCATACACGGCGGCCATTTCGGCCAGGGCGTCCTCTCCGGGAGGAGGCCAACCACCTTGCTCGCCCATGCCCCCATGGCTCAGTACTTTCGTACCATGGATGCAAACACGGAGGCCGTGTTCTTCGTCGAAAGCCGACCCGAACGACAACACAACTCGGGACAGGCCGTCCTCCTCATCCGCCAGGATTTCCACATCATTTAGCTGCACCAACTCGCGCATGGCTTCGGGGCGGTGAAGATGCGAATAGATCCGTCGCTCTTCCTCGTTCTCGGCGTCGCCGGGTTCGGGAATGATCTGGCCCAGATAGCCCTGGCGCATGGCATAGAAGAGGTATTTCGCAAGTGCCCCGTCCAGTGTGTCCTCATCCTCCGGGAGGCGTTTCAACGCGGCCAGTTGAGCAGCCGAAGGCTGCTCAGGTCGGCGACCAGTCTCGGGACCCCGGATCAGCACGTTCAAACAGGGATCGACCTCCTCCGCCTCGTATGGGCCATCGACCTGGCCGGGAAAGAGATTCCAGAGGTTGCGCCAGGCAGCCAACCGAGGCAGAGTAACCTCCGTGGTCCAACCCTCATATTTCTTCGACCACTTCCATACTGGGGCCATGGCGCTGCCTTGATTGAGGAGAGAAAGATCGAATAGTGAAAGGAGTGTACTCGACGTGGTGCCTGGCAAACAATCTCCGTTGCCAGGATGAACTGTGATCTCCCCGAAAGCCAGCAAGTTTGCGGTTGCCTGGTCTGGTGCCGAGCCGGGCCGGGCCAACAGAGGACGAGACACAATTGCTTCCAGGATGCTGAGAGAAATGTGCCAGGATGGAAGTGGTTGCAGTTCTTGAATAAACAGGCTCTGGTAGTTCTTCCGCGAGAAGGGCACCCGGTCGATGCATCCGTACGACTGGTCAGAAGAGGATAGGAATTGGGTAAAAATCTTAGTAACAACTGGTTGATGAGCCAGATCGCCTCTGTAAACCTTCCGGAGCAGGACGAACAGGTTTGCATCCTCATCGTTGATGACGAAGAACCCATACGCAATCTGTTGCATCAGCTACTGCAGGCAGAGGGTTATCTGTGTGTGGCGGTCTCCTCTGGGGAGGAAGCGCTTGAACTGTTGAAATCCGATATGTTCGATGTGATGATGGTGGACCTGGCGATGCCCGGGATCGGTGGGTTGGAAGTGCTTCGCCGATTACGCACGATGGATTGCCAAGTGGTCCCGATCGTGTTGACCAGCCACAGTGATGTCGCCAGCGCCATCGAAGCCATGAAACTCGAGGCCTTCGATTTTCTCGGCAAGCCAGAAGGGTTATGCTCCTTGCGGATGACCGTGATCAAGGCCGCGGAGTTTGGCCGCATTCGTCGCAAAACTCGCAGCATGGAGCGTCTGGTAGTTGAATGGCAGACCACTTTTGACGCATGTCCCGACCTGATGCTGGTGTTGAATCATAAACGTGTGGTGATGCGTTGTAACCGTGCCTTTGCTCACCGTCTCGACCAGAGTCCGGAACAGCTCGTTGGGTTTCCCATTCAGTCACTCCTTCCCTCCGACCGCGGTATCGGAGGATTGCTGGCGGGAATGGGTGACGTGCCCAGCGGTATCGTTTCCCCTCAGGATGTCTACGACGAGCGGTTGGCTGGTGAGTTTTTGGTGACCATTTCCCCCCAGGTGGTTGAGCCCGGCGCCTCTCCTGGAGTGGTGGTGGTGGCTCATGATATCACCGATCGAAAACTGGCCGAGCAGGCGGTTCAGTTGTCCGAGGCACGAATGCGAGCAGTGGTGGATACCGCTGTGGATGCCATCGTCACCATCTGCGAGAGGGGATTGATTGAATCGATCAATCCAGCAGTGGTACGGTTATTTGGGTACTCCAGCAGGGAAGTGCTGGGGAAGAACATCTCGATGTTGATGCCGGATCCCTATCGTGGCGAACACGACCGCTACTTGAAGGATTACATTCAGTCTGGGCTTCGCAAGATCATTGGGATAGGTCGCGAAGTGATGGCTCAGCGAAAAGATGGTACCCAGTTTCCCATCGAACTGGCAGTCAGCGAAGTGAACCTGGAGAATCGCACCCTCTTCGTGGGGATCATGCGAGACATTTCCGAACGCCGTCTGGCGGAAGAAACGCGCAAACTCTTACTGCAAAAGATCCTTTCGGCCCAGGAAGAAGAACGACGCCGACTCTCCCGGGAGCTGCATGATGGCATCGGACAATCGCTACTCTCCCTGCGAGTGGGATTACAAAGTCTGCACAAGCAAATATGCGAGGGGCAACTGCGCGATCGAGTGCATCAGCTATCCGAAGCAACTGCCACCACCATCGAGGAAGTGCGCAACATGTCCCAGGGCCTTCGGCCCAGTGTGCTGGATGATCTGGGCCTTGCGGCATCCCTCGAGCGCTTGACCGATAGTTTTACCCGGCAGTACGGGATCACTATAGATCTACTGACGATGGACCTCGTCACAACGCGGTATTCCCAGGAGATCGAGACGGCTCTGTATCGCATCATTCAGGAGGCGCTAACCAACGTGGTTCGCCATGCCAGGGCCAACCTGGTCAGCGTTATTCTGGAACATCCAGGCGCTGAGCTGGGGATCATCATCGAGGATGATGGCGTGGGGTTTGACCTGGAAGCCATGCGGCATGGCCAGGATCCGAACAAGCATCTGGGATTGTCTGGCATGCGCGAGCGAGCCGATCTGCTGGGTGGAACCATGACCATCGAATCCAGCCCGGGACAGGGGACTACCATCCGGGTACGCCTCCCGTTGAAACCAGGATAGCCATGAACCGGATCCGCATAGTTCTGATCGATGACCATGCTGTTCTTCGCGATGGCCTTCGGTCAGCCATCAATAATCAACCCGATTTGCAGGTGGTGGGCGAGGCTGGATCGGGCCTGGATGGCCTGGAAATAGTCCACCAGATGCGTCCTGAAGTGATCTGTCTGGACCTTTCCATGCCCGGATTGTCCGGGATGCAGGTAGTGGAGGCGTTGCGCGGCCAGTCCAAAGCGGGCGTGGTTATTCTAACCATGCATGATGATCCGGCCTATCTCCGGTCAGCTCTGGCAGCTGGTTGTATCGGCTATGTGCTGAAGGCCTCCCCCATCTCAGCTGTGTTCTCCGCGATACGATCAGCAGCTGCAGGTCATCGCTATGTCGATGAACAGCTTGGTCAGCATATTCAGGAACGAAGCAGTAACCGGCAGCAGGTAGCAGCCCAGGCCGCACGCCAGGGATCACCAGTGGAGTTACTGAGCGGGCGGGAAGGGGAAGTGCTGAACTTCCTTGCTCAGGGGTATACCCACCAGGAAATCGCTGAAAAAATCAACGTGAGCATCAAAACCGTGGAGACCTATCGGGCCAGAATCAAGGAGAAAACCGGCCTCCGTACCAGAGCGGATTTCGTCCGATACGGTCTGGAAATTCGACGACAGCAAGACCTGGGCAAGTCTTCAGATTCTGACGGGGAACAGAAAGATTAGGGGTTTTCCTGACAGAGAGGGGGAAAAAGGCATGTTACTTTTCCTTCAGCTATCCAAAAACCGGTGATTCAGCCCTCCCACAGGGAATCGCATCCAGCGAGCAGCTGTGGCCTTGAATGAAGGTCAAACTCTGCGCGGGGATGATCATGGGTTCATCGAAGCATCCTGCCTGGTTCGACTCGTTACCATTATCATTCCCGAGGTATCCATGCCACCCCCTCCAATGGATGCATGCGATAATCCTGCGAACATTAACGAAAAGATCACACTTGCAGGCACAGAGTTCATTTTGTCGCCGGTATGCTTTCTCATTGTGACGTTGCTCGCAGGTCAGGGGCTGACTCAGGAGGAGCAACGCGAACTCGTGGCTTGGTGGCAGCAAGAACGCCAGTCAGATGAAGAACTGGCTCTGTTCCTGGTTCGACAAGGGGTCTTTACTGGGGCTGCACCAATTCTGCTGGAACTGATCCGGGATGGATCATTACCAACAGCTGATCCGGGAAGGCTTTTTGGTGAACAGGGGCTGGAACGCCTGAACGCCTGGCGAAAGACCGTTCACCTGGCCACCCCGGACCTGCCCCATCATCCCGATGACGCTGGACATGAAGGGCACATACTACAGTTGCTTGCTCGAACACCTTCCGTGCCTTCAAACGGTGTGCAGCAACTACATGACTGGTGGAAACAGGAACGGAATGATGGGGAGCCCTTGCTGGGATTCCTGATTCGCGAGCGGATACTATCGGGAGCGGCTCCGACTCTTCTTGACCTGGCTCAGGATCAGAGCATGCCTCTGCTCGATGCAGGTCGGTTGTTTTCAAGTAATGGATTATCACGCTTGTTGTCGAGATTGGGCCAAAGGAGCGATCTGGATTTGACCAGCCAGGAGGTGAAGCCCAATCCCCCGTCCACAGAGGAACAGTCACAACGAGAAACAAGATCCGAGGCAGGGCAGGGAACAATCACTCGACCGGTCAATTTGTTAGATTCGTTCACGGGTCGTGTACTGGGTCAGTATCGCATAGTGACTCGCCTGCGCCAGGAACACAATGCAATGGTGTATCAGGCTGAGGATGTTGCCCTTGGTAGGAAAGTAAACATCAAACTGTTGACCCTGCAGCGAACAGGAGGGGATGAGGAAGCGCTGACGGCATTTTGCGAGGGAGCTCGCCTCCTTTCGCGTCTCGATCATCCAAATTGCCTGGGAATATACTCCATCTGCCAGGAAGCCGACCTCGTTTACTATTCCATGCCTGGTGTACCTGGGCCAAGCCTCCGTGAAGTGAAAATGGCTCGAGGTCCTTTTGCCCCATACGAGGCAATTGGGATCTGTGCGGAAATCGCTGAGGGGATGGTAGCTGCGCATGGAATTGGGATTGAACATCGTCAATTGACTTTGGATTGCATTTACCAGGATGGCGGAGGTCGCATCAAGATTGGAGACTTCAGTCAGGCGGTTGCCCAGAAGGGGGCTGCAGGTGGCCAGGTAAGTTCGCAAGCGGATGGCGTGGCCAGGGACGTGGCGGATATAGCCCGCATACTCGAGGAATTACTCAAACAGGATGCGAATACTGAAGGTGTTCCAGAAAAAACCTCAGCAGTTGGTGATGTCAGAGCAATGCAGCGAACCAGTGTTTTGCAGGCATCGATCCCTGATTGTATTTTGGAACTGATTGCCAGAGTGACAGGTGGTGGACCTGATAGAATCAAGACGGCCTCGACCCTTGTTTCAGCTTTGCGTTCCTTGGAGAGAAACATTCAGTCGGCCCAAAAGGATGATAAACGGCCATTGATTCCGGCCCAGGCGGGATCCATTGCCCGGCGGGTTCACCTGGAGGTGGGTAGTGTTCTGGGGAAATGCCTGCTACTCGAGAGGTTGGGCAAAGGAGCAGTAGGAGAGGTTTATCGTGCAATACATCGGTCGCTTAACATTCCAGTTGCTGTCAAGGTAATTCGCCAGGAAGTCCTGGATAGCCAGCCAGGAATGCACCAGCAGTTCGGGAGTGAAGCTCGCTTATTGGCTCAGATCAATCATCAAAACCTGGTTCGTGTGTGGGACTACGAAGATAACCCAGAATTCTTTTATCTGGTTCTGGAGTATATCGACGGGCTGAGTCTTGCTGAACTGATCAGCCAGAGCGGGCGTTTGCAGATTGATCGCGCTGTGGACATCCTGGTGCAGGGGGCTAAGGGGCTTGAAGCCGCCAGAGCCGTAGGCATTGTTCATCGTGACGTCAAACCGGCAAACATCCTGCTAACACGTACCGGGCAGGTGAAAATTGCAGATCTCGGCCTGGCTATCGTCAACAACACAGAAGCTGAAGGTAGAAAAGGCCAGACAGGTGGACCAGTCGGAACAGCAGCCTACATTTCCCCAGAACAGGCAGTAGGATCCGATCAGGTGGACCATCGGTCGGATATGTACTCTCTGGGAGTGACATTTTACGAGATGATTACGGGGCGCCTGCCATTCTCCGCTCGTTCTCCCATGGAGGCGATCATGAAGCATATCAAGGATGCTCCTGTTCCACCCACGCAATGGGTGATGGATCTCCCAGCCAGGGTGTCAGCTATTGTGCTGAAAATGCTTGCCAAGAAACCTGAAGAGCGTTTTCAAACCTACTCCGAGTTGATCGAGAGCCTTGCAGAAGTGGGTGAGCAAAAAACTGGTGCCGCCCGCACTGGATTGATAGCGGCAGACTCTGGAGTTTCCCAGCAGTTGAAGACCAGTCGGACCATTTGGTCTCGTTTGTTTGGGAAATGATAGAGTTGGCGAAAGTCTTATTGCAGGTAGGGCGAAACAATGGTGCGGTGCTAATGAGCGACATATTTAGGAATACCGGATGATGGTGGTTGGTGATGTGGGCTCGAATGCTTGATCAGTACCTTCCCCTGGTTACAGGAGTTTCTATCAATGGCTGGTAATCTGAACGCGATTTGTCAAGAAGTGATGGACGATGTGGGCGAATCAGTTGCCTGTGGAATTGTCGATTTAAATACCGGCATGATTCTAGGTGTGCATCATACAATTCCATACTTTACACAGGCTTATCTGGACGCGGTGGCAGCAGCGGCAGTGGATATGTTTCGTGGGAAAAACGTACGCCGCATTGAAGAACTCCTCTCCAAAACGCGGGGGAAATCCGCCAAGGATTCGTTTGAAGAAATCTTCATCGCTTCGCCGACGGTGTATCACTTCATGAAAGTTGTCAAGGATAAAAACGCAGTAGTGGTGCTTGTTACTCGAAGGTCTGCAAATCAGGGAATGGGGTGGGCTGGTCTGCGAAATGCAATAACTGACATCACCGGGGCTCTTCCTTGATCTGGTTCACTTTGTGACAGTATTAGTTCTCATTTGAGCACCCCAATTTTATGCGTCGAAGTCGTGGAGTTTGGTTTCCCCTTCCTGCCGAAGAACGGGATCTGGAACTAGTTGGGCCGACATGCCAGATGACAGTGGGTCAGTTGTTCCAGATCCTGAATTCGCCATCAGCTCATGAGCTGCGCCATAAAGTTGGGGTGATGAGTCCTGCAGACGGTTCGGCCAAGGTCACCACTCGACTTCTGCAAAGTGATGGTTGGTTTTTCAAGGCAGATGAGTACCATCGCAGTGAGGATCCGGGGCAATTACGTGATCAATTGCGGTTGAATTCCGAGCACGCGACGAAGTATACACTCTGGCACCCAAGTAAGGCCTGGTTTCTGTTGCGACGTAATGAACACTGGTGGGCGGTGAGTGTTTGCCGAGCCTTGACCACCTTGCGTCAACTCACTGAGTGGAGTGATAAAGTCAAGTACTGGAATATGATGATATGCCAGGGATTGACGTGGAGTGGTCGCCATCAAATTGGAATTGATCTGAATCCATCAAATTTTGGTGTCGATGAGCAAAAGCAGCAGCTCTACTATCTTGATGATGAACTGTATCAGGCCCATTCGCTCATTGATTTTGCATCGACCATCGTGGCACGCATTCCAGAAGAGCCGAAAGTGCCTCTGGAATTGTGGGTTGAATTTGGTCGCAGTATATACGACACGCTTATTCCCTTTTGTGTTGCACCTGATGATTGGAAAAACTTTCTGGATGGTTTGAATGACTATCCATTGACCTCGACATACGAACCCCAGCGTCAGGCCGTCATTCGTGGTTTGATGGGGCAGTATGCGTTGCCTGTTTCTCGCCCACTTTCGAAGCACGTGAATTCCACCGTTGTAGTGCATCCGCATGTGGCATGTGAAATCAGGCCTCATGAGCCACAACTCACCTGTTTGTTCGCTGATGTCCATGGAAATAAGCATGCCTTGGAGGCGGTGCTCTCCGCCTGCAAGGAAATGCGAGTGGATAGTTTTTTGTTCCTTGGGGATGCAGTTGGATACGGTGCTTTCCCTGCCTGGTGTATTCAACGTTTGGCAGAGCTACCCAATGCCATTCTCTTGCGAGGTAACCATGACGACATGGTTTCCCGTGGCGAAGTTGATGAGAGTTCTAACAGGATTGCAAGGGAGGCGGCTGCCTGGACAATTGAGCAACTTGATCGAGCATCACGCCAGTGGCTTGGTGAACTTTTGGTTGAGTATCGGTCTTTGCCCTGGATGGCAGTGCATGGTTCTCCTTGTTGTCCACATGGGTTTCGCGGATATGTTTATGAATTAACCTATCGCGATAACCTTGCAGCTCTTCAGGAAAAGGGGTTTCAAGTCTGCTTTTATGGGCACAGTCACGTTCAGTTTCTTTATCAGAGGACGCGCCGAAACACCTTTGAAAAGGCGGTCCCTGGGAATTTGAAGTTGTTTGATGGCGCCCATGAAATGCTGGTCAATCCTGGGTCTGTTGGACAGCCACGTGATGGAGATCCTCGAGCGGCATTTGCCTTGTGGGATAGACGCGGAAACCGTGTCTCCTTTCATCGGGTAGAGTATTCGGTTGAAATGGCCATGCGCGCAGTTTTTCAGGCGGGCCTTCCTGAAGATCTTGGTCGAAGACTTGAGATCGGACGTTAGTGGGGTGTGGTTCTTGCAGGTCATTCGCCGAGTCGTGGTCTGTGCCACCTGCATTCCAGCTTCATGCTGACAAATTGAAAGGACGGTTCTCATGGAATCTCCAAATGGTTCTCCTGGCCTTCCATCAGGAGTCTCATTTTCATGCGTGCAGCTGGGTGTCGTTATTCTTGGAGTTATTGGGGCTTTGTGTGTTCCAATGGTTGAGATTAGGCTGGTTGTTGGTGGAATACTGGTTGCAGGTTTCCTTCTTTGTTTGTTTGTTCGCCCGCATTTGAGTGATGTTGTTGGTCAACTGCGACGCATGGAGCAATTGGTCAATGAGAATGTGGCTCTTCAGGATATGGTTTCTAATCAGAAAAGTTCTTTCCTGTCTCTTGAGAGTCAGGTTTGTGTTGAGCGCGAGGCTGTTGCGGCCAAGTTGGCTGGTTTGCAGGATGAGAACCTTGTGTGCCGTCAAAAACTGAGTGAGGAAGCGGAGCGGTATACTGCTGTTGAGGCGGCGAATCGTAAGTCTCAGCAGCAACTTCGTGCGATTAAACAGGTGTATGACCAGCAGGTTGCTGTCAGCCAGCGTGCCCAGTCTGAGTTAGATGAAATCCGGCTTGGTTATCAGGCGCAGGTTGGTGAACTCGAGCGATCCAGAGATGAGGTTACTTCCAGGTTGGTCGTTTGCGAACGAGAGATGGAACAGTATCAGCGGTTGGTAAGTGATGTTCCCAGATTGGAAAGGCAAGTTTCTGAGATCAATGAGCACCTCGAGCATCTTCAGATGACTAATCGAGAGTTGAACCAGGAGAACCATCGCCTGCAAATATTGCTAGATGCTTCCCTTTCTGTTGAGTCCAGTGCATCGCACAAGGAACGGGCTCGTGCCGATGAACTCGAGCAGAATCTTGCCCAGTTACGTTCTCAGGTTGATCAGCAGATCGCTGAGTATCAACGGGCAGATCAGTTACGCAGTCTGGATTATGATCGAGTACTGAACGAGTACCAAGACCAACTTGTTTGTGTGCGAGCTGAACTCGGCGATCTTCAGCAGACGTACACCAGCGAAATGAGCCAGTCGAGTAACAGAATTGCTGATCTTCAAACCTCGCTTCAGTGCGCGACTGATCAAGGCGTGGCGCTACGCGAGGAGATTAGCCTGCTTCGGAACCAATGTGTGTCTGATCAGGAAGCGATGGCCGAGAACATGGAGGCCATGCATGGGTTGCTAACTGAGCGAATCGACTTGCTTTCCGCAATCGCTGCTCGACAGATTGAGCGCATTCAGGTGTTGAGTCAATTGCTCCAGGCAAGCAAGGAATATGCTAAACAGCAGGATGAGGAATGGTTGCACAGATCCCACCTTGAATCTGCTCTCCTCGCTGATGCATATGAGCGTATTCGACTCCTTGAGCAGGATCTGGAATTTGTGACTCGGCCTTCCCAGGTTGTTGCGAATCAAACCGCCTTGGTTTGTGTTGCTCCTTCCCTCATGCTTGATTCTGCTCAGTATCCAACAGATCACGTGGATAACTCTGTGGGTCATCAACAATCTGAGGAGCAATCCTCTTCAGTTTGTGCTGATGAACATGGTCCAGGCCACGACTATTCTCATGTACCTCAACCCTGTGAGGGAGTGCTTTCGTGCGAATGCAATCACCCAGGGTCCTTGGTTTCTAACTCTATCGTGTGTGATAATGTGTTGGATAGCCAGGATGTTGGCGATAACTTGCCATCACTCGAACCCTGTGTTAGTGGGGCCAGTGCATCTTGAGCCAAGCGCTTTCACTTTTCATAGTTGGCGATCTTATTGAACAGCAGTGTAACCCAGGGTATGTGTGATGGTCAGGTAGGCTATTGCAGCGAGGAATGCTCCGCAGGGTAAAGTGCATATCCAGGCCAACGCCACGGATCCAATTGTACGCCAGTGTGCCTGTCCGGTGATTGCGCCCATACCTGTCAGCGAACCAACACTGACATGGGTGGTGCTAACCGGCATTGCATGTAGGCTGGCTGTGCAGACCAGGATGGCTGTAACCATGCAGGCGGCCAGGCCCTGGCCTGGGTTCATTTCGGTGACCTTCTTGCCCAGAGTTTCGGCCACATTGCGGATATCGAAGATTCCCCCGGCCGCGATGGTGAGAGCCACCAGGAGAAAGATCCAGTGTGTGTCTATAAGCGCTAGACCCATGAGCGGTGCCGCGATTTTCGGGGTGTCATTCAACCCGCGGGCGAAACTGGCTGCTCCGGCGCTCAGGTAGTGCGCCACGTCCAGCGACAGGGTCCGGTGATCGGGAGCAAGGCGGACGCTGCGAAGCAACAAATAGATCAATGCCCCTGCCACTGCAGCAAGGACGGGACTTAGAAGTAGAGGTAGTAAGAATAGTTTTCCCAGGGCTGTCAGATGCACCTGTCCCTGGCCCGCCAGACTAGCGCCCAGCAAGGCGCCGATCAGGGCGTGGGTGGTGGACACGGGAAAGCCAAACCGGGTGGCCAGGAAGCTAGTGGCCGCCCCGCCCAGGGCGACTGCTGCCAGGTACTCGGATTGAGACGCCAGGGCCTCCTCTACCAGGCCCTTGCCGCCGAAGGCTGCGAGCATACCGCCGGAGAGAAACAACGCTGTCAGCGAACCTGCCAGGGTGGTCAGGGTGCCCCACAAGGCTGCGCCGCGTAGGCTGGTTGTGCCGCTACCATAGAGGGATGAAACCCCCTTGAAGTTGGCGTTGGCACCGTTTGTGAATGCCACGCCACCGACCGCCAGAATCAGGATGGCAAGAATCATGCCTCACCGGGGACGGGTAGAACCGGCTTCCACCGGGAGTGACTTCCGGGCCGCGTACTCTTTCCACGACCCCTCGTAGAGTCGGACGTGGGGATAGCCGGCGACGTGCTTCAGATAGAAGCGCAGGAGGCTGCCTTCGCGCGAGGTGCCGCAGTACACCAGGATCTCGCGGTCGGGGGTCAGCCCCGCGGCCTCCAGGTCGGCCTTGACCTTCTTCAGGGGAAGAAACTGATGCGTGTTGCTGGGGTCCATGAGGCGCGCCCAGTGGAAGCTGATGGCGCCGGGAATGTGTCCCTTGCGCAGCCAGACGTCATCGTCACCGAGATACTCGTTGTGTGGCCGCGCATCCACCAGGATGCTGCCGGGCTTGCGCTTGACCACCTCGGCGAGTGTTAGCGCGATGCCGGGTCGGCCACGCTCCGGCAAGGTGCCACGGGGGTTTCCAAAGTATTCCTGCGTGACGGGGAGTCGGGCGGCTTTCCATCCCGGCAGGCCGCCATCGACGATGCGGATGTCCTCCACGCCGTACTTTTCAAGCACATAGGCGACCATGGTGGCGCTCAGGATCTCATCGTTGGGCAGCTTGTCACCGGTGGCGTAAATCAGGTGGGTCCGCTGTTTGTCGATGCCGGCCCGTACGAGCAGGGCGCGGGTCAGGTCGTCGGGCAGATACTGCACCGGAATGCCCTGGTCAGTGCCGCGCAGGGTGTCGAAATTGAGGTGGTGCGCAGTCGGCAGGTGGCCCCGGAAGTAGGCCTTGTAGTCGCCGCGCGTGTCGAGCACGATCGGCCGTTTGGAGGCATCGGACTGTTCGATCAACTTCCGCGCCTCGGCCGGCGAGATGATGCCGATCTCACCTCGAACCAGAGGGGGGTGAGCCAATCCGATCAGCAGAAGCAGGCCAACAGGGGCGATGAAGTTCCGATGCATCGGGGTGGACCTCGACCAGATACCATGAAACGTGCCTTAGTGTTTAGATGATGTATGCCCCGCCCGTTGCCGGGCAAGGAGCTTGCCCGCGCGGCCGGGACTTCTGAGACGACGTGCGAAACCCTGGCTTCTGCCTGGGGTTCATCCCCACTGTCCTCCACACGCACGATCACAGGTCATTCGGCGCGGCCCGACGTTTTCTCTCCCGAGGGCTCTCTCATGTCCCCATTCTTCGACCAGAAGAGCGTGGTCGGCCTGGTGTTGTTGCTGGGCGGCTTGGTCTTGCCGGCAGCTCACGCCGAGGACAAACCATCGCCGGAAGGGCTGGCGCTATTCGAGAAGAAGATTCGGCCGGTGCTGGTGGCAGAGTGTTATGCCTGCCATGGCTCGGAGAAAGGGAACAAGGCGCGCGGCGGCCTGGTGCTGGATAGCCGGGCGGGTCTTCGCCGGGGTGGCGACTCGGGGCCCGCGCTGGTGCCGGGCAAGCCGAAGGAAAGTCTGCTCCTCCGGGCCCTGAGCCATGCCGACAAGAAGCTGGCGATGCCACCCCGGAAGAAGCTCGACGAATCGGTTCGGCGCGATTTCGAGCAGTGGATTCTCCTTGGCGCACCCGATCCGCGCGAGGCGAACCCGGTCACCTCGAAGTACGTGGTGGACTTCGAGAAGGGACGCCGACACTGGGCCTATCAGCCGGTTGGGAAGGTGGCGCCACCCCCGGTGAAGAACACGGGCTGGCCCACCTCCGAGGTGGATCGCTTCATCATGGCGGGGTTGGAGGCCCGGGGGCTCACCGCGATGCCGGATGCGGATCGGCGTACCCTGCTTCGGCGCTTGGCCTTCGACCTGACCGGCCTGCCTCCCACGCCGCAGGAGATGGAGGCGTTTCTGGGCGATGAGACGCCCCGGGCTTACGAGAAGATGGTGGACCAGTACCTGGGCTCGCCGCGCTTCGGAGAGAAGTGGGCGCGTCACTGGCTGGACGTGGCGCGCTACGCGGAGAGCACCGGCAAGACGGTGAACTTCGCCTTCCCCCATGCCTGGCGCTACCGCGACTACGTCATCGCCTCGTTCAACGCGGACAAACCGTTCGACCGGTTCATTCAGGAGCAGCTGGCCGGCGACCTGATGCCCTCGGATGATCCGAAGGTCGAACTGGAGCGTCGGGTCGCCACGGGGTTCCTGGCCATCGGACCGAAGACACTGAACGAGCGCAACGGGTTGAAGTTCGAGCTGGACATCGTGGACGAGCAGATCGATGTGACCACCCAGGCGTTCCTGGGCATCACCGTCGCCTGCGCGCGCTGCCACGATCACAAGTTCGACCCGATCACGCAGAAGGATTACTACGCCCTGGCCGGGATCTTTCGCAGCACCGAGACGTGCTACGGCACTGTGCGTTACATCAACGCGCAGCGGCCGGGGGCGCTCCTGCCGTTACCGCGCGAGGCCAATCCGGCGGTTGGCGTCGAGCGGCAGACGGAAGCCGAGCGTCGTCGGGTCGAAAACCAGATCAAGCAGGTGCGCGATTCGATGCGGTCCGGACGTGATGGGCTGCAGCGCTTCTTCGCGTCCGGCACGCTCTCGCTGCTGCAGGCCCGGTTGGATGCCTTCGACGAGGAAGGCCACCCCAAACTGCTGGCGATGGGCGTGCGCGATCGACCGGTGCGTGCCGAGCGAGGCACATCCCGGGGTGGATTTCCAGGATATACCTACGATGGTTCTCGCGCGATCGCCGATAGCCACCTCTTCGTCCGCGGCGAGGCCGATCAGCCGAGCAGCCAGCGCGTGCCGCGTGGCACCCTGGAAGTGCTGGCGAAGACCCCGCTGACGATACCCGCGACGAGCAGTGGTCGGCTCGAGCTGGCCGGATGGATCGCCAGCAAGGAGAACCCGCTTACCGCGCGTGTCCTTGTGAATCGGGTCTGGCTGCAACTGTTCGGGCGCGGCCTGGTGCCGACGGCGGACGATTTCGGGCTGATGGGCCGGCCACCCACGCATCCAGAGCTGCTCGACCATCTGGCCCAGCAGTGCATGGGTGCCGGCTGGAGCTTGAAGAATCTCATCCGCTACCTGGTACTCAGCCGGGTGTATCGTCTTGCGTCGATGTCCAGTCCACAGAGCCTGGAGTTGGACCCGGATAACACGCTGTTGTGGCGCATGACTCCGCGCCGACTCGACGCCGAATGCCTGCGCGATGCTGTACTGGCGGTGAGCGAGCAACTCGATCTCACGCCGCCGGTCGGTTCGGTGGTGGCGCGAGCGGGTGAAGGGCCCGTGTCTCGCTTCGGCCCCGGAGGAGCGGCGATTACCCCGGCCATCAACGACGTGCGCAACCTGCATCGATCGATCTACCTGCCGCTAATTCGCGACAGTTTGCCCGAGGCGCTGATGCTCTTTGATGGGGCCGATCCCAACCTCATCACCAGCGATCGCGCCCAGACGACGGTGCCATCGCAGGGGTTGTACTTGATGAACAGTCCGTTCGTGCTGCGTGCAGCGGATGCGGCAGCGGCACGGCTACTCGCCGAGGACCGCCCGGAGGCAGAGCGGATGCAGGCTGCCTACCTGCGCATCTGGGGTCGGCCTCCCTCCTCGCGAGAGCAGGCGAGTGCGCAGAGGTTCCTTGTCGCCTATCGGGCGCACCTGGGCAGCAGTGATCTGAGCGCCACCCGGCGCGACCAGGAGGCGTGGAGCGCGTTCTGTCAGGCGCTGTTCGCCACTGCGGAGTTTCAGTATCGGAAATGATCGGAGTCTGACCATGCTCACTCGGCGCACCTTGCTTCGGACGACCTGCTCGGGGTTTGGCTACCTGGCCTTTGCGGCCCTGGCGCACGAGCATGCGGTTCGAGCCGCGTCCCGGGAGGATCCGCTGGCGCCAAAGAAGACCCATTTTCCTGCTCGCGCTAAACGAGTCATCTTCCTGTGCATGGAAGGGGCGCCCAGCCATGTTGATACCTTCGACTACAAGCCACAACTCGCCGCGGACAGTGGCAAGGATGCTCCCCGGGGCAAGGGAGGCTTCGGCGGCAAGTTGCTGGGGTCGCCGTTCCAGTTTACCCGACGAGGGGATAGCGGGCTGTGGATCAGCGAGCTGTTCCCCGAGGTCGCCCGGCACGCCGACCGGCTGTGCGTCCTTCGGGGCATGCACACCGATTTACCCAACCATGCGCAGGCCTTCGTCCAGATGCACTGCGGTATCTTTCAGTTCCCCAGGCCGAGTCTAGGAGCGTGGGTGCTCTATGGACTGGGCACCGAGAACGCGAACCTGCCCGGCTTCATCAGCATCAATCCGCCCCAGGCGCATGGCGGGCCGACGAACTACGGCGCCTCGTTTCTGCCCGCGGTGTACCAGGGCACCCGCATCGGCCGGGGCGGGCCGGGGGGCACGGAGCAGGTCAGCAACCTGAAGAACCAGCGGCGCAAGCGAGACGCCCAGCGCACGCAGCTCGACCTGGTGCAGGAACTGAACCGCGGCACGGCCGAAGCGCTGGGCCACAGCCCGGAGATCGAGGGGCTGATCGCCTCGTACGAGCTGGCGTTTCGCATGCAAGCCGAGATGCCGAAGGTGATGGATCTGAGCCAGGAATCGGCCTCGACACAGAAGCTGTATGGCATCGACGAGCGAGGTAGCGGCGGATCGGGGAGTCGCGGCGGACTCGGCGGGGGCAGTGGTGGACCGAGCGCGTTTGGCCGACAGTGCCTGCTGGCGCGGCGTCTGGTCGAGGCCGGCGTGCGGTTTGTCGAGGTGACGTCCGGCGGCTGGGATCACCATCGAAACATCAAGGAATCGCTGGCGACAAGCTGCGCGGCGATCGACAAACCGATTGCCGGCCTGCTGGAAGATCTCCGCCGGCGCGACTTGTTGAAAGATACTCTGGTGCTGTGGGGCGGTGAGTTTGGCCGGTCGCCCGTGGGCCAGGGTGATGGGCGCGATCACAACAACAAGGGCTACACGATGTGGATGGCGGGGGGCGGCGTCAAGGCGGGGCTGGCCCATGGCAGCACCGATGAGTATGGCTTCGAGGCCATCGAGGGACGCGTCCACGTACATGACTGGCACGCCACCATTCTCCACCTGCTGGGTCTTCATCACGAGAAGCTGACCTTCCGGCATGGCGGGCGTGACATGCGGCTGACCGACGTGAAGGGAAACGTGGTGAAGGAGATCCTGGCCTAGCGGGCCCTGTTGGAGCGAGTGAGGCGGGTCGGTTGGGTTTTGCCAGGGCGGCGCCCTTCGATCCGGGCGCTTCCGTGGAGGAGCAGCACTAGCGTCAGCACCTCGCGCAGGTGGACGGATTTCTGAGTAAAAGGATCTGAAATGGGCTGTATAGGGTCACTTTCCGGATCGACATCGGAGTGCTGGCAGGACGCGCCCTCCTCGGGATTCACATCGTGTGGCAAGTCGATCTGAACCATGTCGTGCGCGGGTTCGGCGACCGATCCGATACCTGCAGGTGCGGGTTCCGTGGGTTCGGGGAGGGGGCGATTGCGTAGTTCGTCCTCGGCATCAATGGCGGATGGTACCGTCTCCTGGATGTCCGCAACCTGATCCGGCGCAGGATCTGATTCCTCGTCGTCTCCGCCGCCGCTGGAAGGGGTGGGTTCTTCGTCTGTTCCAGCGGAGGGCCGGGTGCCATCGGAGGGGGCGGTCTGCAGTTCTGCCAGCGCGGTGCGTTCGGCGCCAGGTTCGAGTGCTTCCGTGAGTTCGCCAGCCAGGAGAATCACCACCACGGCGAGGGAGGAGCCCGGCAGCGACACGGCGGTCGGCGTCAGATCGCGCGAGCGATCGATGGAAGGGAGATCCACTGGGCGTCCGGTCAGCAGGTCGAAGACATACACCTGATCGGAACCGAGGCTGGTCACCAGCGCGCGGAGCGTGCCGCCCGTTTCGAGGATCTGCAGCGCGTCGGGCTCCGAGGGGATTCCCTCCAGCGCCGTCAGGTTGGCTTGCAGAGTCAGCGTGTCGTCGCCCAGCGAGCGAAGCAGCGACACCCGGCCATCTTCCAGGGTGATCACAGCCCGGCCCCCGGAGAGCGGGACCAGATTGCGCACCCCCACACCCCCGGCATCGTAGACGACGCCCAGCGAGCGCATTGCGTTCAGATCCACCCCCAGGACGTTGCCATTGGCCCCGGGAACCCAGATCACGGGGGGGCTATTCTTTTTGGTTGGGGGATCCGGATCGGGATGATTCGTTGGCGGTGGGATGGCTACTGACAGGGGATCGCGATCGTCGAAGAAGCCCAGGCCACGGCCCGCGAGGATGGTCACGTTGCCGAGCCGGCTGTCGGTCGTGGTGAAACTGTTGGTCACGATCAGCTGCTGCTGGCCATCCGACAGCGTTCGCACCGAGGTGCCCAGGGGAGCGACCCCTCCCGAGCGTAGACGAGGGCCCATCTGCGCCACCCAGCGCCCCTGGGCATCTAGCTGGCCGAACAGGAGAGACAGATCGTTGGAGCCGCGGTTGGTCACCACCAGATCGAGCACGCCATCGTGGTTGAGGTCGGCGGCCGTCACGTCCACTGGCTGGGTACCCACCGGGTACGTAATGGGGGACGCATAGGCGCCCCGTCCCAGGCCACGGTAGACCAGGACGCTGTTGCTGGCGGTGCCCACCACCACCACATCGACGAATCGATCGGTTGGTCCTTCGAGCCGGAGCGGGAGCGGATCAACCAGGCCGATCAGTTGGCCGGGCGGGGAACCAGGCAGGGTGTTCGTCGGGGTGTACGTGTTTCCTCCTGCAGCTGGTTGCTGCACCGTCAGGCGATCGCGCTGTTGATTCGCCACCAGGACCGAACTGCCA
Organism: Gemmataceae bacterium; assembly: GCA_046350255.1. GTDB lineage: Bacteria > Planctomycetota > Planctomycetia > Gemmatales > Gemmataceae > CALDUY01. The sequence continues at coordinate 207,098 of JAXMAV010000003.1, forward strand.
TCGAGCACGGCCAGGGTGACGCGGTTGCCGCGCTGGGGGCCGGGCAGCACAAAGGTGCCGTCGCCCAGCCCCACCAGACGAAGCAGATCTCCAAAGGAGTTGCCGACGAGCAGGTCGATGTGTCCGGTGGCGCCGCTGGGCCAGGGGGTGATTCCGCCCGCCTCGTGGCCGACGGCGACCACGCTGTGACGCACGAACCGCCCGGCCCCTTGTGCCAGGAAGATCCACACCTCACCGAGGTCGCGCCGGAGCAGGGCCAGATCGAGGAGGCCATCGCCGTTGACATCGGCGGCTACCAGAGGGCCCGCTGCCTGCCCCGCCTGACGACCCGTGTCGGCCGGGCTGATCCGCGAAGGATCAGGGTTGAGGAAGCCGCCGCGCCCGTTGTTTTCGAGGACGACAATCTCGTTACTTCCCTGGAGGAAGACCGCGGCGTCCGGCCCGCCGCCGGGGAGGAAGTCACCGACCACGATGCTCGACGCCTGGTACAGCGAGGCGACCGCGCCCGCGGCATCGAGGCCAGACAGTCCCGGCGTGGCGCGGAAACGAGCCAGACCACCCAGAGCCAGGCCGGGGTCGTTGCGCACCACGGTCAGGCCGGAGCCTCCGGCATCGGGAAGGAGTACCTCGGCGCGGCCATCGCTCCGCAGATCAGCCAGGGACAGGTCCGAGGGGACGCTTCCCGTTTTGCGAGTCATCGGAGCGGCAAACTCGCCTGGGCGAGATCCGGGCAAGGCGATGCTAACCTGGCCATCGAGTCCATGCGCGAGAACGAGCGCATCGCGGCCGGATCCATCGAGTTGTCCCGCCAGGATGCGGCTGGCCGGAATGGAAAGGGTCAGGGCCACGCTGCGCAGGACACCCGTGGGGCCCAGCCGGTAGAGTGACACCGGGTAGACAGTGGGGCCCGATCCGATTGGATCGAGGTCGATGGCGGCCAGGGCCCAACCCGCTCCGGTGAACACGGGAGTCACGTCGCGGGCGGGATGGTCCCGGTTCAGGACGCGCGCCGTCCCGAACGTCTGCTGGCCCGGCAGGCCTGGGCGGAAGAAGAGTTGCCCGAAGCGATCGAGCACGACGCTGTCCTGCGTGCCGTCGCCGTCGAGATCTACCAGGTGCGGGGTATGGCGGAACGGCACCTCGTCGCCAGGGCTGCGGGGCACGAACCCCGCCTCCGTGCCCAGAAGCACGGTCACGGAGGCATCCAGCGAGTTGGCCGTGACGAGATCGAGCCGGCCGTCTCGGTTGAGATCGCCCATGTCCAGCGCGATGGGCCCCTCGCCCAGGGGAACATCTTCTGGCGCGGAGAAGCGCGCGTCGCCCAGGCCTCGGCGTAGTGCCAGGGTGCCCGCGCCATACTCGGCGCTCAGGAGATCGATCCAGCCGTCGGCGTCCACGTCGGCCGCCGCCAGGGCGAAGACCGTGGAAGAGGTGGGCAGGTCGGCCTCACGGACAAATGTCCCGGATGGAACCCCGCGCAGGAGGGTGATGCCCCCGCCACGTCGGCTGCTGAGGAGATCGAGCCAGCCGTCTCTGTCGAGGTCGGCCAGGGCCACGCTAACCGGGTTGGGGCCCACGGCCAGGTCGCGCCGGGTGAAGGCGCGCCCGCGCTCCCCTTGCAGCAGGAGCGTCACCATGCCGTCGGCCTCGCCGGCACAGGCCAGGTCGAGCAGGCCGTCGCGATTGATGTCCGCCACGGCGAGGGCGAAGGGGCCGGCTGCCACCGGCACCTGCAGTGCATCGCGGAAGAGGCCGTTGCCCAGGCCCTGCCAGATGGTGATCGACCCCGAGCGACTGTTGGCGGAGACGAGGTCGAGCAGGCCATCCGCCGTGACATCGGCGACGAGTACCGCCTGGGGATCGAGTCCGACCTGGTAGTCGTTCGACGGAAGGAAGGTGCCATCGCCCAGCCCCAACAGCACGCTGAGCGTGCCGGCGCTGCGGTTGGCTGTCACCAGGTCGGGCCGACCGTCGTTGTTGAGATCGCTGGCGACCACGGCCACGGGACGTTCGCCGGTGGGCTGGCTGGCTCGCGCCAGGAAGGTGCCGTCGCCGTTGCCGAGGCGTACGCTCACCTGGCTGTCGCGGCCGTCGGCGGTCAGCACGTCCAGCTGGCCATCGAGGTTGATGTCGGCCAGGGCGACGCTGAAAGGGTCGGGGCCCACCAGGAACTTCGGCGCCGACAGGAAGGTGCCATCGCCGTTGCCCAGCAGGACGAACAGTTCGTCGCCCGCGGCGTTGACACACACCAGGTCGAGGATGCCGTCGCCCTGGAGGTCGGCCAGGCGGACCTCGGCAGGAGCTGATCCGACAGGGTAAGCGCCGCGCAGGGCGAACCCGCCGCCAGGGATGCTGAGGAAGACCTGGAGAGATTCCCCCGCGCAGGCCGTCACAAGATCGGGTCGTCCGTCGGCGTTGAGGTCGCCGGCCGCGAGGGCCGAGGGGTCCGCGCCGGTGGGAATCTTCAGCGGGCGGAACGAGCTTCCCTCCGCGAACAGGACGGTCAGGGTGTCGTCGCCAGCGTCGGCGCTGACGAGATCGATGGAGCCATTGCCGTCGAGATCCAGTGTGACCACTGCCGAAGGCGCGTTCCCCACGGGCACACTGCGGCGGGCGCCGAAGCCGCCATGCCCATCGCCGGGGAAGATGCGCAGTTGAGCGAACGACTGGGTGGTGCAGAGGATGTCCAGACGCCCATCGCCGGTCACGTCGGCGAGCGCCAGACCGGCGGGCAGCCGGCCGACGGGCAGGGTGCGCAGCGGGACGAAGCCGCCGTGGCCGTCGCCCTCTAGCACCGCCACCGTGGAGCCGGCCAGGGTTTGCGTGCCCACGTCGGTGACGACGAGATCGGGCAGGCCATCGCCGGTGAGGTCGCCCAGCGCCATCTCGCCGGGCACTCCCGGAAACGGGAGCAGACGATTCGAGGCGAAGCCGCCCGCGCCATCGCCGGTCAGCAGGAGCAAGCCAGTGGGAGTGGCGGCCAGCACATCGGGCCGGAAGTCGCCATCGAGATCCTGCACCAGGAGCGCGCGAGGCGACGCTGTCAGGGAAACCTCGCGGCGCGGTTGAAACGTCCCATCGCCGTTGCCAAGCAGCACGCTGAGTGAGCGGGCCGCCTCGTTGGCGGTGAGGAGATCGAGTCGGCCATCGCCGTTGAGATCCACCTCGCGGACCGCGCGGGGGTGCGCTCCCGTGGGAAGCGAATGGGTCGGCGAGGTGGCGCTACTCAGGTGGGTGACAAGGTGGAAGCGGGCCGCCTCGTCGGCCGACACACTGACATAGTAGGTGCCCGCCTCGACATGCTGAACGATGGCGGCGCCGGTGAGGTCTCCGGTCAGTCCCTCGGAGGTAACCAGCAGCGAGCCTGTGCTGCCGGTGAGCGCCAGCCGCAGGCCGACGCCTTCGAGAGAAGACAGGTTTGCCCGAAGGACGGCCGGGGCGTTCACCTCCAGCCGATACCACAGAGATGGCTGGGCGTCGGGGAGCGTCGCCTGTACCTCGGCCTGGGGCTGCGCCAGGGGCGGGGGCGCGGGGACGAACTGAGACGGCTGGAACGCTCCGGTGGTCGAGAGCAGATCGAGTGCGGGGAGTACGCGGGATTCGAGCCATTCCAGACGAGGACGCATGCTCTTCCTGCGAAGAGGAGCAGATGTGGTCATCAGTCCTGGGGGGCGGCGGAGCATGGGGTGTGGGGCAACTCCCTGGGGTCAGGCCTGCAGGTCGGTGAGGGTAGTCTGGGCGGTGGCGCTGATACCCACCAATCCCGCTCCGCCAAGTGCGGTATCGGTGATCTCGATCACCGGGGTGCCGTCCAGGGACAGGCTCAGCGTCGTGCCCAGGGCGGAGAAGCGCAGGGTGCCGGTGGCGCCCACGCCCGTCACGGTGCGCAGGGTGGTGCGTTTGCCGGCGACCACGCGGTGCAACTGCAGGGTGGTGCCGGTGGCGCTGCGTGTCAGGCTGGCCTCGTAGTAGCTGCGGGTGTTGCCGGTACCGTTGTGACGCAGCAGGAGGCTAGCCGACTGTCCCACGGCCAGGGCGTAGCCCGCTTCGAGGGTGACGTCGCGGAGCGAGGCGGCGGTGTAGACGGCAGTCGAGGCCACGGCACCCGCGCGGACCTGGTTGCCGGTCACGCCGAAGGCGCCGGCGAGCGTTTGCCAGCCAGACCCCAGCGAGGCGGTCTCGCCGGTCAGTTCCAGGGGAAGGCCGGGGCCGGTGGTCGTGGCCTGGAAGTCGTCGATCGACACGTTCGTGGTGCCGGCCACGCCGGCCTGACCGGCCAGGGCAATGGCGGTATCGGTCACGTCGATGCGCTGCTGGCCATCGAGCAGGAGGCGGATCCGGTTCCCCTGAGTCTCCAGGCGAAGCATGCCTTCGCTCAGTGGCGACAGGTTCACCGAGCGCAGCACCGTGGCCGAGCCCGCCACCGTGCGGACCAGTTGCAGCGTCACCACGCCATTCAGGCGCGTGAGGCGGCCCTCGTAGGCGGTCAACTTGCCGGCACTCAGGCGGGCTCGCGCCAGCAGCGTGGCCGTGGTGTTACCGGCAGGCAGGCGAACGTGTGCCTGCACGCCCATGTCGGTGGTGAGGAAGCCGGTGCGCAGGAGTCGACCACTCGCGGAGGCGGAGCGGGCGCGCTGGCCCTGGATGGTCCAGGTCCCGGTGACCTGCCAGTCGGGCGCGCCGGGGCGGGTGCTGTCGCCTGTGGAAAAGCCGTCCCGAGCGAACCCTGGTCCGGTGGTGTAGCTCGACGGAGCAAAGCGCAGCGCATAGGGCACCGGCGCGGAGCCGGCGTTGATCAGCACCAGGCTGTATTTCTCGCCCTTGCCCAGCTGCGTGTAGGGAAGCAGCAGCGTGCCCGTCCCCTGCGCCTGGGCCAGGACAATGCCCCGGTCGTCGCGCACCTGGGCCAGGACCGCGCCGGCGGCGGTGATCTCGACCTGGTGCAGCTCGGCGGCCTGCAAGATGGGAGTGGCGAAGCGGAACCAGTCCTGCGCGCCGGCTTCCAACACCAGGCCCGGCAGCACCTCGCCCGGACGCACCGGCAGGGGGTAGGCCTTGGCCCGGGTGTTGTTGGCGCCGGCCCAGTCGCTGCCCTCACCCAGTGGCGGCGTGAGCTGGAAGCCGTAGCTGCCCACCTCGCCGCCGGTGCTGAAGAAACGCAGGAAGTAGGTGGCCTGGCCCGCAGACAGGTCGATCAGCGTCAGGGTGGTGGTGGTGCTGGTAGTTTCGGTCACGAGCGGAGTGCCATCGGCATCGCACAGCTGAACGCTCAGGTTGCCTCCGGCGGGCCCGACGGTGACGTCCACCTGAAGGGTCGAACCTTCCGAGGCGACCACCTCGAAGCGGAACCAGTCCTCGTCGGTGCTGGTCAGCAGGTTGAGCTGTGCCACCTGGACGGGAATGGTCAGCTGGCGCAGGTCGCTGGCGGTGCTGGGCTGATCGTTGCCGGTGCGAGGGTTGACGCGGTCGTAGTAGTCGTGGCCGTCGGGTCGCCCCTGGCCGGCGGTGCTGAGCAGGTTGAGCGCGCTCAGCCAGGCAGAGTCGGTGGCAAAGCTGGCATACTCGCTGGCGTAGTCGGTCAGTGTGGTGGGGCGGATGCTGACCTGCTCATCGGTGCCCACGGCGGGCAGGTAGAGCGAGAGGCCCGAGCTGTCGCGAGCATCGTCCGTCCGGCTCAGCACCGCGGCTTCCAGGGCGGTCTGCACGGCCCAGGCTGCGTTACGCAGCGAGGTGGCCAGGCTTGTATTGTCGGCGACCAGGCGGAAGAAATCGCCAACGTCGCGGGCATAATCGGCCGAGCGATGATGCGTGAGCGCGGTGCCGGCCAGGCCCACCAGTCGGGTGCGATCCAGAGGCGTTGCGCTGGTGACCTGCGCGGAGAAGGCGGCCAGCGCCTGGACCAGGGCGGGCAGGTCGGCGGTCCGCACGGCCGAGAGAGTGTCGCCGTTACCCGAGCGGCCATAGCGCTCGCCGTAGCTACGTACCAGGGCGCTGGCCAGGCCCGCGCCGGTGACACTGGCAGGGTTGCTTTCGAGCTGGGCGAACACCTCGTCGTACTCGAAACCATCACCGGGGATGATGTCCTGCGAGCCGACCACCACGCCAGCGATATTGCGGAGCTGGTAAGTCTGTTCGAGGGTGGCCTGGAAGCAGGCGTCGAAGGCCAGCATGTCGAATGCCGGCAGGCCATTGAGAGCGGCGAGAAGCTCGGCCGGGCTCAGCCAGTCGGATGCCTGGCCATCGAAGCGATCGAAGCTGGTGCCGCGCAGCGCGCTGCCGTGGTCCCACACGATCAGGGCGGACTTCTGGCTCGGGGCGACCGTGCGGGCCCAGGTCACAAAGTTGCGAAGCGTGGTGGGGTTGCCGGTGTTCTGCTCGGGCAGGATCTCGAAGCGCGTCGCCAGGCGGTCGGGATCGGTGTCGGGCACGATGAGCGCGCGGCCGACGGTTCCCCAGGCGGGCTGGCTGCCGTTGCTGGTTTGGTAGGTACGCAGGGCTGCGGGCTGATCCCAGAACACCGCCAGGTTGACGTTGCCGGGCAAGCGGGCGGCGGCCTGCTCCAGTTCGTTGAGATCGGCGAAGGCGCGTTCGGGCAGGTTGTCGGCCGCCATGAAGACCTGGATGGTCCAGGCGTCCAGGGTGGTCGTCGGCGTGTCGAAGGCCAGGCTGTAGTTGCTGGCGGCGCCAGCCGGACTGAAGACGCGGGCCAGGTAGGTGCCGGCCGTCAGGTTGTTGAGCGAGACGATCTCGATACCGTTGTTGCCGGAGCTGGTCAGGAGGCGCGTGCCCGCGGCGTTGTACAGCTCGAGATCGAGGTTGCCTCCCGACAGGTCGTAATCGAGCACCAGGCGATGGCCCAGCCCAGCCTTGCCGGTCGTGGTGAACTGGAACCAGTCCTGATCGCTGCCGGTATGCAGATTGAGATCCGATAACTCGACGAAGCCGCTGAGGGTGGGTTGTCCCTCGCTGCGCACCTGGGTGGCGGCAGGACGACTGTTGTTGCCGGCGGGACCTTCGAGGCGGTCGGGCTGGCTGGCGGCGCCGGTGGGGGTAACCAGGCTGAGCTGATAGCCGGCCTGGGTGGCGCCCTGGTAGCCCACCACCTGGACGAAGTAGGTGCCGGCCAGGCGGTCGAGCAGGGAAATGCGTTCGCTGTCGGCGTTGCTGGCCGATGTGGCCAGGAGGGTGCCGGCGGCATCGTACAGGCGCAGGTCGAGATCGCCGTGGGCCCCGGGGAAATCAATGCGAACGGCGTGGCTGGCGCTACCGCGGGCCACGATGATGAACTGGAACCAATCGCTGTCGGTGTCGGTGTGGATGGAGAGGCCAGGGACGACGAGCGTGCCGCGGACGGTGCCCAGAGCGGTGGCGGTGCCGCGGGTGTTGTTGGGCTCGCGCGAGTCGGCCACCAGCGGTCGAGGAGGATCGACGGTGACGGAGTAGGCGGGTGACAGGGCTCCGTTGTGTCCCACCACGCAGGCGAAGTAGGTGCCCGCGGGGAGTCCGGCCAGGCTAATCAGCTCGGCGTCGGCGGCACCGGAAGACTGGCGCAGGAGGACGCCGTTGGCGTCGCGAAGTTCCAGGTCGAGATCGCCCTGCGCGTTGCGGAAATCGATGCGCACGAACGAAGAGGCGGTGCCGGCCGCCAGGGTGGTAAAGCGGAACCAGTCCGCATCGATGGCGGTGTGTATGGTGAGGTTGGTGAGACGGACGGCCTCGGTCGGGGTGCCGAGATCGGTCGCCGCGCCGGCGTCATCGTTGGGTTCGCGGGCGTCCGGCGTCAGGGCCTCCGGCACGACGAGGGTCAGCTTGTACTGCGGATTGGCCGCCCCCAGCACGCGCACCAGGTAGGTGCCGACCTGCAGGCCTGCCAGCGAGATTTCCTCGAAGTTGCCGCTGGTGGCCGAGAGGCGGAGACGCGATCCACCCGCGTACAATTCCAGCGTCAGGTTGCCCTGGGAGTTCAGGAAGTCGATGCGCACGCGCTGGCCGGCCACGGGGGGACTCAGCAGGTCGAAGCGGAACCAGTCCTCGTCGTCGGCCGCATGCAGGGTGAGTTTGTCGATCTCCTGCCGGGCGTTGATGACGCCAAGGTTGGTGGCGGTGGAGGGGGTGTTGTTGGATTCGAGCGCGTCGAGCCGGATGGTGGCAGGCAGGGCGGCCTGGTTGATACGGGCGAGGAAGGCATCCTGTGGCCCGGTCCCGGACAGGAGCAATTCGCCGTCGCCGGGGTTGAAGCGAACTGCGCCCACGGCCGATCCCAGGAAGGTAACCCGGCTGGAGGCGTCCACGGTGATGGTCCGGCCCTGATCGTCCGCGTTGCCACCCAGGCGGCGCCCCCACTGACGGTTGCCGGCGGCATCGAGTTTGACGGCGAAGGCGTCGAACCCGCCGACACTGCTGAGCGGCAGGAAGCCCTGGCCCGGGTCGAAGTCGGCGGTGTCCTGAAATGCGCCGGTCAGGTAGACGCCGGAGTCGTCGGCGACGATGGCGCGGCCCAGATCGGTCGCCGGCCCACCCAGCGCGCGGGCCCAGGAGAGACCGCCCAGGGCGGTCAGCTTCCAGACGTAGACATCGGTGTCGCCGGCGCTGGTCAGTTCGGCCAGGCCGGCTCCGGGATCGAAGTCGGCCGTGCCGGTGAACGAGCCGGTGACGTAGATCACTCCACCCGTGGCCCGGGTGATGGCCAGGCCCAGGTCGTCGCCGGTGCCGCCGGCGCGGCGTGCCCAGAGGGCGTTGCCGCTGTCGTCGAGGCGCCAGACGAAGATGTCGCGCCCGCCGGCCGAGACCAGATCGAGGACGCCCGCGCCGGGATCGAAGTCGGCCGCGCCCTGAAAGTTCCCGGTGACGAGGACGGCCCCGGTTGGTTCGACGGCGACAGCAGTGGCGGTATCGTTGCCAGTGATGCCACCGGCCTGCAGCACCCAGACGAGCGCACCGACCGAGCTGAGCTTCCAGACGAAGGCATCGCGCGGGCCGTATGACGTACGCAGGCTAACAGTCGGGGCAGGGTCGAAATCAACCTGCCCGGCGAAGTCACCAACCACGAACACCTGGCCAGCGTTGTTCACGGCGACGCCCGAGGCTACATCGTCGGCCGTGCCGCCCACCTGCCGTGCCCAGACGAGCCGGCCGTTGACGTCCATCACGTAGGCAAACACATCGGTGCCGCCAGCGCTGATCAGCTCGGTGGAAGCTGGGCCGGGATCGAAATCGACCGTGGTGCTGAAGGTGCCGACCACGGCGTGGCCGCCGCCGGGGAACAGGGCCAGGCCGGTGGCGAGGTCGTTGCTGGTGCCGCCGAGGCGGTAGGTCCAGAGGAGAGAGCCGCCGACGGAATAGCAGCCGACGACGATGTCGGAGCCGCCGGCGCTGGTGAGGAGATACTCACCCGGGCCGGCGTCCATGTCCACCGTGCCGCGGAACGACCCGACGACGTAGACATTCCCGTCGGCGTCAGTGGCGGCCGATCGCACTTCAAGCGCGCCGGTGCCGGTGATGGCCTGGGCGAAGCCCTGGGAGGAGGGAGTCTGGCTGACCTGGAAGCCGACATCGAACCGCTGCAGGGCGTTCTGCCAGGCGAACAGGTCGGTCTCTCCGGTGGAACTGAGCACATCGCTGTCGCGGGTATCATCCCCCTGGTCGGAGGAGGTGAAGGCGAGTCCGCCGGGAGCGCGGAAGACGAGGTAGTAGCCCTTGGCGGAGCGAGGCGGATCACTGAAGAGATACGAGCCATCGGGCCCGGTCTGCACCTGCCCCAGCGAGAGGTCGCTACCAAGCCAGCCGTTCACCGAATCGAACAGGTCGACGGTGACTCCCGCCAGGAGCGGTTCTGTAGCATCGCGCAGGCCGTCGCCATTGAGGTCCTGCCAGGCCACCCCGCGGATCTCCGACGACACATTCAGCCGGGTCAGGAAGATCTCGTTGCCCACGCCCGTCAGAGGAAGCACGCCTGGGCCGGGATCGAAATCGACGGTGCTGAAGAACCGACCCGTGGTGTAGATGTTGCCCGAGGGATCGACAGCGATACCCTGGCCGATGACCCCACCATGAAAGGAATTGCCGACAAAGTTGAACGCGGAGACGAACCGTCCAGCCGCGTCGAGTTTGCTGACGAAGATGTCGCCACCCGAGGCGCCCGAGAGGACATAACTACCGGGTCCCGGGTCGAAGTCCACGGGATTGTAATAGAGACCGGTGGTGTAGACATTCCCCGAGGCATCGACGGTAATCGCCTTGCTTTGAACCAGCACCCCTCCGGTCTGCAGCCGGGCCCAGACGTAGTCGCCGCCCGCGCTCAACTTGGCGACGAAAAGGCTATCCCCTGGCGGTGCGGTCAGGTCGGTGACTAGCGGTCCGGGGTCGAAGTCGATCGTTCCATTGTGCACCTCGCCGGTGAAGTAGACATTGCCCAGCGGATCCATGGCCACGCCGTGGACCTGTTCGTAGCCCGAACTACCGATGCGCCGGGCCCAGGCCAGGGTGCCTGCCGAGGTGAAGCGAGCAATGTAGAGGTCGTACGAGTTATCGCTGGTCAGGTTGGTCACACCCGGGCCCGGGTCGAAATCGACGGTCTGGTTGAAGCGGCCGACCAGGGCGACGTCGCCCGCGGGAGTCACGGCCAGGCTGGCGACTTCCTCGCTGTCAGTGCCACCAAACCGGCGGGCCCACACCAGGTTACCCGCGTCGGTCAGCTTTGCCAGAAAGGCATCATTGACGCCGGCGCTGGTCAAGGTCAACGTTCCCGGACCCGGATCGAAGTCGGCCGTGGCCCGGAAGATGCCGGTGAAGTAGATGTTGCCCGCGGCATCCAGGCCGACGCCCGCAATTGAATCGTTGAAGGCGCTGCCGAACCGCCGCGCCCAGACGTAGCCGCCGGCGCTGCTGAGTTTGAGAATAAACAGGTCCGAATTGTCGGTGGTGGAGAAGTTCACCTCACCCGGGCCCGGATCGAGATCGACCGTGCTAACGAAACTGCCCGCCACGACGACCTGCCCGGAGGCATCGACCGCCAGGCCCGCGATGTTGATGTAGGGGTCGGGCCCGGCCAGGTGCGACACCCAGAGGGGCACGCCCTCGGGCGTGTAGCAGGCCACGAACGCCCCCTGGCCGGATAGCAGGTACTGGGCCGGACCCGGATCGAAATCGACCGTGCCGTTGAACTTCCCGGCGATGTACACATTGCCGGCCGAGTCGGTGACGACGACCTGTCCCTCGTCGTTGGCGCCGGCGCCGAAGGAGTAGGCATAGTCGAGCACTGGGGAGACCGGGACCAATCCGCCATCGAAGACGCGCTCGAAGGCGCTGGGAGTGAACAAGGCCGTGCGACCACTGGCGGGGAGGAAGTCGCTGTCGTTGCTGTCGCTACCCTGGTTAGCGCCGACCAGCGCCAGCGTGCTCGAAGGGGTCACCTGCAAATAGACCGAACGGTTGGGCGGACTCGAAATCCGATAAACACCATCGCTGTTGGTGTAAACCGTCGCCACCGGAGTCCCGGTGTTGTTGGAGGGATCGAACAGGTCCACGCGTAGGTTCTGGAGGCCCGGCTCGCCGTCGTCGCGCAGGCCATCGCCGTCGAGGTCGTTCCACAGCACGCCGGTCAGTTCGACCTGGCGGTACTGACTGACGAAGAAGTCCTTCTGGCCGTTGCTGACGCTTGGGGGCAGACCCAGACCGGGGGCCAGGTCGGCGCTGCCAGTCACGGAGCCGGAGATGGTGACAGTGCCGCGCGCATCGACGGCCACGCCATTGGCCTCATCCGCGCTGGAGCCACCCAGCGAGCGGGCCCAGACGAAGGTGCCGTTGGCATCGAGGCGGGTGACAAAGGCGTCGGATGCGCCCGCCGAGGTGAGGACGAACTGACCCGATCCGGGATCGGCATCGACGCTGCCGGTGAACATGCCGCTGACGAAGAGGTTGCCGAAGGCATCGGCGGCGAGGTGAAGGCCGCGGTCCTCGCCGGTGTTGCCGAAGCGCTGGGCCCACTGGAAGTCCCCCGCTGCATTGAACCGGGCGACGAAGACGTCGAAGTTGCCGTGCCGCTGGCCAGGGTGGGGGTGCCTGGCCCGAAGTTCATGGCACCGCTCCAGAACCCACCGGTGGTGTAGACGTTGCCGGCTCCATCGCGCGACGCCGTAGCCATAGTCCCACTGACTGCCGCCCATGCGCCGGGCCCAGCCGAAGTTGCCATCCAGGTCGAGGCGGAGCAGGTAGGCATCGAACGATCCGGCGCTGGTAAGGGAATCGACTCCGGTGCCGGGGTTGAAATCGACGGTGCCCTGGAAGTTTCCGGTGAGATAGATGCCAGTCCCATTCACGGCGATGGAGTCCACCTCCTCTCCCAGGCCGGCCCCAAATTGCTTGGCCCAGCGGAAGGTGCCGTCGGGAGTCAGACTCATCACATAGGCGTCATTCAGCCCGTTGCTGGTCATCTCGAAGACACCGTTGCCGGGGTCGAAGTCGGTCGTGCCCCAGAATGTGCCCGCGACGATGATGTTGTCGGCGGGATCGACCGCCACGGCAGTGCCGAAGTTGTAGTTGGGGAAGACCGAGGGGATGTGCTTGACCCAGAGGAAGTTGCCGGCCGGGTCGAGCTTGCTGATGAAGATGTCGGCGTAGGACACCGCGGAAAGGTTCTGGACACCTGGGCCTGGGTCGAAGTCGTGAATGTTGCGGAAGTAGCCGGTGGTGATCACGTTCCCCTGCGAGTCCAGGGTGATCGAGGAGATCGCGGCATACAGCGAACCCTGGAAGGCCTTCACCCAGCGCAACTGGCCGGTGGGGGTGTAGCTGGCAATGAAGGCGTCGGTCATGCCGCTGCCTTCGGGGTTGATCAGCTGCGTCACGCCGGGGCCGGGGTCGAAATCGACGGTGCCGGTGAACTCGCCGGCGACGTAGATGTTGCCGGCGGCGTCGGTGGTCACGGTGCTGCCGAGGTCGTCACCATAGCCGCCCGTGGCGAGGGCGAAGTTGAAGAACGAGGTCGTTTCAGTCAGGCCGGCATCAAGGGTGGGGTTGCCGAAGCCCACGGAGAGTATGGGTGAGCTTCCCAGCGCGGTGACATCGCTGTCGAGGGCGTCATCGAGGACGTCCGGCCGGGTGAATTCCAGGCCGCCCGGCGCGATGATCTGCACGGCATAGCCGGCGGCCAGGGGTGTCTGGATGCGAAAGCGGTAGAAGCCGGTGTCGTTCGTCGTCGTGGTGGCCAGCTGCGTCCCGGGGGCATTGGCGTCGAGGAGCGCGACGGTGATGCCGGGCAGGAATGGTTCGTTGGGCTCGCGGCGGCCGTCGGCGTCGAGGTCGCGCCAGAGCGTGCCGGTGATCTCGGTGGGTGTCCAGCGCACGAGGAAGAAAGAACTGGTCCCCGGAGCGCCAGCGCTGGAGATGGACAGGCCGGGATCCAGGTCGGTCGTATCGAACAGCGCCCCGGCCAGAACGATATTGCCCTGGGCATCCACTGCCGTGGGCAGGGGCGATGCCGCGGAGGCTGCGCGGAACGATCGCGCCCACAAAAACTGTCCGGCGGGGGTGAGCAGACTGACGAAGGCATCGCTGGGCGATGCACTGGTCAGTGAGAAGATGCCAACGCCTGGATCAAAATCGACCGTCCCAGTGAACTGCCCGGTGAGCAGGAGGTTACCCTGGTCGTCCAGGGTCAACTGGCTGGGGCGTTCGCTGGAGCCTCCTCCGAAGGCTCGGGCCCAGGTCAGGTTGCCGTTGGACGTGAATCGGGTGAGAAACACGTCTGCGGGGCCCGCGCTGGTCAGGGAGACCGTGGTTGCGCCCGGGTCGAAATCGACGGTGCCGGAGAAGGTGCCGGTCAGGAAGAGATCGCCACCCGAACCAAGGACCAGGGCGGCGGGGCTGTCCTTCCCGGTGCTGCCCCAGGTTTGCACCCAGGTGAAGTTGCCCAGGGTGTCGAACTTGCTGACGAAGACATCGGCGTTGCCGGCGCTGGTCCGCTGGGTGAACCCCGAGCCAGGGTCGAAATCGACCGTTTCGTAAAAGGTGCCGGTCAGATACACCGCGCCACTGGCATCGACGCCGACGTCCACCGTGTCACCAGTTGTCGAGGCGGTGAAGGCGGTCGCCCAGGCAAACAGACCCGCCGCGTCGAGCTTGCTCAGGTAGACATCGCCCTCCTGGCCGTTTGGGATCAAGGTGGTATCGGCGTTGCTCGGATCGAAGTCAACCGGGCTCTGAAATAGGCCAGTCAGGTAGAGGGCGTTTTGCAGATCGAGCGCCATCGCGTCGAGGGAATCCGGGCTGGTCCCGCCCCAGGTGCGCGCCACGACCAGGTTGCCCCCGGCGTCGAGTTTGCAGACGAAGACGTCGGTGGAGCCATTGCTGGTGACCGAGGCGACGCCAGGTCCGGGGTCGAGATCGGCGGTAGTCTCGAAGGTGCCGCCCAGCCAGAGAACCCCTGTGGAGTCGAGGACGAGGTCGGAGGCGACGTCGTTTCCGGTGCCGCCGAACGAGCGGACCCAGAGCAGGGTGCCGGCGGCATTCCACTTGCTCAGAAAGACATCATTCAGGCCGGCGCTGGTGAGGGAGGGCATGCCTGAACCGGGAGCCAGGTCGAAGGTGCCGGTGTAGGTGCCCAGGACGTAGACGTTGCCGGCGGAGTCGGTCCGCGAGGCCACGGGGTAGGCCATCCCCTGGCTGCTGCTGGAAGATTGAACGAATCCTACCCGGGGGGCGATGGAGACGAGGCCAGCGTCGAGCGTGGTGGTGGTCGTTAGCGTGAAGACCGGCGTCCGGCCGGTGACGGGGTTGAAGTCGGAATCTCGCGCATCCTTGCCTGCGTCAGCCAGGGTGAGGGCCAGACCGGTTGGGGGGAGCAGGTCCAGGTAGTAGCCGTTGGCTGGTAGTGGGCCTACGAGCTGGTAGGTGCCATCCACTCCACTGGTGGTGACCAGGAGTGGGTTATTCACATAGGTGAGGATCGGATCGCCGTTGGCGGCCCCCAACTCGATGCGTACGCCGGCCAGGGGCGCTTCACCTGGGTCGCGCAGGCCGTTGCCGTTGGTGTCACTCCAGACGCTGCCGGTGATGATCGGTTGCGTCCAGCGCGTGACGAAAAGGTCGCTGCCGCCCGCGGTCACTCGCACCTGGGTGGCGGCGCCTGGGTCGAAATCGACCGTGCTGCGATACGAACCGGTCGTCAGGACACCGCCCCGGGCATCGACGGCGATGGCGCGGCCGATCTCGCTTCCCGCCGCGCCTCCGGCCGTCACCACCCAGTTGAACAGACCGTTGCTTTCGAGCTTGGCCACGTAGAGGTCGGTGAAGCCGGCGCTGGTTCGGTTGGTGGTGCGCGAGCTGGGGTCGAAGTCCACGGTGCCGCCGAAGGCGCCGGTGAGATACACGCCGTTGTTGCCGTCGGTGGCCAGGCCACGTACCTCGTCGGCCGCGGTGTTGCCCAGGCTGACGGCCCAGCTCAGGAAGCCCGAGGAGGTGGTTTTCGCGACGAAGACGTCGGTCTGGCCAGAACTGACCACCACGAAGGGGAGGGGCGTCCCCAGGATGGCCGAGCCCTCGAAGGTGCCGGCGACCAGGACGTTGCTGTCGAAGTCCACGGCGACCGCGGTGACCTGGTCGCTGGCGGTGCCGCCCAGGCCCTGCAGCCATTCCAGGGAACCGGTGGGAGAGAATCGAGCCAGGAGGCCATCGCTGCCGCCGGCGCTGGGCAGGGACGCGGGGCTGATGCCCACCTGGTAATTGAGGTTGCCCTCGAAGCTGCCGCCGACCACGAGGTTGCCGGCCGCGTCGCGGGCCAGGGCGCGGCCGCGGTCGTCGTCAGTGCCGCCTAACCGGGTGGCCCAGGCGAACGCGCCAGTGGTGTCGAGGCTGGCGAGGAAGAGATCGCCCGGGCCGGCGCTGGTCAGGATGGTGGTGCCGGCTCCGGGGTCGAAATCGACACTGCCCTGGAAGCGACCGGTCAGGAAGACGGTGCCCAGGGGGGAAACCACCAGGGCCGTCGCCTCGTCCGATCCGCCGTTGCCCAGCCGTCGGGCCCACTGGAAGGTGCCGGTGGAATCGAGCTTCAGCACGAAGGCATCGCTGTCGCCGGCGCTGGTCAGGAAGGTCAGGCCGGGTCCGGGGTCGAAATCCACCGTGCCGCGGAAAGTGCCCGTGACATAGACGTTGCCCGCGGCATCGACGCCGACACCCAGGGCGGCATCGCTGCCCGGGCCGCCCACGCGACGGGCCCAGACCAGGCCGCCGCTCTCGTTGTACCGGGCCACGAAGAGGTCGGAATCACCCTGGCTGGTCAGGAGCGCCTGGCCGGGGCCGGGATCGAAATCGACCGCGCCCTGGAAGCGTCCCGCGACGTGCGCCTGGCCGGTGGCATCGGTGGCGATCGCCAGGCCTTCCTCGTCGCCAGTGCCTCCGACGCCGACGGCGAAACCAAAGCCCACGTCGGGAGCAAGGCGTTGCTCCAGTTGTTCGAGCTGTGGCCGATGCCGTCGCGAACGGGTCCACCTGGCTCTGCGCATGGGGCCTGCTCCTGGGGATGAGCGCTGAACAGACTCCACGATCCGGAGATCTCTGGTCAGGAAGGACGGTCCGAGAGAGGGGCCAACCGAACCTGTTCCGCAACCGGTTCCATGGAATATCTCATTTATACCCTACAGCCTCTCGACCAGCAATCGCCGAATGGGGGTGAGTTCCCACCCGGTGAGGCGAGCCGGCCACTATCTCCGGCAGAGTTCCTGAAGAACGAATCGTTGGCAGGTGTGCGGGTGTTCATCGGTGGGGTGCGGCAGGGGCGAGAAAAAAGCTTGCCCCGCGGGCAGCGGTTGAGACAATCAGTCTTCACCAGGAGACCTGCACATGTTTCGATCGATGGCCCGCCATGGCTTCGCGCTCGGTCTATTTCTCGCGCTGGGGGTGACCGAGGGGGTGGCGCAGAAGCCGCCCTACGATGTCTTCCCGGAGGCGAAGGCGCCCTACTTCCGCGTGCGCTACGACGCCTCGACCCAGCCAGGCGAGCTGGCCTACGGAGTTAACTACACGGTCTGGATCCCGCCCGGGGTGAAGACGCTGCGGGGGGTGATCGTCCATCAGCATGGGTGTGGCGAGGGGTCGTGCAAGTCGGGTCTGACGGGGGCCTACGACCTGCACTGGCAGGCACTGGCGCGGAAGCATGGTTGCGCGCTGTTGTCGCCCTCGTACGAGCAACCCGACAAGGCCGACTGCCAGAAGTGGTGCGATCCGCGCCACGGCTCGGATGCGGCCTTTCGGAAGGGCCTGGCCGATCTGGGGGCGAAGTCGGGCCATCCGGAGCTGGCGCGCGTGCCCTGGGCCCTGTGGGGACACAGCGGCGGCGGACACTGGGCGGGTGGCATGGTGATGCTGCATCCGGAGCGGGTGGCGGCGGCCTGGCTGCGTTCGGGCGTGCCGCTCCTGAAGGCCGAGGCGGGACGCAAGGGCATCCAGGCCCATCGGCTGCCCGAGGCGGCCCTGGGGGTGCCTATGATGTGCAACCTTGGCACCCGGGAGGGGGTGACGGTGAAGGAGAAAAACTTCGCGGGGGTGTGGCCGGGGAATCAGGTCTTCTTCCACGAGGTGCGCGGCAAGGGGGGGCTGGTGGGCGTCGCCATCGATCCGTTGTCGAGCCATGACTGCGGCAACCAGCGGTATCTCGCCATCCCCTGGCTCGATGCCTGCCTGACCGCCCGGCTGCCGAAGAAGGCGGGCGAACCGCTCGCGCCGATGCCGAAGGAGAGCGTCTGGCTGGCGCTGCCCCGGGGAACCGAGGCGGTGCCGGCGGCGAGTTTCACGGGTGATCCGCTGCAGGCTTCCTGGCTGCCGGGCGAGACGGTCGCGCGGTCCTGGATGGAGTATGTGAAGGACACCCAGGTCAAGGACACCACGCCGCCACCTGCGCCGGTTGGCGTACATCTGACGGGCACGACGCTGACCTGGGAAGCGGAAGCCGACCTGGAAAGTGGGCTGGCGGCGTTCCTGGTCGAGCGCGACGGCGAGGTGATCGCCACGGTGCCGGAGCGGGGGAAGAACCCGTTCGGTCGGCCGATCTTTCAGAACCTGCAATACAGCGACACACCGACGCAACCGCTGGTGCCGATGCGGTTCGTCGATGCGAAGGCCGCGCCGGGGAGCAAGCACACCTACCGGGTGATTGCCGTCAACACCGTGGGCCTGAAGTCGAAGCCCAGCCCGGCGGCCAGGGTCGCTCCCTGACGTCCGCGCCATCCTGGCACTTCCTCGATTTTCTGATGGGGTTTACCGATGCACCGGATCGCAATTCTCTGTGTGGTGAGTCTGTCGCTGGCGGCTCCGCTGAGGGCGGCGGAGGCAGAGACCCTGGCCGGGAAGCGTGTCGTCCTTCTGGGCGACAGTAACACGCAGGCCGGCGGGTACGTCAACTTCCTGACGTACTACCTCGAGAAGCTGTATCCGACGAAGACCTTCGACCTGCTGTCGCTGGGGCTGGCCAGCGAGACGCTCTCGGGCCTGAGCGAGGAGGGGCACGCGGGGGGGCAGTTTCCGCGGCCCTGCCTGTTCGAGCGGCTGGAGCGCGTGCTGACGAAGACCCGGCCGGAGGTGGTGTTTGCCTGCTACGGCATGAACGATGGCATCTACAAGCCGCTCGAGAAGGAGCGGTTCGCCGCGTTTCAAAAGGGGGTCACTCGCTTCATCGAGCAGTGCCAGAAGGCGGGGGTGAAGCAGATCTACCTGATCACGCCCCCGATCTACGACCATGCTCCGAAGAAGGGCGAGGTGGATTACGATGCCGTGCTGGCCGCCTACGCACGGTGGCAGACAGAACTGAAGGTGGATGGGGTGAAGGTCATCGATTTGCACACTGCCATGCGGAAGGCGCGTGAGGGGCGGGCGACTCCGTTCTCGCCGGACCGCGTCCATCCTGCCACGGAGGGACACCTGCTCATGGCGCGAACCCTGCTGGCGGCTCTCGGAGTGGCGGTGCCCGATGAGACCGTGGCGACCATCCAGCGCGACCCGCTGTATAAGTTGGTCGAGCAGAAGCGCGGCCTGCGCTCGGCCGGTTGGATGAAGCACATCGGTTACACCCGGGAAAAGACCGTCCCGCCAGCCCCTCTCGGGACTGTCGAGACCGACGTGGCGAAGCTGCAGGATAAGATCGATGCCCTGCGGCGCAAGTGAGCGCCAGCGTCTCCTGGGGTCACTGTTACAAGGACGTTGCGCGCGCAGGCCGACAGTGCGGGTATAACGAGGTCAGGTGCGATCCTCGAACCAGGAAAGGAGACGTTGGATGTCTATCCTGATCTGTCTGGTGCTTGCAATGACAAACCCGGGGCAGGCGCGCGATGCGAAGCCTCGCTTCAAGGGGGTGGAACTGTATAGCTGGAAGGACGACGACGGAGGATGGGTGTTCGTGCTGATGGATGGAACCAACCGGGAGAAGACGGCAGCGCAAGTGAAGAAGGTCAAGACGAAATACTACCGGACGAAAGACCTGGCCCATGGACTCGGGCGGCTGGCGGTGGGTGAGCAGGTATTCTGGGTGGATCGCGTCGCGGGCTTCCCCATCCCACCCGCGGCCATCGTGGCGGAGGTCAAAAAGGCGGCCCAGGAGGCGAAGTTGGAGCTATCGGTGCCAACGCGGGACGCCGACGGGAAGTAGCCGGCGGGTCGGGCATCCGAGGCATGGGGTGCCCAGGCTCCTGGCGTAGGGTATCGACACGACGGCGAGTTCCTTGCCCTGGCGGGGGCCCTTGCCGTCGAGGAAGGCGCGGTTGAGCATTGTCTCGGAGATGATCCAGCCACGTACGGCCAGGTTGGCCTGGGCCTGCATGCTGGCGACAGCCGAGGGCGAAGCGAGCCGCGAAGTCGGTGGTCTTGCGGGCGAACGCCTGGGTGCCGAACTTCTCGTGGCCCTTGCGAATGTCTCCGGCGTAGAAGCCGGTGGCCAGGATCTCCAGCACGGCGATCCTGATCAACTCGGCGGAGCAGATTTTGGCATCAACACCCATGTGCAGGAGCATCTCGACGACTACGTCGATGAGGACCACGGGGGCGGCTTAGTATTGCGCGGAGATGTCGTGGCCGCCGCCGGCCGCCTTGGCCGCAACGTCCGAGCCGATGTCGCCGAACAGGTTTGAGGTGACCACTCCGTCGCAGCGGTCGGGATTGGCGGCGAGGGCGACAGGCCGCCGGTGATCTTCAGGATGATCAGTTTCCAGACGCGGTGACCTTGCGTCGGCCATCGCGGAGGGAGGCCTCGAAGGTGGCGCGGCAGATCAACTCGCAGCCTTCGGCGATGCTCGATGGAGTCGTAGAGATCCTCGACGTGCTCACGGGTGAACCGGGTGTAAGCCAACCGGGCAGGAGTCGAGTGGGATGGTGCCACGCCCCTTCCCCCGGGTGTCACGGATTTTCGTGGTGTGAGGCCTACAGGCGTGATGTGGTGCGTCCCAGAGTCTGCGAGCCACGCTCCGGGGGGCTGAATCTCGTCCATGCGCCTGACACGGTGAGGCCCGCTTCTCCCACCCCGTCAGGGGTGGACTCGCCTTTTCGCATGGGCGCGGCGAGCAGACGTAGGTGCTCCAACGCATCAGGCCGGAGTGATAACTCAGGCTGATTCGCTGGGGAAGAAAGGGTAATATGGTGAAGGTTTTCTGGTAGCTGGGGTTCGGAGGAGGAACCGCCGTGACGATGTGGCTGCGAGTGGGGCGGTGGCTTTTGGGGCTGACTCTGCTGGCGGGGGCTGGCATGGCGGTCTACCACAGCCGGGATCACTGGCTGCCCTGGGTGCAGGCGGCTACGCCGGCAGATGCGCCAGAGCCCGCTAGCGAGGAAGTTGCGATCACCAAGGTGATTGTCAACGAGGCGGCGCAGAAGAACCTGGGGCTGGTTGCGCGACCGATCCGGCCCGAAACCTTCTGGAAGACGATCAGCGTGCCAGGCATGGTGGTGGATCGGCCCGGCCTGAGTGATCGCGGCGTGGTCGCGCCGGTGACGGGCGTCATCAGCGCGGTGCATCACGTCCCCGGTGACACCGTGAGGCCCGGCGATCCGCTGTTCACGGTCAAGCTACTGAGCGAGTCACTTCACCTGACGCAGACCGACCTGTTCAAGACAGCCCAGGACATCAAGCTGGCCCATGCACAGAGGAAGCGCATGGCGGCGGCGAGTGGCGTCATCCCCGAGGCCCGGATCATCGAGGTGGATGCGCAGATCAAGCGGCTGGAAGTGGCGGAGAAGGCCTATCGGCAGGAACTGCTCAACCGGGGGTTGGCCGCCGAGGCCATCGACGGCGTGACCGAGGGCAAGTTCGTGGCCGAGATCGTCGTCGCGGCTCCGAAACGCTCACTGGGTCAGCGTCCGCTGGTAGCCACGCTGGCTGCGAGCCCGCCCCAGGGAGCGAGCGATTCTCCGCCGGTGTATGAACTGCAAGAGTTGAAGGTGGACCTGGGCCAGCAGGTGCAGGCGGGGCAGACGCTCTGCTTGCTGGCCAACCATCAGTCGCTCTCGGTCGAAGGCAAGGCGTTCCGCGACGAGGTGCCCCTGCTGGAACGCACCTTCAAGGAAGGCTGGCCCGTCGAGGCCGACTTCGAGGAAGGCAGCGGCGCGGGGTGGGGCCTGTTCCGCCAGACGCTGGCGATTCGGCACATCGCCAACTCCATCGATCCGGCGCATCGCACGTTTGCGTTCTTCATGCCGCTGGAGAACGAATCGCGCGCCATCTCGCGGGACGGCAAGACACAGCTACTCTGGCGCTTCCGGCCCGGGCAGAAGGTGCGGCTGCTGGTGCGGGTAGAAAAGCTCGACAATGTCTTCGTGGTGCCGGCCGATGCTGTCGTCCGCGATGGGGCAGAAGCATTCGTCTTCACGCAGAACGACGACACCTTCGAGCGTCGGCCGGTGCGGTTGGTGCTCGTCGATCGTCGGCAGGCGGTAGTGGCCAACGATGGCGCGCTGCTCGTCGGGTCGTACGTCGCCCAGGGGGCTGCCACGCAGCTCAACCGGATGATCCGGGCGGGCAGCCAGGGCGGCGTGCCGAAGGGCTACCACATCCACGCCGATGGCAGCCTGCACAAGAATGACGACCACAAGTGAGGCTGTGCCGCGATGCTCAACTCTATCATTCGTCTGGCGCTGCGCTACCGGACGCTGGTCCTGGCCGCGTGCCTGGTGGTGCTGGTGTACGGTGGCTACCTGACGACGACGCTACCCATTGACGTGTTCCCCGACCTCGACCGGCCCCGCGTGGTGATCCTCACCGAGTGCCCCGGCCTGTCGTCCGAAGAGGTCGAAACCCTGGTTACCTACCCCATCGAGACGGCCCTGCTCGGGGCATCGGGAGTCGAGGCGGTACGCAGCCAGTCGAGCCAGGGGATGAACGTCATCTATGTTGAGTTCGGTTGGCGCATGGAAGTGCGCCACGCTCGCCAGGTAGTGATGGAACGGCTGGCGACGGTGCCGATGCCGCCGGGTATCCGCCCGCAGATGACGCCGACCGCCTCGATCATGGGGCAAATTATGCATGTGGGCCTGCACCAGCGCAATGGGCCACAGGGTGGCGACCTCGCCAGTATCTCTACCACGGGGCTGATGGCTGAGCGGGTGCAGATAGAAGGTAAACCCACCCTGGCTGTGTGGCGTCCGCGTCCGCGCAATCGGCCGGAAGAGTGGTCGCGCATCGCCGTGGAAAACCCGACGTGGGACCCCGATGGAGCCACCGCCACATTCGTCCTCGACGGGCTGCCGCGGTCGGTGACGTTTCGCACTCCTCTGCAGGAACGGATGGAGTTGCGCACCATGGCCGACTGGTTGATCCGGCCGCGCCTCTTGCAGCGGCCCGGCGTCGCCGAAGTGATTCTCATGGGTGGCGACCGGAAGCAGTACCAGGTGCTGGTCGATCCCGATCGGCTGCAGGAATACGAGGTGGCACTGCAGGCCGTCGAGGCAGCGCTACGCGCGAACAACCTGAACGCCAGCGGTGGCATACTGGAAGAGGGGCAGGGCGAGCGCCCGGTGCGCGTCATCGGTCGCCTGGGGCCCCAGCCGCAAAAGGTGGTGGACGACCTGCTGCAGGTGCCTGTGCGCGCGGACGGCGAACGACCGGTGTTACTCAAGCAGGTGGCTCGTGTCGAGGAAGGGGCCGCCCCCAAGCGAGGCGATGCCAGCATAGATGGCCATTCAGGCGTCGTCATCACCATCGTCAAGCAACCGCATGCCGACACGCGCAAGCTGACCGACGAGGTGAAGGCCACCCTGGCCGAGATCGAGGCGACGCTGCCGGCCGACATCGTTATCAACACCGGGTTGTTTCAGCTCAAGGGGTTCATCGACCGCGGTGTCTATTACGTCGAGGAGGCGCTGGTGATCGGCGCCGTGCTGGTGGTGGTGGTGCTGTTCCTGTTTTTGCTCAACCTGCACACGACGTTCATTACGCTTACTGCCATTCCACTGTCACTGGTCATCACTACGCTGGTTTTCCGACTGATTGGGATGCTGACCGGGACCGAACTTTCGATCAACGTGATGACGCTGGGTGGCATCGCCGTGGCCATGGGGGAGCTGGTCGATGATGCCATCGTGGATGTGGAGAACATCTTCCGTCGGCTGAATGAGAATAACGCCTCTCCCACGCCGAAGCCGGCGCTGGTGGTGGTCTACCAGGCCAGCCGGGAGATCCGCTCGGCCATTGTGTTCGGCACGGCGGTGGTCATCCTGGCCTTTCTGCCACTGTTCGCGTTGTCCGGCGTCGAGGGGCGGTTGTTCGTGCCGCTGGGCTTCGCCTACATCGTGTCGATCCTGGCCTCGCTGCTGGTGTCGCTGACGGTGACCCCAGTGTTGTCGTACTACCTGCTGCCTCAGTCGAAGGCCACGCACCGCGCGGGAGATGGCTTTCTGCTGCGAGGGCTCAAGTGGGCGGCGGGCTACCTGATCCGCTTCAGTATGCGGCGAGCTGGGGTGCTCCTGGTCCTGACCTGGCTGCTGGTGGCGTATTGTGCCTGGCAGTTGACCCGGCTGGGGGCCGACTTCCTGCCGAAGTTCGACGAGGGGAGTGTGCAGATCAACGTCAGTCTGCCAGGCGGGTCGTCTCTACAAGCCTCGAACGAGGTGGCAGCGTTGATCGACGCCCGGCTGATAGCCATCCAGAAGTCGCTGGAGAACCCAGGTGGGCCGGTGCTGCACTTCGCTCGTCGGACAGGGCGGGCCGAACTGGATGAGCACGCCAGTCCTGTCAACGTCAGCGAATATATTCTGACCATGAACCCCGATAGCGTCTATCGACGGGACGAGTTTCTTCGTTCGGTGCTGGCCAATCTGCGTGCGGAGGTCCCTGGGGTGGAGATCGAGGCCGAGCAGCCGCTGGCCCATCTCATCAGCCACATGCTTTCCGGCGTCAACGCTCAGGTCGCCATCAAGATCTATGGCGACGATCTGGATCGACTCCGCGAGCTGGCTGGCGAGGTACGATCAGCACTTGGGGAGGTGCCCGGGGTTACCCCTCCGATCATCGATCCGCAGGCGCGTGTGGACGAGCTGCACGTCGTTTTGCGACCCGATTCCCTGGCTCAGTATGGTGTGAGCCGAGAGTATGTAGCTGACTTCGTGCAGACCGCCTTGAAGGGCGAGGCTGTCTCGCAGGTGCTAGAGGGACAGCGGCGCTTCGACCTCGTCATCCGGCTGGGCGATCCATATCGCTCGGACATCGCTTATCTCCTAGAGTTGCGTCTCAACCTGCCTGGGGGGCGCGGGCAGGTACGACTCAAGGACCTCGCCGACTTCCCCGAGGGAGCCAGTGGTCCCAATCTCGTCAACCGCGAGAACGTGCGGCGCAAGCAGGTGGTGCGTTGCAACGTCGCCGGGCGCGATCTCGAAAGCACGGTGGCCGACATCGAACGCACGATCCGCGAACGCGTCCGTCTGCCCGAGGGCTATTACCTCGAAATCGGCGGACAGTTCGAGGCGCAGCGATCGGCGACATGGAAGATCTCTATACTGGCTGGTGTGTCGCTGGCCGGCATCTTCGTCGTGTTGATGATGCTGTATCCCTCGGCGCGGATTACCCTGCAGATTCTCAATGCCATTCCCACGGCGTTTGTCGGTGGAGTGCTGGCGCTGGTGATCAGTGGCCAATCGCTGACAGTGGCGAGCCTGGTCGGCTTCGTGTCGCTGGGCGGCATCGCGGTACGCAATGGCATCTTGCTGGTGACGCACTACTTCCACCTGATGAAGGAGGAAGACGAGGGGTTCACCGAGGCGATGGTGCTACGCGGTAGCCTGGAACGTCTGTCGCCGGTGCTAATGACCGCTCTGACGGCAGGTATCGGCCTGATCCCCCTGGTGGTGGGCGGGAAGAAACCTGGGTTGGAGATTCTCTACCCAGTGGCGACGGTGATCCTGGGCGGCCTGGTGACGAGCACCTTCTGCGAGTTCCTGCTCCATCCCGGACTGTTCTGGAAGTTCTCGGGCAAGGACGCCGTCCGCCTGGCGCAGCACGCTGGCTCCGAGGAAGAACTGCTGGAGTCTGCGTGAGTGGTCGTGTCGATCAGGGAGTAGCGAGTCACAGACAGGCTGACATGTGGCGCGTCGGGTTGATCGTGATGGCCGCGATGGGCGCCGTCAACTGCGTGTTCGCGGCGTACGAGATTGCGCGGGCATCGGTCAAACAATCGCGGCTCGATGCTACAGGAACTTGCGCCAGCGCTGCGCAAGCCCGGTCCTCGCGCCTGTTTGGCCTGCGGGAAGAGAAGATCATCCTCGGAGCCGCACCGCTGACCTCGCCGCCTCTGCAGCAGATCATGCTGCCGGCTCAGGTGCTGGTCAGCGGTCCGGCCTGGGTGGTCATTGGACGGGAAGAAGATGGTTCGTTTGCGAGGCCATCTTGGTGAGGTCCACGCCCGGGCATTCAGCTCGGATAGCCGACAGTTCGTATCGAGTGCCCAGGACAGAAAGGTGCATGTCTGGGATGTGCAAACGGGCAAGTGGTTGATCTGATTCCCAGGGGCATCTGTCCACCAGGCATGTTTGTGCCTGGGGATGGGCATGTGCGCGCCTTTGGGGGTGGAGGAGGGGGGCTGAGCCGGTCACAGGATCGGTTCGGTGCAAACCGATTGATGAGCGAGCCCACAAGGGAGGAAGTACCTGTCCGCTTACTGGGAAGAACAGACCACCTGGAAAGCAGTTGCCTGACCCTGGGAAGGGCGTCGCCATGGGGGGCAGCGGTGCGCGCGCAAGCCAAACGGCCATCCAGACGAGTGAGTCTGGATGGCCGTTTGGCGATCGTATCGGGGTGACTGGTTCTGGTTAGCGGCCCATGAAAAGCCACGCCAGGATCACCACTGGCAAGGGCAGGCCGAACAGCAGGGCGAGAAGTCCCCATCGCATGTTAGCCGCGCGTTGGACTGTGTTACGAATCATGACTCTTCTCCGAGAAAAAGGGCCAGGGCTTTATCTTGATCCGAGCCTCGCCTCCGCGAAACTCGGGCTATTCCATGGCAAAAAGATAAAGCAACCGGCGTGCCAGAGATGAGTCGGTGGACGCAGCCAGGGAGAAGCCGTTATTTCCCCAGGGCGTGAATCGTGTTGTGTAGGGTGCCAGATACCGCTTTCCCGTCCGCGCCCTGGAGACTGTAGCGGATCTCCATGCACCAGGTGGGATTAAGATCCGGAATGTCCAGACGCACTGTCTTGCCATCGGGCGCAATGCTTGCCCTCGTGACCGTCAGGGGCTTCTCGCCGATGTGCTTGGAACCATAGTTCTGACTGCGCTTCAGCCCCCAGACCTTGACGGAGAACTGCTTCGCCTCGATGGATTGGGGAGCAAGGGGGTCGCTGAAGGTGATCTCCATGCCGCTGGTGCGTGCTTTCAGGCCGACCGGGAGATGGGCCGGCCGGCCGGTGTAGCGCACGCGGTAGAAGCCTCCGGGGGTGGTCTGGTTGCCGGCCCAGGCATACATGCCGCACACGTAGAGATGGCCGTCGGTCGGGTGGAACCGTGGCCGTATGATACCGGTGGGGAAGGTGGGCAGCGGCAGGGCGCACATGCCTCCCTGAGCCTGGCCGTCCACCGTTTCGTGCGGGACGACGTAGAGCTTGCCCATACCGTAGGAGGTGTTGAGCAGCGTCCCGGCGAGCGGGCCCCAGGTGTTGGCGGGCACCCAGATCAACTCGGCGGGCGAGCGGTCGAACGCGTTGGTGATCCAGCAGAGCGGCTGCTTCATGGCGGCGTCGGAAGGATCGGTGATGTCGGTGTAGCCCCACAGGTTGCCGTAGAAGCCGCCTTTTTCGACCTTGTTGATCCGGTTCTTCGGCGTCCAGAAGCCTTCCTGGTCGGTGACGAAGAAGGTGCCATCGGGGTTCAGGCACACGCCGTTGGCGGCGCGGAACCCGGTGGCCAGAATCTCGGTCTGGCTGCCATCGCGGCTGACCTTGAGCAGCGTTCCATGGTGCGGCACCAGGGCCGGCAGGGCATGGCGGCCGCTCTTGGCGTAGTAAAAGTTTCCGGCCGCATCGGTCTGCAAGCCCATGGCGAACTCGTGGAAGTGCTCCGTCACCTGGTGGTCGTTGTTAAAGCACTCGTAGAAGTCAGTCTCCCCGTCGCCATTCAAATCGTGCAGCTTCACTATCTGGTCGCGACAGCAGACGAAGAGGCCGCCGTCGCGGAACTTCAGCCCAAGGGGCTGGAAGAGGCCAGAAGCGATGCGCTGCCAGGTCAGGCCGTCCTCGGGCCGGGCGATGCCACTGACCACCCAGACGTCGCCATCCCAGGTGCAGACAGCCATGCGCTTGCCATCGGGGAAGAAATCGAACCCGGTGAGCCGAAGCTGGGCGTTCCAGGGGTTGCGGATCGGTGTGGCGAAGGTGTCCACGGCGAAGGGGCCGTCGTCCTTGCCGAGGGCGGCCGTGGTCTTCAACACCTCCTGCCAGCGCCGGGGGCCGCCCAGGGTGAGCGGCTTCAAGGGCTGGGGCGCGGGCGTGGTCTTCACGGTGGCAGCGAGGGAGCCTTCCTTCGCCAGCAAGAGCTTCACTCGCGTCGGCGTGGCGCTGGCGGGGATTGTAAGGAGGTGAAAGCCGTCCCTCTCTGTCAGTGACACTCTGCTGTCACCGACGACGGCAGCGGCGCATTCTTGCGAGGCGATGCGCGCGTGGAGATCGCGGGACGATCTGCCCACTTCGAGTGTGCGGGTGAAGACGGGGGCCTTTTTACTGTCCGACTCCACGCCTTCCAGCTCCAGCATGGCGGCATCGCCAACGGTATAGGCGATGACCGTCTGATTGCCGTAGGCATAGGTGCCCTGGAAGCGCGCCCAGCGGCGCGGCAGGGGGCCGTAGGGACGACGGTCGCGGCCGAGGGGGCGCGGGTCGGTGAAGCGGCCGGTTTCCGGGTCGGCCCAGCCGGGACCGACGGGGTTCTCGATGTGCCGGTCGCCGATGAGTTTGGGATGCACCTGGTGCTGGCCGTTGAAGTGAATGCCCTTCCAGTCGATGAAGCCGTCGCCGGTCCAGGCAGCGGCGAAGCGCAGCGTGTCGTGGTCGAACAGCGCCCAGCTTCGGCCGCGCGACACGCCGCCCGCCCCGGCATCCAACCGCACGGCGATGCCCTTGTAGGCGATGTTGGGCCCGGGGCCGCCCACCTCGTAGGTGTTCATCAAACTCGGGCCGTAGTCCATCGCCATCCAGGGCTCGACGCTGGCCGGCGGCGGGCCGAACGCACCAGGTTTGCCCGTCGGCAGCGAGGCGAGGTAGCCCTCATTGACCGGGGGGTGTTGCGTCGGGTTGTGCGGCCGGAGGTAGGCCTCGCGCAGGTAATGAATGACGTCGTACTTCTGGCGCGGCACCATCCAGGTCTGCGGGGCCATCTGGCCATAGCCGTGCGTGAGCGTGCGGTAGAGGCGGTACGGATCGCTGCCGTTTTTGAAGGTGTGCGCGGCGAACCGGGGCGACGTCGGGAGTGAGCCGGGCTGGTCGATGGTGCCGTGGCAGTTGGCGCAGACGCGGGTGTAGATGGCCGCGCCCCGCTGGAAGGCCTTCGCGTCCAGCCGCTGAATCAGGCCGGCGTGATCGATCTCCTTCTCATACTCGGGCACGACGAAGGCTGTCTGGGCGGGCCGTAGCTCCCGGGCGCGTCTGGGGCCGCCCTCGGCCACCTCGATCAGATACTTTGCCAGGTCGAGGAACTGCTGGCGGTCGGAGAGGGTGTTGATGAGCCCCTCGGGCATGAGGGATTGCTTGCCGACCCGGCGTTCCTCGATCTTCGCCGTCGGCAAGGTGATCGGCGTTGCCCCGGCGGGGTCGATGAGCGTGAGCGTGCCAGCCTTCTCCTCGACCACCTGGCCGGTGATGGTCCGCCCGTCGGTGGTGACGACGGTGAGCGGTTCGTAGCCTTTTTTGATCTGTTTTGAAGGAAGCAAGACGGACTCGATCAGATACTCGGCGGTCGCCTCCTTGCCGGCCAGCGCCAGGTCCGGCCCCAGGCGCGTGGTGATTTCGGCATCGTGGCAGCGGGCGCAGGTCAAGAACGGCTGAAAGAACAGCACCGCTCCTCGGCCCGCGTCGCCCTGCGCGCGGGCGGCTCGCGCCAGGTCGGCGGGAGATTCCTTCAGCAATTGCTGCGTGAGTGTTGGAGGAATCGCCGGGGGTGCCGGAGGAGGCGGAGCTGGGGGCATCTCCCAGAGCAGGCCCAGCAAGGCGAACATGGTGGGGTCGGCCTTCTTTAACTCGTCGCGGGTGAACGGGAAAAAGTCGTTGCGGCCGAAGTAGGCCTCGGTCGTCTCGGCGAAGTATTCCATCGGGTTGGTCAGCGCGTAGGCTTTCTCGCGGGTGTTCGGCCGGCCGTTACCCAGGTGGCGCTCCACCTTCGCGTAGGTGCCCGCATCCCGGGCCCGGACAAAGGCGGCGGCGATCTGCCGGTTGCCGAAGCCGTCGGGCAGGTCGCGGTCGTGGTAAGCGTGGGCGAGTTCGTGCAGGACGAACCAGGGCATCCGGTTGACCTCGGCCTCGAAGAGGCGGATGTTGGTAAACTCGACCGCCTTTGCCATGGCCGGGTCGCGCCTCTGGTCGCGCAGCCAGCCTGCGCCGGGGTGATACTCGGCGGTGGGACGCACGCCGGGATACTCGGGGTTGAAGTAGAGGGGTACACGCTGCAGCTTCGCCACAACGGCTTTCGGCACCACCTTGATGATCTCGCCGAGTTGCTGGTCGAGCAGCTCCACGGCTCGCGCGGTCTGGCGTGCGCCGGCGGCCAGCAGCTCGCGATGGATGTGCAGGGTCCAGCCGCGTACCGTGCGCGTCTCGTACACCGGGTCCGGTGCAGGAGCATGCGGTGACAGCAGGTTGTCACGAAGGAAGCGCGTCATCGTCTCCATCAGGTGCTGATCGGTGTTGCGTCCCTCGCGGATGGCGTGGCTGCGGTTGGGATAGGGAAGCACGCTGAATCGCTTGCCCCGGGCGATCAGCTCCTCCATGAGGCGCTCGGTCCCCTGGTAGTGGCAGTTGTCGTCGCCCGTGCCGTGGACCAGGAGCAGATTGCCGCGCAGTTTGCCGGCGTGCGTGAGCGGAGAGCCATCGCGGTAGCCGGCCTCGTTGTCGGCCGGCAGCCCCATGTATCGCTCCTGGTAGATGGTGTCGTACAGGCGCTGGTCGGCCACCGGGGCGATGGCGATGGCGGTGCGGTAGAGATCGGGGTAGCGGAACAGGGCGTTGAGACTCATGCTTCCGCCACCGCTCCAGCCCCACGAACCGACCCGGGTGGGATCGACGAACGGCCAGCGTTTCAGCAGCGCGCGCACCGCCGCCGCCTGCTCGGTCGGAGCCAGGATGCCCACCTTGCGATGGACGACCTTGCGCCAGGCCCGACCGCGCGGGACATTGGTGCCGCGATTGTCCACGCTGGCCACGACGAACCCTTCCTGGGCGAGCATCCAATGCCACAGGCCACGCGCGCCGGGCCAGGCGTCGCGCACGGTCTGGCCGTGCGGCTCGCCGTAGACATACATGAGCAGCGGCAGCCGGGCCGTGGGGGCGACCTTCGCGGGGCGGAGGCTCCAGCCATCCAGCACCACACCCTCGCCAATGGGCACCTGCAGGAACTCGGCCTGCGGCCGTTCCAGGGTGGATAGCCTGGCGCGGAGCTTCGCGTTGTCGGTCAGCGTGCGCACGGGCGTGTTGTCGCTCAGCCGCACCAGCTTCACGACCGGCGGCGTGGTGAAGTTCGACCAGGTGTGCACGGCCCACTTCGCATCTTCCGAGAAGGCGTACTCGTGCCAGCCGGGCTGTTCGGGAGAGATACGTTCTGTCTTGCTGCCATCGAGCTTGACGCGGAACAGGTGACGCTGGGTGGCGCTGGCGGGCGAGGCGGCGTAGTAGAGCCAGCCGCCTGCTTCGTCGATGGTCTCGACGGCCATGAGGTCGAAGTTGCCCTGCGTGATCGGCACCAGGGGCGAGCCATCGACCGGCACCCGGTAAGCGTGGCGCCAGCCGGTACGCTCGCTCAGCCAGAGAAAGCTCTTGCCGCGCTGGAGCCAGCGCCAGGGGTTGTCGTTCTCCAGCCAGGCGGAGTCCTTTTCGGTGAAGAGCAGCTTCACCTGTCCGCTGGCGGGGTCCGCGCGATAGATGCGGAGGTCGGTCTGCAGGCGGTTGAACTGTTGCACCAGCAGATGCGCGCCATCGGGTGTCCAGTCGGCGTGGGGCAGGTAGTGTTCGCGCGGGTCGCCCGGCAGGTCGAGCCAGCGCACCTTGCCCCCGCTGGCAGGAATCACCCCCAGCCGCGTGGCGGAGTTCTTCTCGCCCACCTTGGGGTAGGCGAACGACGTGATGCGCGGTGACTTGCTAACGACGTTATCGACGAGATGGAACTCGCTCACGCCGGTGGTGTCGAACTGCCAGAAGAGCAGGTGTCGGCTGTCGGGGCTCCAGCGGAAACAGTGGCGCAGGTTCAGCTCCTCCTCGTTCACCCAGTCGGAGGTGCCGTTGATCCGGGTGCGCGAGCCATCGGTGGTCAGCGGAGTGATCTGCAACGTGTCGAGGTGCTGCACGAACAGGTTGTTGTCGCGGACGAAGGCGACCTGGGTGCCATCGGGCGAGAAGGTGGCGAACATCAGCGACGACGGGGCAGCATCGCCGCCGAGCTTCTTCAGCGTGCGTTTGGCCACGTCGAGCAGCCAGTAATCTCCACGCGTGTTCCGACGCCAGACGCGCTTGCTGTTGGTGAAGACGAGCAGGCGCGATTCGTCGGCGGAAAACTCGAACCCATCGACCGCCAGCGGCTCCTTCGCTCCCGGGGGAATGAAGGCCGCCGCCGGGACGATCACTTCCTTCTTCCCGGTGGCGGGGTCGTGGCGGACCAGCTCGCGCCCGGGTGGCTTGCTCGCCTTTTCCAGCGCGATGTAGGTGGAGGAACGCTTGCTCCAGCGGCGAGCGGGGATCGGCTCGGGGTCGAACTCCTTCGTCCCGAAGAGTCGGCCAATGGTGAGCCGCGATTCGCCGGGAGGAGCCTCGGCGTGGAGAGGCGCTGCGCTGGCCAGACACGCCAGGATCAGGGCCCGGGCCCAGGGCTTGGAGGTGCGGTTGCGCATCACGATCGTCTCCAGGTGCGGCAGGTTCGAGGTTGGCGAGGAGGCAGGCTTACTTACGGGTGGGCTCGTAGGTGAAGGCGTGGTCATCGGCCGGGACGACCCACACGTTGCGGAAGCGGACGGCGTTGCCGTGATCCTGCAGGAAGACCGGGCCGGTCATCGTCTTCTTCTGAAGATCGCGGATGGTCTCCAGGTAGGGTGTGGTGCCGTAGCGGAACGGATGAAACACCGACCGCGGTTCGCCGAAGCGGGTACCGTCCTGGACCTTCTTGCCGTTGAACCAGACGGTCACGCTCCCTGGCTCGACGATCTTCCCCGCAGGGTCGCGCCGCGGGGCCCGGTAGCGGATGTCGAGCACCTGCCACTCGCCGGGTTTCCGACAGGCGTTGACCAGCGGTGGCGCGAAGCCGTACAGCGCGCCGGCATCTTCCTGCGTCACCTTCTCCTTGCCGAACGAGTTCAGGATCTGCACCTCGTAGTTTCCGTGGAGGTAGACCCCGCTGTTGCCCGATCCCTTCTCGGGCAGCATAAACTCGACGTGGAGGTCGGCGTCCCGGAAGTGCAGCTTTGAGACGATGTGGTTCTGATTCCTGCGGTTGGCTGTCGAGGTAATCACCCCATCCTCGACAGGCCAGTTGATCTTCTCGCCGGCCATGCTCAGAAACGCGTGGTTACCCTTGTCGTCGAGCAACACCTTCGCTCCTGGGGGTGGGGGCACGGGGAGCTTGCTCTGCTGGGGTGTGAAGGCCGGGGCGGTCTGCTTCTGAAGCAGCTGCTTCATCGCTTGTCCCATGGCGTCGCCGATCAGGTAGTACGTCTCGGCATTGCTGTTCCAGTGGTAGCCCTGGCCCGTCGGCGATACTTCCTTCTCGCGCCAGAAGTGTTTCGTGCCGACGAAGGCGACGTTGCCCCGGAACTCCTCGTGGTCGGCCACCGCGGCCTGCGCCTTCATAAGCGCCAGCGCCCGGGGATGTTTCTCGCCAGGACCGGCCATGCCCGTCTCGGCGATCACGAACGGCAGGTGCTTCACCCCCAGCTCCTTGCGGATGTCGCGGATGAAGTGGGCCATGTTCTTTTCGTACTCGTCCACGAAAGCCTGGTTGACGCGGTCGTTCCAGCCCTGATGCCAGCCGAACCCGGCCAGGACGTAGCCACGGTCGCCGATCTCGGGGAATTCCTTCTTGAGATTCTTCAGCACTGATCGGGTGCGCTCCACAATCTCCTTGTAGAAGGGGCCGACCTCGCCGCCGGCGCTGGGGGGGCGAAAGTCCTTGCCCAGGCTTTTGCCGCCCCAGGCCAGCTTGATGAGCAGCACGGGTGCCTCGACGGCATCGCCGATGACGTGGCCAAACCCGAGTTCTGGGCCGATGCGGTCGTCCTTCGCGCCATACCCGACTGTCAGCTTGCCCTTGCGGCCCAGGTAGTGAATCCACACATCGTCGCGAACGATCCACTTCCCCTCCTTGTCTCTCAGATGCGCGAACCGTGCGGCGGTCTGAGGCTGCCTGGCGACGTACTCGAGGCTGCCCTTGCCCTCGTTTCGCTTCGGTTCGGCCTGGACGAACCCGTGGCCTTCCATGTTCGACTGCCCTGCCAGGATGAAGACCTGGACCGGCTTTTCGCCAGCCGAGGCGCTGCCGACGAGGAGCAGAAGCGCCAGGCAGGGCGGGAGTGCGGAGCCACGCAAGGGAAGGTGACAGGAGAGCATGGAGAGACCCCGATCGATGAATGGTATTGCGGTAGTCGCTGGCGAGTCAGGCCGTGGTTGTGATGCAGGTGAGAAGAGGTCCATTGTAGTGTAGTCGCCGGTGTGGATTCGACCCCTGGAGTGAACCAGATTGCAGGCCCGGATGGCTCAGGGGGAAAGCGGATCGAGTCCCAGGAGCAGGCGGGCGGCCAGGACGATGCGTTCGGCCGGGGTGAGCGCCTGCCAGTCGTCGCGGACGCGCACCAGCAAGCCGGGCTCGTCGGTGATGATGTTGTCCACGCCACGCTTGATGAACTGCGTCATCCGGGTCGCATCGTTGACGGTCCAGACATGCACCTCGAGATGGCGACGATGCGCCAGACGCAGCAGGTCGTCGGTGAGCCAGTCGGCGCGCACACTGAGTGCATCGACCTCGAGACGACTGACATCGCCCAGCGCGTTGGCGACGATCAGGCCGGTGCGCATCTTCGGATTCGCCGCCTCGACGGCCTGCAAGGCGGGGCGGTCGAACGAGGTGATCAGGCAGTCGTCCTCGAACTGCTGCTCGGTGACGATGCGGGCGACCTCGCGGGCCAACCGTTCTCCGGGACCGTATAGCTTCAACTCGATGTTGAGCTTGATGCGACCCCGGCACTTCTCGATGACCTCCTTCAGCGTGGGAATGCGCTCGCCGACAAATTCGGGACCAAACCAGCGTCCGACGTCGAGCGGGCCCAGTTGGGCGTAGGTGACCTCATCGATTCGGCGCGGGTCGCCGGAGACTCGCTTCAGGTCGCGATCGTGCAGCAGGACAACAACGTCGTCGGCGGTCAGTTGCACGTCGATTTCGGTGTAGTCGGCTCCTGCCTCGATGGCCTTGCGAATGGCGCTGAGGGTGTTCTCGGGTCCCGCTCGCGAGTAGCCCCGATGGGCGGTGACCTGCACGGGCGGACGCGGTTTGAGCAAGGCGGGCAGATCGAGCCAGAGCACTGTCGGCGCGACGACGACCACCGGAGCGAGCAGGTAGACCGGCCAGGCCGAGTGCAGTGGAGGCGTGGCTGTCGGAGAGGTGGTGGGCAGGGCGAGTGCGGCGCTGCATTGCAGGTAGAGACGCCGGGTCAGCACGGCATGGCCGACGACGGTGACGAAGGAGACCAGGGCAAGTAGAGCCGCCTGGCCGACCAGCAACAGCAGAATCAGGGTGATCGGCTTGTCGCTGGAGCGAGCGAGCAAGGTCTCGGCCAGGAAGCGATAGCCCGCGGTGAGCCCGGCGCCGACCAGGAACAGGCTGCCCCACCAGCCGAGCAGCACCAGTCCGACGCGCCAGGCTGACCCGCGCACACGCTCGCGGCCCAGCCGCAGGGCGGTCCGTGGAGGTTGTTGCTCGAAGAGGAGAATCGGGAGGGCAAAACTCCAGCGAACGAAGGCGATGCCGAGCGTGACCAGCGCTGCCATTGCGATCAGTGCGCCGAGGGCCACGGCCAGCCAGAAGACCGGCGGACGCACGGCGAGAAAGAAGTTGATGTCCTGGTGCGAGAGCAGCAGGTGATAGGTGAGCCAGGCCAGGAAGGCGAACGGAGCGACGAGCAGCAGGGTCAGGCCACACAGGAGGGCGGCCAGTCGGGTCACCCGGACCGGTTCGAGAAAGGCGATGCCGACCCGGGGGCGCTGGCCGGAGGCAAGCACCATCAGCCCCGCCTGCTCGAGGAGCAACAGCGCGATGGAAACGATGCCAAGCAGGGCGGCGTAGAGGAGACCCAGGGGAGAGAGCAGGAAGTCGAGCACCTCGCTATTGCTGACGGCGACGTAGCCGGCGTGGGCCATCACCCGGGAGAGCGCGTAGGTAATGGTGGGAAGCAGAAGCCAGACATTGGCGAGGCGAAACAGCAGATCGAAGACGACGAAGGCGACGAGCGAGCGGCGAAAATCGTCCCAGACCGACCCGGCCAGGTGCGCAAAGCGGACAGGGGAAGTCATGCGAGGTCTCACGGACCAGAGGGTGGGAGTCTCTGGATGAGGATACAGCATTTCCGGCACGTCGTCCCCTCGGGCGTCGAAGGCGCTCGGCGCCCGAGGGGTGGCTTCCCGGAGGGGGTGCGGTCGGTCGGGCGCTCCCGGCGTTGTTACTGAAACAGGGGCTGGATCGTTCGGCCCGAGTTGAGGCGCCAGGGGCGGTTCAGGGCATCGCGGATCTCGGCGTCGGCATCGACGCCCAGGGCCTGGTAGACGGTTGCGCCGACGTCGTAGGGGGTGTAGGCATCGCTGACGGGGAAGGCGCTCGAACGGTCCGAGCGGCCGATCACCTGTCCGCCACGGACACCGCCTCCGGCAAACAGGCCCGAGTAGACCTGGGCCCAGTGATCGCGCCCGGGCTGCGCCGATCCAGGCAGCGTCGAGACCTTCGGCGTGCGTCCGAACTCGCCCAGCGCGGCCACCAGTGTGTCGCCCAGACGGCCTTCCGTCTCCAGGTCGTCGATCAGGGCGGCCAGCCCCTGGTCGAGCCAGGGCAAGAGTCGGGTCTTCAGCCGACCCCAGTTATCGGAGTGGGTGTCCCAGCTCTGGACGATCCCCATGTTGGCCTGGATCATCGGGACGCCAGCCTGCACCAGCCGGCGGGCCAGCAGCAGCGACTGGCCAAACTGGTTGCGACCGTAGCGCTCGCGCACGCGGTCCGGCTCGCGGTCGAGGCGAAACGCGTCGGCGACTTTCCCGGAGGTCAGCATCTCGAAGGCGCGGTCCTGGTGGCGGCGGAAGTGGTTCTCGCCGCCGGTAGGGGATCCGATGCGGTCGAGCAGCCGGCGGCGTTGCGCCGTGCGAGCAAGGTCGGCATCGTCGCGCAGGCGGTAGGAATCCATGCGGAAGCTGGGCGCGTTGGGATCCTGGGTGACCAGGACCGGATCGTGGGCAGGGCCGAGAAAGCCCGCGTGCTGGCCGGGCCAGGTCAGCGGTCCCTCGATGAGGGAGTGGGGTAAGGTCACGCCGGCCGGGACACCGTCGGAGCGTGGGCGGACATAATTCAGCCCGGCCGCGTAGCAGGGCCAGTCGCGCCTCGACAGGACGTTGTCGAGGTCGCTACCGCGCTGGTTGGGCATCGGCGAGCCGGTGAGCAGGCGATGCGTCGCCGGCAGGTGGCCGTTCTCCCGGTGCGACAGCGAGCGCACCAGGGCCCAGTGTCGCATGCGTGCGGCCAGCAGGGGCAGATGTTCGCACACCTGAATGCCAGGCACCGAGGTGGAGATGGGGCGGAACTCGCCGCGGACTTCGCTCGGGGCGTCGGGCTTCATGTCAAGCGTGTCGAGCTGGCTCATGCCGCCGGTCAACAGGACCAGGATGACGGAACGCGACTTCCCAGTTTCCGCCTGGCGCGACGCCGACATGGCCCGGCCGGCGAGGAGGGCGGGCAGACCGAAGCCGAGCAAGCTGCTGGCGCCTACCTGGAGAAATTCGCGACGATGCAGGTGTGGATGGGAAAGCATGGTTGGATTCCGGCCGGTAGGTGGGTGGCGAAGCACGAGGCAGCGAGACGGATTGTAGCATTCCGAGGGCAGGGGAAGCCAGAGCTACCATCCCTCAGCGAGGTAATAGTGGCGCGATGATGCGGGAGGCGTGCAGGCGGTGGTGATGCACCGTGTTGGTGGCCACGACCGTGGTTTTCGGCGGTTCGACCGTGAGTGGGTCGCCCGTGTTGGGGTTCGGCTCGTAGAACGGCGCACCGGTGCTGGCGATGGTGATGCGGATGCGATGGCCGCGGTTGAACACCTGGCTGGTCCAGCCGACGTCGAAGGCCACCTTGTGGACCTTGCCTGCCTCCAGAAAGACTTCCTTTTCGTAGCCCTCGCGGTAACGGGCCCGGCGGACGTAGTCCATCAGGAGGATCGATCGGCCATCGGGGTAGACGTCGCTGACTCGCACAATGAAGTCGGTGTCTTTGGCCGTCGAGGTGACGTACAGCTCGGCCTGCACCTTGCCGGTCCACTCGACGGGGGCGGTTAGCACCTCGGTGGTGAAGGTTCGCACCTGGGCCTGCTTCTCGAAGGCGCGGGCGTCCTTCGCACCCGGAAAGCCCAGCCCGGCGATGGCGTTGGGGCGCAGCGGATCGGCCAGGAAGCGGGTCGAAGAGGCTTCCTCGGTGGGTGCCTGGGTGGAAAGCTTGCCGCCCTCGCGCAGGTAGTAGGATGTGGTGCGAGCCGGCAGGGGCCAGGTGGACGCGGTGCGCCAGACGTTGCCGGGCGCGTCCTTCTCGCCGACGGCGCCCATGGTGTAGTAGCGCACAGTCGGATCGCGAGGGACGCCGTTGTCGATTCCTTTCAGGTGGTAATCGAACCAGCGGATCATGTGGGCGTCCATGGCGAAGCGGGCGTTCTCGGGATAGGTGAGATCGCCGGTCTTGTTGACTTCCTTGACCCGGCCGTGGAGCCAGGGGCCGAGCAGGAGTTGTTGCTGGCCGCGCGAGCGGGGGCCGCCGTGGAGTTGTCGGCCGACGAAGCTATCGACGCAACCGACGCACATGAAGTCGTACCAGCTGCCGACGGTGAAGCAGGGGACGTTCATGCGGGCGAAGTGGCGGGAGCAATCTTCCTGGGCCCAGTAAGCATCGTAGGTGGGGTGGCGGAACCACTCGTCGAGCAGGCGACGGTTGTCGCGCGGGTCGCGGCAAACGGCGTCCATCTGCTTGAAGCGCTCGGGCCGGGTGATGCCGCCGATGCGGTAGCCTTCGTGGAAGAGGCTGAGGCCAGTGTCGATCATGTACTGGCAGACGAGGTGGGGCGGCTGGGCGACGGCGAGGAAGTTCTGGGCGAAGCCGGCCTGCGAGCTGCCAAACGTGCCGATCTTGCCCGTGGACCACGGCTGCTTCGCCAGCCATTCGACGGTGTCGTAGCCGTCCTGCTTCTCACCCCAGCCCAGGGCCCGGTAGCCGACCCAGTTGCCTTCCGATTGGTGGGTGCCGCGGAAGTTCTGCGCTGCAACGACATAGCCGGCCTCGGCGAGCTTGGCGAAGCTCTTGCGCGTCAGCGGCGCGCGGAGGTCGGCGTAGCGCTGCTCGAGGAGGACGGGCCAGGGCCCCTTGCCGGCGGGGAAGTACAGGTAGACGGATAGCTTCTTGCCGTCGCGCATCGGCACCATCTCGTGGCGCTCGGTGACGGTTCCGAGGTCCACCTTGACCTCGGCGGGAACGGCGAGGTTGACCATCCAGACAACAGCAGCGAGCGCGAGGCAGTAGCGCGATCCGGTCATGTCGAGTCGATTCCTCAGAGGCAGGCGGGTTAGCTCAGTTCGGAGAGAGGACGCCCCTCGCCCGTGACGATGGGAATGGGGCGGCCCTGGGGATTGGTCCACTGGGCATCGAGTGGGATGCCCAGGTGGCGGAAGACGGTGGCCGCCAGGTCGCCAGGCTGAATCGGACGGCTCTTGATGGTGCCGCCACGTTCGTCGGTGCTGCCGATGGCCTGGCCATGTCGTCCGCCGCCGCCGGCCAGCAACATCGACATCACCGGGAGCCAGTGGTCGCGCCCGGCGTCTTTCGTCATCACCGGCGAGCGTCCGAACTCACCCATCATGAGGATGAGCGTCGAGTCGAGCAGGCCGCGCGCGTCGAGATCTTCGATGAGAGTGGTCAGGGCCCGGTCGATGGTGGGCAGGATGGGCGTCAGGCCCTTCTGGATGCCGCCCCAGGGGGGCACGTTGTCACCGTGGTGATCGAAGTAGCCCCAGCGTCCGCTGACGAGGACGAAGGTGGAGCCGGCCTCGACGAGGCGCCGGGCCAGCAGGGCCTTCTCGCCGACACTGCAGCGACCGTAGGCCTCGCGCATGCGGTCGGATTCGCGGTCGAGATCGAACGCCTGGCGCACGGTTGGCGACACCACCATGTCGAGGGCCAGGGAGGTGTAGCGGTCGGTCTGCTCCATACCGGAGCCGACGTCGAGGCGGCGCTGCAGCTGGTCGAACTGGCGGCGCATCTCGTCACGCTCGCGCAGACGCGGCACGGCGATGCCCGGGGGAAGTGCGAGTCGGCCGGCCAGTTCGTTCCCCTTGACCGGTTGGTAGGCGGCGCCGAGGTGGCCCGCGCCGTAGACGTCGGCTTTCCACGAATCCGCCAGGCCGATGAAGGCCGGCATGGAGGGATGGTTGGGGCCGCGGAAGCGCGCCGCGATGGAGCCCATCGAGGGGTAGCCG
The DNA here is from genome assembly GCA_046350255.1 of Gemmataceae bacterium. GTDB lineage: Bacteria > Planctomycetota > Planctomycetia > Gemmatales > Gemmataceae > CALDUY01. The sequence goes on from JAXMAV010000003.1 coordinate 247,499, forward strand.
TTGCCCTCGTTGGTGTGCAGCGCCAGGGCGCTGGCCGCCTGCATGGTGATGGGGGTGTGGGTGCTGGCCGAGCAATCCACCGTGCGCAGGATGCTCAGCTTGTGCATCAATCGGGCCTGCAGGGGGAGATGCTCGCTGAGGCGGATGCCTGGAACGCTGGTCGGGATGGTGCGATAGGGCCCGCGGATCTCGGCGGGGGCGTCGGGCTTGGGGTCCCAGGTGTCGAGCTGACTGGGGCCGCCGGACAGCCAGAAGAGAATCACCGCCCGGGGATCGCGACTGCGTGTGGTGGAAGCTGCCTGCAGACGCAGCGTGTCGGCGAGAGTGAGTCCGGCGAGTCCGGCCAGGCCAGTCTGCAGGAACCAGCGACGGGAGCCGACGCGGAGCATATCGGTAGCGGGCGGCACGACGGCAGGGCCGACGTGGGGGGAACCTTGCGGGGCGCGATCATTCGATGGAGGCATGAACAGCTCCGCTGCGCGAGTAAGGCGGGAGATCCGGCAGGTAACCGAGTATTATGCACACCCCACCTCGACGACGGAACAGAAAAGTGCGGTTTCAGTGCGCGAGCGCCTTGCGCTGGCGTCTCCCGGGAAGGAGACAAATCGGTGGAGCTACCGTAAGAAGAGACGATCTCCTGGAGGTCACCCATGGTTCGCTGCGTCCCTGTCGTCGCTCTACTGCTCGCAGCCAGCGTGCAGGCTGCCGACCGTCCCAATGTCCTGGTGATTCTGACGGATGACCTGCGCTGGGATGCGCTGGGTGTCGTTCAGAAGGAGCAAGGACGGGCGGCGCTGTTTCCCTGGTTTCGGACGCCGCACCTGGATCGGCTGGCGACCGAGGGGGCGCGGTTTCGCAACGCCTTCTGCACCACGTCGCTTTGCTCGCCGAGCCGGGCGTCGTTCTTGAGCGGTCAGTACGCTCATCGACATCGCGTGCTGAACAACTTCACCGACTACCCGAAGGCCTTGCCCTCCTACCCGGCCGGGCTTCGATCCGTCGGCTACGAGACGGCCTACATCGGCAAGTGGCACATGGGAGAGGACGACGATCGCAAACGGCCGGGGTTCGATTTCTGGATGAGTCACAAGGGGCAGGGCAACTACTTCGACACGACGTTCAACATCGACGGGGAGAGGAAGCAGATCAAGGGCTACTACACCAGCGTGGTGACCGATGCCGCCATCGACTGGATCCAGCGGAAGCGGGAGCGTCCCTGGATGCTGGTCCTCGGGCACAAGGCGCCGCATGGTGGGCCCATTGTCCCGGAACCGAAGTACGAGAAGGCGTTCGACACCCACACGGTCCGGAAGCCGGCGAATGCGGAGGCGTACACGGCGGCTAGTGGCAAACCCAGGTGGCTGGAGGAGTCGTATCCCACCTGGCACGGCCTGGGTGGGCCGCTGTATGGGCGCAAGGAGTACGGGGCGTTCGTCCGCGCCTACCTGGGCACCATCGCCTCGGTGGATGACAGTGTGGGGCGGCTATATCGGTCGCTGCAGGAAGGCGGTCAGTTGGAGCGCACGCTGATTGTGTTCACCAGTGACAATGGCTTCGCACTGGGCGAGCATGGCCGGGTGGACAAGCGAACCGCCTACGAGGAAAGCCTGCGCATTCCCATGGTGGTGCGCTATCCGGCGCTGGTCAAGCCAGGCACGGTGATTGACGAGCCGGTACTGTCGCTCGACCTGGCACCCACGCTGCTCGACGTGGGTGGAGCCAAACCGTTGCCCCAGGCGGATGGGAGATCGTGGAAGCCGTTGTTCGCCGGCAAGGCGGCCGGCTGGCGCGAGGCGTTCTTCTACCAGTACGACTACGAGGCTCAGTTTCCCTACACCCCGAACGTGCGGGCCGTGCGCACCCGGAAGTGGAAGTACATCCATTACCCGCACGGCGATGGCAAGCCGGACCGGCACGCGGCGGAGCTGTACGACCTGGAGGCGGACCCCCTGGAAACCAGGAACCTGGCCTCGGATCCGGCGCAGGCTCCGCGCCTGATGGAGCTAACCAAGCTGCTCGATCGCCTGAAGCGAGAGCATGGAGCGATTCCCGACAGGATGCCCATCGACGGCGGGATCAAGAACGTGCTGCCGAAGTTCTAGGCGACGCTACGGCGCGAGGGCGCAGGCACGGACGAGGGTGATGCGCAGTTTCGCCGTCAGCGTCTGCATGTAGGGTTCGCGGAGGTGCAGGCCGTGGCGGCCGGGGATCACCTGGGAGAGGAGACGGCCAGGTAGCCAGCGACGCCAGCCCAGGAAGTCATCGAGCGCGTGGAGGTCGGCCGGGACGCACTCGACCTCGCGCCCCTTGTTGGCCGGGGCAGGCGGGCTATACCGAACAGTGACACTTTCTGTCGATCTCACCGCCCCACCTCTTCGGAGATCAGTCATGATGGTCCGTGCCCGTCTCCTGCTGTGGCTGTTTAGTCTGCTCGCTGTCGCGGTGTTCCTGGTTGCATCGTCACCGCTGGAGGCGCGCGACAAGGAGGCCGTCGCCGGCCGGCGACCCTGGACGCTCGACGACGCCTTGAACCAATTGCGGCTCTACCCGCGTGACGCTTATCTGCAATATGTGGCGCTGCAGCTGGGTCGTCAGGAGAAGCGGACCGACGAGGTGATCCAAAAGATCCGTGGCGCGCAGGGAATCGTCGTCGGTCGTGGTGGTAACGAACGCGCCCAGCGGGTGGATCTCTTCAACCTCTTCAGTGGTGCCCTGGCTGTGCAGGAGTCGCTGCAACTCGACACGATGCGCGGGGATCAGCCAGGGCGTCCTGTTCCACGTAAGGGCGAGGAAGATGGCGCCAGTGTGTCCGTCGCCAAACTTGCTGGGCCCCGGATTCAGAGCCATCCGTGGCAGAAGATGCTGGCCGGTCGCAAGCCCGACGTGGGACGGCTCGCGCGCCATGTGCCGGAGGATTTCTACTTCATCGAGTTCCGCTCGGTGGTGAAGCTCATGGAGGTGATGGACCAGAGTGACCTGTGGGGGACGCACCTCTTCCATCAAACGGTCCAGGAGGCTCGCACCCAGCTGGTGGGCGAGCGCATGAAGAAACAGCTGGCCATCGAGACGACGAAGCTCCTGCAGCCGTTCTATGACGCCATCGTCCGTGATGTGGCTGTCACCGGCAGCGACCTTTACCTTCGCGAAGGGAGCGACGTGACGCTGCTATTCGGGGTGAAGCAGCCAGAGGTGTTCAAACTGCGCATGGATAGCTTCCTGACCCAGGCGGAGAAGGCGAACCCTGGCGCCCGGCGGACGGAAGGCGAGTACAAGGGGATCCGGTACGTCCACGTCGCGACCTCGGATCGGGCCGTCCACGTTTACTCGGCCTATCCGACGCCCGATCTACACGTGCGGAGTAACTCGCTGGTGGGGCTGCGCCGGGTGCTCGACGCGATCGAGGGGAAGGGAGTTCGTCGGCTGGGCGACAGCGATGAGTTTGCCTACATCCGCACGCTGATGCCGCGCGGCGCGAAGGAAGAAGATGGGTTTGTTTACCTTTCCGATCCGTTTATTCGTCGACTCGTCGGTCCCGGGGTGAAGCTGACCGAACGCCGGCGGATGCTGTGCTTCAACCACCTGAAGATGATCTCACACGCCGCCCTGTTCTATCGGACGCAATATGGCAAGGCACCGGCCTCGCTGGAGGAGCTGGCGAAGACGGGCTGCTGTCCCGGTGAATTCGGTAAGGGAGAGTTTGTTTGTCCCGAGGGAGGGAAGTACTCGCTCTCGGCCGATGGGATGACGGGAGTCTGTTCGCACCATGGTAGTTCCAGCTTTCTGACGCCGTGCTGCGAGATCCCCGTTCAGACGGTGTCGCTGGCGGAAGCGCGCGAGTATGAGCAGTTTCTCGAGGAGTACAACGCGTACTGGCGAACCTTCTTCGACCCCATCGCGCTGCGCATCCAGACGACGCCGAAGGGGTACCGCGCGGAGACCATCGTGTTGCCGCTCATCGACAACACGATCTACAGCCAGCTGGCGCAGATACTCGGTGGCAAGCCGGAGCCACTCGACGCGCTGCCGGTGCCTACCCGAAACATCTTTAGCGTGGCCGCCCGGCTCGACAAGCGCGCCTTGCTTGCTTCGGCGGGGATGGAAGAGTTGCTGCCCGAGACCCGGGAAGGGAAACTTGACGAGAGCAAGGCGCACGGACCCGACACGGTGGGGATGGCCAACCGGATGAAAGAGATCGGGCTGGCGATGCATAACTACCACGCTCCTTTCAACGGCTTTCCCTCCGCCATGCGGTTCGACAAGAAAGGGAAGCGGGCTGGCCTGAGCTGGCGTGTTGCGATTCTGCCCTATCTGGAGCAGGACGCACTCTACAAGAAGTTCCGGCTCGATGAGCCGTGGGACAGCCCGCATAACAAGAAGTTGATCGCGGAGATGCCGGCCATCTATCGGCCAGCGGATGCGAAGCTGGCCGCTGCCGGGAAGACGCGCTTGGTGGCCCCGCTGGGGGACAAGGTGTTCTTGCCCAGGGAGAACACGAAACGCACGTTGGCGAGTATCAGGGACGGCACCTCGAACACGATCATGATGGTGGAAGCTGACGACGACCATGCTGTGATCTGGACGAAGCCGGACGACCTGGAGGTCGATCTGAAAAAACCTCTCGCGGGCCTGGCCATGCGAGCGCCGGAGGCGTTCCTGGTGCTGCTGGGCGATGGTACCGTGCGCTTCCTGCGCAAGTCCATCAAGACGGAGACCGCAGCTGCTCTCTTCACCGTGGCCGGCGGAGAAGTGGTCGATATCTCTTCCCGGGAGGAGGTATTCCTGGGCATCAATAGAGGCGGTCCGGACAATGTGATTCCGGAGTTTGTCCACCGACTGAATGGCGGCGAGTTGCTCGCCCGGGGGCTCGGCAACCAGATCGGCCTGCACGTCTGCGATGCGGAGACGATGTTCGACTTTAATCTTCCCACGGCACTGGGGCTGGCGCTTGGCTCGTTCAACGGGCGCCGAAACATTGGTGGTCCCGACAGTCTGCAGATTGCCGCCATCGTCGCCAGCTTGCAATCGCCAGTGTATGTCTCGCTGCCCGTCCAGGATGCCAGGGTGGTGGACGCCTTCCTCACCCGGCTTGATGACTATCTCACGGAGGTGTCCCGCGACCGCAGTGGCTGGGAGGGGCCGATCCAGATTCGCCAGGACTTCTACCGGTTCGCCGGTCCCCAGGCCAAGCATGTTCGCGGCTATGCGTTTACCTTCGGGCCACTGACCTGGCGGCTGTTCTGGGGCCGGATCGGCAAGGGGCTCTACATCGCCAGCAAGCCGTTCATCCTCGAAGACCTCCTTGCCGCCTCCGAAAAACAGGAGCAGACGCCCCCGGCGGCGCAAGGCCCCGAGGCGCATGGGCTGATCCGCTTGCGGCCGCGCCACTGGAATCGCGTGCTCGCCGACTATCGGCTGGGCTGGGCGGAGTGCAATCGCCAGGCGTGCCAGCATAACCTTGGGCCACTCTCCAGCCTGCACCGTGCGCTGGGCGAGGGGAAACCCTCTGACGACGTGGAGAAGAGCCTGCGTCTCGCGGGCATGCGCCTGTTCGGGGTGCAGTTCTTCTGTCCCGACGCCGGCCGTTATGTCACCTCGCCGGACGGCAAGACGGTGACTTGCTCCATCCATGGCTCGGCCACCTCGGCCCGCCAGCCGATGGTTCCCTCGGACAAAAGCAGCGCCAACCGTCTGATGAGCGAACTGGCCGACGTGACCCTGGCGCTTACCTTTTTGGAGGATGGCCTGCACGCCGTGGTGACCATCGAGCGTAAATGAGGTCAGGAAGTAGCCTGTGGGGGACACCTGCCATGTCCCCTGCCAGGCGCGGACCGGCGATGACGTGAACTGCACCTGGTTACCGGAAACGAGTCCACCATGACGACCCGAAGCGTGGCGATTCTATTGTTCGATGAAGTCGAGGTGCTCGATTTCTGCGGACCGTTCGAGGTCTTCTCGGTGGCGAATCACTTCAGCGAAGCGCCGGCCTTCTCCGTCGTTACCGTGGCGGAAAAGGCCGGGCCGATTCGTACCCGGGGCGGCCTGAGTGTGAATCCGCATCACACGATTGCGGACGTGGCAACTGCTGAGGTGCTTCTCGTTCCCGGTGGGCAGGGCACGCGCACGGAAATGCACAACGCGGCTCTGATCGAGTGGATCCGGAAGGTTTCCTCGACCGCTGAACTCCTGCTGTCGGTCTGTACGGGGGCGCTGCTGCTGGCGAAGGCGGGCCTTCTGCATGGGCTGGAAGCAACGACGCACCATGGAGCCATCGACCTGCTTCGACGGACCGCCCCCGACACGGTGGTTCACGCCGATCGTCGCTTCGTGGACAATGGGCGTGTCGTTTGCTCCGCGGGGATTGCTGCCGGCATCGACATGAGCCTGCACGTGGTGGCCAGGCTTCTCGGCAATAGCATCGCCACGAAGACGGCGAACCAGATGGAGTACCCCTGGAGCGGGCAGGCATGATCCCCGAGCAGGTTGCTTTTCAGGCGTGGCCGGGCAACTGGATCTGGATGCCATACCGCGGGGCAGCCGCCAGCAAGCGTGCGATCTCCTCGGGCGCTGGCGGCCGGGCGGTCGTGGTGCCATCGTCCAGCGATACGCCGACCTCGAAGAACATGCGTTCCAGCCCGGCCGGCGCGACCGAGATGAGCATCCGCGCCGGGTGGTCGCTCTCGTTCTTGAAGGCGTGCGGGGTGCCAACCGGCATGTTGGCGAACATGCCTGCCGTGGCCACGACTCGCTCACCGTTGATGGTGAACGTCACCTCGCCTTCGAGGACGTAAAAACCCTCTTCCTCCAGGCTATGGACGTGGGGAGGGGGACCGCCGCCGGGGGGCACCAGCGCTTCCCACAGGGCGTATTTTCCGTCCGTGTCGTCACCGGTGGCAAGGAATCGGTACACGTCGCCAACGACGGCGACGGTTCTGGCGCGAGCGGCGGTGCGAAGGATCGGCTGGCGGCTCATGAACGGATTCCTCCCTGGTGGTGCGTGTGGGACCCGCAGCGGGATCGCTACGGGCATCGCGGATCTTCCAGTACCATTGTCGAAACCGTGGGAACGAACTTCCACCTCCGCCAGGTCTAGCTGATGCTTGACCTCCCTGGGGTGCAATCCAGGCCGCCCCACCTGCCATCGCACGGTTGGCCGTGTACCATGGCCTGAGCCAACTCTTTTTCTTTTGCAGAAGGGATCACCATGCCAGGAGCAATGAGGCTTACCTGCGGGATCGTTGCCATCGCCTTGGGCTGGATGGCCACGATGATGGACCCAGTAAGGGCGGAGGTCCAGAAGCTAGACGCCAAGCAGGCCGCCGCCATTGGTGTTGAAGCCTATATCTACGGCTACCCGCTGGTCACGATGGAAATGACTCGGCGAGTCATGACCAATGTGGCGACCGTGGAAGGCACCCGCGGACCCATGGGCCAGTTCGTGAACTTGCGGCAATATCCCACGGCAGCGTTCAGGGACGTGACAGCCCCTAATGCGGATACGCTGTATTCCACTGCCTGGATCGACGTGGGCAAGGAGCCCTACATTGTGAGCATTCCCAACGAGAAAGGCCGCTACTTCTTGTTGCCGATGCTTTCTGGATGGACTGACGTGTTTGCCGTGCCAGGCAAGCGCGCCACGGGAACCGACGCTCAGAAGTACGCCATTACCGGTCCAGGTTGGAAGGGTACACTGCCAAAAGGCGTCAAGCCGCTGCAATCCTCAACGAACCTGGTGTGGATCATTGGTCGTACCTACTGTACTGGGACGCCAGACGACTACAAGGCAGTTCATGCGTTGCAAGATAAGTATTCGCTGGTGCCGCTGAGTGCTTACGGAAAAGCCTACCTGCCGCCCAAAGGAAACGTGGACCCCGACATCGATATGAAGACGCCGGTGCGCGATCAGGTGCATCGCATGGATGCGGCGACCTATTTCAAGACGTTGGCTTTGCTGATGAAGGACAACCCACCGACAAAGGCTGATGCCGCCATGGTGGAAAAGTTGGCCAGGATTGGGATTGTTCCTGGCAAGGACTTCGATATGCGCACCCTCGACCCCACCATGGCGAAAGCGCTGCAAGGTGTCCCGACTGTCGCACAAGGAAAGATACTTGGTCACTTCAAAAATGCAGGGGTGAACAAGAACGGCTGGCTGTACACCACGAACGCAGGCACCTACGGAACCGATTACCTCCAGCGGGCGTTTGTCACCGCTATTGGCCTTGGTGCCAATCGTCCTCAGGATGCCATTTACCCGACCTCGGAAGTGGACGGCGATGGAAAGCCCTATGATGGGGCCAACAAGTATGTGCTGCACTTCCCCAAAGGCCAGACGCCGCCTGCCAAGGGCTTCTGGTCGCTCACCATGTATAATGGTGACTACTTCTTCGTGGAGAACCCACTCAACCGGTATACCCTCAGTCCTCGCAACGCACTTCAGTACAACGACGACGGTTCACTTGATCTGTATCTCCAAAAGGACTCCCCCGGCAAGGAGAAGGAGTCAAACTGGCTTCCCGCCCCCGCTGGCAAGTTTATTCTCATGTTGCGCCTGTACTGGCCGCAGGAACAGGCGCCCTCGATTATCGACGGGACCTGGGTTCCACCCGCCGTGCGAAAGGTGAAGTAAGCATCTCGTGCCGCAGAGGGGGGATTGCCTTCTGCGGCACGGTTTTGATTCTACCTGGCTCTCCTTTTCCTCCTCTATTTCATGCCCTGATCAAGTCTTGGGACATTCCTGCCTGCTCTTCATTCCGTTGCATTCTTTCCTCAGTAGTTCCTCGATTCACGGTCTTTCTGGTCATTGGCCGCGATGTCAGCATGCCTGACACTTGCCGCAATAGCAGCCAACTGGCTCCATGTGCGTACCCCGTTGCCGACTTCCAGGCGGCGTTCGATCCCGATACCAGCCACTCGCCTGCACAACGCTCCATTCCACTTGTTCTTCTTCCCCAACCCATCGGCTACTTCTTGCCCTCGATCAGCACCACCCGTCGTTTCATCCGACCTTCGACTGGTTTCCCGACAGTGATAACCAGTGATCCATCTTTCGCCACCGCGTCGGCGTAGTCGGGCACACCCTTCGGGTAGATCGCTTCCGCCGTTGGGTTCGGTACAGCCTTGCCATTCACCACAGGCGGGCCAAATGTGACCGTCAGCTTTGGGATATCGCCCACCGGCCTACGCCGACCGTACACCTCGACGAAGTTCGCCACCTTGCGGGCAAGGACCAATTTCTCGCCCTTGAACCGCAGCGCGCCGACGAAAATGTTCTCGTCCCTGTCGTGCGCATATGCGAAAGCCCCGACCCACGTATGCGGCTTACCGTCGATGTCCTCCCGATCCATCCGGGTCAGGCGGTAGGTGTACTTGCCCTTCTTCCACTCGTAGGGTCTTCGAACGCTTACAAAGTCTCCCTCGTGCCCCGAACTCTGGAGAAAGCCACCGTCCGAGGGGCGGATAGCGTTCAGGCTTCGTTCGCCCCACATCGAGAACAGGAAGCCGGGGCCAAGTTTGCGGAGCCGCTGATCCTTCCTGGTGTTGCCATCCGCCTGCGTCTGGATACCCCCGTAGAACGGTGTCTTGCTCAGGTGCCCAAGGCCGATGGGGGCGATGTACAGGTTCAACGAGGACGGCACGTCCTCGCTTAGGGTCACATCCACGGCGAGGCTCTCGAAAGGCTTCTCCTCGCCGATGTCCCACCATGTATCGACGAGGTGCCATGGCATGGGGGTGTACTTCTTCTCGTCTACTGGCTGGCCGGACATCGTTTCCGGCAACAGAGTCCCCGCAAGGAGGGCAAGGAGCATCAGGATCGGACTGATACGGATCATCGGTGTAATACCTCGAGCTGGAATTCGCCTCACTTCCACACCTGTTTCTGGCGAGATCGTTCATCGCTTGGCCAGCGAATTGCTTCCCAGCGTTGGGATCCACGGCATTTCGTGCCCGCGCTTCCAAGCTCCTGACTTTTCTCGCCCACTGATTCGCACGTTCTGCATCGGAAACGCTCAGCCGGCCAGGAGGTGCTATGCATGGCAGGGGAATCTGGTAAGTTGGCCCTGATCGATCAACACGCTGAGGCAGGGTGCTTTGAGTTCGACGCCAGAGCACTGGCGAATTCCACCTGAGCTATGTCCATGGTCCCTGGGACTGCCACCTGACCGTCCGTGATCGCGAACTTGCCAGGGAAACTCTATCGGGAAACCACCTAACGAGGAGCCTGCATGAAGATCTACGCATGGTCAACCCTGATCGGCCTCGCCTGGTGGTTTGGCTGCATCTCGTTCGCCGACGAGCCTCAGGCCCCCAGCAACGTCAAGGCGCTGTGGGCGGACTTCGATCCCCGAAAGGAGGCGCTCGATTCAAGGGTCGTGCGGGAGTGGGAGCAGGACGGCATCGTGTACCGCTACGTCACCTTCCACATCGGCACATTCAAGGGCAAACCGGCGCGCATGGCAGCGTTCTACGGGTTTCCCAGAGGAGCGAAGAACCTTCCCGGACTGCTGCATCTGCACGGCGGGGGCCAGCGAGCATTTCTCAAGGAAGTCGAGTTCTACGCCCGTCGGGGCTACGCCTGCCTGTCGATCAACTGGGGCGGACGTGTCATGGAGGACGCCAGGGACAGCGACCCCAACACAGACTGGGGGGCGGTCGATCCGACGCAGAAGAACGTGCCTGGCTACTTCAACCTGAAGCCCGGTGACAAGACCCTCGAACCGTTCGAGTCTCCCCGTAACAACAACTGGTACCTGCTGACTCTCGGAGCCAGACGGGGACTGACCTATCTGGAACAGAGTCCGGAAGTCGATGCCAGCCGCCTCGGCGTCTATGGTCACTCGATGGGGGGCAACCTGACCGTGTACGTCGCCGGGTCGGACAGGCGGGTGAAGGCCGCAGCTCCCTCCGTGGGGGGATCGGGATTCCGCACCCAACCGTGGCCACTGTTGCCGCAGGTGAAGATGGAAACGCCCAGTGGCAATGTGAAACTGTTCGACGCGACACTCGGGTTCGAGTCGTATGCACCGCACATCCAGGCCCCACTGCTCTGGTTGGGATCTACCAACGACTTCCACGGAATCATGGACGACACCTACCGCACAGGAGCGTTGATTCCGCATGGGAATGTCCGCTATGCGTTCACCCCGCACATGAACCACCGATTCACCCCGGAGTTTGCTGTCACGAGGCCGCTCTGGTTCGATCAGTACCTCAAGGCCAGCTTCACCTTCCCCAACACACCGGAAGCGAAACTGGTGCTGGCAACCGAGGACCACGTTCCCGAGTTGCAGGTGACGCCTGATTGGACACGTCCCGTGGCTGAGGTCATCATCTATTACGCGGTCGATCCTAACCCAAGAGCGAGGTTCTGGCGGTCCGCCGAGGTGAAGAAGGTGGGTGGCATGTGGACCGCCAAGCTGCCGATAATGAGTGTTGATCAGCCCCTCTTCTCTTTCGCCAATGTCTCCTACGGGGTGAAGAAGTCCGAGTCGGAGCCGTACGCTCGACCGACCGAGAGGTTCACCATCAGCTCCAGGTTGTGCACGGTTTCCTCGAAGGAGTTGCACCGTGCCAACGTGCAGCCGACGGACGAGTATTCCCCGATGATCGACGACTTCACCCACGGTTGGCGGGACTGGTACACGTTGTCCGCGGATAACCCGCATCACTGGGAATATTCGACCCGGAAACTGACCGACCCGAAGTGGCGAGGGCGACGGGGGCAGCGCCTCACAGTCGAGGTTCGAGCCGAGAAGCCGAACGAACTGGTGGTCGTGCTAACCGAGAACTTCTTTCGGCAGTACCGAGGCAGACAGAAGGAGTTCGTTGCGGTGGTGAAGCTCGACGGTGGTAAAGACACGCAGACTCTCCAGCTGGAGCCAGGAGCATTCCAGACCGGTGACGGCGAGACATTGGCATCGTGGAGTCAAATCGACCTGCTTTCCTTCCGGGCCTATGACGCCAAGGGCGAGAAACTGCGCGGCAGCAAGAACTGGTTAGGCCCGCAGCCGGTGTTCAAGAAGCTGTGGTGGCAAGGAAGCTGACCAGTGACCCCATCAGAGTTTTTCCCCGGCCCGTCCCTCTACCCCGTCCGAATCGCTGGGGTGGTGGGGAGTGCAATAACAGCGCGAGTGCCTCTCTACGCATTAAACGCCTGCCAATCTTCCCCCAGAGAAGAAAAATTGCGTGCGCCGGCGAACTTTCCCTGTTAGGCCGAGGTCTATCAAGCATTGGCGAGGAGGAAGACGGAAAGCGACAAGCGACCCACCTCCTGCACCTCCCGCTCCATGACATTTCAGCCCGGACAGAAGCAACTTTGAAGCCAACGGCAGCATGCCACCGAGCCTCGGCGGATATTGCGGGCTCGAGTCCCGCCTGGTGCTCTTGCAGAGCGGGGTGTGGGCCAGTCTGGAGTGGTCGCCTACCTCGGGCGCAGGAGGACGCTGGTTCTAATCCAGCCATCCCGACTGACGACTTTTTCTGTCACGCCTGCCCCGGGTCACCGTTTATGAAGGCGTGAGGAGACGGCGAATCGGAAGGGCAAGCCGACCGCCGACGGCACCGGTGTGCTATGAAGCGCGAGGCTATCCACCTTGGAGGGTTCGACTCCCTCTCCTTCCACTTTCCAGGTATTGAAACAAGACGACCCATGGCCCGGTAGGCAACCGGAAGACCACTCTCGCTTAGAACGAGGGATGCTGGGGGTTCGACTCCCCCCTGGGCCACTCAACACATGCCCTGGCGGGCCAGATGGTATGGCCGCCACCTTCTCAAGGTGGAGAGCATGGGTTCGATTCCCATCCAGGGTACTGACAATCCTGTGTCGGCTCGGCACTGGCGAGCCCACTTGACTGTAACCCATCCGCTTGCTCTGCGGAGGTTCAACTCCTGCCCGACACGCTGACTGGCCTTGTAGCTCAACCGGCTGAGCAGCTGTCTCTTACACAGGCGAATGTGGTTTCAACTCCCACGGGGGCCATTCTTTCCCTTCAGATCTGTGATGAAGACCCCCATCCGATCAGAGTCGGTGACGATCCGCTTGATGGTGACGTAGCGCTGAGCTACCTCGACCAGTAGGCCCACCTGATCTGCGTCGGCGACGAGAAAGAGCAGTTGATTATGCTGCGGTACACTTCCAAACTCACCTTTGTTGCTCGAAGTACTCGGCTGGTTCGGCGCAATTACACGACCCCTGACACCTTCGGTGCAAGGCGTTCTCCGCCTGATGCGACGGTACGATCCCACCGTCCCGCGCCACCAGGCAACACCGATCGCCTCGCAGTCTCGCTGGGAAGTTGGCAGTAAGTAGCCGGGGCTTCGTGTAGATCTCTGCATTCGTGTGCGGCCACTACAACGAGTTCCTCACGCAGGAGGAGAACGCCTCCGCGCCATCACCTCTTCCTTGTGGGCCCGGGCTCGCGACTCGGCCCGCTAGCCGATCAGTCCTTCATCCCCGACGCCGCCCGCTTGTACTCCATCCAGTCTTCCGATGCCCACCGGGCGGCCTCCTTGCCCAGCAGCCGTTCGACGACGTGCAGGGCCCCGTCGATCCCGGCGGTCACCCCCGCCGTCGAGACGACCTTGCCCGCGTCCACGAAGCGGCGGCCCGTCACCACCTTGCACGTTGGCGCGACCTTCTTAAGCCGCTCGATGCCCCAGGTGTGCGTCGTCGCCTCGACATCGTCGAGTAAGCCGGCGTCGGCAGCGAGGAACGCCCCCATGCACACGCTGAGCACGATCTCGGCCTTTTTCGAGGCGTCCTTCAGCCAGCGCCGCCCCTCCTTGCCTACGTTCTTCATATTGCCGCCGGGGATGACCACGATGTCGGCCGTTGGCGCATCGGCGTAGGCGAAGTCGGCCTGGACCGTCAGGCCGCCCATCGTCTTGACCAGACCCTTCTTCTCGGCGACTGTCACGACCCGGAACGCTTTTCCCTCATTCGCGACGATGAACACCTCTGCCGGGCCGGCGAAGTCGAGCAGTTCCACGCCCTCGAAGATCAGGATCGCCACGGTCCGCACGCCCTTCTCCTTCGCCTTCGGGGCGGTGGCCCATGTCACCGGGGGTAGTCCCACCATCAGCGACATCAGCGCCAGCATCACAAGTCGTATCATGGTCATTCCCCTGCAGTTATTGTCCCTGGTCAGAGATTGTATTGGCTCAACGGCCGCCGTTGCCCGTAACCCACTCCTCACGCGCGTCGCTGACGGGGGTAGCTTGCCCGCGCAAGGGCAGTGCTCGGCATTCCGATCCTCGCCTGACCATGCGGACCTATGGGAAGAAAAGCCTGCGAGCACTTCGGAGGGTGGTGAACCGATCCTTCAGCAAGAAACCTGGACAGCCGGCCAGGAGGAAGCTGGCTCAATAGCTCAGTCCCTTGCACGGACTTCCGCTATCCTGTGCCACTGAACGCTATCACTAGTGAACAAGGCTGCAGGTGAACGAATAGGACTCTCCTGGTTGTAACCCCTTGTATTCTAGGGGTTTGCTAGCAGGAGAGGCCTATTGCTATTACTTACTTCTAGCTCCCCGAGTAGGACTCGAACCTACAACAAACCGGTTAACAGCCGGTTGCTCTACCATTGAGCTATCGGGGAATAGGTGGGATGGAGTACACCCTACGACCTACTCATATTTAACGCATCTCTGGGGGGCTGACAAGGGTAGTTGACACATCTCTGAGGGGCAGAAAAAACAGAGAGGCCGACCTTACGGAAAGATCGGCCCTCTGCCCCAGACTTCAGCTCGGTTGCCTCTTCTCAGGTGCGGTCAGTTTCTGTGCAAGGGCGTATGGTTCGATGGCCCTGGGCGTTGATGCCCACCACATAACCGTTACAGTCAGACTGGCCCGGAATCTGGTCGGCACCCTGAACGGGGCGATTCGACAGAGCCAGGTTTAACTCACGCGCGGTTAGGCCTGCTTTCCGACCGCGACTCAATTGCTGGTGATAGCTGCTTGCGCCACGCATCGGTGTGTTCCTAAGATGTCTCGGCCGGTTTCCTCTCCCCATCCTTGAGTCAGATTGCTTCCTCGTCTAATATGAAAGCAAGTGCTGTGCCAAAATGGCAAGTCGGCAGGGAGGGTTGTGCCGATTGTGTGGAAGTTGTTGCTGGGATGATGGTTCTGGTGAATGCGCTCTTCCTCTTATTGTTATCATCGGCTTCTCAGAATGAGGCGGGGGAGGCGAAAGTCTCAGAATCGAACAGGTGGGTGTTTCCTCCATCGCGTCTAGTTCGATTTTGCGGGATACGAGCGATCCAGCACCATCAAGTCGTTGTCGGTCCAGCCCTTGCGCTGGGCCTCCTCAGCCCAGAAGCGGCGGTGGAGCAGGCGCACTCGTAGGTGGGCGAAGGCGTGTTCGAACGCGAAGTGGAGCGTCACGGGCTGGTCAGGGTGCAGGCGCTGATCGACGGGCTCGGGCAAAGCGCGCCAGAAGGGGACCGGGGTGGTACCGAACTCGTCCCGAGTGATGCGGGCGAAAAGGCGGCCGGGTGTGTGTGCCCATTGCGGGCCCGAGGAGGGGGGCAAGGTAGGACCCGTTCGCAGGGGGATGAGGTTCCCCTGCGGGTCGTGGGCTTCGCAGGCCAGGATCAGCTGACGATCGATGAAGCCGGTAGGGACGGCATGGCCGACGCCGCTGGTATGCAGGGTCACCGTGGCTTGAGAGCCGACCATGGTCACCTGCAGCTGCAGGCACCGCTGCAGCATCGCTAGCTGCGAGCCATCCCAGAAGTGGTGGTTGGCCAGGGTGGAGGGCGCGCGGGGCAAGCCGCCGCGGCCGGGGGCGACGTTGGTCATCCGGCCGGTGGGTTTCATGTGGCAGTCCTGGCAGTGCAGGCCCTGGCGGCGAGCGGGACCGGTCAGCCATTCGCTGTAGGTGCTGTAGACGCGCACGCCGAAGAGAACGCCTTCGTGACACGCGGCGCAGAATCGGCTATCCCGCAGGTAGGGCGAGTAGACATCTTCTCCGCGGTCCACGTCGTCCAGGGGACCAAAGAACAGCTGGCCCTCGGCCGGGCGCAGTAGGCGATGCAGAAAGCGCCCGTGAGTCAGGCCGATCTCACCGTCGCCGGGCCCAGCCACCTTGTGGCAATAATCGCAGTGAACGCCGTGGGTCGCCACGCCCCGGACCTGACGAATGTCGAAGCGGGCCGGGTCGGCATCAGCCAGGGCCGGGGCGTGACAGGAGGCACAGACGCCGGCTCCGTTGGGATGTTCGTCGAGAAGGTTCCATCCGGCGCCGGGCCTACCCTGGTGATCGGTACCATCGTAGAGGTTGCGAAAGTGGGGGTTCGAGAGGGCGCGGGCATGGCCTCCGGCGGACCACTCGCGATACATCGCCTGGTGGCAGTTCCCGCATCGGGATTCCTCGCCAGGTAGTGGGGTCGGATCGACCCAGGCGTAGTCCGGGTGGTCCTCCTGCGGAAGGGGGCGTAGATGCAGAGTCAGCCAGCCGGGGCCGGCGGGGTGCCCGGCGATGACATGGCCGTGTGCGGAGGCGGTCACCCGACCGGGACGGGAGAGCCAGGGTAGGGTGAACAGGCCGGTGGCATCGCTGCGGGTGGTCAGCGTAGTGCCTTGCCAGCGTACGCGGGCGTTGGCCAGGGGGCCAGCGTCGCCGATCACGCGGCCGCGAAGGACCGGCACGGCATCGGAACAGACGAGCAAGCCCAGCGGAGCCGAGGCGAGCAGGCCCAGGCCGATCAGACGCCGCATGCCGATGTCCATGGTGGAGACCGCCGTTCTCCCGGAGCGAGGAACACACCCTCGCCAGGGGTAGTTTATAACTTTCGGGGTCCCCGCTCGAACGCGGAGGCTTCTTACTGAATGAGATGTGCGCGCCAGAGGAGGAGCGAGTAGAACGCTACTCTTCCTCCGCTGGCGCACGCTGGGTTGTCTGCGGAGAGACCACGCAGCCATCACTTTCCGGTGGTGCCATCTGGGCGCAGGCGAGACAGGTAGCTATGAAACTCCTTCTCGAAGGCATCGAGCGGCTTGCCCACCAGGTCGCGGAAGGCCAGGAGCGGATCGACGCCTCGTCCCAGGGCGCGGACGTACTCGTCGAGCCGGGCGGTCCCCACGATGCGGCGCTCGAACATGAGGTACTGCGCCAGTCCCCAGGCGGCGAGGTAGAAGCGATCAGTCAACTCCTGTTCGCTGGTGTGGGCCGTGAGGAAGTGGCGCGGCTCGGAGCGCAGGACCTCGACCAGAGGTAGTAGCGTGCCGGCCGCCAGCGCCTTGCGCACCGAGGTGAGGCGTTCCTTGTCGGCGTGGCCCACCCGGAGTTCACCGACCTCGACAATGGCGGTCTCGAAGATCTGGGCCAGCCCCTCGTTGAACCACAGGGGGAGGGGGCCCTCTTTCTGGGGGTAGACGAACTGGCCGAGGTAGGCGTGGAACGCTTCGTGATACAGACGCTGGAAGAGTCGCGTTTGCACGGTGCCGAAGGATGCGTCGTTGCGCATCTCGCTGGCATCGATGCGCTTCTCGGCGTCGGCCATGGGGGCCAGTAGCTCGGCCGGCACCTTGCCGCGGTAGACCTTCGCCAGTTCGGCCCGGCGCTCGCGGATGCCAGTGCGCAGCCGGACGTGATGGGCGCGCACGGCCTCCAGCTCGTCGCAGAGTTTTTCGAGGTCGCTGCCGCAGACCACCTGGTTGGTGTTGGAATCGTAGAATGCGGGGTTGAACAGCTTCAGTCCCCGGCCGCGGGCCAGCTTCTGATAGTCGGCACCGGAGCGAGTCAGCAGGATGGTGGTAGGAGCCGCCTCGGGTCGGCGCGGCGGGAGTAACCGGGCGAAGGCCGCGTAGATCTGCTCCAGGTGAATAGCGGCCAACTGGGCCAGCTCCGGCCGGGTGGCTGCGATCAGCTCGAAATAGGTGGAGCGATAGCGCCAGGCGCGGAGTTTGGGGTCGCCCGGCCAGGTGGCTGGCTGAAGATCGACCGTTTCCAGCGGTTTGACGGAGGTCGCCTTGCCCGGGTCCAGGGCGCGGAGATGGGCGCCGAGCACAGCCCGTTCGCGCTTCAGGGCGTCGATGTGTTGTTCGAGTTTGCTGCGTTCCTCGGGGGAGATCAGTTCCACCCGAATGATCTCGTCGCGCGGAACTACTTCGGTAAAGACCAGCGTGGGCGAGCCGGGTTTGCGTGTGATGCAGCGGATGCGCACCTGGGTCGGCGATTGATCGACCACCAGGCCGCGCAAGGAGACGCCCTGCTTGCGGTGGATGACGTCGAACTTCCATTCGCCCGGGGGCATCTGCGCCGCCAGCGAGCAGACCCACGCCAGCAGAGCAGAGAGGGCAAGATAGCGCATGCGACGACTCGTCCGAGGGTGGGGCGAGGATTCACTCTACCGCGGCCGGAGAGAGTTGCCAACGTCCGCGCCTTGACTTCCTTGCGCCCGGTGCCTAAACCGCCAGAATGTCTCGCCTTCAGAGGTACTCCCACCGCATTCTTTCGCAGCAGGACGATCCGACATGACCGCTCCGACTTATGAGAAACTGAAAGCCCCGACGACGGGCAGCCGGGCCACCGTGGACGCCAACGGCAAGTGGCACATCCCGGACGACCCCATCGTGTGCCTGCTCAAGGGAGACGGCATCGGGCGCGATGTCGCGGGCGTCCCGGGCATTACCACCTGCTCGGTGAAGGTGCTGGACGCCGCCGTGCAGAAGGCCTACGGCGGCAAGCGGAAGATTGTGTGGTTCGATGTCCACGCCGGCGATGCGGCCCGCGAGCTGTACTACCCGCAAGTCAAGGACGAGCAGGTCGGCACGCTGTCCGAGGACGAGCAGCGGAAGCTCTACCTACCCGACGACACCCTGAAGGCGTTCGAGTATTACTCCATCGGCCTGAAGGGACCGCTCACCACGCCCATCGGCGGCGGCTTCCGCTCGATCAATGTCTTCCTGCGCATCCGCTTCGACCTGTACGCCTGCGTGCGCCCAGTGCGCTACTTCAAGGGCGTCGAGGCGCCGAATAAGCGGGCCGACAAGGTCGATATGGTCATCTTCCGCGAGAACACCGAGGACGTGTACTGCGGCATCGAGTTCAAGAGCAACAGCGAGCGCGCCCGCCAGTTGATCACCCTGCTCGAATCGTGGGGCTACAAGAACGTCGTGCCCAGCGCCGGGCTCGGCATCAAGCCGATGAGCCCCGAGGGGAGCAAGCGCCTCATCCGCATGGCGATTCGCTACGCCCTGGAGAAGAAGCTGCCCAGCGTGACGCTGATGCACAAGGGCAACATCATGAAGTTCACCGAGGGGGCGTTCAAGGACTGGGGCTACGAGCTGGCCCGCGAGGAGTTCCGCGATCAGATCGTCACCGAGGATGAGGTCTGGAAGGGAGCCGACGCCAAGGGCAAGCTGCTCATCAAGGATCGCATTGCCGACAGCATGTTCCAGCAGATCCAGCTGCGGCCCGACGAGTACAGCGTGGTGGCGACGCCCAACCTCAACGGCGACTACATCTCGGATGCCGCCGCCGCGCTGACGGGCGGACTGGGCCTGGCGGCTGGTGCCAACATCGGCGACCGCTCCGCGATGTTCGAGGCGACCCACGGCACGGCCCCGAAGTACACCGGCAAGAACATGGCCAACCCGGGGGCGGTGCTGCTCTCCGGGGCGTTGATGCTCGAGCACATGGGTTGGTTCGAGGCGGCCCAGCTGGTCAACCAGGGGGTCGAGGCCACCTTCGCCGAGAGCGACGAGGTCGCCCACAAGGGCCCGGGCGGCAAGCTGTACGTCACCTACGACATCGCCCGTCAGTTCCCCGGCTACGGCGAGAAGGCTGGCGCCAGTAGCGCCGACTTCGCCGACCGCATCATCCACCACATGAGCCGGATGTAACCCGGCCACGAGTAGCCAGCGTAGCGGGACCGCGGGGAGATCACCCCTGCGGTCCCGGGCTGTTTACAGCTCGCTGAGTGGTTTGATCGCCTCGACCAGCCAGTCTTCCCAGGGCTTGCGCACCTCGTCGGGCATCTGGGGCAGGGCGGTCTTGATCTGCAGCAGCCGCTGCTTGACCTTGTCCACCTGACCCAGCCCGGCATGACACGACACCGCACCACCCAAGGCGTCCAGTCCCTCGGCCTTGCCTGGGTGCCGATCGATCAATTTCTCGTAGATCACCAGCGCCTTGTCGTACTGGCCCAGGTTGAACCAGCACTTGGCGGTGATGAAGGGCACCTGCGAGCGCAGATCCGGCGTCAGATGCTCCTTGCCCTCGGGGCTATCGAGGAAGCGCTCGAGGGTGGCGAACTCCTCGGCCGCCTTCTGTAGCCAGCGACGATGCTCCTTCTGGAAGTGGGCCCGCGCCTCGGGGGACATGTTCTCACCCAGGAGGAAGCTCTGGTTCTCCTGCGCGGCGATCTGTCGATAGGCGTCGGCCAGCTGATAGCGCGCCCGCGTCACCTCGGGATTATCCTTGAAGCGGCCCAGGGCATCCTCGAGATAGCGGACCACCCGGCGATAGTCGCGGCGCTGGTAGAGGAGGTTGCCCAGGGTGAACAGCGATTGTGACAGCGCCTCGGGATCGGACTCCCAGCGCAGCATTTTCAGGTTGAAGACGAGGGCAGCCTCGGCCTCATCGAGGTCACCGGTCTCCAGCCGGCCCAGGGCCAGGGCGTGGCGGGCGCGGTAGGCGAACTTCGTGTCAAACTCCATGCACTTGCTGTAGGCGGCCTGGGCAGCCTCACTCTTGCGGGCGCCGCGGTAGACCTCGGCCAGGCGGAACCAGGCCTCGCCCAGCCGGGCCGGCTCGAGGTTCAGCTTCACCACCTGTTCCAGCGCGGCGGTGGCTCTGGCCTCCTGATGGCCTGCCAGGAAGTTCTGCGCGGCGTTCCAGAGGGTTTCGCCCTGCTCGGTCAGGCTGAGTCCCGGGGTGGCGGCGACCTTCGCGTAGGCTTCGGCGGCAGTCCGGTGCAGTTCGGCGGCCTGCTTCTCGATCTCGGGAGTCAGCCGGGGCGCATCGAGCTTGGCCTTGGCCCACTCGGAGGCCAGCTCGCCCTGAAGCATCAGGGCCCGGCGTGGCGGGGCCAGCGGGGTGTAGGCTTCCAGCGTCTTCGAGGCCAGATCGTGGCGCGAGGCCTGGCGGAAGATGGTGAGCGCTCGCTCGAATACTTCCCGGGCGCGGGTCAGATCCTGCGGCGTCGCCTTGCTCTCCGCCGGTTTGCCCAGCCGAGCCGCGACGAGGGTGAGGACCTCCAGGGCGGGTTCGAGTGCCTGTTCGTTGAGCCGTAACTCGGCCAGGACCAGAGCGGCGGCGACACCTTCGGAGCCGCGAGCCAGCCGCACGCATTCCTGCCAGGCCTTGGCCGCCTCCTGGGGTTGTTCCAGGTTGCGGTAGCAGAGGCCGAGATTGAAGTAGATGCTGGCCGGATCGCTGACGGGCGCCCGGCTGTCGGCCAGGGCAGCGTTGTATAGCCGGGTGGCTTCGCCCCACTGTTTCTCATCCTGGTAGGCGCGGGCCCGGAGCAGCCGGGCCTTGACCACCATGGCCGGCGCGCTGTGCTCGCCGATCTTTTCCAACGAGCGCCGCGCCTCCTCGGTCTTACCCATGCGGAGGAGGATCTCGCCGCCTTGCAGCTTGGCCTGGGTTAGCTCGGCTTCGCTGGCCTCGGCCACGTCGCGCAGCTTCTGGTTGGCTGCGATGGCCCGGGTCAGATCGGGCTGCGGCAGTTTGAGATACGCGTCGGTCAGGAGGCGGTAGCCCTCGGCGCGAGCATCGCAACTGGGGACAGTCTCCTCGAGTTTGGCGATGACGGCGGGCAGTGGCTCGTTGGTGTGGTAGCCAACCTTGGCCAGGCGATAGTTCAGCTGTGCTTTGGAGTCGGATTCGAGGTTGTCGGCCTGCGCCAGGGCCTGCCCGAGATACTCGCGGGCCTTCTGCCAGTGCTCGCTGGAGCGAACCGGATCGGCCTTCTCGGCCAGGCGGATGCAGGCGGTGCCGGCCAACAGGGCCACCTCGCCGGTGCGATCGGGAGCCGACTCGCAGGCTTCCAGGGCGCGCTGGGCCAGCTTGAGGGCCTGGTCGGCGTCACCCTCGCGGCCGGACAGCAGTTGTCGGGCCGTGGCCAGGTCGGCGTCGATGCGCCGGGCGGCGCAATCGGGCCAGAGTGGTCGGCAGAACCACACCGCGGCCAGGGCGGCGAGACCCAGGACGAATACCGGGGCCTGCCACAACTGGGCCATTGTGACCGGGCGGTTCTCCGGTGTAGTCGGAGCGGTAGTCGTCCCCATGGCGTAGCTGCTCCTCTCCTTCACGTTCTCCAACAGAACGTCGAAGCGCCGAACTGGCGGTCGGCCGCGGGTTATGGCACTTCCGGCGTGACGTGTCAAGACGGATACCACCCGGGAGCCTCCCACCCCAGGCGACCTGGATGAGATGGGAGGACTGGACAGAGGCTGGCCAGGAGTGATCAACGAGTGAGCAGATAAGAGCCCCGAAACAGGGGAGAACAGGGTGTGGGCCCGGTTTTTCGGCCTGGCACCTGATTTGCCTTAAGGGGGGAGGTGCCCACAACTCCTGTGATCCGGATGAGATTCCATGCCAAGGCAATTGCTTCGTCATGCTTTCACGCTGATTGAATTACTGGTGGTGATCGCCATCATCGCCATCCTCATCGGACTGTTGCTGCCGGCAGTGCAGAAGGTCCGCGAGGCCGCCGCCCGGATGAGCTGTCAGAACAACCTCAAGCAAATCGGCCTGGCCGTGCATGCCTTCCACGACGCCCAGCAGTCACTACCGAACATGAGCTTTTGCGGTGGCGGCATCGAGGACACCAACCCGGGCATGCAGAACATCTTCTATCGTTTTCGCCACTACCCGGTGGCCTTCGAACTGCTGCCGTTCGTTGAGCAGGACAATCTCTACAAGCAGTTCAACTTCAACAAGTCGGGGACTGACAACGCTACCCCTGGCATTGTCGGCGGCCCGACCAACCTCCAGCTGTCCAGCACTCCGCTGAAGGTGTTTCTGTGCCCATCCATGCCTGCACCGCTCAACCCTGTGTTCGCTGGCTATGCGAGCTACGGTTGGAACCGCGGCAACTGCGACGTCCGCTCTCCCGCTCAGGCGGGCGACATCTTCAAACCGGGGCAGGCTTACGGGTTCACCCCGTCCGATGGGGTGTTCATCTCGAGGATGGACGCTGGCCTGGACTACACCACGGGCCAGGCGCTGGCGGCCAGGCATACCGCGGACCCGAACTGGTGGCAGCCCGACAGTTCGTACAGGATCAACTTCGCCAGCATCAGCGACGGACTGTCCAGCACGATCGCCGCTGGCGACATGCACAACATCCTCCAGGGGTACACCACGACAACGGTGAACAGTGTGTCGATCGGCTCCACCGCAGTGCCATCGGGCGGCCCCATCGCCTGGGGGGCCAGCGGCGGAGACTATTACTCCGAGGGCCGTACCACCGTGCCGATGAATACCCTCTCTGGCCCGTATTACGCCAGAACCATCACGGACCCGGCCACTCTCCGGGACGTCCTCTTCAAGAGTCCACTTTACGCGTTCAAGAGCACACACCCCGGCGGGTGCAACTTTCTGCTTTGCGACGGGAGCGTGAAGTTCATCAGCCAGAACATCAACATGACAACTTACATGGCGCTCGGTAGTCGCAACGGAGGCGAGGTGCTCAGTGACTACTAGTCGCATCGCGTGGGTCGCTCTTGTGTGCGCGGCAGTGGTTGGGTGCGGGAGTGGCATCTCGGCCCCTCGCACCGTTCCGACGGCTGGTACGGTGCTGTGGAAGGGCAAGCCGGCTGAAGGGGTGAAGGTGACGCTCCATCCGAAATTTAACATGGGGGCCGTCAAGTTTACCCCGAGCGGGTTGACCGGCAAGGACGGTCACTTCACCTTGAGCACCGCGGCCCCTGGGGACGGGGCGCCGTCGGGTGAGTATTCGGTCACCTTCGAGTTGTTGCGACCGGGAACGGATAAACGGGGGCTAGACATCGAGGTTGATGTCTGGAAGGGCAAGTACGCAAACCCAGATACTGGCCCAAAAGTGACGATCGGTTCGTCCACCACCACCCTCGAACCATTCCGGATCGATTGAGCTGGCAAACGGAACTTGAGCCGTCTCGTCCCGAGTAGCACCGAGGATCCCCCTGTGGCTCGCACCGGGTCGTTTTTCCTATCGGCACTGCTTGTCGCTGGCTTTCTGCCCGGATGTGGGTGGCCGGGCAAAGCCACTGTCTTTCCCGTCGAAGGCCAGTTACTTGTCGCAGGCCGTCCTGCGGCCAACGCCATGATCGCCTTCCGCCCGGTGAGGGGAACCGCCGTCGCTGTCCTGGCTGTGGCCGTCACCGGCGCGGATGGCCGTTTTCGTCTGACGACCTACCAGGCAGGCGACGGCGCTCCGGCGGGGGAGTACGCCGTCACCGTCGTCTGGCCGGACGCCTCGTTACCGCTGGACGAGTGCGCGGACCCTGTCACCCACGACCGGCTCGCGGGACGCTATGCGGACCCCCTGCGTACGAACTTACGAGCCACCGTCCATCCCCAGGCGAACTGTATCTCGCTAACGCCTTCGTTGCCCGCCGGCAATAACTGGTCTCTCCCACGCCTGAGAGACCTCGAACCGAAATAACCCTCTGGTTTGTCCGAGAAGGAGAGTGAGTGATGATGGTATTCGTTCGAGCGGCCGCTGCGGCGGTCCTGGCCATCGGGACGGCCGTACTGATGTACGGGCCGTTGGAGGGAGCCGAGAAGAAGGCCGGGGCCCTCGTCGCAGGGTCGGTGGATCCAGCTACCCATGATGTCCTGGTGGAGCGAGGGGTCGCCTATCTGAAAGCGAGACAGGCCAAGGACGGTAGCTGGAGCAAGATGAATAGCTTTGGCATCACCGGGCTGGTGGTGTATGGACTGCTGCGAAGCGGCAAGGTGACCTCGGCCGACGAGTCGATCAGCCGAGGTTTGAAATGGATCGAAGGAATGATCGAACCGAAGGACGGCTCGATCGCCCGCGTACCAGAGGGGCAGCGTGGCTTTCACAAGAACTACCTCACCTGCATCAACCTGTTGGCCCTGGAGCGGTCTGGTCTGGAGAAGTACCAGGCGGTCGTTGCGGCGGGGGTCAAGTACCTGCGTTCGCTTCAGTATGATGAAGCGCAGGAGAAGCAGAAGACCGACCCCTACTACGGGGGCGTCGGCTACGGTCCAGGGACTCGCCCTGACATGTCGAACACCCACTTCTTCCTGGATGCGATGAAGGCCGCGAAGGTGCCGGCCAGTGATGGTGTCTACAAGAAGGCGCTGGTGTTCGTGTCGCGTTGCCAGAATCTCAAGGGCGAGCACAACGACCAGCCATGGGCGGGGAAGATCAATGATGGCAGCTTCATCTACGTGCTGAACACGGGCGGTTCCCGGCAGAACAAGGATGGGGCCAAGGATAAAGATGGCGCCAAGGGGAAGGTGCCACCCAAGGAGCTGCCGAAAGACGCCGCCCGTCCCGGGTATGGCAGCATGACCTACGTCGGGCTCAAGGCGCTGGCGGATTGCGGCCTGGGCAGGGCCGACGAGAGGTACACCAAGGCGCTGGAGTGGGCCAACAAGCACTACACAGTGGCCGAGAATCCCGGCCTACCCGCCGGCACCGAAGCGAACGGCTATTATTACTACCTGATGATGATGGCCCAGTGCCTGGATCAACTGGGCATCGACGAGGTGCAGGATAGCCAGGGCAAGAAACATGACTGGCGAGCCGAGATGGTGGCCGAGCTAGCGAAAAAGCAGCGCAAGGATGGCAGTTGGAGCAACCAGGCGGAGCGATGGATGGAGGGGAATCCCGATGTCTGCACCGCATATGCCCTGGTCGCTCTGAGTCACTGCAAGCCAAAGACCCGGTAATCCGCTGCCCACGCTGGAGGAAGCATGCCATGAGTACAGTGAATCTGCGCTGGGCCGCCCTGGCTGGAATGATAGTGATACTTGGCGGGCTCCGTGGAGAAGCCGCCGAGCCCACTTCCTCCTTCAAGGGTAAAGTGGTGGAGGTCAAGAAGCAGCCAGGCGCGCTGGCGCTTCTCTGTGCCGACGGCCGCATGTTCAGGCTGGTCAAGGATGATGGCTCGATGCTGCTGTTCAAGGATCCCGGTTTGCGCAGGCGCGAGGTCCGGCTGAATGGCAGTTTGAAGGAGGGGAGTCTGCGCGTCAGCGGCGTGCAGACCTACCAGGGCGGTAAGCTCCACGACGTGTATTACTGGTGCGACAACTGCGCCCTGGCTTACAGCGAGCCAGGGCAGTGCCAGTGCTGCAACGAGAAGGTGAAACGAGTGGAGGTCGAGGCGGACGTTGGTGCGAAACCTGCCCTGCTATTGAAGCCGCGCTGATCCGGCCTCGTCGCACGGGCGTCGGCTCTCGGCGCATTCAACCAGGAGTACTGCGATGAGAAGCGTGATCCTGCTGGTGGCGGCCTTGCTGGCCCTGGTGGCATTTTCCGGGCATGCTCAACCACCGAGGCCCAGGGGTGAGGTGGCCCGTGAAGGCCCCCCGCTGTCCCGAAACGATGCGGAAAAGAAAATCCTGTCTGTCATCGAGGAGGTAGGCAAGGATCAGCGCGCCGGCAACATGCTGGTCCCCGTGGAGGATGGTCGGCTGCTGCGCATTCTGGCCGAATCCATTGGCGCTAAACACATCGTCGAACTGGGTACCTCGGTGGGCTACTCTGGTCTGTGGTTTTCCCTGGCGCTCCAGAAGACCGGCGGCAAACTGAGCACCTTTGACATCGACAAGAACAGGCTTGTCAAAGCCCGCGCCAACTTCAAGCGCGCTGGCGTCGAGTCCCTCATTACTGTGATCGAGGGCGATGCCCACGAGGAGGTGCAGAAACTGAAGGGCCCCATCGACCTGGTCTTCCTCGATGCCGACAAGGAGGGATACCTCGATTATCTGAACAAGCTGCTACCTCTGGTGCGACCCGGTGGGTTGATTGTGGCCCACAACATGGCCCGGCCCGCTCCGGATCCGCGCTATGTGCGAGCCGTCACTACGAATCCCAACCTGGATACTGTCTTCGTCAATATGCACGCCGCCGGAGTCGGCATCACGGTCAAGAAGCGATAAGCTTCCTGGCTGGTCATGCAAGGGATCTGTGGGATCTCAGAGCCAGGATGCAGCCAACGGTGGCGCCCTGGCTCTGGTAGTTTTTTGATCAGCGCTGGCTATTATGTGATCGCAAAGTGGGCCCAACCCCATGAATTGAGGAGGATATGTGGGTGTAGACCGTGCTGGCGCGACATTTGCGTATGGTGAGCCCCCATTGCATTGTGGCTCTACAGAATGTGTTTTGAGGATGCTCGGATGCTGAGATCATCGCGTCGACTTGCCTTCACCCTCATCGAACTGTTAGTGGTGATCGCCATCATCGCCATTCTCATTGGATTGCTCCTGCCCGCGGTCCAGAAAGTGCGCGAGGCGGCGGCGCGCATGCAGTGCTCCAACAACCTCAAACAGCTGGCGCTCGCCTTCCACAACTACGAGAGCGGGCGCGGGCATCTGCCTCCGCTCAAGCGGGCCAGCAAGTGTGTCGGCGAGCCGGAGATGGCAGAGCGCAGCTGGGTGCCGGACGTCCTGCCGTTCGTGGAGCAGGGCAACGTCGTCAGTGGGTACAACCTCGCGGAAAGCTGGTGGATGCCGTCCAGCGCGGCCAACTTCGAGCAGCGTGATGCGAACGATAACATCATCGATTCCAGCATGGTGGATGGGAATCGTCTCCGGGTCTGGACACACATGAAGCTGCTGCAGTGTCCCTCGGCGCCGGCTAACCGGATGCAGGACAAGAAAGATCCGGTTCCGGGTCGGAAGACCGGCGCCTGCACCGATTACTTCGCCGTAGGTGGGCTGGGAGTCAACTTCAACGTCGCGGCCGGGCTGTCGGGGGCCAATCAACTCCAGGTACCTGCCGAGGGGGCCCTGGGGCAGGCCTGGACCGGCTGTGGCACCACGGGGGTGCGCGATCGGCCCTCACTACTGATGATCACCGATGGCACATCAAACACGCTCCTGGTCGGCGAATGTGCGGGGCGCGAGGATGTATGGCGCGGCAAGGTGCGCTACCCGGCCAATGCGTTGCAGGGCTCCGCCACCTGCGCCCGGGCGCGCGGTGGTTCGTGGGCCACCAACGACAACCCCTACGCCTTTGGCGAGAGCCTGGTCTCCTGGTGCACCAGTGGCGGTAGCCCGACCCAGGGAGCCATTCCCGGGCCGATGCGCATCAACGGCTCGAACGAATGGGGATGGTTGCTCTACGGCTTTCACACTGGGGGGGCGAATGCCGCTTTCGCCGATGGCTCGGTCCGCTTCCTCGCGGAGAGCATGGATGTCCGCACCGTGGGCATGTTGGCCAGCCGGGCCGGCGGCGAGGTCATCCCGGGGTTTTAGTCTGAGGGGGTTGTAGTGTCGCGCATTGTTTCGCTCTGTACCCTGGTGGCGCTCGTCTCGGTCGGCTGCGCGGAACGGGTGCCTCTGCATCCGCTCGAGGGGACTGTGCGCTATCGGGGGAAGACGCTGCCCGGGGCGGTGGTGTCATTCCTGCCGGGGCAGCCAGTTGGCGATGGTCGCACGGTGTCGGTGGTCTGCGACGCTGACGGGCAGTATCGCCTGGGACCGAACCAGCCGACGGGGGGGCTGCCAGCGGGCACCTACCGTGTGGCCGTTACCTGGCGCGAGCTTCGTCGGGATGGTGATGAGTGGCTGCGCACGGGGAGAAACCTTCTGCCGGAGAAGTATTCCCGGCCCGACTCCTCGGGGTTGCAGGTCAGCGTCGGGCCAGGGGCGAAGGAGTTTGCCATCGACCTGACGTCACCCTGATCGGCCGAGTTGCTTGAAACCTCGCTTGCCGTCTGGCCTCCCTGGGAGAGAATGGAGGGGAACCCGCACGAGGCACTTCGGAAACCAGCCATGCCGGACTACACAGGCCAACCCCTGGCCACGCTCGACACGCCGCAGTTGCTCATCGACCTGGACATCCTCGACGCTAACCTGGCCCGGCTGCAATCGGCCTGCCAGGTTGCTGGGAAGGCGCTGCGGGTTCACTTCAAGAGTCTGAAGTGCGGAGGCCTGGCGCGCTATCTGGCTGCGCGCGGGGTGCAGGGCTTCCTCTGCGCCAAGCTGAACGAGGCCGAGGTGCTGGTGCAGGCGGGGCTGCCCGACGTCCTCGTGGCCAACCAGATCGTCGGCGAAACGAAGATCCGCCGGCTGCTCGCCCTGGCGCGGCAGGCGCGGGTGCGTGTCTGCGTCGATCAGGCGGACAACGTGCGGCAGATGGGTCAGCTGGCCCGGCAGGAGGGGGTGCCGCTCGAACTGCTCATCGAAGTGGATGTCGGCATGAACCGTTGCGGAGTCGAACCCGGCGAACCCGCGCTCGAGCTGGCCCGCGTCATCGGGCAGGAGAAGGGCTTGCGCCTGGTCGGTCTGCAGGGGTACGATGGCCACCTGCAACTACTGGCCGACCCCGAGCAGAAACGCCAGCGCTGCCACCAGGGACTCGACCGGCTGCTGGCGACACGTCAGTTGCTGGAAGCCAACGGCTTTCCCCTCGAGATCGTCACCGGGGCCGGCACCGGGACGTGGGAGTATTCCGCGCAGCATCCCGCACTCACCGAGCTGCAGCCCGGCTCCTTCCTTCTCATGGATGTGGCCTACCACGCCGTGCGTCCCGAGTTCGGCTGCTCGCTGTCGATCCTCACCACGGTGATCAGCCGACGGCCCGGGTGGTATGTTCTCGATGCCGGCAGCAAGGCCATCTCGCAGGATTTTGGTACTCCAGGCATCAAGGGCCATCCTGAGGAGAAGATGCTGCGCCTGGCCGAGGAACACGCCAAGGTCGAGGATGGCGGGGCGGGTCCGAAGGTGGGTGAGCGCCGCGAGGTATACCCGGCGCATTGCTGCGCCACCATGAATCTGCATCGCACAGTGCTGGCCATCCGGCGTGGCATCGTCGAGGCGGTCTGGCCGGTGGAAGCCAGCGGGCGCTATGACTGAGGCTCGCGCAGGCGGGCGAGCAGGCGCTGGTAGTCCTCGGGGGTGTCGAGATCCTCGACGACCGCGCGGGACTCGACAGGTAGTTCGTGGGTGACCGCCGACTGCGTGCGCAGGTAGTGGTTCAACCCCTGGTCGGCCGGGTGGGCCCGCAGGCCATCGACGTGGCTCCAGCGAATCAGCGTCGGGTGGCCGCGACGACCCTGGTAGGTCGGCACCACGATGGACTGGGCCGGCTGAGTTGCTCGATAGCTCACCAGTTGACGGACGATGCTGGCTTCCAGCGTAGGATGGTCGCCAGGGACGAGGAGCCAGTCATCCTCGTCGCCAGGTTGCAGCTTGTCTTCCAGCCAGTCGAGCCCGCGTTCGATGGTGGCGCGCATGTCCGGGGTGGGCCAGGGCAGCAACAATACCGAGGCACCGGCGGCGCGGGCCGGTTGTGAAAGGTCGGCCGAGTGCGGGCCCAGGACCACCAGGATGGGATTGATGCCGCCGGCCTGCAGCGCGTCGATGACCAGCTCCAGCACCAGGCGGTCGCCGACGGGAAGCGAGAGCTTGGGGCGTCCCATGCGCTGACTCTGCCCGGCGGCGGGGATGAGCCCGGCGATCATGTGGGTGTCCTCCCCAGGCTGCTGCAGCGGAGCCGGACGCGCGGTCGCGGGTCGGTGCTGCCGAGGTTGCGCGCGGCGATCAGCTCGGCGACGATACTGATGGCGATCTCGGGCACCGTCTGCGAGCCGATGTCGAAGCCCAGCGGGGCATGGACCCGGTCGAGATCGGCGGCCGCGATGCCCCGCGCGAGCAGATCCTCGTAGATGAGACGGATCTTCCGTTTGCTGCCGATCATCCCGATGTAGCCGGCCCGGGTGGGGGCGAGGTGAAAGAGTGCCTCCTCGTCGTGGCGGTGGCCGCGAGTGACGATCAGAACGTAGTGATCCTGCGTAAGGGTCGGCCCGATCTCCG
The DNA here is from genome assembly GCA_046350255.1 of Gemmataceae bacterium. GTDB lineage: Bacteria > Planctomycetota > Planctomycetia > Gemmatales > Gemmataceae > CALDUY01. The sequence goes on from JAXMAV010000003.1 coordinate 278,446, forward strand.
CGAGCTGCTGGCCGATGTCGCCAACCAGGCGCCGGCGGGCCTCGGGGAAGCGCACCGGGGTGACGTACTGGTCGCGATCGTCGAGCACTTCCACGTCGAAATCAGCCTGGGAGGCCAGCTGGGCGACCGCTTGCCCGACGTGGCCGCCACCCACAAGAAAGACAGTAATGCGCGGCAGGAACGGGAGGTAGGCCACCCCGCCATGGGCCGACGCGGTGGGGCGTCGGCCAAGGTCGGGCAGGTGCTGGACGATGGCCTGCGGAACCGAGGTCGCCCGGCCGCGTGTCGCCACCAGCCGACCTGATCCATCAAAGAGGAACCGACTGCCCGGGGGAGCTTCCTGGCCCTCAGCCAGCACGATTGCCTCGACGGCGCCCTTGCCGGATTCGAGCAGTGTCTGAAACTGCCGGTGGTAGTCGTCGGCCTGGCGCGAGGCGAGCGGATCGACGAGCATGGTCATGCGGCCTCCGCAGATGAGGCCGTCGTCCCAGCCGTAGTCGTCGTCGAGGCAGAAGGTCAGTAGCTCGGGCTGGCAGGCTGAATGGTCAGCGTCAGCCAGGATCGCCAGGGCCCGGCGCTTGACCTCGGCCTCGGTGCAGCCGCCTCCCAGCGTGCCTCGCTGATCGCCGTTGGGAAAGACCAGCATCCCGGCCCCGGCCTTCTGGGGAGTCGAGCCGCGCGTCTCCACCACGGCGCACCAGACGCAGGGCTGCCCCTGCTGGAGCGTCCGGTTCAACTCGGCGAGTAGGTCGCGCATGTCACTCTCGAGGATGGGGCGATCCGGGGCCGCTACACGTCGCGTCCTTGCTGTTATCGTATCGCTCCGGGGAGGGTGAACCAGAGCGGCCGTTTGACTTCGTCACGGTCAGGTAGTAGGGTTGTGCAACCCGGGACGTGTCCTCCAACTGATCCATCCTCGCGGGTCCGCTGGATTCTGGGTTGAGGTGTGCCCGTGTCTCCGATGGATCCAGAACGGCGACAGTTCGATCGCCGGATGGTTGTCGATCACGGCTCCAACCCGGTCGTTGCGACCATTGGTGTGGTGCCGCGGGCCGCGCTGATTCAGGATATCTCTCCGCGCGGGGTAGGACTGGTCAGCATCGACCCTCCTCCCGTGGGCAGCATTGTGCCTCTGTGGTTATCCATTCCCGTCGGCACTCCTTCCCGCCTGCTCTTCGTCTGCGTCGTCTACACCAAGCCCGCCGAGGGAGAGTTGTACCGCATCGGGGTCGCCGCCCTGGATGAAGCCACGGCCGAGGTCTTCGCCGAACTGCTCGAGTCGCTCTGATCGTGGGCTAACGCCGGCGGAATAGCTCGATCGGCCATCCGGTTTTTCCCTCCAGCGCCAGATCAGCCAGAATTTCTCCCACGACGGTGGCAAACTTGAACCCGTGTCCGGAGAAGCCGGCCGCGAAGACCACCTGAGTAGCGCCTGGCAGACGATCGATCAGGAAGTGCCGGTCGGGCGTCAGCGTGTACAGGCAGACCGACCCCGACTGGCAGGGGCCATCCACCCCCGGAAGGTAATCGCGCAGGAAACCTTGCACCACCTGGGCATCCTGCGCCGTCACTTCGCGGGAGACCTCATCGGGATGTGTCTGCTCCGGGGCGCCGTAGTGCCGAGCAGCTTTCACGCCCCGGGGATCGAGCATGGGGAAGCCGTAGAAGTAGCCGTCTGCAGTCTCGGCGATGTAGACCGGGAAGCGATCGCGACGAAACAGATCGGGGCGCGAGGTGCTGTGCCACAGGGCCACCTGCCGCATGACCCGGAGGGAGTGGCCCGTCTCGCTGAGCAGCGGCGCGGCCCAGGGGCCGGAGGTGAGCACCAGCCGGCCGGCGCGGTACTCGCCCCGGGTGGTTCGCACCAGCACCCCGTTACCGTCACACACCCAGGACTGCACCGGTTCTTCCTCGCGGAGGGTCGCCCCCAGGCGAGTTGCCTCGGCGGTCATCGCCTCGACGCAGCGCTCGACTGCCAGGATGCCGGCCGTGTGTTCGAGCACGCCCACCTGGTCGGAGTCCTCGCGCAGGTGAAACCCCGGAAACCGCCGGCGCACCTCGGCCGGTGTAAGGCGTTCGACCGCCAGGCCATGTTCGTCAGCCGAGGCCAGGACCCCTTGGACCAGTTCGCCCCGGGGCGATCCGACGGTCAGACACGGGCTGTTGATCAACAGCGACTCGCCGCGTGCCATCTCCAGATCGTACCAACCCTCGTAGGCGCGGCGCACCAGCGGGACGTAGGCTGGATGCTCGTAGTAGGCCTGGCGGATGATGCGCGTGGAGCCATGCGAGCTTCCGCGATCGTGTCCCCGGCGAAACTGCTCGAAGCCGAGGACCGAGGCGCCACGTCGCGCCAGTTGCCAGGCGGCGGCGCTGCCCATTCCACCCAGCCCCACGACGATGACATCTACACTGTGCATGAGTCCAGCTCCGGACAACCAGGGCGCGAATCGATGATGATCCTTGCGGCAGGGGCATCCTACCGCGAGAATACCACGGGCCGACCACGATTGGGAGAGGTTCCCCGGTCCGCCCAGACAGGAGTCAAGCATGACCGCAAGCAGATGGATTCAGGCCGCTGTGGTGGCGCTGATGGTGCTGGCCTCGACCGGGGCCGCCCAGGAGACGAAGAGCGAGGTGCGCTATGACGGCAAAACGATCAAGGAGTGGATCGTCCTGCTGTCCAGCAAGGACCTGACCGAGCGACGGACGGCCGCCTTCGCCCTGAGCCGGGCCGGGGCGGCGGTGGTGCCTGCGGTCAAGGCGCTGGTCAGCGCCCTGGACGATACTGACGATGCCGTGCTGTTCTACTCGGTTCGGGCCCTGGGTGGAGCCGGCAAGGCGGCGAAACCGGCGCTGGCTCCTCTACTGAAGATCCTGCGGGGGCCGAATCACATGCTGCGGCGCTCGGCGGCCGTATCGCTGGCGCGGATCGGGCCCGATGCAGTCGAGCCGCTTGCCAGTGCCCTGAAGGATGGTGAACCCCGCGTCCGTTCCCTGGCTGCCTACGCCCTGGCGCTGGTGGGCTCCGAAGCCAGCGCCGCCGGACCGGCCCTGGCGGGGGCGCTGAAGGATGACAGCTTCCGCGTGCGGCGGGCCGTGGCTGAGGCGCTCACCGCCATCCAGCCGCGAGCTGAGGACGTACTTGAACCGATCGTGCAGGCGCTACAAACCGATCAGGACGCCGACGTGTGCCGACTGCTGGCCATCGCCCTGGGCAACCTGGGCAAGCTGGCCCTGCCGGCGATTCAGCAGGGGCTGGCATCGCGCAACCCCGATCATCGTTATCACGCCGCGGCCAGTGCCCGGCAGCTGGGTGCCCAGGGGGAAGGCGTGGCCAAGGCGCTGGTGCCGCTATTGCGCGAGGATGACTCCGAACTCCGGATCATGGGGGCAGGCGCGCTGGGTGGCATGGGTAAGCCGGCGGTGGTGCTTCTCATCCCCATAGTGAAGGAGAAGGAAGGTCAGGCGCGCATCCTGGCCGTTGTGGCGCTGGGGATGATCGGGAAGGATGCGGCGGAAGCCACCCCGGACCTGGCCGTTGCCCTGAGCGATAGTAACCCCGAGATGCGGATGTTCGCGGCCAAGTCGCTGGGGCGCTTCGGGACGGCGGGCAAGTCGGCGAAGAAGGCACTGCAGGACGCCCTGAAGGACAAGGAACCATTTGTCCGCGAGGCCGCCGCCGAGGCTCTGCGCAAGGTCGAGGGACTCGGCGACGAATAGCGGCTGCAACGCCGGGGGTTCCTCGGTCGCCCACGATCCGCAGGCCACGCGCTTGATATCTGCCTGCCACCGCGAGACAATGACTCCATCAGGTCGAGACCTCTCAGGAGTAGCGACATGTCGCGGTGGTTCAGGGTGATGGCGGGACTGGCGCTGGCCTTGATGGTGGTGACGGGCTGCGCCCGGCGTCCGGGTAGCCGCGTGGAGGTGGACGCCAGCGCGATGGCGCTGGCCGATCCTTCCGCCGAGGTGCTCATCGAGACTGCGGGCGACACAGATCCCGACGTGCGCTTCTGGGCCATTCTGAACCTCTCTCGCCAGGCATCGCGCCCGGGGGCGGAAGGCAACGCCGCGCTGGACGAGGCGATTCCACTGTTGACTCAGGCGCTATTCGAGGAGAACGCCAACCTCCGTTCAACGGCGGCCGAGGCTCTGGGGAGGTTCGGTAGCCGTGCCTCCTCCGCCACGCGCCAGCTGGCCCGGCTGCTGCAGGCCAACGACGTCGATAGCCGACGCGAGGCCGCCATCGCGCTGGGTCGCATCGGACCCGCTGCCGAGACCGTGGTGGCCTCTCTCAGTCAGGCGACGCGCGATCGAGAAGAAGAGGTGCGCCTTGCTGCCATCGATGCCCTGGGCCGTATCGGGCCTCCTGCTCGCGGGGCGATCTCGGCGCTATTGCAGGTGATTGAGGATGGCGACGAGACCATGCGGCGCCATGCCACCGACTCGCTGAAACAGATCGATCCCGCCGTGGCCCGCGGCCTGGCCATGCGGCCCACCAGCTGAGGACCATTCTGTGGCTAGTCAGTCCAGGGACGGTGCCCCGCCTCCACGTCGGTGGTTCCTCGTAACGCTTCTGACCGGGACCGCGCTCCTGCTGGGTGCGGTCGCGGTCGCTTTTTTCCTGCCTCGTCGTCTCCCCCCATCAGAAACTTCGACTCCGAATGACGTGCCGCCCGACCCGCGCTTGACCTACTCCGGGCCGTTCCAGAATGTCGGCCCCGAGGTGGGGCACGTCGGCGATGGCAAATGTGCCGAGTGCCACTTCGACATCGCGCTGACCTACTTCGAACATCCGATGGGACGCTCCACCGTCGCCATCGCCGACCTGGCCAGCCAGCAGAAGTATGGGACCGAGCAGAACCTGCCGTTCGACAAGAAGGGGCTGCGCTTCTGGGTCGATCGCGAGGGGGATCGCGTCTGGCATCGCCATGCCCGGCTCGACGGCGACCAGCCGCTCTATGAGGTGCGCGACGAGGTGCATTACGCCGTCGGTTCGGGGACGCGCGGCTTCTCCTACCTGACTGTCCGCGATGGCTTCCTCTTTCAGACGCCGATCAGCTGGTATTCGCAGAAGAAGATCTGGGACCTCTCGCCGAGCTTCCGCGATGTGCCCGCGCAGGGGCGGCCCATCCCCACCGAGTGCATGCAGTGCCACGTCAACCGGCTAAAGACGCTGCCTGACCAGATCGACCGCTTCGCCCCCGGCATCTTCGAGGGGTTAAACGTCGGTTGCGAGCGCTGCCATGGCCCGGGAGAAAAACATGTGGCTCGCCACGAGCGCGGCGAACCGCACCCGACCGGACAGCCCGATTTCTCGATCGTGAACCCGGCTCGCCTGCCGCCCGATCTGCGCGAGAATGTCTGCGAGCAGTGCCACGTCAATGGCGAGGTGCGCGTGCTGCGCCGGGGGCGCGACTGGTTCGATTTTCGGCCCGGCTTGCCCCTCGATGACTTCTTCACGGTGTTCGTGCGCAACTCGACCGCCTCGGGGGAAAACCTTGCCGTCGGCCAGGTCGAGCAGATGCGCCGCAGCGCCTGCTTCCTGAAGAGCGACGGCGCGAAGAAGATGGGCTGCATCTCCTGCCACGACCCGCACGTTCATGTGTCCGGCCCGCGCACGGCCGACTACTATCGCCAGCGCTGCCTGAGCTGCCACGAGCAGAAAGGCTGTTCCGAACCCCGGCCGCAACGCCTGGCGAAGCAACCGGATGACTCCTGCATCGCCTGCCACATGCCGCGCGGCTCCACCAGCGACATCGCCCACACCGCGCTGACCGACCACAGTATCCCCCGGCGCCCGGGCACTGTGCGGCCCGTCCCCCGGCTTCCTGGCGCGCCACCGCTTCTGGCGCTCGACCAGGCGCGCTTCAAGGCCAGCGATCCGGAACGTCAGCGCGACCTGGCCGTCGCCTTGGCCCGCGTGTCCGACCGCACCGGTTCAACCAACCTGACGCAGGCGGGCCTTCTTCTGGAGGAGTCGCTGAAGCACGGCCCGACCGATCCCGATGGGTGGTGGGCCCTGGGGGTCATCCGCATGGACGAACGACGGCTCGACGATGCGGTTGCCGCCCTGGAGCGCGCCCGGGCGCTGGCTCCCAGGCGCGATCGCCTTCTGGGGTTGCTGGCCTTTCTCGAACAGGATCGGAAGAACTTCGATCGCAGCCTGGACTACTTCCGTCAGGCGGCCGCCGTGAACCCCTATGTGCCGCACTACCATGCCGGCGCCAGCGACCTGCTCTATAGCCGGGGGAACTGGTCGGCCGCGGCCGAGGAGGCGCGCGAGTGGGTCCGACTCGATCCCGGCAATGCCGAGGCGCGCTTCATGCTTGTTCGCTGCCTGGTCGAGATGAAACAGACCAACGAGGCGGCCCGCCTGTTCCGCGAGGTCCGCCGGCTCAACCCGAGCAATCTGCCGCGCATGGAGGCGTGGTATCGCAAGCGAGCAGGGTAGGGCCCCCACTACGCCGAGCGCTGCTCCAGCGGCGTCAGCCGACGCCACAGAGCCGTGCCCAGGCCCGTCCAGCCAGCCCGACGATAACAGGCTCGCAGCCGTCCCACCAGCGACCCGGCCCGGCCGAGGAGGTCGAAAGGTGGACGTAGCGGAGTCAGGCGCTCTGTCATGGTCCTGATTAGCCCGGCCTCGTTGCTACCTGGCCATGCCGTGAGGAACCGCTCGCGATCGGCTTGGAACATCGCCAGATCGACCGACCCGGATCGGTGGGCCCGGCTTGGGAGAGCGTCGAGTTGCGTCACGCCCAGCCCCGCGCGCTGCACGCGCAGGGCGAAGTCGGCCACGAAGAAGTATCGACCGTAATGCTCCTCGAAGAGGAGATTCCGGCAGCGCAGCCGGTCCACCAGGAAGTAGGGCGGCGGCAGGTACACCTCTGGCGCACTGGTCGCTCCGCTACCTGGAAGCACCACCCCGGTCCGAGACGACAATCCGTCGAGCAACGCTGGCACGCTTTGCTGGGTCAGCCGGGTGGGATCGAGCACCACCACCACCAGGTCGGTCTGACAGGCGAGCAGCGCGCGGTTCAGCGCGGCTGGTGTGGGGTAGTCGCAGCTCACCACCAGCGAGGGATGATGGGAAGAGCAGCGCCGGCTGCGCCGGGCTCGGCCCAGGGTGAGGAGGGTGACCGGGCTATCCGGGGCCGGGCGGTCGTCGAGTTCCACGCGCTGCCGGGCGGGGGTGCGTAGCGCCAGCGGATTCGACAGGTGGGCCAGCTGGCGGGTCTTCATCTCCAGGGTGGCGGCCAGGCGACGCTTTTCGATGTGTCCTAGCAGTTGCAGCGCCAGCGCCTTCCGCTGGCCGAACAGCGCATCGAACCGTGGCGCGTCGCGCTGCAGGATCTCGGGGTCGGATTGATATTCGCGCACGCCTTCGACGCTGGGGGTCGCGTTCAGATGCTCGAAGATCACCTCGGGCAGGTGAAGAATCCGCCGTTCGCCCAGCGCGGCCAGGAGATTGAAGACATCCTCGATGTGATCGTCGATGCGATAGCGTTCGTAGATCTCCGGGCAGATGCCGCCCGCCTGTTCGCAGACGAAGCGCGACAGCAGTGGGAAGGTGCAGAGATGTCGGCGCAGGAGCGTGTCGTTGACATGGATCAGCACCACCTCGTCGGGCATCGAGGCCAGGTGCTGATAGATGCAGCGATCCCATCCCAGGGTGCGAGCCAGCACGTCGTCGTTGAGCAGCATGACGAAGCGGCCTGACGACGCCCGGTAGCCCGCCTGGTTCAACTCGCCCATGCGTCGCCCTGCAGGGCCCACGCTGTGGACGATGCGCAGCCCGGGTGGAAACTTCACCTCGCCGAGGGGGTCATCCTCGTCACGAACGAGGACGATTTCGAGTTGATCGGGGAGTGCGGTGGTGCTGGCGATGGAGTCGAGGAACCGCTGAAGCGGCCCGGGTCGTCCGCGCGTGGGGACGATGAGCGAGAGATGAGGTGGTGCCGACATCACGGGGTGCCTCCTTGCACAGCATGTCTGTATATAGGTTACCTCGTCAATCCAGTCAAGCTGGGGGGAAGCCGGGGGAGAGTTCGCCTTGCGTGGGGTCAGGCCCGACACTACACTGCGAAAGGGATGGAAGCCCGGCTGGATACCGATGTTTGAGTGCCGAGAGAATGCAGTACGACCCCACCAACCCCCTCATTGTCCAGGGCGATCGATCCATCCTGGTCGAGGTCGATAATCCAAAATACGCCGAGGCTCGGGACGCCCTGGCTCCCTTCGCGGAGCTGGAGAAGAGTCCGGAGCACATCCACACCTACCGCCTCAGCCCGCTATCACTGTGGAACGCCGCCGCTGCCGGGCACACCGCCGAGGCGATGGTGGACGTGCTGCGGAAGTACAGCAAGTTCCCCCTGCCGGGCAATCTCGGCCCCGACATCACCGAACTGGTTAGCCGTTACGGTCGCGTTCGCCTGGTCAAGCACGAGGGCGAACCCGGCGAGCCACCGGCGATGCGTCTGGTCTGCCCCGATCTGCCCCTGCTCGAAGAACTCGCCCGTCAGCCGAAGATTCGCACCTACCTGGGTGACCGCCTCGATCGCACCAGCTTCAAGATCGACCCCGCCTTCCGTGGCGTGCTCAAGCAGGCACTCATCGGCGTCGGTTACCCTGCCGAAGATCTCGCAGGCTACACCGAGGGTGAAGCCTGTGAGATGCACCTGCGCCACGTCGCCCGCACCGGCATCCCGTTCCAGGTGCGCGACTACCAGCGCGAGGCCGGCGAAATCTTCTACGCGGGCGGCGACGTGCGTGGCGGCTCGGGGGTGATCGTCCTTCCCTGCGGCGCGGGCAAGACCATCGTCGGCATCGCCGCCATGTGCATGGTCCAGCGCAAGACGCTCGTGCTGACCACCGGCATCACCTCCGTGAAGCAGTGGCATCGCGAGATTCTCGACAAGACCGACCTCGGCGAGGATCAGGTGGCCGAGTACACCGGCGAGACCAAGGAGATCGCTCCGGTCACGCTGGCCACCTATCAGATTCTCACCCACCGCAACGACAAGACCGAGGAGTTCCCTCACTTCGACCTGTTCAACAAGCAGGACTGGGGGCTGATCGTCTACGACGAGGTGCATCTGCTGCCGGCCCCGGTCTTCCGGGTGACGGCGCAGATCCAGGCGCGGCGTCGGCTTGGCCTGACCGCCACCCTGGTTCGCGAGGATGGCCGCGAGGCCGACGTCTTCAGCCTGATTGGGCCCAAGAAGTATGACGTGCCGTGGCGCGAGCTGGAATCGCGCGGCTGGATCGCCGAAGCCACCTGCTGCGAGGTCCGCGTCGGTCTGCCCGACGAGCAGCGCATGGAGTATGCCGTCGCCGAGTGGCGCAACAAGTATCGCATCGCCAGCGAGAATCCCGGCAAGGACGACGTCATCGCCGTCCTTCTCGACCGCTACAAGGATAGCCGCGTCCTCATCATCGGGCAGTACCTGAAGCAGCTGCGTCAGTTGAGCCGACGCTTCAAGCTGCCGCTCATCACGGGGCAGACCAGCAACCCCGAGCGCGAGGAGCTGTATCGCAAGTTTCGCCTCGGCGAGGTGCGGCACATCGTGCTGTCGAAGGTCGGCAACTTCGCCCTCGATCTGCCCGACGCCAACGTGCTGATTCAGGTGTCGGGCACGTTCGGCTCGCGGCAGGAAGAAGCGCAGCGTCTGGGGCGCATTCTCCGCCCCAAGAGTGGCGGCGAGGTGGCCCACTTCTACACCCTGGTGACGCGCGACACGCGCGAGCAGGACTTTGCCCATCATCGCCAGCTGTTCCTCACCGAGCAGGGATACAGCTACCAGATCCTGGATGGAGCCGACCTTCTTGATCACGGTCACTCGACCCGGTCGGCCTGTTGATAGCCCAGCGAACGAGGACAGCCATGCCGATCGATCCGGTTCGAGGCACGGGAGGGGGCGGGCGAATCTCCGTCAAGTTGCATCGGCGTGTGTGCCTGGTCCAGACCGAGGACGCCCTGCTCGCTGAGGAGCTACTGGCCCGCAAGAAGCTGGCTCAGGATATCGTGGGGCGTCTCACCGATCGCGTGCTGCTCATTCGCGCTGGCCGGGCCGAAGCAGTCATCGCCGAGTTACAAAAGATGGGCCACACCCCGCAGGTCGCCGCCAGGCCTGGGTCGTCGAAATAGGGTTCCTCATGCCGTCCCCCCCTGTATCGACCCCGTGGCTGGATCGAGTGGCTGCCACACTGCATCGCTACCAGGAAGGCCTGGTGCGCGAGGTCGCCAGCCGACTGGTGCGCCCCCGTAATCAATGGCCCGTCGATGAGCTGATCTCGCGCTGCCTGGACACCCTGCAGAATGCTCCTGTCCTCGACCGCCGCCTCGACGACCTCGCCCCCTCCAGCCGCCAGGTGCTTGCCCTCATCGGGCATAGCCGCCAGCCGATCTGGAGCCTGGGCAACCTCGTCGAGATGGTCATCGCGCTGGGGCAGGAAGATGGCCTGGAGCCGATTGTCGATCTGCTTGGCGCCGGCCTGCTCTACCCCGCGCTGGAGACCGTGGCCCCGGGTTCCTCCGCCGGTCAGCTGCCGACCTTCGCCCAGTGGTTTGGCATTGCCGGCACCGGCGGCCTGAACGTCTTCTGCCCGCCGCAGGTTGCTTCTCGCGCCATCGGCATCGATCTTGGGCTGCCGGATCTCAGCGTCGAGGCGGTGGGGGCCGACGCTGCCCTGGGTGACGGGATGCTTGCTCCTACCGCGCCAGTGCTGGAGGCCGACGGGCTTGAATGGCCTCTGCGTCTGGCGGTGCTGTGGCAGATGGTGGGCCAGGCGCCGCTGCGGCGCACCATGCAGGGGGGGCTGTTCAAGCGCGATGTCGATCGGCTGTCGCAGGAACAGTTACTCACCAGCCCACCGCTGGAGAGCCTGGCCACGCCGCCGGATCTGGGCTTTCTCCTGGCGGCGCTGGGTGAAACCATTGGGCTTCTCACCGAGACTGACGGCGAGCTGCGCGCCGCCGCGTTGCCTCCTGCCTGGGAAGCCGGGTTGTGGCCTACGCTGGAGGATCTCTACGTCGCCCTGTTTCGCATGGGCACCTGGTCTCCGCTGGAGGGTTGGCGCGGCGGCGAGCCGATCGCCGGGAATCCCTATCCGTCGGCCTACCTGCTTCTCTTCTTGCTCCTGGCCCGGTTGCCCGAGCAGAAGTGGATGGCGCCGGCGCTCCTGGAAAACTGGATCCAGGCGCAGCATCCCTACTGGAACACCGAGTCGGTCCGTCCCTCGCGGCAGAAGCCGTGGGTCGAGACCTTCCTACTTGGCCTGGCGCATCCGCTGCGGCTGATCCAGGCGACGCGTGGGGCCGACGGGGGCACGGTGGTGCGTCTCACGCCGCTGGCCCGCCACCTGCTCGGGCTGCGCGAGGCGCCTCCCACCACTTCGGTTTATCCCAAGACGCTGATGGTGCAGCCCAACCTGGAGATCATCGCCTACCGCCAGGGGCTGACGCCCGCGCTACTCGTCAAGCTCACGCGGATCGCTCGCTGGAAAACCCTGGGCGCTGCCTGTCTACTGCAGCTCGAACCCGAGACCGTCTATCGCGCGCTCGAACAGGGCGAGTCGTTCGATTCCATCTGTCGTGTCCTCGAGCAGCATGGCACCCGCGCCACACCGCAGGCCGTCCTCGATTTGCTGCGCACCTGGTCCAACAAGCGCGACCGCATCACGGTCTTTCCCGCGGCCGCCTTGCTCGAGTTTGCCTCGGCGGCCGATCTTAGCGAGGCGCTGGCTCGCGGATTGCCTGGGATTCGACTCAGCGACACCCTGGCGGCCGTCGCCAGCGAGGATCAGATCGAGTTCCGCCATTTCCGCCTGGCGGGGACCCGCGATTATGCTTTACCTCCAGAGCGCTGCGTCAGCGTCGAGGAAGATGGGGTCACGCTTACCGTGGACCTTTCTCGCAGTGATCTCATGCTCGAAACCGAGCTACCTCGTTTCGCTGAACTCGTCGATCGCTCGGGAGCCAACGGCAAACGGCAGTATCGTCTGACGCCGGCCTCGCTATCCCGGGCCCGCACCGAGGGGATGTCGCTGACCTCACTCGAAACGTGGTTCCAGCAACGCACCGGCGAGGAAGTCTCGCCCGCGGCCCGGCTGCTACTTACCGGAGGCCAGCTGGATGCACCACGCCTCCGGCGTCATCTCGTCCTGCACGTCGGGCTACCCGAGATTGCCGAGGGCCTGCTGCAATGGCCGGGCACCAGTGAACTCATCGCCGAGCGCCTGGGGCCGACCTCGCTGAGCATCGCCGAGGAGCAGGTTGCTGCCCTGCAGGCCAGGCTGGGCGAACTCGGCATCCACTGGCAGGCCGAGTAAGCCCAGTCGCCCTGGCCGTCGGACTTACTCGGGATACAGCGACGTCGAGAGGTACCGTTCGCCGAGGTCGGGCAGGATGACCACAATCAGCTTGCCGGCATTCTCGGGACGATGCGCCACCTGAACGGCCACGTGCGCCGCCGCCCCGCAGCTGATGCCGCAGAGCATGCCTTCTTCCTTGGCCAGCCGTCGCGCCATCACGAAGGCGTCCTCGTCCTGGACCTGGACCACCTCGTCGATGATGTCGAGGTTCAGCACCTTGGGGACGAAGCCGGCCCCGATTCCCTGGATCTTGTGCGGCCCCGGCTTCAGATCCTGGTGGTTGCGCGTCTGCGTGATGACCGGACTGGAGACGGGTTCGACGGCGATCGCCTTGAAGTCCGGCTTGCGCTTCTTGATCACCTCGCTCACGCCGGTGATGGTTCCGCCGGTGCCCACACCGGACACCAGGATGTCAATCTTGCCCGCGGTGTCGGTCCAGATCTCCTCGGCGGTGGTCAGGCGGTGAATCTCCGGGTTGGCCGGGTTCTCGAACTGCTGCGGCATGAACCAGGTGGGATTCTCCGCCAGCAACTCGCGCGCCCGCGACACGGCGCCGCGCATGCCGGTCTCCTTGGGGGTGAGGACCACCTCGGCGCCGAACGCCTTGAGCAAGCGCCGACGTTCCAGGCTCATGCTTTCAGGCATGGTGACGACGAGCTTGTAGCCGCGCGCCGCCGCCGTGAAGGCCAGGCCGATGCCGGTGTTGCCGCTCGTCGGCTCGACGATGGTGCCGCCCGGCTTGAGCTTGCCCTCGCGCTCGGCGGTGGTGATCATCGCGACGCCGATGCGATCCTTCACCGACCACAGCGGGTTGAAATTCTCGAGCTTGCCCACCACGGTGGCCTTCGCGCCACCGGCGACCCGCTGGAGCCGGATCAACGGCGTGTTGCCAACGCACTGCGTGATGTCGTCGTAGATCCGCCCACGAAACGTCGCCGGTGCCGTCATGTGCATCTCCTTGCTATCCTGCAAGTTGGGGAAACAGAGGTTGGGAGGTGGCTCCCTGGCATAAAATAGCCCGCAGGACCCTCATCCTGCAAGGGGGCAGGTCATTCAGCGGGCAGTCCAAGCTGACGGAGAAGGAACCTCGAACGCTCTTCTCGGTCGGCACTCCACTTCGCCGCCTTCTTGTGCCGCAGCCGCTGCACCGCCTGCTCGTGGCCGGAACCCATCTCCCGGAAGGCGTCATACGTCGCCGCCAGCTCCAGGATGATCAGGTCTGCGCACTCCATGGCGCGGATCGCCGCCGCGAAGCCGGCCAACTCCGGCATCTCCGCCTCGCCCGTGGCCTGCACCACGAAGTAGGGGCTGCTTCCCTCGGCGTCGCTGCATTCTTCTTCGTGGAGTAAACCCATCTCGCTTAGTAGCTGAATGTCGCGCAGCAGGCCTTCGCTGTAGGGGCCATAGAAAAACGTCGTGAAGAGATAATCGGTCGGAAGTCCGAGTCTCTGCAGCAGCTTCATCGTCTTCTGCAGGCGCGTGCGTCCCAGCACCCGGCGCTCCTTGTGCGACGCGACGACCCCGGCCAGCCACCAGAAGTTGCCCGTCTTCACCCCAGTCCCCTCCGTCCTGGTTTGAGCACCGCCTCGGCGATCTGCAGCACCTCCGCGCGCAGATCGGCTGGCACGTAATAGCGAATCACCGTGTACCGGCGCTGCAACTGCATCAGCGCCTCCGACAGTTGACTCACCTCCACTACTCGCCCGGCACCTGATTCCACCCAGATCTGCCGCAACGGCTTCTCCGCATCCGGCCGGTAGGGCTCGTACGGGGTATCCGATGCCGAATCCTCGATGAAGTGGTAGCGCGGATCGAGCCCTCGGCTTTCCAGCCGGCGCGTGACCTCTTCGTTCAGTGCCACGAAGCGAGCGGGCTCGAGATGTGCGACCATCCCGGTCATGTCGATCGCCTTGTACAAGCGCCGATTCAGCAAACCATCCCCCAGCCGCTGCAGGGTCGCATCGTGCGACAATGTACAAATCTTCAGAAGCTCAGTGATCGTATGATCATCCAGGTCGAGGTAACGCGTCAAGGCGATCTGCCCCGAAAACGCCTCCAGAATCGAGTTCGGCACTCCGTCCAGGCGACCATGAGCGACGATCAACTCTTTGAGGCGGCGGAACAGCAGTTTGAGCATCACTTCTGCGGCTCGGCTGGTCTTGTGAAAGTAGACCGTGCGGTACATGTGGAAGCGGGCGAAGAGGTAGGTTTCCACGGCGGACAGGCCCTTCCGCGTCAGGTAGAAGCGGTTGCCGGCGACGTCGGGCCTCAGCTGCGCGAGCATCCAGGCGAGGTCAAAATCGCCATAATTCGTTCCCGTGGCATGACTGTCGCGCAGGAGATAATCGCATCGGTCGGCATCGAGCTGGCCCGACACCACCTGCGTCAGGTAGGCGGGCAGCCCCCCGGTGCGCTGTCCCTCCTCGGCGTCCTCGTCGAAGAACAGGGCCAGCCGACCGGGCATTTCCCGGTCGAAGGCGCGCAGGCAGCGATGCACCTCGGTTGTCTCGTCCTGAATGATTGCGTGGGTGAAGCCCTCGTGCGGCAGGCCGGTGATCAGCTCGAAGGCGTGGGAGAAGGGGCCATGTCCCACGTCGTGCAGGAGAGCTGCCGCCAGCAGAAAGGCGCGCTGCTCGCCGGGTAGGAGCTGGCCGCTGGCGCGTTCGAGCTGTTCCAGGAATAGCCGTGCTGTGTGCAGGACGCCCAGGGAGTGGGCGAACCGGCTGTGGTTGGCGCCGGGGAACACCAGCTCGGTCGTACCCATCTGCTTGATCCGTCGCAGTCGCTGCACCTCGCGTGTGTTGATGAGGTCCAGCAACAGATGGTCGCAGGGGGTATCCTCGAAGGGGATCAAGTTGTGGACCGGATCGCGAAACAGCTTGGGCCAGGTGGTGTTCATCGGCTCGCTTCCAGGTCGTGGGGCGTCCTGCATCTTACCGATGCCCGACGGGTCGGCAGGTTTATAGAATAGCAACCAAAGAAGTTAGAGCGTTTCGCCGCCCGGCAACGCGCCTCGCTAGCGAAGGAAGGATTGTCGATGGAGTGGTACCTGGTCGTCCTCATCACGCTGGCCGCCGTGGCCGCCCTCAAATTGCTCGTTCTTTTCGTCCTGGGCGGCTTCAGCTTCGCCCGGTTCGGACCTGCCCTCTCGGTTTACTTCAAGGTGCTGGGTAGCGACGCCGCGCTCAAGAAGGCTACCCCCCTCCTGGCCCCGCCGCCGCCTCCCGAGCCGGAGAAACCGAAGAAACTCTCCGGCGAACCGATCCGTCTGCTGGTGTTGCTCCAGCGCGAGGGGCGGCTGCTCGATTTTCTGCTGGAGGATATCTCTCCCGCCACCGACGAACAGATCGGCGCCGGCGTGCGCGAGATCCACAAGAAGTCGCAGGCTGTACTCCGCGAGCATCTCACGCTCGAACCGATTCTGCCAGGCCAGGAGGAAGCCTCCGTCGAGGTGCCCGCCGGCTTCGACCCGGCTGCCATCCGGCTGACGGGCAACGTCACCGGGCAGCCGCCCTTCCGCGGCGTACTCAAACACCATGGCTGGCGCGTCAAGGCGTACCGGCTGCCCGCGCCCACCGGCGGCGTGGACGAGCTGGTCGTCGCCCCGGCCGAGGTCGAGCTTCCCTGACTGGCCGTCCCTGTCCCTGCTGAGGTAGCGCCATGGCATCGCGTTTCGTGGTGGGCATCGATCTGGGCACGACCAACTGCGCCGTCGCCTACGTGGACACCGCCGCGGGCGAACCCGACGCCCAGCATCCGACCATTCTTCCCATCCCGCAGGTGGTCCAGCTGGGCGCCGTCGAGGATCGCCCCTTGCTGCCGTCGTTTCTCTACCTGCCGCGCCCCGACGAGGTGCCTCGGGGTAGTCTGCGCCTGCCCTGGGCCGCCGAGCGCGACTCGTGCGTCGGCGAGTATGCCCGCAAGGTGGGCACCCAGGTCGAATCGCGCCTGGTCAGCTCTGCGAAGTCGTGGCTGTGTCATCCTGGCGTCGATCGCAAGGCGCCCATCCTGCCGTGGAAGGCGGGCCAGGGCGACCGGCACGTTTCTCCGCTGGAGGCCACCACGCAGTATCTGCGGCATCTCGCCGATGCCTGGAACCATCGCATGGCCGGCGAGAAGTCGGAACTGCAGCTCGAACACCAGGACATCGTCCTGACCGTGCCTGCGTCGTTCGATGCGGTGGCTCGCGAGCTGACCGTCGAGGCGGCCCGCGCCGCCGGGCTGGAGCATCTCACCCTGCTGGAGGAACCGCAGGCCGCCTTCTACGCCTGGATCGATCAGCAGGGCGACGCCTGGCGCAAGCAGGTCAAGCTCGGCGATGTCGTGCTTATCTGCGACGTCGGCGGCGGCACGTCGGACTTCAGCCTCATCGCCATCAGCGAGGATACCGGCCGGCTGGTCCTGACGCGCGTCGCCGTCGGCGATCACATCCTGCTGGGCGGCGACAACATGGACTGGAAGCTCGCCTTCGTGATGGCGCAGCACTTCGCCGCCCGTTCCATCAAGCTCGACGTCGGCCAGATGCAGATGCTCCGCCACAGCTGCCGCGAGGCGAAGGAGGCGCTGTTTGCCGACCCACAGCTGACGGCGGCTCCAGTCACCGTCATCGGACGCGGTAGCAAGGTGATTGCCGGCACGATCAAGGCCGAGCTGACGCGCGAGGAACTCCAGCGCGAGCTGCTCGATGGGTTCTTCCCCCTTTGCGAAGCCGACGCCACGCCCAAACCGCAGCGCACCACGGGTTTTCAGGAGATCGGTCTGCCCTACGCCAGCGATCCGGCCGTCACTGTGCATCTGGCGCAGTTCCTGGCGCGGCACGGCGAGGACCTGGCCCACCACACCGGCGGACCGCCGCGGCCTACTGCGGTCATGTTCAACGGTGGCGTCTTCAAGGCGCCGGCCATGCAGGAACGCATCGTCGGCGTGCTGAACCAGTGGGGGCAGGGCAGCGACGCGCCGGTGCGTGTGCTTCCCTCCGCCGACCTCGATCTCGCCGTTGCCCGGGGTGCAGCCTATTACGGCATGGTCCGACGTGGCCGGGGCATCCGCATCCGTGGCGGAACCGCCCGTGTTTATTACGTCGGCGTCGAAACCTCGCTGCCCGCCATCCCCGGCGCTCCGCCTCCGCTCAAGGCGCTGTGTGTCGTCCCCTTCGGCATGGAGGAAGGCACCGAGGTGGACGTGCCCGGCCAGGAGTTCGGCCTCGTCGTGGGGGCGCCCGCCGAGTTCCACTTCCTGGGCTCCTCCGTCCGGCGCGACGACGCCGTCGGCACCGTCGTCGAGGAATGGAGCGACGACATCGAACAGCTGGCGCCGATTCGCACCGCCCTGGCCGCCACCACCGGCCCCGGGCAGATTGTCCCCGTTCACCTGCATAGCCGCGTTACTGAGGTGGGCACCCTCGAGTTGTGGTGCATCAGCCGCGACGGCAAACAGCGCTGGAAACTCGAATTCAACGTGCGCGATCAGCGAGGCTGACCGCCTGGATGGTTCACAGGAGCGCAACGGATGACACTTCTTTGCATCGCGGGCGGCCGGGTCATTGACCCCTCGCAGCAGATCGACCAGGTAACCGACCTGTGGATTCGCGACGAGCGCATCTTCCACATCGGCGCCCGGCCCGATCTCCGCGCCGATCGTACCATCGACGCGAAGGATCGCATCGTCTGCCCCGGTCTGATTGACATGCACGTCCACCTGCGGGAGCCGGGCCGCGAGGAGGACGAAACCATCGCCACCGGCACCGCGGCGGCACTGGCGGGCGGGGTCACCAGCGTGGCCTGCATGCCCAACACCGAGCCGCCCATCGACAGCGAGGCCGCCGCCGAGTTCGTCGTCCTCCAGGCCAAACGCGCGGGCAACGCCAATGTCTTTCCCATCGGCGCCATCACCAAGGGACGGCAGGGGACCGAACTGGCGGAGATAGGCGGCCTGGTCGAGGGCGGCGCGGTCGCCTTCACCGACGATGGCTCGCCCGTCGTCAACTCGGAGATCATGCGTCGCGCCATGGAATACTGCCGGATGTTCGATCGCGCCGTGCTCAGCCACAGCGAGGATCTCGAACTCACCCGCGGGGCGGTGATGAACGAGGGCGTCGAAAGCATGCGGCTGGGGCTACGCGGCTACCCCGCCGTCGCCGAGGAGATCATGATCTTTCGCGAGATCGCCCTCGCTGAACTCACCGGGGCCCGCCTCCACATTTTGCACGTCTCCAGCGCTGGGGGTGTCGATTTGATCCGCCGGGGCAAGGCGCGGGGCGTTCGTGTCACCGGCGAGGCCTGCCCGCATCACTTCACACTCACCGACGAGTGCCTGCGTACGTTTGATAGCAACTACAAGATGTCGCCGCCGCTACGCACGCAGCGCGACGTCGAGGCCATCCTCGAAGGGTTGCGCGATGGCACGATCGATGTCCTCGCCACCGATCATGCGCCGCATGCCCCTGAAAAGAAGATGCGCGAACTCGACCAGGCGCCTAATGGCATCGTTGGCCTCGAAACGCTCATCCCCATCTGCATCCGCGCCCTCATTGAACCCGGCCTGCTGACCTGGCCGCAGATGATCGAGAAGCTCACCATCAATCCCGCGCGGGTGCTTGGCATTGATCGCGGTACCCTCCAGCCCGGAGCCATCGCCGACGTCACCGTGATCGACCCGGCCGTCGCCTGGACTATCGATCCGACCCAGTTTCGCTCGAAGAGCCGCAACACCCCCTACGCCGGCTGGCAGGTGCGCGGCCGCGCCGAAACCGTCCTCGTGGCCGGCCAGGTCAAGTTCGAGCGCCGTTGAACCGGCGCACCCTTGCCCGCGGAACGCTCACTCCTCGCTCTTCACCGACTTCACGATGCCGTCCAGCGACGACTCGAAATCCTCGCTGTCCGCGCCGCTCCACTGGCACAGGAGGAACACTGTCCCCGCCGGGCCGTAGAAACTGCGCGTCCGGCACGAGTTGAGCATGTCGAGGTGAATAAACTCGATGTCATGCCCCAGCGCCATCTCTCCGGCGATGTTCTCCAGCGCCGAGTCGGCCTCGAGGTTCGGGTAGTCCTCGCGCAGCGCGCCCAGCGCCTCCTCAACCACCTGACGCGGGTCGGGCAGATCGCGATCAAGCTGGATCACCGCGAAGGCTGTGCCTGGGCTCTGCAAGGTCACCGTCCAGCCTTCCGCGCTGTCCTCCTGCTCCAGCTTCCAGTCAGCGGGGTAAGTGAATGCCAGACCGTCGGCGATAAACTGCTTCATCATGGTGCCTGCTTCTCCTCCGGGGCGATGACCTTCAACGACCGCGCGGCGAGGGCTTCCTGGCGGCCCTGGCTGGCATGGACGCGCAGAATCACGCGCGTTCCTGGCACGCGCGGGGGGACGCGCAGCGCTGTCTCGAACGTGCCGCCCGTCGCCCGCACCTGGCCACGCACCAGGGTGAACTGATTCGATCGCGCGTGATTGTTCTGCAGCGCCCGGTCGCGCGCGATGCCGTCGGCCGGCACTGGCTCCAGATCGTACGGCACACTGGCCGGCGTCCGCTCCAGGCTCACCTGCACCTCTGCTTCGGCCAGCTCCGCCGGTAACTTCCCACTCACGCGCAGCACCTGACCTGGTCGCACTGACTCGCTGACGGTCCATTCGATGTCGTCGCGCACCTGCGGCAGGCGCAATGCCGGATCGCCGAGCAGGACGAACATGTCGAGATGCTCCTCGCGCTGGGCCGCCTGGGGAATCCGCGGGTCGCCGTCCACCGCGTCCATCATCCGGTAACTGAGATAATCGATGCGTTCCAGGGCTACGCCGCGCAGCACGGCCAGCCAGCAATCGCCGGCGGTGCGAGCGCGACCCCCTTGCAGCGCTTCCTCGAAGAGGCGGTCAGCGCCGAGCTGCACCATGGCGGCGAAGCAGATGCCGTGCGACCCGATCACCGCCGCGGGGCCCTGCGGGTTCCGCGCCGCGTGAACGCCATAGCCCTCGCCATCCGGTCCGCGCAGCTGACAGCCATTGCAGCCGAACGTGACGAACAGGCTGCCCCCCCGCTCAATTCGGAGCCGGCTCCAGTCGTCGCGGTCGAGAAATGCCGCGTGGGGCCCTGCGTAGAGTCCCTCGGCGTTGGAGTGGCCCAGGTACAGGATGAAGGCTTGCCCTTCGCGGAGATACGCGAGCGCCTGAATCCGGATATGATGCTCCGGCAGGTAGAAGCGCGACCCCGCCGCGGTGTAGAGAGCCCGGCCGCTCCAGGTCGGCTGCAGCCGATCGAATCGCGCGAAGGCGATACTCTCCAGCAGACGATCGACCACCGGGTTGTAGGCGGGGATGCCGGCCAGCACGGTCAGCCGTCGCCGCCACGCGCCGGGCTCGCTCTGTTCCATCGCCACCGTCTTGGCCACCATGCCGCCCAGCTCGGCCGCGCTGCGCGCGGGCATTCGTCCCACCGGCACGCTGGGTAGACGTGCTCCGTCGGGGCAGCCATATTCCGCATCGCTGGGTTGGCCCTTCATACGCCCCGCTCGGCCCACCAGCGCTGGTACCCGCGTGAGATCGCCTGCCAGGAGGATGACTGACGGCCCGCCATGCTGCTGGCACAGGCGATGCAGTGACGCTCTCAACCGGGTCGGTTCGTCAGGCGGTAGCACCACCGTCCGCCAGCCCTCCGCAAGCCGTCGCTGTACCAGCGGTTCCAGCGTCTCGCGCCAGGCCGGTGGACACACCACCAGCCACTGCCTCACCGGAGGCGGCGCGGCCGCCCGCACCTCCCCGAGCAGTAGCCAGCACCCCACCCCCAGGGTCACCGTGCGCATCCACCTGGCAAGGTGTTGGTGGACAGCGTCGAAGCCTGGTGCGATGGTCATCCTTGCAACCTCTCTCTTCTGGGTCCGACGCGCCTGGCTCGACTAAGTCCCTGGAATGCCAACGCATCGAGGCGGACAGCGGATAGCTGTTCCTCGCATTCTAGCTGCAGGGCCGCCCCGCGAAAGAGCAGGCCATCAACCTGACCCATTGTCCGCTGCCTGTCAGAGGCATCAGCGTCCGAAGGTGCCGAAGCCGCAGCCTCTTCCGAACAGAGGTTGTTTTGTGATGGCGAGGTGCGGTTCACGGGGCATCGCCTTCCATTGGTCCTTTTGCTCGCGAGTCAGCAGGCTCTCGATCCGGTCGTCGAGTCGTTCGCGCAACTTCAATCGTCGCGCAGCACGAGCCCCACGGCGAGCGGTCCGGCGCGGCGGAGCTGGTCGGCATCGAGCGTGGCTTTCAGTTCCGCCACGAAGGCCTTGCGGTGTGCCTCAGGCATGAGATCCTCCGGCGGCGTGGTGTAGATCCTGCCCCACACCTTCTGACGAAAGTCGATGAGTCGCTTCGCCTGAACGTCGGTCAGCTTCAGTTCGTGGTGGAAACTCTTGTTCCCGACGAAAAAGAGCAGTGGCATTGGGGCGGACTCGAAACCAGGGGGCTGGGCAGCGGCCAGCGCGCCTGGCGCAACCAGTAACGCGACCGCAGATTACATTCGGGCATGACGCACGGGAGGCTCAGAACAGACGGAGAGCATGCATCGAGATGGCCGGGAAGTCCGGCCCAGCGTCTTGTCCCCGGGTCGCAAACGCGCCAATCAATTCCGATGGGGCCTTGTTGAAAAGCGCCGTGGTGGGTTCATGGAAGGTTGAGGAGTTCGAAGCGCTGGCGTCTCGTCGTAAGTCTGTGCTGGTGGCGGGAATCGAACCCGCACGACCCTTTCGGGTCAGGGGATTTTAAGTCCCCTGCGTCTGCCTGTTCCGCCACACCAGCCTCGGCGCGATCACTATATCGCTTTCTCCCCCCAGGAACAAGGACGGCACTCTGGCCGCCTCCGGTTCGCGCGGTATCATGCCCCCCAGAACCCCCTCGTGCCCGGACTCCGGGGAAACCGTCATGTCTCGCGTCGCCGTCATCCTACCTGCTGCTGGCCAGTCCTCGCGCTTCCGCGACAAGGAAAAGAAGGTCTTCGCCTTCCTCGATGGCCGGGCAGTCTGGCTCCGCGCGGCCGAGCTGTTCGTCAATCGCAGCGATGTCGTGCAGACCCTCCTCGTTGTCGCCCCCGATGACCTCGACCTGGTCCGCTCGCGCTTCGGCGCTCACATCAGCCTGCTCGGTATCGAGATCGTGCCCGGCGGCAGCGAACGCTTTGAATCGGTCGCCAACGCCCTGGCTCGCCTTCACCCCGATGCCGATCTCGTCGCCATCCACGATGCTGCGCGGCCCTGCCTGGCGTCCACGCTCATCGACGACGTGTTCGCCGCCGCCGCGAAGACTGGCGCTGCCATGCTCGCCGTGCCGGTCAGCGACACCATCAAGCGCAGCGACGACACTGGCCGCGTGCTCGAAACCGTTCCGCGCAAGAACCTCTGGCTGGCTCAGACACCCCAGGTCTTCCGCCGCGACTGGCTCATCGACGCCCACTCCCAGCGCCATCAGCTTGGTCAGGCCATCACCGACGATGCCCAGTTGATCGAGGCGCGCGGCCATGCGGTCCACCTGGTCACCGGCTCGTCCTCCAACCTCAAAATCACCACCCGCGAAGATCTCACACTCGCCGAGGCCATCCTGAAGTCGCGCCCCGCCCCCAAGGCGGCCCGGTCCACCCACCCCTTCGAGGATGAAGCCAAATGGTAGAGGTCCACATCTCGTCGCATCCGCTGGTGCGCCACAAGCTGGCCCAGCTCCGCGCCGTGGCGACGCAACCACCCCACTTCCGCTGTCTGGTGCGCGATCTCACGCAGCTCCTCTTCGTCGAAGCCTCTACTGCGCTGCAGACCGAGTCCGTCACCATTCAAACCCCGCTCGCACCCAGCCAGGAACAACGCCTCGCCGACAAAGTTGGCCTCGTCCCCATCCTGCGCGCCGGCCTAGGCATGGTCGATCCTATCCTCGAACTGATCCCGGAGGCCTCCGTCTGGCACCTACTCATTACGGGTATCTTCAGAGATGAAGGGGAGAGGTTTACGGGCAAGACGGAAGCCGAGGACGCGGTCATGTAAGCACTCCAGGCCCCGCCAGAGCACCTTCAGGCCGGGGGGACCGTCGCCCTTGCGTCCCAGGTGCCCGCCCAGCCGCGCTACCTCCGCCACCGCTTCCTTCACCGTCTGGATCGCGCCATCCTGACGGCCGCGCGTCCGTGTCGCCCGGCTGCACGCCAGCACCTCCCTCTCCTCCGCGCTGAACTCCTGCTCCGCCGCCGCTTCCGGCTGGACACGCAGCAGGTACGTCAGCCGTTGCACTCGCGCCGCCACCTGGCTGTACACCGCCACCGCGTTGGCCAGTCGGTCCGCATCCGCTAGCTGCAACGCCTCGATCTGGCAGCCACTCTTGAGCACGAAGTGAAACCGCTCGATCAGCCAGCGCAGCAGGTACTCGCGCAGCGCGCGCAGCCCCTCTTCCCAGCTGGTGATCGGCTCGGTGCTCACCAGTCGCCACAGCACCGCTTCGCTGCCCGCGGGTGGGTTTTCCTCCCAGGCCTCCAGAACCCATACCGGCACCGGCTTCAAGCGGCGACGCTGCTTGGCGCTGTGCGGCGGCTGGATCTGCATCGCCGCGGCACGCAGCGTCAGCACCGCCTGGCGCGCGGGCTGGTCGTCGGCTCGGGGCACGGTGATGGCGTGCGGGCCGAGCACCGCCGCCTGCCGCACCACCTCAGCCAGCGTCCCCGGGGTGTCGTCGGGGCCGTGGACCACCACCCGGTGGCCCTGAGCGACGCGCACCAACAGGTGGGTCTGGGCCGGCCGGGGGGCCGCCAGCCAGTGGTAGATGTCGCCCTCGCGGTCGGCGATATGCACCACGGTGACGTCGGCGGGCACCGCGGCCCGGGCCTGGGCCGCGTGGTCCTGCCAGCGGAAGCTCTCCTTGTCCTGGGCCGGGCGGCGGCGGCGGTCCTTGGCGCAGCCCTTGTGGCTGGGCGGGCGTGCCCAGATCTGCTGGGTGAGCAGGCCGGCGGGCAGGCCGTCAGCGCGAACGGCCAGCGTGGAGTGGAGCTTGAGACCTCGGCCGCCCGGCCCGTCGATCTGTCCCAGGCCCGGGGTGTCGAGCAGGCCGGAGAAGTTGAGGTCGGTGGTGTCCTGGAGGGCGAGGACGCGCGGGCAGTCGCGCAGGTGCTGCAGGGTATCGGGCAGGCAGGTGGTAAGCACGGAAGGGGGCTGGACTCGGGTGTTCTTGAAGAAGGCGTAGGTGGCGTCCATGGCGTTGCGGTTGCCGCTCTTGTGGGGGATGGAGCGGCTGGGCTGGGCGCTGAAGGTCTGAATCATCCCCTCCAGGCGTTGGCGCAGGCGGCGGTCAGGCAGCCCGGCGGCCGGGGCACCCAGCGGTGCGTAGGCTTGCATCGGAACTCCTTCTCAGCGAGCAAGATAGCGGAGCACGGCCGCTAGTATATTCCTCCTCCTGCTGTCCGGTAAGATACCCGTAATGAGTAGCTCAACAACCAGGAGGAGCGGCTGCGGCGGTACTTCCAGCTCGTCGGGCGGGCGGCGGCGTGCTGGCACGGGGACACCTCTCAGGGCGACAAACGCCGCATGCTGGCCGAGCCGCCCGACTGCCTGCTCACCACGCCCGAGTCGCTCGAAGTGCTGCTCGTCTCGGCGAAGATCGACCGCCGCTACTTCTTCGGGAACGTGCGTGCGGTAGTCATCGATGAGTTGCACGCCTTCGCCGGGGACGATCGGGGTTGGCACCTGCTGTCGGTCCTGTCACGCATCGCACGCTTCGCCGACCGCGACCTCCAACGGGTCGGACTTTCCGCGACGGTAGGGAATCCTGAGGAGATGCTCGGCTGGCTGTCGGCGGGCTCCGCAAGGGGCAAGCAGGTCGTCCGGCCCGAACCGACCGCCCAGAACCAGCCCGAGGTTCAACTCGACTACGTCGGCTCGCTGGCCAACGCCGCCAAGGTGATCCGCCTGCTCCACCAGGGTCAGAAGCGCCTCGTCTTCTGCGACAGTCGCTCGCGGGTCGAGCAGCTGGCCATGCTACTGCGTCAGGACGGCGTCGAGACCTTCGTGTCGCACAGTTCGCTGGGGCTCGACGAGCGCCGCAGCGCCGAGCGGGCGTTCGCCCAGCGGCAGAACTGCGTGATCGTCGCCACCAGCTCGCTCGAACTGGGCCTCGACGTGGGCGACCTCGACCGGGTGATCCAGATCGACGCGCCGCCCACCGTCTCGTCGTTCCTCCAGCGTATGGGTCGGACGGGGCGGCGACCGGGGGCCACGCCGAACTGCCTGTTCCTCGCCACCAGCGACGAGGGGCTGCTCCGCGCGGCAGCGCTGCTCGACCTGTGGCGAGACGGCTTCGTCGAGCCGGTGACGGCACCGCCGAAGCCGTTCCACATCCTCGCCCAGCAGCTGATGGCGCTGATCCTGCAAGAGCGAGGCGTGGGCAGCAGCGAGTGGTTCAACTGGGTGTCGAGTGTACCGGGCTTCGCCGCGATGG
The DNA here is from genome assembly GCA_046350255.1 of Gemmataceae bacterium. Lineage (GTDB taxonomy): Bacteria > Planctomycetota > Planctomycetia > Gemmatales > Gemmataceae > CALDUY01. The sequence goes on from JAXMAV010000003.1 coordinate 304,246, forward strand.
ACCGGCGGGCCGTCGCGGACGTCGTTGACTTCATGACCCGCTCGGGCGTCCTGTGGTCGGACGACGGCGTGCTCTCCTTCGCCCCGGAGGGGGAGGCGACGTACGGGCGCAGGAACTTCATGGACCTGCTGTCGGTCTTCACCTCCCCGCCGCTGTTCCGGGTACTGGCCGGGCAGAAGGAGCTGGGGTCGGTCCACGAGTCCACCTTTTATAAGCGGGAGGACGGCCCGACAATCCTCGTACTCGCGGGCCGGAGCTGGAAGGTGAACCACCTCGACTGGAAACGGCGGGTCGCCCATGTCGAGCCTGCCGAAGAGCGGGGCCGCTCCCGCTGGCTCGGGGAGGGCCAGTTCCTGGGTTACAGGGTCTGCCAGGGCATCCGCCGGCTCCTGGCCGACGACGCCGAACGGCCCGACTGGTCCCGGCGTGCGACCGCACAGATCAACGAGATCCGCGCCAAGCACCCGTGGGCGTCTGCCGGCGCGACGAGCGTCGTTCGGCACCCCGGCGGGGAGGTCCGCTGGTGGACGTTCGGGGGCGGGGTCGCGAACACCCTGTTGGCGGACCAGCTGCGGCCGAAGACCGAGGTCCGGGCCGATAACCTGTCGCTCCGCTTCACTAACGCCACGAAGCTGAACGAGGTCGAGGAGTTGATCCGTGGTTTCTCAGCGAACCAGATCGAGCCGGTCCCCGCCGAGGACGCCATCGAGGGCATGAAGTTCTCCGAGTGCCTTCCACCCCAAATCGCCGCCGAGGTGTTCTGTGCGCGATTCAACGACGCCGAGGCAGTTAGGAAGATCCTGGCCGAGCAGTCAAGTGTGGTCATCGAAGAGTGACTATGTGCGGGATGACAGGATGGCATCCACAAGTTCATAGATTTCGCTGCAAGGGTTCTGGTTTTCCGGCAGGTCGTTACGACGTATTCCGGGGGCTCGCAGTTTTTTTGCCCTCTCGCTAGCTAACTCTGCATGAGGGACGACCTTAGAAAAATCACATTTCCCCTTCTCATAATCCGGTATGTGTCCCCGACTTCGCAGAGCACGCTCAAGAGAATAGCAGTCCATGGTCGCGGTGTCGTTCTCTTCATAGTGGAGAAGGACCCAATATTCAAAGCACATTGTCGTCACGGCCAAATGGATGTCGTTAGCCTCGGCTTTAGCACGCGCATTGGCTATTTTTTCGCCGTAGTCGCCATCAATCACACACCAAACTTGATCAAACGGCTCTGTGCCACTCTCCGGCCCAGATGAAGCGTTCATCAAGCGAACCGCAACCTCAACCACTTGAACTGGCTGAGTACGTCCGCCACTACCAGCGACCTTGACCGAAGCAGCTGACAGGTTATAGTGTTTTTTGAACGCCTCAAAATAATTTGGTGCAGACTTTCCATCCTCGCACACTATCAAGAATCGTTCTTCTAGCTCCCTGATTCCATGACGCCGCTGTAGTTGTTCAAGGAGGGTGACAACCTTTTTCGACAGTGGCTTCTTGCCCTGTTTGGCCTTGCTCATAGCGAGAGCTTCTCCACGGAAGGGAGAGCTCCATATAGGCCCGACAGATATCGCTTGCGGAGGTTGTGCACAGGTCGTGCGTCATCCTTAAATTCAGCCAGCGAATAGAGCGAACACGACCCTTCGACATCCTTCTTGGTGAAATAGACTTGATCTCGCCGGAGAGCTGGGGGCAACCCATCCAGGCTCTCCAACAAGCCAGTGTCGTGGGTAGTGAAGATGAGTTGCGATTGGGCTCGCCCCTCCGGCAGATCATTTACCGATCGAATAAGTCGATCGAGTAGTCGGGGATGAAGGCTTGCGCTCAACTCATCTGCAAACAGGGTGACTGGTTCGTTGGCGAGACGCCACCAGTCCCCGGAGATGTTGAACAGCTTTTTGGTTCCCGATGATTCATCAGTGAAATCAATGGGACTGGATGCTTTGCCGTCGTGGACGAATGAAACTACGACCCGCTCAGTGGGTAGCTTGAAACCTTCCCCCTGCTTCTCAAACTGCTCTCGAATCGAGTCAGGAAGCGAAATGCCTTCCCTATGGGTCCGCACATCGCTAATCCCAACATCGGCGACTCGCATTAAATGGCTCATAATCCAATCACGATAGCCGCCATCATCCGCGAATCGGTCCTCATGTCGCGTGCTCCGACCGAACATGTAGGACGCGGCAATCGAGTAGTCCTGCCAATCCGTCGCATTGTGTATGGCCCTATAATACGCATGGACGGACTCTCTCCCGCGACTAGGGCCATGCTGAGCCAGTTTAGCCAGAACTGCCACGTTAGGCTGCATTTCTCTGACATACAGTTGATTGGCCCCTCGCTTCGTGATAAGCGAACCTTGAACTTCGCCAGACGGAAGGCGTTCAAAGAGGGTTTTCTCCTTCTTACCGTCCAAGAGGCAAAGGGACTCCCCGACAATCCTCTTCTGGGTGTATTGAACAACGTAGCGAAGAATCGATTTCTGCAATACGACATCGCAGCCAAGTTCTATCGGGGATGAGCTAGTCGCTTCGTCGAGCAGGAATGGCTCATACGGAGGAATAGGCGAGTCTGGTTTAGAACGAAGACTGGATTCCAACCCTAGCCACCGAAGTGCCCTTGCAGCTGTCAGGACAGTTGACTTCCCTGATCCGTTAGGACCGTAAATAGCAGCAGTCCGCAGGATACGCAGAGGCTTCTCAGCCCCCTTGATGGGAACCTCGACGACACCTCGATTCTGGTCTTCCTCACGCTTCAAATCAGCCGCTACCATCGATAGCTCGAAGCTATCCCGCAGCGATCGAAAGTTTTTTCCGTACAACCGTACAAGCATGCTCTTCTCGATCTTGGGTGTCTGGGCAGTCTCCGCGTTTGACCCGACTCCAACTGGTCCGGCAGTTGCATAACTGTGGCAACTCAGGAGTCACGGCTGCTCCCGTGTCGCGCAGTTTTCCTGCGCGAAATTCTAGGTCCAGCCAGTTCGGAAGTCCAGATCTGCACCAGATTGTCGCTTGCCACCGGCCATCCGAGGGCCATCCGGTCGCTCAGCACACCGTCTTCGCAGACGCGCTTCGTGCCAGGGGCTATTTCGGCCCGTGAAAGCAGGGGATGACTGTCCAGAGAAAAAGCCGATGAGCGCACCGATCGAGTCGCTCCGTAACCTCGGCTTGGCTAGCACGGCCTGGCTGCGCTCGGTCGGGGTGGCAACAGTGGATGACCTCAAGCACCTGGGGCTGGTCGTCGCCTACCGCCTGGTGAAGCAGCACCAGCCGAGGGCGTCCCTGAACCTGCTCTGGTCGCTGGCGGCGGGGCTCGCTGACCAGGACTGGCGGGAGCTATCCGAGGCCGAGATGCTGCGGCTGAGGCGAGAACTCGAAGAGGACTGACGGCGACATCGCAGGCGTACAACTGCCGGTTGAGAGGTTACAGCGGACGACGCGGAAGCACCCCGACCAGGAGTCGAACCCGGAACACTTCGTTAGGACCGAGGCATGATGTCCGTTTCACCACCGGGGCAAACAAGGCGGAAGGCAAGGGATTTGAACCCTCACGACCTCGCGGTCGCACGGTTTAGCAAACCGGCCCGGCAAACCGTATCCGGCTACCCTCCGCAGGCCTGCCCCGCTGGCGAGCGGAGCAGGCTATTCAACGTGCTTCGTGACGGTACATGACATCCGTTCGCAGGACGTATTTGCGGCCCCGCACCACTGGCATGCCCTCATGGATCTGCCGATGGTAGAAGACCAGCGCCTTGCCTCGCTCCGGCGTCACCCGCAGTGAGTTCCAGCCCTGATGGAATGCGGTCGCTCCTCCCTCGTAGTCATCGTTCAGGTACACCAGGAAGGTGAACCAGCTCTGCTCTCCGGTATCGCGCTGGAAGCAACCGTCCTTGTGCGGGGCGAACCGCTGGCCAGGGTCGTAGCGGTAGAAGCGAAACCGCTCGTTCAGGCCCACCACTTTCCAGCCATACCATTCCTCGACAAGTAGTTCTCGCGCCCGGTCCCACCAGGTGGTAGCCAGGTCTGGGTCGTCCACCACGATCCGCTGGTTATCGCGGACGTCCTTGCGCAGCAATGGCCCCGACGCGGTGCTGATGGTGGCATCGGAGTAGCCGAGTTGTTCGCTCCGCTCGATGAAGGCGGCGCACTCCTCGGGCGTGAGGAACTGCGGGATGACGAAGATGTTTCGCTCGTACAGGTATTGGACGTTCATAAGCGTGCCTCCCCCGCTCGAGTGAATCCACCGGGAGTCGAACCTATCGCAGGGTGTGGGTGAAGCACCCTCGCCCCTTCGTACAGGGGGGCCCACAACAGCTCCAGACCAGACAGTTGCGGAGGCCGGATTTGAACCGGCGTGGGAACGGCTTATGAGACCGTGCTGGAACCAGACTCCAGTCCACTCCGCAGTACCCCTGGCAGGACTCGAACCTGCGGTAATGCCTCGACGTCAGGGAGGTGCCGTCGCCTCTGGGCCACGGGGGTAGAGGATCCAGTAGTCCCGGCTGGATTTGAACCAGCGACCTCCGCGATGTGAGCGCGGCGAGCACTCCAGGCTGCTCCACGGAGTTATTCCAGTCAGGCCGGCAGGAGTCGAACCTACCTTCCACCGCGTATCAGACGGTTGCCACGCCACTCGGCTACGGCCCGCATCGAGCGCGCCCTGGACGGGAATCGAACCCGTCTCACCTGTGAGACAGACAGGCTGGCACGCCAGCTTCATCCCAGGGCAGAAAGCGTCTGGTGGGAGTCGAACCCGCCTGTCCGGCATGGCGAGCCGGTGCCTGGACCGATCGGCCACAGACGCATCGAGAACAAGACCAGCAAGGGCGGAAGGAGTCGAACCCTCTACATGGGATTTGGAGTCCACAGCGCTCTCCCAGGAGCACACCCTTGTCGAAGAAGCTGCCCAGCCAGGACTCGAACCTGCAACCGCCTCGTTAACAGCGAGCCGCTCTACCATTGAGCTACAAGGCAATCGAGCAAGGCAGTTCCGGCGGCTGGGGTCGAACCAGCGGCCTCCGCGTTTTCAGCGCGGCGCTCTGACCAGCTGAGCTACACCGGAATGAGAGAGATCCTGGTGGGAGTCGAACCCACGTCAAGCGGTGTTGCAGACCGCTGCTTTGCCTCTCGGACCACAGGATCAGGACCAGAGCCGGCGGTGGAACTCGAACCCACTGGGTCCGCGTTACGAGGGCGGTGCCCGTCCCGTCGAGCATCGCAGGCATCAAGAGAGCAGCCAGTGCTGGTGTCGAGCCAGCTCGACCGAGGTTCAGAGCCCCGGTCCTCTCCGAGAGCCCGGCTGAAAGTCTCCCAGGGGTGGGTAGCCGGTTACGATCCGGCACCGCGGCGGTCACAGGGTCGCATGCAGCGCCACTACACCATACCCACCATCTCTCAAGGCAGTATCCTCGTCAGGAATCGAACCTGATCTGCGACCTTCGCAAGGTCGCGTGCGAACCGGCACACTCCGAGGACATCCATCTACATCCACACCAGACCAAAGCGGAGAGAGTGGGAGTCGAACCCACACCAGATTTGTCAGCTGGACCTGCTTTCCAGTCAGGCGGACTTGCCGATGTACCAACCTCTCCAAAGCGGAAGGGGCGGGATTCGAACCCGCAACAGTGATTGAACCTGCACAAGTTTTCGAAACGAGGGGACTTGCCGATGTACCAACCCTTCCAGACGCTTCCAGTGGCCAATCGGGACTCGAACCCAAACTGCACGGTTCGCCGAACCGACATCCTTCCGTGGGAACCCAGCCCCATGCTTCCAGCAGTACCCCGGCCAGGAGTCGAACCTGGGCCTCGACCTTCGTAAAGTCGCATGATGTCCGTTTCACCACCAGGGCAACAAGAGACAGTGACCAGGGAGGGACTTGAACCCTCAAGCCGCGTGATGGGCACGGGTTTCTGAGGCCCGCGTGTCTGCCGATTCCACCACCTGGCCAGCAAAGCACAGTGGACCGTGGAGGGAGTCGAACCCTCATTGGCTGGTTGCAGGCCAGCTGTCTTCCCGTTAGACGACACGCCCAGAGAACAGTGGCCCCGGTGGGACTCGAACCCACATCGTTCCGCTTAAGAGGCGGGTGCTCAGCCGGTTGAGCTACAAGGCCGTCAAGTGTGTCGGGCAGGAGTTGAACCTGCACAGCGAATGCGGGTGGGTTACAGCCACTTGGGCTCGCCAATGCCCAGCCGACACGTCTCGTCAGTACCCTGGATGGGATTTGAACCCACGATCTTCGCCTTGAGAGGGCGACGACCACTCCGCTGGTCCGCCAGGGCATCGCTCGTCAGTGGCCCAGGTGGGGGTTGAACCCACAGCATCCCTCGGTCTGAGCGAGGGTGGTCTTCCGGTTGCCTACCGGGCCAGTCGTCCGCCGCGTTGTCAAAGAGCGTTCCGTCAGAGTGCCCGGCGAGAGTCGAACTCGCCTTTTCTGCTTGGAAGGCAGACACCTGGGCCGCTCGGCCACGGGCACATCGGTCAGCGGAAGGAGAGGGAGTCGAACCCTCAAGGCTCGTCGCTCGTCCGGGTTCAGGCCGGTTGCCGTCGCCAGTCGGCTTGCCCATCCGTGTCGCCGTCCCCTCTCGCCTTCATAAACGGCGATTCGGGGCGGGCGTGACAGGAAAACTCGTCAGTCGGGGCGACTGGACGCCAATTGAACTTTTTGGCGCGGTCGTGGAAGCGTGGGAAGATCATCTCCACGCCTTCTTGGTGGCGGCGTAGAATGACGGTAACTTCTGGTAAGCGAGACTTGAGCCAGTGGCCAACCTACCAGAGGCTATAGCCACGGCGACCGGGTTTACCGAGATCGTGGAGTAGACAGTAGCGGAAAGCGAATGCGGCCACCGGCCTTACTGAGTTCGCAGACCTTTCCGGCTGGTTCGAGCCGAGCAGCCCCCGTAAAAAAACGGGGGTTGCTTTTTTTGTGCTTGCATAGATTTACCGGCCTAGTCGCTAAGTTGCTCGGCGAACTGTGGGCGAAAGAAGAGAATACGAACTTACCAAACCAGGGTCGCGTTTAAATGAAAGCACACATCTTCCTTACTGCATGTCTTATCGGCTCAGTATGTCTTATCGGATCACACACGGCGAGTTCGTACGAGCATGAACGACCACGCTATTCGCTCGCCACTTTCGTTTCGGAGGTCACTCCACCCGTAGGGCATCCACTTCAAGCGGGCATGGGGGTGAAGCCGGTCGCCAGCGTTGATGATCCGCTTTATGCGCACGGGTGCGTCCTTCTCGGTGGTGAGTTGCCTGTCGTGCTTGTTTCCGTGGATTGGTGCGGAATAGGCAACGAAGCCCACGATCTTTGGCGCAGCAAGTTGGCAGATGCAGCGGGGACGAAGCCAGAACGAGTTCTGGTGTGCGCCATTCACCAGCACGATGCCCCGCTTGCCGACCTCGAAGCGGAACGGCTCATCGCCAAGTTAAAACTGGACCGGAGTACACTCGACCTCGATTGGCACGCAAAAACCTTGGCTCGCGTGGCCGACACGCTGAAACGGGGGCTGAAAGACGCCAAGCCCGTATCCCACATTGGAACCGGCGAAGCGAAGGTCGAGAAGATCGCCTCGAATCGGCGAATCATCGGCAAGGACGGAAAGATTGAACTGTGGCGCGGCAGCGCGATGACTGATCCGAAGGCGAAGGAAGCACCGGAAGGTTTGATCGACCCCTGGCTCAAAACGATCAGCTTTTGGAACGGCGAAATGGCGATCGCTTCGTTGAGCGTCTACGCTACGCACCCCATGAGTTTCTACGGGAAGGGAAACGTCTCGGCGGATTTCGTTGGTCTAGCGCGGCGACTACGGCAGCGAGACGAACCCGGCGTGATGCACTTCTTTGCCAACGGCTGCGGCGGGAATCTCGCACCGGGAAAGTACAACCGTGGTGAACCGGAAGACCGCGAAGAGTTGACGGAGAGGCTCTACAAGGCATGGAAGGCGGCTTGGAAGAACACGAAGAAACTGGACATCGAACAGGTAAGTTTTCGCTCGGTTCCCTACACGTTGGAACCGAAGACGACGGAAATGTTCGCCACGGACAAACTCGAAGCGATCCTCAACAGTGACAAGACTCGTTTCGACGAACGGGTGCGGGCCGCGTACGCGCTGAGTTGGCGTAAACGCTGTGCAGCGAAACACCAACTCGATCTGCCTGTCCTCGACTTCGGGGGAGCCGTGATCGCCTTGCTGCCCGGCGAACCGTTCATCGAATACCAACTGGCCGCACAGAAATTGCGGCCCGAGTCGTTCGTAATCACGCTCGGTTATGGCGACTACGGCCCGGTCTACATCCCTACCGACGCGGCGTTCGCTGAGGGCGGGTATGAACTCGGCGATTGGTCGTTCGTCACAACGGGAGTAGAGAAGGCGTTGACGGCAGCGATACGGCAAGGACTCGTTGCGGACGCCTTTCAAATGGAGGGTCAATTGCGGATTGCTGATGCGGGGAAAAGTCCGTTCGTGATCGTGACGCCTGTGACGCCTACCGCCGAGGAAAGTACGGCCGCAAAGTTGTTATCGGACACTTTGGAGAACGTGACCGGGGCGCGTATTCCCGTCCGTTCAGCCGACGCCAAAGATTTGCCCCGGTCGCAAATTCGCATAGGACAATCCTCCGCCTTGGCCCCGGAAGAGTGGGCGATTCGGACAACTGCCGACACGTTGCTCATCGCTGGTGGTCGACCGCGTGGTTTGTTCTACGGGGTCTGCGAGTTTCTTGAAACGAATGTGGGCGTCTACCGATTCGATCCCTTCGCGTCCGTGGTGCCGAAGACACCGAACCTGTCGCTGCCCGCTATCAATCGCAGCGGCAAGCCCGCCTTCGAGGTCCGTACGCTGTTTACCGGCTTCCCATATGGACACCCTGCGACATCGCCCGAGAATGTGCGTCTTTTCCATGTTTGGAACAAAAACAACCTATATGGCTCGCTTGGTGAAGGCGACGTGGCTCGGCATGTGCCCGACGGGGTTCACACGTTCGGAAAGTTCATCTCCGCCAAGGAATTCGCCAAGGACCATCCCGAATACTTTTCGATGGATGCCGACGGCAAGCGGATGACGGACGACAAAGGTTCCGATGTGCTTTGGATTCAACTTTGCGTGACGAACGACGAAGTGAGACGTATTACGGTGGAACGTGCGAAGAAGGCACTTCGCTACGACGCGGCCGAGGCGAGGAAGGACGGCCGTGCTCCAACGCGTTATCTGGTTCTATCGCAAAACGACAACACTACGGACCTGTGTTTGTGCCCAAAGTGCAAGGCGGTCAGCGAACGAGAAGGTTCGCAAGCCGGCCTTCTACTCGAATATGTGAACGTGGTCGCTCGCGGACTGCGCGACGAGTTCCCCGACGTGCGGGTGCTGACCGACGCCTACAACTACACGCTGCAACCGCCCAAGTCGATCCGACCCGAGCCGAACGTCGTCGTCCGTTATATCGACAACTACGGCTTCTCCGACCCGACTCGACCGCTTACAGACCCACTGAACCGTCGGCCTAAAGCGATTTTTGACGGCTGGGCGAAGACCGCACCAACTACCGCCGTTTGGGACTACTGGCGAGTTTTCCCGCTGCACGCTCCGGGTTTGTTCGCGCCCTCTGTCAACACCCCCGCGATCCGTTCCGACTTGCAACTATTTCACCGAAACGGCGTGCGATATGTCACAGTCGAGTGCGAAGATTTTCTCGGCGCGGGATTCGATCCACATCCCCAAAGCTTTGACCTTCAGAGCTTCATGACGCTGCAAACTTGGGTGGGCATGAAACTACTCGACGATCCGAACCGCGAACCTAGGCTGTTGATTGCGACATTCTGCCGGGGCTATTTCGGCCCAGCGTCCGAACCGATGCACAAGTTGCACGACTGGATCGCCGAACGACAGGCCAAGACTCCGATTCGGATTGTCGATGTGCAGCGTCATATCTGGTTGAAACACCTTTGTGACGCGGAGTTTTTCGCAACGGCGTATCGGCACCTCGATGATGCGGTGCGTTTGGCGAAGGGCGACCGAGCGATTCTCACTCGGCTCGCCCGCGAGCGGTTGGTCGTCGATTCCGCGTATTTGTGGACACACGAGAGCGTCAAACGTTATGATCCGAATACCGCCGCCAAACTGCCGGAGCGAAACGTCGTCGTCAAACGCCACCGGCAAGATTGGCAACGCTACCTCGCTGCGACATTTGACGCCGAAGGGATCAAGCAGGCGACCCCGATCGTCGAACGTGGTCTTCGAGTTATCGAGCGTGCGAAGGGCGAGGATTCGGATTGGGTCTCCGAAGCTGTGTCTGCGAAGGAAGGCGAAATCGTTCTAGACGGCAAACTCGATGATCCGACCTGGAAAGCGGCGAGAATGCACCGCTTGGTTCCGATGGGGATCGAAGCCGCGAACGATGATACGACCGCAATTCGGTATGCCTGGACACCCGATGCACTATACCTCTCCGTCGAGCAGCCGAGGGAACACGCATCGGCCGGAATCGAAGTGTCGCTGACGGACATGGCTCGCAGTGGGTTTCAGTTATCGCTGTATTGCAACCGCGACGGGTCTGCTGGGCCGACGTTTTATCGGCAGGGGAAAGACGGTGGCCTCGAAGCGGTCAAGGGTCGGACCTCTGGAAGTCGAATGAAATTGAGTGGTGACGACAAGCAGATGAGAATGGAAATCCGTGTGCCGTGGTCCGACCTCGACGTGAAGCCTGCGGCAAATGGAGAGTTCTTTCTGAACGTTGCGACCTATCCGAAACCCATCTCCCGAGTGCCAAGTCACGTCTCTAGCCCTTGGCTGGTCGCCGACACTCCGGCGTGGAACCCAGCCTATTTTGGGTTGCTACGGTTGACTGCAACGGAACCTTCACTCCGAAAGTAACAGGAGCGTACCGTCGATGCGACAGCCGTGGAACAGTCCGTTGGCCGACTTCTCGAAAAAAGGAGCGGTATCAGCAGTTCCCTGGGTTGGGCTTTCGTTCTTTTAGCTTCGATCTCAGCGGTAGGCAACATGGGCCAAGGCGAGGCATGAGTGGAGTCCCACCGTAGCCCCTTCAGTCCCTCTGCTCTTCTTCTATCTTGAATCAAGAATAGGCTTGATTTTGTCATTCAGATGCAATCTTGTTGCATAGTTTTTAATCCAACAATTCTGCAAGCATTCCCCTGAAAAGTACACCTAACCGGGTCTGCCATCATAGGCATTGACCCGGTTTCTTCGTTTATGTGTTCACTCGGAAAATCCCTACGGAGCAGTGGCTTACCGTCTTTTGTAGTAGATATGTGGGAGAGTTGGAATGGGGCTTACTTGATCCATTCTTTTGACAGTGAATCGCCGCCCGAAGAGTTTTCTGCTCGCCAATTCAGAAAAAACAATCGGACACTCCTATTTACGCAGGAGGTCCACCATGAACACATCCTTGAACTGCGAGCTTATTGACGAGGGGTTGCAACGCATCTCGGAAGCGGCTCGTTTCTTGTGCGTCAGTCGGTCGCTTATTTACCGGCAAATAAATGACGGCGTGCTGCCCACCGTGCGTATCGGTCGAAGCCGTCGCATTCCGATTCGTGCCGTCCGCGAACTTGCCGCCGCCAACTTGGTGCGGTCTTCGTCGCCGTCCGCATGATGCCAAAGAATAAGCCGCCCGATGATGTCGAGCGGCTTCGCAATCATCATTCGCATTTTTACCAAACTAGTGTTCCGCCACACCTGAGTTGTTGGTTTTCCCCTAGCATCTCCTTATCAGCCGAAGGAGGTGCCCCGTGGCCGTAAAGGACAAGTTCGTCGTCCGTCTGACCGCCGACCAGCGGGCCCAACTGGAGCAGATGATTGCCGCCGGACGGCACGCCGCGGCGGCGCTCCTCCACGCCCGCGTCCTGCTCAAGGCTGATGCGGCCGACGGTGGCCCGGGTTGGTCCGACGAGCGGATCGCCGAGGCGGTCGAGTGCTCGGCCGGCACCGTCGCCTGGGTCCGCAAGCGGTTCGCGCGGGATGGCTTCGACGCGGCCGTCCACCGCAAGAAGCCGACCGGCCGCCAGTACCGCAAGCTCGACGGGACGCAGGAGGCCAAACTCGTCGCCCTCGCCTGCTCCGCACCGCCCGAGGGCAAGGGCCGGTGGACCCTGAAGATGCTGGCCGACCGGCTGGTCGAGCTGCAGATCGTCGACGCCGTGAGCGACGAGACCGTGCGCCGGGTGCTCAAAAAAATGTCCTGAAGCCGTGGCTCTGGCAGCAGTGGGTGATCCCGCCGAAGGCCAATGCCGAGTTCGTGTGCTCGATGGAGGGCGTGCTCGGCGTGTACGGCAAGCCCTACGATCCGAGCGCCCGGTGGTGTGCGCCGACGAGGGCGGGAAGCAGCTGATCGGGGACGTTCGGGAGCCGCTGCCGGTGCGTCTGAGGCGCCCGGCGAAGCAGGATTACGAGTACACCCGCAACGGCACCGCGAACCTGTTCGTCGCGTTCGAGCCGCTGGCCGGGGTGCGGCGGGTGGAGGTGACGGAGCGGAAGACGAAGGCCGACTTCGCCCGCCTGCTGAAGCGGATCGCGGACGAGTGGTACCCGGCGGCCGAGCGGGTCACGCTGGTCGTGGACAACCTGTCGACGCACAAGCCGGCGGTCCAGTACGAGGTGTTCGCGCCCGAGGAGGCGCGGCGGCTGATCGGCCGGCTGGAGTTCGTGTATACCCCCAAGCACGGGTCGTGGCTGAACATGGCGGAGATCGAGCTATCGGTGCTGGCCCGCCAGTGCCTCGACCGCCGGATCCCCGACATGGCGACGCTGGCGCAGGAAGTGGCGGCCTGGGAACGTGCTCGCAACGACGCGGCGGTGAAGGTCGATTGGCAGCTCACGACGGCCGACGCGCGAACCAAACTGAAGCGCTTGTACCCGGCCCTCGAACCCGTTAACTCAGGTGTGGCGGAACACTAGTAGTTCATTGCACCTGAATCGTAGGGTAGAGCCTCTTCAGCCTCACCCGGGCGTCGGCGGTCGTGAACTGCCACTGGGCTTTCACCCCGGCGGCGTTCCGCTTCGCCTCCCACGCCGACACCTCCCGGGCCAGGGTCGCTCGGTCCGGGAGGCGGCGGTCGAGGCACTGGCGGGCCAACACACTCAGTTCGATCTCGGCCATGTTCAGCCAACTGCCGTGCTTCGGGGTGTAGTGCCACTCGAGGCGGGCCGCCAGTCGCCCGGCCTCGGCCGGCTCGAACGCCTCGTATAGCGACCCGGGGCAGTGGGTGTTCAGGTGGTCCGTCACCAGCACCACCCGCGACGCCTTGGGGTACACCTAATCGAGTAGCCGCTTGAGAAACTTCGCGAAGTCGATCGCCGTCCGTCGGTCGGTGACCTCGGCCACCCGCCGCCCGGCGAGCGGCTCGAACGCCAGGAACAGGTTGGCGGTCCCGTGCCGCTCGTACTCGCTGTCCTCCTTGGCCGGGCTCCCGGGCCGCACCGGCAGCGGCTCCCGGACGTCCCCGATCAACTGCTTGCCGCCCTCGTCCACGCACACCACCGGGTGGTTGGCGTCGTGGGGCCGATGGTACACCGCGATCACGTCCTCCATGGCCGCGACGAACGACCCGCCCGCCTTGGGCGGGATGACCCACTGCTGCTTGAGCCACGGCTTGAGGTCGTTTTTTGAAGCGTCCGCCAGACGGTCGCCGGGTCGATGCTCTCGACCACCTCCAACTCGACCAGCTTGTCGGCGAGCAGCTTCATGGTCCACCGGGCGTGCCCGGCCGGCGGCTCGGAGCAGGCGACGGCTACCAACTTGGCCTCGGCCGCCCCGTCGAGCTTGCGGTACTGGCGGCCGGTCGGCCTCTTCCGGTGGAGGGTGGCGTCGAGCCCCTCGGCGGCGAACTGCTGGCGGACCCGCTGGACGGTGATCCGGGTGGTCTCCAGGTGGTCGGCGATCTCCTCGTCGGTCCAGCCGTCCGGGCCGTCGGCGTCGGCCCGGAGCAGGATGGCCGCCCGTCGCCGCATCGCCGCCGGGTGGCTGCCGGTCCGGAGGAGCCGGCCAAGGGTGTCCCGCTGGTCGTCCATCAGCCGCACCACTACCTTGCTCGCCGGGGGCATCGCTGTCCTCCTGACCGGGGTCAGCAATAGGGTAGGGACGCCGAGATTCAGCTGCAATGAACTACTAGCAGGCCGCGGAAAAACACTTGTTGCAAGCGGTGTCGGATGCGCTACACTCTTGGCAACCGCGGAGAGTTCCCATGCGTGGCACCGTTGACGAGCAGCCGCCCTTGTTTCACACCTTCTGCGTCGAGGACCGCATCCGGCCCGACCACCCGCTGCGGGACATCAAACGCCGCACCGACCGCATCCTCGCCGGCATGAGCGATCGCTTCGCCGCTGCGTACAGCGCCACCGGACGGCCGAGCATCCCGCCCGAACGCCTGCTCAAGGCGTTGCTGCTGCAGTGCCTGTATTCAATCCGCAGCGAACGGCAGTTGTGTGAACGCATCGACACCGATCTGCTGTTCCGGTGGTTTTTGGACCTGCAGCCCAGCGACGACGCCTTCGACGCCACCAGCTTCGGCAAGAACCGCCCGCGGCTCGACGAGCATCTTCTGACGCAGTCGTTTTTCGACGCGGTGGTGGCCGAGGCGATGACGGCCGGCTTGTGCAGCGAGCACTTCAGCGTCGACGGCACGCTCATCGAGAGTCTGGCGAGTGCCAAGAGCTTTCGGCCGAAGAACAGTACGGACGACACCTCGGGCGACGTCAACGGCTTCAAGCCCCGCAATGCCGCCGTGGATTTCCACGGCCAGAAGCGAAGCAATGAGACCCATCAGAGCACGACCGATCCGGAGGCAAAGCTCTACCGCAAGTCCAACGGTCAGGAGGCCAAGCTCTCGCACATGGGGCACGTGCTCGCCGAGAACCGGCACGGGTTGATCGTGACTGTCCAGGCGACGGAGGCCAGTGGCACGGCGGAACGCACCGCGGCGGTCAACATGCTGCTCGATCTGCACGCCACCCATGGGGTCAAGCCAGTGACGCTGGGGGCGGACAAGGGCTTCGACGACGGCGAGTTCCTGCGGGTGGTGGAATGGATGGGGGTGGAACCGCACGTGCCGCTGGTGAAAGACCCGGTCGACCCGCGAACCGTGCCGCCGGGTCAGAACAAACGGATTCCCGGCATCCGGGCGCGGCGACGCATGCGGCGGAGGATGCGAGGTCGGGCGTACAAGCTCAGTCAGCGGTGCCGCAAGAAGTTGGAGGAGGGATTCGGATGGTTGAAGTCGGTGGCGAAACTGGGCCGGAGCCGATGGGTGGGCCGGTGGAAACTCGAGCAGATGTTGCAGATCGGGGCCGCGGCGTACAACCTGGTGCGGTTGCGGACACTGAAGCCCGCATAAGCAAGACAGTGGTGGAAACGCGGCGGGGCTGAAAGATCTTAAGTGAGTAAGGGTCAGCGACGAAAAGGACCCAAAACCGCTTGAACAAGCAGTTTTTCCGCAGCCTGCTAGCACGTCCATGGACTATGAGCAGCGCGACCTTCCGGCTCCCAGCGTCCGCTCGGTGGTAGCGGAGGTGGAGGAGACGCTGGCGTTTGGCCCGAGGTGCAAGGCCGAGGCGGAGCGTCTGGGGGTGGTGGACGTCTCGGCGCGGCTGACCGCGGGGCTGAGCGTGCTAGGTGACGGGGCGGAGTGGATCTGGAACCTGGCCGACCAGCAGTTCGCCGGCGCGGCGCAGCTGCTCGACGTGTACCACGGCGTCGAGAAGCTGGCCGACGCCGGGCGGGAGGAGTTTGGGCTGGGGACGCCTCGGATGGAGCGCTGGCTGGACGAGGCGCGGGGGAAGCTGGTGGCGGACGGCTACGACGGCGTGTGCGAGGCTTTGAGCCGCCCGGCCACGGGCAGGGCTGACGGCTCCGAGGCGGAGGATGGCACCGCGCAGGGGTGCCAGTGGAGGGGAGGGGAGGAAGCGGCGAAGGTGCTGAACTACTTCTGCAGTCACCGGGAGCGGCTGGGCTACGCGGTGAGGCTGCTCCGCGGGCAGGCGATAGGCAGCGGGCTGGTGGAGGGGACGATCAAACAGCGGGTCAACGTGCGCATGAAACGTGGGTCGGCCCGGTGGCTGGTCGAGCACATCGGGCCTTTCGTGGAGCTCATGGCCATGGCCGACTCACCCGAGTGGAGTGAGTTCTGGCACCTCATGGCGATTTGATGCCTACTTCGGTGGACACACCCCTTCCCTGGTTGCTTGCGACTGGCGGACATTGCAACGGTTGCAAACCGGACGGAATGGCTGAGTTGATCCTCTTAAGCATATCATGGGCAGTCCGGCCGAGAGTGCCCAGAGGACCAGGCTGTCATGGAACTCCTCCAGGGTGCCGTTGTTGGGCACTACCGCATCGCAGTCTGCCGGGCCGAAGGTGATCCTGGAACTCGCGGGCACACGGGCGTTGTCGATCCAGACGATGACATCGACCAGACGCTCCCGGCGGCACGCCTGGATCTCCTCGATGCCCCGCACGCCGCCGGTGATCTCGGCGTGGCGGAGCGACTCGCGAACGAGAAGACCGGGGTCGAGCCTGCGGATTTCGTTGCCCACCCGGTGCCAGAGGTTCCTGTTGGCGTGCCTGCTGCGGTACGCCTCCCGTACTGAGACGCCCAGGCGGGCCGCGACATACAGGGCCAGGTAGTGGCTGGTCGTGCCGGCAAATCGCAGGCTCGTGACCCTGGCCAGGTACTCGCAGGCCGTGTCCTTGCCCGCTCTGCTTGGACCGACGACCATCACACGCTTCATCGAGTACCCCTTGCCGCCACGAATACCAGAAGTCAGGATAGCAGTTCGCGAATCCTGCGGCGGGCTTGACGTGCTGGCGACGGCTGGGATCATGAGGTGGCGAGGCCGTGTACGTCGAGGGAGTCGCCCGGAGCCAGATTCCGGAGATCGGTCGATGAGCGAGGCAGGTGAGGGCAGGCCAGGAACGTCCCGCAGGAGACCGGGGCCTTTCGTGCCGTTCGCCCGGTTCGAGGACATTGTGGTGCGGTGCGGCCACGTCGAGAAGTTCGGCCTGCTCCCCGAGGGCAAGGACCGCTTCCGCGATGGCCGCCGCAAGAAGGCGATGGGCCGGGACTGCAAGGCGTGCCGTGAACGCAGGCAGCAGGATGAGTTGCAGGCAGCCCAGTTACGGAAGGCACAGAAGGAGCAGAGGAAGGCCGGGGAGGCCCAGAAGGCGAAAGACAAGGCCCCCGGCAGCCCTCAAACCAACCGGCTGCCCGCCGGCTCTCGCTTCGAGGTGACCTACGACGCCACCGGGCAGCAGTGGAGCGGTTCGCTGACCGTGCCGACGTCTGGCGGTAGCCTGGCGACCTTCACCGGATCGGCCTCGGGAGTGTTCCGCCTGCTCGGCGACCTGGACAAGCAGTATCGTGCCACGCTGGCCTGATCGGCAGGAGAGGCTCCGGCCTTCCGATCCCGACCTCAGGGTTTCCACTGCCCAGGTGAAGGCACGAATGGCGAGGATACCTCTGGAGTGAGTGGCGACCTTGCGGTGAAGGCCGAAAAACCATGCGTTCCTCGCCATCTTCCCCACGTCTTGCACCTCGATCAGCCGGATTGGCCCCCTCATCGGTCTGCTATCATGCCCAGGCCATACACAAACGCATGAAACGCACGATGGGCATCGACCTCAAAGGCCTGGCAACCAGTTACCGCGAGATCCGCAACGAGTTCCTCGCGACAGCTACGTTGCGTTTCGAGAGGGACCTTGCCTTGTTCTCACGCTTGGCTCCCGACGCCTTGCCCTGCCTCGGGCGTTTGCTGGCGCCTGGGCTTCGTGTGGGAGTATACGACGCTGTAGGTCTTGTATGGGCGGAGGCGGATCGATATGGCCAGCTTCTGACCTTCACCACGCCAACCAACCTGCGGCGGATGGAAGTGCCTGCTGACATCAGGGAAGGGAACCGGGCGGTGCTGGCGTTCTTACTGGCGTTGCCGGAGGATGCGAGGATCGTGCTGGTGTGGTGCTAGTGGGTCAGTTGCCTTGCAGGTGGCCATAATCGCTCCCACTGTATCCTGGGTACAGCTGCAAGTCAGCTGCTCACTCAGGAGAGACCATGACACGCCGCCGCAAGGACCCGCTCCGCGAACTCACCCCCGACGAATGGCGCCACCTCACCCGCCTGGGGCGGTCCTCCGCCGCACCCGCCGTCCGCGTCGCCCGGGCCGTCCTGCTTCTGGCGGTCGCCGACGGTGCTGACTACCAGACGGCCGCCCGCGCGGCCGGTCGCAAAAGCGGCGATGCCGTCTCCCACCTGGTCGGCCGCTTTAACTGCGAGGGACTCGCGGCCCTCGAGCCCCGCCACGGCGGCGGCCGCGTCCGGATCTACGAGGGCGACGCCCGCGCCCGCATCCTTCGCGAGGCCGCTCGCCCCCCGCTCCCCGAAACCGACGGCACGGCGACCTGGTCGCTCGCGACCTTGCGGCGCTCCCTTCGTGCCGCGTCCGACGGGCTACCCACCGTCTCCACCTTCACCATCTGGCGGGTACTCCGCGAGGCGTGCTACACCTTCCAGCGGACCCGCTCTTGGTGCCCCACCGGCGCGGCGGTGCGCCGCCGCCAGGCGGGCGTCGTGACGGTGACCGACCCGGACGCCGCTCCCAAAAAACATTGATCGAGGACGCCTACACGTGTGGCGCGTCGCTGGGCCTGGCCGTCTGGTGCGAGGACGAGGCCGGTCCCTTCCAGACGGCCCCGCATGCCGGAGCCTCCTGGCAGCCGCGGGGGCAGCCGGACCGTCAGCCGCACGAGTACGTCCGCAACGGCACGGCCAAGGTCCTGACCCTGTTCCGGCCGGCGGACGGCCGGGTGCGGGTCGAGGGCGCGACCTCCGTCACCAACGCGATCCTGCACCCCTGGGCGAAGCGGGAGCTGACCGAGATCCTCGCCGAATTGCCGGCCGCGGCGCCGACGGCGGATGCATCGCGGGCCGCATGGTTGCGGTGGCAGCCGGGGCTCCTCCTACCGATCACGCTGCCGGAGCAGATGCCGCCTTTACGGGTGCTGCTGGTCTGGACAATCTGGCCGGTTACAAGACGCCGGCGTTTGTGTTGTGGCTGTTCGCCCACGGCATCCTGCCACTGTTCACTCCGCTGGGCGGCTCGTGGCTGAACATGGCCGAGAGCATCCAGCGGGTGCAGAAGCAGCGCGCTGGAGGGGCAACACCCGACGAGCCCGGCCGAGGTGATCGACCAGTTCACAGCGGTCGCGCGCCACTGGAACGCGGCACCGACGCCGTTCGTGTGGGGCGGGAAGCGTGCCGCACGGAGGAAGCGCGAACGGGAGCGTCGGCATGCGGTAGGCGGCTCGGGTGCCTGCACTCGGCAACCGCTCCGACGCAGGTATTATGGCCATAAGCCAGGCAACTGACCCACTAGTGCGATCGCCTTCCATGGGCTCACACCTTGCGACGGAATTGTCTCGATTTCCGCGTGATGGCTGATTGGCGCGGCTTGATGCAGGCCGTACACTGCCTGGCGAGGTTATCCGTTCGCTGGGTCGCCGCCTTCCACTCTCTCTGCCGTCAGTGCATCCGATTACCCATGCAAGATGCGCTGCACGCGGGCGTATAGCCATCCGGAGGAGGGTCGCCCACGAAAACCCGCCGGGGTTGCCTGGTGGGGGAAGGCCCAGCACGCCGCACGTCAGGGCGGGGGGATCGTTTGCGATGACAGCCCAGAATCTGCATATGATCAACGCCCTGTCACACTATCAGGGCCAGATGGCGCCCATCGAGCACACCGACTTACCGGAGTGCGAGTATCGCATTCGCAACATCGGGTGGACGCTGGGCAACGATTGTCCCTACCGGTGTCAGCACTGTTACTCCATGAGCGCACGCATCAAGGGGCGCGACATGGAGAAGTGGATGGTGGATCGCATCGTGCAGCAACTGGCGGAGAACGAGATTGAGACAGTGAACCTGGGAGGCAACGAACCACTCTTCACCAACGGGCTCAATCCGCGCGACAGCCTGCTGCCCTACATCATCGAACAACTCGTGGAGAAGGGCATACTCGTCGGCCTGACGACGGCTGGCATCACACTGACCTACCTCGAAAAGCATGCGCCGCAGACGGTGGCGCTGCTCAACGACATTGATGTCAGTCTCGACTCGCCCTACGCCGAAGAACACAATCGCAACCGCGGCACCAACCTGTATGGCCTGGCCCTGGCCGCGCTGGAGATCGCCCAGCGCCGGGCCATCCCGCACACCATCATCATGTGTGGCATGGCCTGGAACTTCACCTCGCGCCACCTGCACGAGCTTGTCGAGTTGGCCCGACGCTTCGAGGCCCACGTCCGCATCAACCCCATCAAGCCGGTTGAAAGCGGTCAGGTCTCCGTCGAGTTGTCGGCCAGCCAGTACTTCGAGGGATTTCGCACCCTCAGCGACCTGTGCGACGCGGTCGATGTCGGCGAGCCACCTCTGTCGGCCGTGTTCCGCCTGCCAGAGGCCAAAGGCTGCCCCTGCGGTCGGTCGAGCTTCCGCATCCACAGCATCACCCCCACCGGCGAGATTCCGGTCAGCCCCTGCGTCTACCTCCACGAGTACAAGTTCGGAAACCTGCTGACTGACGACCTGGCCGACATCGTGCGCTCCGCCCCGTTTCAGTCGTTTCGCCGGCGCAACGCCAACCCCGATGCCGTCGAGGGATGCAGCGGTTGCTCCATGCTCCAGGCGTGCCGGGGCGGTTGTGCCGCGCGCAGCTACCTGACCAAGTTGCACCACGAACGGCAACGCACGCTGTTCGGGCGCGACCCCTACTGTCCGCGCGACCAGGTCGTTGAGATGGCCCCTGCCGCGCTTCGACTCCATGTCCCCAACTCCCGGCTCGTCCATCAAGATTACCTGTGTACCTGGATCGGCAAACCCCGCGTAGGAGAGCTGCCGTCATGACGTCCGCGCTGTCGATCGCCTCGGTGTCCACCCGCAGCTTTCACGATCACGATCCTTGCCGCTTTCGGCCCAGCACCCGGCCCGGCGTCCGTGTCGTGTGTCGGCTGACCTCGCGCTGTACGCTCCTTTGTGATCACTGCCTGGCCGGCGCCGCGGGCAACGTCCGGGGCAGCGATCTCCCCCTGGCCGTGTGGCAGCGCATTTTGGCCGAGGCGCGAGAAATCGGCGCGCACAAGGTGCTGCTCACCGGTGGCGAACCCCTGCTGTTCGAGGGGTTGGTCGAACTGACACACTTTGTCGCCCGCATGGGCATCAGCACCGACCTGAACAGCACGCTGTGGTTCATGACCCAGCGCCTGGCCGATGAGCTAGCCCAGGCCGGCCTGACCGAGGCATCGGTGGCACTGGAAGGCCCCGAGGCGATCCATGACCAGATGCACGGCCGCCTCGGCGCTCTGCGCCGCCTTCGCGATGGCGTGGCCCACCTGCAGCAGGCCGGCCTCCTGGTCGATGGCTCGATGTGCGTTACGCCAGCGAATTTGCCCCATGTCGAGGAGATGATCCGCCTGGCCGCCGCCATGGGGCTCAAGTCGTTCACCATCTCGCGCCTGCTGCCGGTCGGTCATGGCATGCACTACAGCGGTCCCGTCGTGTCCGAGCCTGACCTGGCGCGCCTGCATCTCGCCCTCAGCGGCGCCCGCGCTGGCGAGTTCGGCATCCCCGTGCGCTGCGTGGCATTAATGGGCGGACCAGGCCGCGAACACTGCCGACAGGGACAGTCGCTCGTCGGCATTCGGGCCGATGGTACGCTCACCCCTTGCGTACTGACCCGGGATGCGCTTCCGGACCTGCCACGACCGGAAGAAGTGGGCCTGGCCAGCGCGGTGGCCGAGATGCGCCTGGCGCTCACCCGGATCGAACCCACCTTCTGCTTTGGGAGTTCGTGCTGATGCCTCCACGTGCAAGCACCGGGTCGGTTCGTAGCAACGATGACCGCATCTGCCGGTTCCGCGCCATCGCCGGGAAGGGGTTTCGCATCGCCCTGGAGGTGACGCGCCGCTGCAACATTGCCTGCCTCCATTGCTTTGTCCCCAACGAACGGCAGGACCCCTCGCTGGCCAGCCTGGTCGAGTTATTCGCGCCCCTGCGCCAGGCCGGCTGCCGCAAGCTGATTCTCACCGGTGGCGAACCCCTACTGCGCACCGATCTGGTGGAAATCGTCCGCGCCGCCGTCGAGGTGGGCATCGGCGTCGATCTCAACAGCAACCTGGTCGGCCTGACCGAGGAACGCGTTGCCGCGCTCGTGGAGGCCGGCCTGGCCGAAGCCAGCACCAGCCTCTATGGCGACGAGGCATTCCACGATGCTTTCGTGCGACACGCGGGCGCTTACGCCAGCACCCTGCGTTCCTGCAATCTGCTGCGCCAGCATGGCGTCGACATCGACTTTCACGGTCCGGTATGGGCGGAGAACCTCTCGTTCGTCGAGCATGTGTACGAACTGGCCGAACGCATGGACGCCAGCAGCGTTACCCTGTTCAAAGTGATCGGCCTGGCCGGCACCGAGGCGGGCCAGCTATTCGGCGCCACCCGCTTCGGGGCCCAGGCCCAACAGTTTCCCGAACCCGCCTTGCAGGAACTGGAAGCGCGCGTCGGCCGTCTTCGTGCACGCGGTTCGCTGCCTCTGCGCACCATCGGCTTCTGGGGTAGTCTCGAAGGTGAATGCGAGCAAGGCGCGTCCATCTTGGGGCTCACGTCCGACCTTCGGCTATCGCCCTGTCTGCTCGCCCGGCGCACCGATCCACTGCGACGAGTTGTCCAGGGCGACACCCTGGTTGAGGCTATTGCCGTGGTGCGTGCGGAGGTCCAGCAGGGTCTCTGGCGCCCCGCCTGCGAGGACGAGTGCCCCAGCACGGTTACTCCCTCGGGGATGGTGCATCTGGGTCGACTGCCACCCGGGAGCCACCCCCATGACAGCTGAACCGCGTCTGGAAGCACCCGCTGTCCGTGCCAGCCTCCCCACACGGCAGCAACGGCTAGAAGCGATGCTCGACCAACTGGGTGACCACGCAGCCCGTCACGTTCCACGCCTTACCGAGTGTCTGTACATCGCCCCATCGACCATCTGCAACCTCAAATGTCGTTTTTGTGCCTACCCACGCTCGACGCTCGACAAACGGCTCATGCCTCACGAGCTGTTCACCCGAGTAATCGAGAAAGCCTGCGCCTTCGGTTTCGCCACCTTTGGGTTGACTCCTGTGCTCGGCGAGGCGCTGCTGGACCCTTACTTCCTATGCAAGCTGATGTTTCTGGAAGTCACCCCCGGTGTGAGCAGCTACTCATTCACCACTAACTTCACTGTCGCCAGCCCTGCCGTCGTCGCGCAGCTCGCGCAGCTGAAGAAGCTCCGCTCGCTGCAGATCAGCATTTATGGCCACAACGAGGACAGCTTTACTCGCATTACCCAGGCACCGCCGCGATTCTTCCATAAACTACTGCAACATCTCGAGATGCTGGCCGACAGCTGGGAGTCCGCCGCGCGCGTCGAGCTACGACTGCGCACCACCGGAGCATTCACGCTGGCGGAGTGCGATCCTCGTCTGCGGCGCGTGCTGGATGCGCTGCAGGCACGGAAGGCCCAGGTGCGCGTGCCACACGACCGCTACTCGAACTGGGGTGGGCTGATCTCCCCCGCGGACGTGGCTGGGCTCGGCATCCGGCTCAAGCCGGTGGTGGCACCGCAGGGGCCCTGCACCCTGCTGTTCTACAAGCCCACCGTCCTGCCCGATGGGCGTCTCAACGCCTGCTACAGCGAGGACGGCAACGCCGCGCTGGTGATCGGCGACCTGTCGCGACAGTCGTTCGAGGAGATCTACTCGCTGACCAACGAGACCTATCTGCGTCTGATCACTGACCAGTGCTTGGGCCGGTTTGCCTCGCCCTGCCAGGAGTGCTCTGGCCATCGGCCCACCGAGCAGTGGCACTACTCGTACAACTTTCACACCGAGCCATTCCAGACCCTGGCCGAGTTTCTCGAGTCACTGCATTGAACTGCGGGCCGCGACCCGGTGTCGCGCGCCGAGGCCGACCAGCACCACGGGTTCGACCATGCCAAGTTTCTCACTCGATGAACTGCAGCAGTACACTCGGCCGTTGTGCTCTCCCGAGCAGTACGAGCAGAAGGTGGCCAACTACCACCGGGTGGAGACATCCTTCGCCGCCCGCGCGGAATACTGTGCAGGAATGCCCGTCCATCTCCATGTGGAAGCCACGCCACGCTGCAACCTGACCTGCCCGATGTGCCCCACGGGCAGAGGGCTCATCACCCGTCGCGAACATCTCTCGCTGACCGCGTTTCAGCAGGCGTTCGACCAGCTGGTTCCCAGCCTCGCCAACATCTGTATCAGTGGCTGGGGCGAGCCACTCCTGAACCCAGCCACCCCTGCCATGATCAACCATGCGACCAGCAAGGGGGTGTCGGTGTTTCTCAACACCAACGGCACCGTGCTCGACCAGTGCGTGGATGCGATTCTGGAGGCCAACCTGACGCTGATCACCGTGGCCCTGGATGGTGCGGTCTCCCGGCGCACCCATGTCTACGACGAGGAGTTCTCGTTCCGCCGCGTTGTCCAAGCAGTGGAACTGTTCAAACGCCGAAAGGAGCAGGGCGGCCATCGCTATCCGCTGATTCAGGCCAAGTTCATCGTGACGGAGGAGACCGTCGATGAGCTGGACGCCCTGCGAGCGTGGGCCTTCAACCTGGGAGTAGAACACGTCAAGGTCAAGCGGAAGTTCCGTATGATGCCCGGGCGTCTGGAGCGCGGCAAGATCTACTCGCTGCCCCAGCTCGAGACGATTCATAAGCACGCCGTGGTGCGCTCCACCGAGGAGCTGGACTTCACTCCGCTGGGCTGCTCGCACCCGTGGGATTCAGTCTTCCTGGCCGGCGATGGCCAGTTTGGGCTGTGCAGCTGGGATCCGCAAGACGTGGTCAAGCTTGGACCCGCCCACGACGATTTCGCCCGCCTGTGGAACGGCGAGGCGCTGCGTCAGGTCCGCCGCTGGCACACGGGCCAGGGGGCTGTCGGCGACCCCTGCCGGAAGTGCAACCGTCTACCCGGGCACCTGTGGCAAGGCGCTGCACCCGAGGCTGTGACAGCCACCCAGACCGTGCCAGGTTGAGCGACCCAGACCTTTTCCCCCATTTGCGAGTTCATATGACCACATGGAGCGGCACGAGGGCGCCAGGGAGCCCAGCCTTATCTTGGGGTGGATGCGCCGGCGGGCGTGATGACGTACAGATGTACGTCGCTGGCGCTCTTGTGCCGCGCCAGCAAGCTCGGCGAGGGATAGAACGCGTCATCGCCGAGCAGATGTTTTCGCTCAATCACGAAGGCGGCCGCCAGCTCGGGGAAGCAGGTCCGCACGCGCGACACCTGCCGTTCGCCCATGATGGCGACGAAGGAGCGAAACCGCACAAATGCCAGCCGGGCCAGGATCGCCTCGACATACCCGAACGGCAGGTTCGCCACGAACTTGTCCACGGCGGGAAACTGCGGGAAGGCCGGCCACCACAGCTCGTGCGTCAGGAAGAAGTCGGCGAACACCGGCTGGATGTTGGGCAGCCCCTGGCAGCGCTCAACCAGTTGCAGATACAGGAGAGCATCTTTTTCCACTGCGATCAGGTGCCCGCACTGCTCCGCCAGGGGGAGGGTGATGTTGCCGGCCCCCGCGCCAATCTCAAGAATGATCTCCTGCCGGGTGGGAGCTACCAGACGAATGAGTTCGTCAATCGCCGTCGGGCACACCAGCAGGTTCTGCCCCTCCAGGCGATGCTGAAAAAGTGGAACGCTTGCGCCCCCGCGCGCCGCACTGGCTGGAGTTCCCATGATGTCTCCTGACGACAGGCCAACCGGACGTGAGACTGGGATCGCTTCGCTACCTAGCATACCCGTCGCGGAGGAAACGTCTCCCCCGGGCCGCACGCCATTTTCCGCACAGAGTCCACTCATGATGCCCTCGCTTCGGGACGCACGCATACCTCACCCGCGCGAGCATCTCTACCTCGCCTGCTCGACCATCTGCAATCTGGGCTGTCAGATCTGTCCCTATCGCAAGGGGGTCTTGCCCCGGCAGGTGATGTCGCACGCAAGATTCGCCTCCGTCATCGACCAGGCCTGCGAGTTAGGGTTCGAGGCGTTCGGGTTAACGCCACTCATCGGCGAGGTGTTCACCGACCGGCAGTTCCTGGAGAAACTGCGCTACCTGGAGGCACATCCCGGCGTGAAGTCGTACTCGTTCATCACCAACTTCACACTGGGGGTGGGGGAGTTCATCGCCGCGCTGAACGGCCTGAAGAAGCTGCGGTACATGTCCATCAGCGTCTACGGGCACGACGAGTTATCCTTTATCCAGGCGACGGGTTCGACGGATCGGGTGTGGGAAGCGCTCCTAACGAACCTGCTCACCCTGGCGCGGACGTTACCTCCCGCCCCGGTGCGGACACAGGTACGCATACGCTCGCAGAGCGGGATGACAGAGAACACCTGCGCGCCAGGTCTGCGGAAGGCGCTGGAGGCACTTCGCGCCAGGAATGTCCCGGTGAAGTTCCCGCAGCACTACTACAACTGGGGCGGCCTGATCGCCGAAGAAGAGGTCGAACCGCTGGACGTGACGTTCCTTCCTTCTCCGCCGCGCAGCGGTCCATGTACGATGATCTTCTACAAAACCATTGTCCTGCCTGATGGCCGGGTCAACGCTTGCGCCTGCCGGGATGCCGGGGCGACGCTGGTCATCGGCGACCTGGAACGCCAGACGTTGCGTGAGATCTTCTCGTCGCGCAACCCGATCTACGCTCGCCTGATCGAGGAGCAGAGCAACGGCATCTTCGGCGCGGTGTGCCAGGCCTGCAACATGTACCGCAGCCCACACGATCCGCACGAAACCTACGATCGCCATCTCAAACCGCCCATCACGCTGTCGCAGTTCTTCGAGCAGTTTTGAGGCAAGGAAACCCTCGCATGTCCGCTCCCGATGCCCAGTTCAAGGAAGGTTGGCCCGCGCAGCTGGATGAGTATGCCTGGCTCCGCACCCAGATCTCCTCGTTCGGCATCGATAGGTTCCTGACCACGCACGCAACACCTGACGACGACGATCCGGCTGGCCTGATCTACGAGGCGCTGCGCCTGAGTCGCCCGGCACTGGCGATCGACCCCGGCCAACTTCCCAGCCAGCTGCACGGTCGGCTCGATCCGACCGACAACCCCGCGGTGGCACGTCTGCTGGCCTCATCCATTACAGCCACTTCCTCCCCCTGGCTGCGTCCTGTATTTGCAAGCCTGCATCGGCCCGCCGGTCCCGAGGTGCGCGTACTTTCCGGGCACGAAGGCTGGGTAGCGGCCGTGGCCTTGACGTCCGATGGCCGCCGCGCAGTGTCGGCTTCCTCCGACCGCACCCTGAAACTATGGGACCTAGCGACCGGTCAACTTCTGCGCACCCTGACTGCGCATCAAGCCCGCGTCCGCGGCGTGGCAGTGTCACTGGATGGACAGTGCGCCGTGTCTGCCTCATCGGATGGCACCTTGCTGGCCTGGGACCTGGAGTCAGGCCGCATCCTTCGTACGTTTCGCGGCCACACCGACGGCGTACGCGCCGTGGCCCTGGCTCCCGATGGGGTCAGAATGATCTCCGCCTCGGACGACCGGACCTTGAAGCTCTGGGACCTGAACACCGGCGAGGAGATCGCCACCCTGGAAGGACATCGAGGAGGTGTACGCGCGGTGGCTCTCCTACGCAAGGGGCGCCAGGCGCTTTCGACCTCTTCAGACGGCACCCTGCGGTTATGGTGCTTGAACGAACACAGGCTGCTGCGCACCATGGTCGTCTCCAGTACCACACTGCTTTCCGTCGCGACGACGCCGGATGGCAGCCACACGGTGACGGCCTCGTCCGACGGTTTGCTACGCCTGTGGGAGGTGGAGACTGGCCAGCTACTACGCATCTGCCAGGGCCATCAGGGCGTGGTGATGGCGACGGCCATTTCCACCGATGGCAGCCGGGCGTTAACCGGGGGCGAGGACAAAACAGTACGCCTCTGGGATCTGACCAGCGGGACGCTGCTGGTCACCCTGAAGGGCCACGGCAGCTGGGTCAATGCTGTCGCGCTGATGAACGAGGGACGACGAGCCATCTCCGCCTCGTCCGATGGCACCCTGCGCGTCTGGGCCCTTGACCGCGGACGTCCCGACCGACAACCAGACCGTCATGGTCGCTGGATCAACGCTGTGGCCCTGACTCCCGATGCGCGTCTGGCCGTCTCCGGATCGGAAGATGGCTCTCTGCGTCTGTGGGACGTTGCCACAGGAAAGGTGCTTCGCCAGATTGAGGCCCATCGCAGCCCGGTCCACACGCTGGCCATGACTCCCGATAGCAAGCGCATCGTCTCAGGCAGCGCCGATGCAACACTTGCCGTGTGGGACACCGAGACAGGGGCCCGCCTGGCCCTGTTGATGGGTCACGAAAGCTGGATCACCTCGGTGGCGCTAACCACCGATGGCCGTGTTGCCGTCTCGGTCTCGGGCGATCAGACGATCCGACGGTGGGACCTGGCCACATCGCGTCCTACTTCCACTCTAAACCTCCAGGCGGGGTGGATCACCGCGCTGTGCCTGGATCATACAGGCACGCGCGGAGTGTGCTCCACGTACAACGGCGGACTATGGTGGTGGGATTTCTCCCTTCATCACTACCAGCCACTAGAAAAAACCTCATCAACCTGGGCCAACAGCCTGACCATGACATTAAACTGTCAGTTGCTGCTGGCTGGACTCGAAGACGGCACTCTGGATGTGTGGGACACGGCAAGTCTGCAGAAAGTGCAAAGTATCGCCGCGCATACTGGGCCCATCAATGCCGTCGCCGGGTGCGCCGGTGGTCGGCATGCCGTCACCGTGGCGGAGGATGCCACGTTGCGAGAATGGGACCTTCGAACGGGGCAACGCCTGACCAGCTTTGTCGGTGATGCGCCCCTCTATGCCTGTGCGGCCCAGTCACCGTACTTCGTCGCTGGAGATGCTTCAGGGCAGATCCACATCCTTCAGATGGAACGCGGCTGAACCTCTTTCTCTACCTGGAACTGGCGCTTGCATCCATGGCCCACCTCGAACGCCACAACCGACGCTGCATCGACGAACTGAACCAGCGATCGGGACGGACGCTCAGCATCATCGATTTGATCCGCGCCGGCACCCTGACCAGCGCGATGGCCGCCCACGCCTTGCAGGCTATCGAGAGCGGCGCCTCGTTGCTCACCGCTGCCAAAACATCTGGTGCAGGCAAGACAGCCCTGATGGCCGGGCTACTGCAGTTGCTCCCACCAGGCGAGCCGATTATCACGCTGCCGGGGAAGCAAGCCATCGATGCGGCACATCTACATCCACCAGCAGGGCCGACGTGCTATCTCGCGCATGAGATAGGCACGGGCGGATGGTACAGCTACCTCTGGGGCGAGGAGGCCAGCCGCTTTCTGTCCCTGGCTGGGGGCAACCGTCGGGTCGCCTCGTGCATACACGCCGACGACCTGGAAGAACTGACCGCCATCATTCAGGGATCGCCGCTGAGCATCTCCAGGGAGTTACTCGACCGTGTTGGGTTGATCCTGTTCATCCATCTTTTTCGTACACCGGGCGGCCATCTGCACCGGGTGACCGCCTTCCACCTTGCCGACGCCGCCCGGGTTCGGCACCACATGTACACCTTCGATGCCCAAGCCGACCAGATGCGCGCCATCGCTTCGCCGCCGGGGCTTCCTTACCCGGTGAAGCAACTTGCGTTCATCGAGCAGATGGTAATGGAAGGCGTGGTGGACTATCAAAAGGTACGCCGAAAAGTCATTCAGTATTACACCCAGGCGGATGGGCTGACTCGAATCGCGCCAGCAGAGCAGCACGCCGCTTCGGCGGAGCAAAGGAAGCGAGCACCGCCGACCGCGTAAACTGTCGCAACTCGGCCAGTGAGAATCCGAACTGATGTGCGATGGCATACTCGCGACCAATAGTGGTGCCGAGATGGACTGGGTTGTCGGTGTTGAGCGTGACGGAGATGCCATGCGCCAGGAAGCGGCGCAGTGGGTGATCCTCATACCGAGGGATTGCGCCGAACAGGACATTGGAGGTAAGGCAACACTCAATTGTGATTCCTGCCCGGGCGATCTGATCCAGCAAGTGAGGATCATGAGCGGCGTGGATGGCATGAGCCAGTCGGGATACACCAGGCAGGTGAAGCGCGCAGGCGAGGTTGGCGGATGAGAACTCGCCCGCATGGACGGCGATTCCCAGCCCGGCCGACCGAGCGCGTTCCACCCACGGCCGCACCACGCTCCAGTCGGCCTCCGCCTCGTAGTAGGGGTATGGGATGATGTGGATTCCCGCCAATCCTTGCCGGGCAGCTGCCAGGCAGGCCGGGAACAGCACCTCACGCCACTCGTCTCCGCCGGGCCGGGTAACGCAGACAAGCGCCTCGGCATGAAGGGCCGGAAAGTTCTGCTGCACCCGGCGTTCCGCCTCGCGAAACAACTCCATGAAGTGCGGCCGGCGCAGGACACCGCTACCCAGAAGCACCTCGATCAGAATGGCTCCGTCAACGGCTCCTTCCGTCAGCAGATCGACACAGCGAGCCAGAAAGCTGTCTGGGTCGGCGTCCATCGCCCGCAGACGCTGCTCCTGCTCCTCGGACATCGCCGACATGAAGGCCAATCGCGCCTCGCCCGGGGCGGCCTGTGCCATGTGGTATGCCCAGGCCTGCCAGTCGCGCTCGGGCTCCCCCTCTTGTCGCGCCGCTAGACGTTCCAGCCGCGCACCGCCTTCGCCATGCACATGCAAGTCCACCTTGGGCAAGGCCACCACATCTGATAACACTTCAGTGTCATTAATCCACTTCAATGAAGATGTCACAAATCCATCCTCGACTCAGAGTGATTCATGGCACTACCAGTTTCACCGGAGTTAACTTCAGACTTTCGGTATCGTAGATGGCTCCCCAGCCCTGGCAGACTGCGTGCACCACCACCAGGTAGCGGCCGGTTGAATTCAGGTGAAGCGGACGCTCCCCGTTCCAGTCGATCGCGCCCTGCTCGGTGGCGGCCATCCAGCGATGAAAATGCCCCAGGAATAGCACATGGTGAGGCACCGCAAGGAAACAGCGCGCGAGACGGCCGAGCGAACCCGGTGGCCCGTCTCCGCAGGACAGATCGGCTAGATTCTCGGCGTCGAGCCAGGGATCGACATGGCTGAAGCTGCAATCAGCGATCTCCAGGCGCGGGCGCAACCGGGCGACGAATCGCAGCACCTTCTCACCATACTGACGCCGGAGTGTCACTGGACGTTCCCAGCAGAACGGGTAGTCGTGCCCGCCCCAGACACCAGTCGCGCCCACGGCGTCGAGCAAACGCACCGTCTCTGCGATGGCTGGTCCCCCCTCGATCACATCACCAAGCAGCACGAAGCGATCCACTCCCTGGCGGGTCAGGAGATCGAGCATGCCGGCCAGCAGTGCAGCGTTTTCGTGGATGTCGGCCAGGAGTCCAAGCCGCATGGGTTCCTCGGTTGCTCATCAGCCCAGCGCGCTGCGCCAGTCATCCTGCAAGGAAAACCCCAGCCGTCGCTCGGTGCGCTGCGGATCGAACGTCTGGATAAGTTGCCGTTCACGAATGGTGCGCATCACGCGCGAGAGCGAGGGCCGTCGCCAGTCGCGAGCTAGTAGGGCCGCCCCGTAGACCGGCGCCCAGATCAGGCGAGGATAGCTGACCGCTTGCCAGCCATGCCCAAGAAGCGTCGCGCAATGGCGAAGGTAGTCGATGCGGCCAGGCGATTGCGGATCCACAAGCAGCAACACCTCGAACGCCTCGGCAGGGGGCCGGGCCACGAGGGTGGCCACCGCCCGGTTCAGGACATTGCGAGTAATCAATGGCCGCTGGATCTGCCCGGGTCCCAGCACCAGGAGTCGCCGACCTGGAAGCCTGAAACCGACACTGCCGATCGGGTCACTCATGTCCGGTGCCAGAATGTACGCCGGCCGAACGAACGAGACTCGGAGGGGTGGCCGGGCCCGCTCCCGCAGAAACAGTTCGGCCGCCACCTTCAGCGCCGCGTAGGAACCGCTCCGCCGGGAGTCAGTCTTCGTGGCGGCTGTCTCGGTTACGCAAGCCACGGTGTCCTGGTAGACGCTCAGCGAGGAGATGTGAACGAGGTGGCCGACCGAACGCTCGGCGCACAGCCGCAATAAAGAACGTAGATAGTCGAGATTCCGCTCAATGCTCTCGCCGCGCAGCACGATGTAGTTGATTACCGTGTCGTAACGCGCATCGAGATGTGGATGCTCGTGTAACTGGCTGACAGGACCGGTGAGGAGATCCCGCTTTCGGCCCCCCACGCCCCGGCTGAACGACACCACCTGGCAGCCCTGCTCGCTCAGTCGCTGTGCCAACCCCTGAGCAGCAAACGCGCGATGACCGAAGAGCAGCACCCGGTGCGACTCAGGAGCAGAGTATTCTCCCCTTTTCGGATCTTCAAATAAATCGCTCATGTGGAAGATCCGGTGGAAACCTGCTGAGGTCGCTGGCCGCGCCAGGGGGCTCGTCGTTCGCGTTCGTACCAGCGTTGACTGGGTGCAGCGCGCACCACCGCTAGCAGGTCCTCGCCGCTCAGGTACGAGGGAACGCTGATGCGATTGATGGCGTAGCGCGTTTCAGGCCCCCACCAATCGCCGTGCGTCACGGAGAAGCCGCCAGCGAAGAAGCGCGAGGCGACCTGGCTCACCGTTGAGCTACAATAGCCATACGGATAAGCGATGAAGGAAGGCGAGCGCCCCAGGTAACGCCGGAACCACTCACAGCCGCGCTCGAACCGGGTGCCCAGTTCGTCTGTGTCGAACTTCAACAGGTTGTGATGATCGGTCCCATGAAACTCGAAGTCGATGCCGGCCTGGTCTAAGGCGTGAATCTGCTCCAGCGTCAGGTGCTGCCGTACCTCAGGCGAGCGCGTATTCCACGTCATGTTCGACTGTCCCACATGGTCGGTGAGCAGGAACACCGTCGGCCGGAGGAACGAGGCCAGCGCCGGCAAGTGCGCGTGCAGGCCGGCGTATCCATCGTCGAAGGTGACGGCGAAGGCTGGTTCTGTCTGCAGCTGCTTCTTAGATGTGATGCGTGCGAAGGCGGTGGCCAGGTCGAGGCAGGTGAAGCCGGCGTTCAGCAGGGCTTCCATCTGCGTGCGTAACCGATCGGCCGGGATGTGGCCCGGATCGGCCGAGCACGGCGCGCCGGCTGGCAACACATCGTGATAGAGAAGAATAGTAACGGGCGGCGGTTCCATATCGACCTGGGGACAGGTTGGGTCAAAGAGAGACAGGGTTCTTTACGCCGTCGAGCAGATGTCGGAGGGCCGGCACGACGTACTCTTCGGCGATGCAAGGCCAGGAGTACTTGCGGGCGCGCTGCTGGCCGGCCCGGGCGATTGTCTGGAGGTATCGCTCGTTGGTCAACAGTTCTTCCAGCACGCCTTCCAGGTCGGACAGGTCGGGCTGGTAGGTGAGATACTCGCTGCCCAGCTCGAAGAACGTCTCCGCATGGTAGTGCAGTGGGTCGGTCAGGAACACCGCGCCGAGTATGGTTGTTTCCACCATGCGGAACGGCACCTCGGACTGATCGGACCGATGCAGGCAGATGCGGGAGGTGCGGATGGCCGTCGTATAGTCGTGCCAGTACTTGCCCTCCTGAAAGCGGAACGTCCAGCCTCGCCGCCGGCAGATGACCTCCGCGGTTTCGACCAGCTGCACCCGGCGCAGATCGTCGCGCAAGGTCAGATAGCATCCCACATCCGTAACGCGATCCAGCTCGGGCAGATCTGGATCAAAGAGGTCTGGATCATAGCCGAACGGACATAAGGCCACCGGCGTTGGCGCCAGCACTTCGCGGATGAGTGGCACATCGTCCACCGTCTGCACCAGTACCAGCGAAAACCGCTCGTCGCAGGCGCAGCGGAACCAACCGTTTAGCGACGCCAGGAACTGCCGGGTTGGAGCGCGCCCCTTGAGCCGATGGGTCAGCATCGTGTTCTGACAGCGATAAACGCGCGGAAGGGAAGCCAGGCGCGGCTCGCCCCCGGCCAGGTGATCGAGCAGATCGAGATACTGGCCCGCCTGCTTGCCGATGATGGCAACTACCTGCGGACCATGCACCTGCATCGCCTCGAGAATGCGCGGTGTTGCCGCGTCCTCGTCCATGATTACCCGGTGGACGTCCAGCCCCGGCGAGGAACAGGCCCAGTGGCCCACGTGGCGTTCGATAGGTGGAATCAGTGCCAGGACACGGATCGGTGCTTCGCCTGCCATGCCGGGACCTCCCCTTACCTGATTGATCGATGACTGCAACTTATCGCGCATGTGTCGTGCCTTCCGGGACGGCGAACAGACGCAGGCCCAGGCGCGGAACCCCAGTGGGGCAGGTGGTACACATGGGAATCGTATGTGGATGAAGGATCCAGCGAATCATGAACGCGCGCCGTGCCTCGGTGTTCCAGAGCGCCGGGCTCGGCCCGGCCATGTGGCCCAGTTCATGCTGTCCGTTGTAGTCGCGACAGCAGGGCACGATGGCGCCGCTGGCAAGCACCACAATCTTGTCCCACGGCCAGGGGCAACGCTGCATCTCCTGGGAATGAGACGCCGGCTGCGGGTCGTCGCCCTCGTGTCGTCGCAAACCGACGGTCCGCGGCGCGAACTGCTTCCCCAGTTCACCCAGCGCCGATCCGGACATGAAGACATTGAAGGTCTTCCAACGAATTTGATCTGCGCCAGCGGCGCGCAGGTCGCTCTCGAACTGTCCCAGCGCATGTTCGGTGCTGCTCATGTGCAGAGCCTGCGCCTCGATCATCGGCCGGTCGGCGCCAGCCCGCGCACGCACCTGGGCCAGCAGACGCATGTTGGCCAGTACTCGTTCGAGGCGGCCACCTACTCGATACTGCTGGTAGGCGGCCTGATCTGACGTATCGACGGAGAAGCGAAGCACATCGAGCCCCGAGGCGACCACCTGCTCGGCCACTTCGGCGGGAAGATAGTTGCCATTGGTCGTCAGCGCGACGTGGGGGATGCCGGCCTCCCTGGCAGCGCGGATGAAGTCGCCGACCTGCGGATGCAGAATCGCCTCGCCGTAGTTCTCGAACCGCAGCGACACCAGCGACCGCGCGTAGGTATCCAGGAAGTGGCGAAATGTCGTCAGTTTCATGTCGGGGTAATTGTCGGCCAGCTTGCTGCCGATGGGACAGACCGGACAGCGGAGATTGCAGCGCCGAACAATCTCGACCATGGCATAGCGCGGCCCGGGCACCTCGACCGGCGGAAGCCCCTGCACCCGTTCCAGTCGAGAGACCATTTCTTCGAGGTGCGACGCTTGAAATTCCACCCGGTCGGCCGTCTGGCTGACGACCCCGAGCACGGTGTGAAGTTGCTTCACGCCACGCGGCCAAAGAAGAGTCGCCAGGTCCTCTTCCCCTCGGCGATACAGAACCACGCCCGCCCGCGTTACCGTTGGAAGCGACTGCAACAGCTTCTCGAGATCGACCCCTGCAGCGGCCGTGCGCGCATCGACAATCCGACAGCGACCGACATCCACCCACTGCCAGGCATGGTGCGAGCCTGAGCCCGTCCTCTCGTCCTCGGCGATTTCCACCGCCAGGGTAGGATCGGATCGTGCCTCTGATACCAGGGGAAGCTCCACGCAACACCCCCAATCTGGATCGGTCTAGTAACACTCGATGATGATGATCTTCCAGCCAACCCCTCCGGTAACCACTTCTCTCTGCCCGGGGTCCGTGGCCTCCGCTGTTTGCTCGGTCCCGTGTACCCGCACCTTGACGCCTCGCTGACGCCCGGAAGACTGGACGTAGAGCCGAAGTGGCGGAATGGCAGACGCGTCAGACTCAAAATCTGATATCCTCACGGGTGTGTGGGTTAGAGTCCCACCTTCGGCACTGAAAACCTCCCGGGATGCTAGCCCACTGCTCCGAATGAACGCACCGCCTCGTCCACGTCGCGATAGTTCAGTAGCAGGTGCGATAGCCGACTGATGCGCAGCAGTTCCTCCAGAGGACGTGGCACCGCGCACAGCACCAGACGGCCGCCAGCGGCGCGGGCGCGGTTCAGCAAACCCACCAGCCGGCCCAGTCCGCGGCTGGCCAGGTACTTCACCTCCTCGCAGTCGAGGACCAGCCGGTTGCGGCCCTCGCCCGCCAGAATCTGCTCGGCCTGCTGAAATAGCGCCTCGGTTTCGGCATCGTCGCGCAGCATCGGCAGCTTGATGCGCAGCACCTTGACGGTGCCGTGATCGCGACGCTCCAGCCCACTGGCCTGATGGGGGTTGCTCAAGGTATCCTCGTCGTGTCGAACCCAGGGGGCTTCTCTAGTACCCGAAGATGGTGTTCATGTCGCGGGCCACGCCGGCCAGGTACTTCTCGTCGCCGGGGGCGATCTCGGCCGTACCCCAGCCGGTGTAGCCCACCTCGCGCAGCGCCTTCATGACCGCGGGCCAGTCGCAGTCGCCCTTCAACAGTGGCACGTCGAACCCCTTGTAACGGCCCTCCCGGTCACAGCGCGACCGGCTGAACTCCTTGATGTCCAGCTTGATGATCCGCTTGCCCAGCACGCGCACCCACTGCTCGGGCCAGCCGTACAGGACGATGTTGCCCACGTCGAAATGGACGCCGATCTGATCCGACTCAAACTCGTCGACGTAGCCTTCCAGCTCCAGCGGCGAGGGCGAAAAGTTGTTCCAGACATTCTCCAGAGCAATGCGCACCCCCAGCTCCTTGCACAGGGGAAGCACCTTGCGGATCTCCTCCTGCGAGCGCTTGTAGGCGTCGGCGTAGGTGACCTTCTTCGTCACGTTGGCCGGCACCAGCAGCACGGTGGTGGCACCGTAGTCGCGCGCGGTACGCAGGGCGCCCTTGAGCGCCTCGACGCCACGAGCGCGGCTGCTGGCATCGGGGGAGCCCAGCTGATGGGTGTCGTTCCAGTGGACGGAATCGACCACGCCGGGAATCTCCAGGCCGGTCTTCTTCCTGGCCTCCAGCACGTCGGCCAGCTTGAAGTTGTTCGGCGCGTCCAGCTCAATGCCGTCGAATCCCAGTTCCTTGACGAGGGTGAACTTCTCCTTGGCGTCTTGGCCCGGCTGCACCATGTAGTACTTGACGGCCTTCTTGTAACCCCGTGGAGTGGGAGCCGGCGGTGTCTCCTCGTCCGCCAGGACGGCCGAGGCGGCCAGGCCAGCCGAGGCGGCAAGGAACGAACGACGGGGGAGTGGCTGGTGCATCGGAAGGTCTCAACAAGCGGGCCGGGCGAGTCTCCGTGATTGTAGATTCGCCCGGCCCCAATGAGGAGTCACTCCGCCGCGATTATCGGCTGGGCGGTCGGATCATCTCGACGGGAATGGCTGGCAGCGTGCCCAGCGGGAAACGGGTCGTCTTGCCTTTTTTGCCCCCGTCGGGATACGCCTCCACGATGAGGTTGGTCTTCAGGCCCGGTTTCACCTTCTCGGCGTCGGCCTGAAGGACCAGAATCACCACGTCGCCATTGGTGGTGGTGTTCTTGAGGGTGATGCCCTCGGGTGGCTCGCTCAGGAGGAACTGGAGTTTGTCGGCGGCCACCCCCTTGGGAATGGCGAAGTGCGCTACTCCGGCACCACCTGGGCGAATCTTGACGGGCCCGGTCTCGAGCAGCCGGGCCGGGAAGCGCGATCGCGCCCCTGCGCTGACCGTTACGAGCAGGTGGTTCGCCGGGACCAGGTGATGGTAGGCGAACGCCTGCATCATGTCCTCGGCCGGTGTGGCGAGGCGGACCACCTTGTCCCCGTTGATGATCGCCCGCCCCTCGACGTCCATCTGAATCGGTTTGGGGCGGGGCGTCGAGGGTACCTGCACGGTCAGACGGATCTCACTCTGATTGGCCGGGATCTTCGCTCCCGCCAGCGAGAAATCCAGCGGAGCATACTTCAGCGCCAGCTGAATCTCACCATTGAATCCGTCCTTGCGCAGAGCATGCACGGTGACCGGCACGAGCGAGCCAGGCCGGGCGTTGATGCTGCAGGGCGTGATGCGCAGCTCGAAGTCGGGACGCGGCGCACTGATTCACGGGGCCGCTGAGGCTGTCGCGTTCGTAGGATAGCCTCCGCGCCCTTATTCGGCGGCAGGAAGCACCGATGATCCGCATCCATTTCCCCGACACCGAGCGAGCCGCACGGGAGTCGGCATTCCTGGTGACGGCTGACCGCAAGTTCCGCGACCGCCTCCCGATCGTCCTGTTGGCGGCGCGGTGACGGCGGCCTGGGGAGATCGCGGAGACGCTCTAGGTGAGCACCCGGATCATGCCCCGCTGATTGAACGTCTACCTGGAGGGCGGACTGGACGGGTTGCGGCCCCACAAGGCCAGGGAGCACACCTAAAGGTGCCGGCGTCCCCGGCTGACGAAGCCAAAGGGTGGGTGATCGGCGGACTGGCGTCGTGCGGGCTGGACCGGGCCCACCGGACCTAGGACGAGATGGCCAACCATTTCCGCAACACGCACGGCATCGACACGAGCCGATCCGCCGGGGTCTGCTTCTGCAAGAAACTCAGGGTCTGCGTGTACCGGCCGGCGTATTGCTTTCTGCGGGCCGACCCGGAGAAACAGGGCGGGCCCCGTGAAGAACTGGTGACGCTGCCAAAGGGGGTATCATCCCGCGAAGTCGTCCTTTCGAGCCCGGACAAGGCCTGCTTCCCCAGGGTAACCCCGCGGCACGATTGGCACGCCTGCCATCAGGCCACCGGCAGGCCGGCGGGATCTGGGACAGCCATGACCTGGTGTACGTTCTTGTGGTGTTGAGTGTGCTCCCTGGGGGGGGACACACGACCACGCTGCAAAGCCCCAGAGATACCGCCCGCCGGACCAGCGTGAACAGGAAGCGGTGGCAGTAGCGGGCAATCGCCCCACCTCTACGACACATCGGGTAGCACTACCTGACCGGGCCGGTCCTCACGCTCCATACCAGCCACGTCAGCCTTCCGAGATACTTCCCTTTCTCCCGTTAGAAAACGACTAAACCTGCGATGGTGCCAGGATTG
Source organism: Gemmataceae bacterium (assembly GCA_046350255.1). Taxonomy (GTDB): domain Bacteria; phylum Planctomycetota; class Planctomycetia; order Gemmatales; family Gemmataceae; genus CALDUY01. Next base: position 343,281 of record JAXMAV010000003.1, read on the forward strand.
TTCATGTAATCTGACCGCTCGGCCTCGAATACGGAGATGGTAGTAGGTATTCGACCTGCCTCCAGTCCAGCTTGGTGCCGGTTGTCCGGGTGTAGCCAACTGCCAACCAGAACAGCGGCACTGTAAGGCAGGAAGGCGTACCAATTAGCTTGGTAACAATTTGGTAACACAATTGCCAACATCACACCAGGATGCTTACAGTAGAGCGATGGTTATTCTTGACGTAATGACTTAAAAATAATAAGGTTGCGACGCAAATCCAATGTTAATGCCCTGTGATGCCAACCTGGACGCGCTTGGCTTCAGGGCTGGTTCCCGTCAAGGGAGTGGGTTCGAGTCCTCTCTTCGGCACCTTGATACCAAAGGGCTTACGACGAATAATGTCGTAAGCCCTTTGGTATTTCCCCACCCCCTTGGGGAAATTTTGGGGAAATGCGGGGCCTCACGTTGGCGTGACGTTGACCTTCCCGGAAGGAGTCAACCGTGGCGGCCCTCGAACTCCGCAACAAGACCTCTACCGCGTCGTTTTCCTGTACGCGAACCGAAAATATTCCTACTCGCTGGAGACCAGCGACCTCCCGACCGCCAACGCCCTGCGCGGCGGGGTCGAGAAGACCTTGATGCTCCTCGGCCAGGGAGCGCTGTCCGTTCCCGACGGGGCCAGCGTCGTCGAGTTCGTCAAGCACGGCGGCAGGCTGCCGAGTCCCCCGCCCGGCCCGGCGGGGCAGGAGCCGAAGGACGCGCCGGTTCGGCTGGCCGACTTCAAGACGCGCTACCTCGAGGCCCGTTCGGGCGGCTCGATGGAGCAGAACAGCCTGGCCACGGCCCGGATGCACCTGGGCCACTTCGAGCGGACCCTGGGCGCCGACTTCGACCTGCGGAAACTCACACTCACCACTCTCCAGGAGTACCTCACCCGGCGCCGCAAGCAGGGCGATCCCCGCAGAAAGAAGCCAGCCCCCACGCCGCTCAGCCCCGCCACCTTGCGGTTGGAGATGGCCACGCTGCGCGCCGCCTGGAACTGGGGGGGGTGCTCCACGGGTGTCTGCACGGGCCGTTTCCCTCGAAAGGATTCCAGTACCCCAAGGCCGACGAGCAGCCGCCGTTCATGACCTGGGAGGAGGTCGAGCGCCGGGTGCGCGCCGGCGGGAGCTCCGTCGAGCTGTGGGATTGCCTCTATCTCCGCAAGGGGGAGTTCGAACCGCTATTGGCGCACCTCGAGGAAAAGGCCACCGTTCCCTGGCTCTATCCGCTGGTGGCGACGGCGGCCTACACGGGGGCCAGGCGAAGCGAGCTGTTGCGGATGGAGGTCGCTGACGTGGACTTCGAGGCTGGCACCCTGCTGGTCCGGGAGAAGAAGCGCAGCCGCAAGCAGCAGACCGGACGCTCAGCAAGGGACCCAGAGCAGAGTCACGAGCAACAACCAACCGGGAATATGCTTGTATTTCTGGGAAAAATCGCGGCTGACGGCACGGACCGTGCAGTCAAATATAGGCCAGAGCTCGCGCGACATGGCAGCCCTCTTTTCCTGGGCTTCCCCAAAGGAAAAAGGCAACGGATAGCGTGCCAATCGTGCGAACTCCTTGGAAAATCAAGCGTTCGAAGTCATTTGAAAACATGTTGGAGCGAAAGTGAATGCAACGGAGGTGTGCGATGTACACACACTGTGGGGCCGTGTTGGTGCTGGTGGCACTCGCGATCGGGGCGCGAGCCGAGGAGGCGAGAACCTATCCCGAGTTGATGAGACTGGGCGCGGTGATTCGACGAGACGAGAACCTCCCGCAGAAGCCAGTGATTTATGTGGAACTCCAATCCAGCACGTTGACCGACCAGGCGCTCAAAGAACTCAATAGCTTGCACAGCCTGCGGACGCTGGATCTTACTGGGACAAAGGTGACGAGCAAGAAGTTAAGGGAAATCAGAGGGCTGGTGAACCTTGAGGAGCTGAACCTCAGCCAAACCATGGTGTCGGACACCAGCCTGAAGGAAATCGGAACGCTCGCCAGTCTGCGCTCTCTGAACCTCATGGGTACGGGGGTGACCGACGCGGGCATGAAGGAACTGAAGGGGCTCAGGAAACTTGAGTCGCTGAGTCTCAGCGCGACGGCAGTGACGGGCGTGGGGCTGGAGGAACTCCAGGGATTGAACCAACTTGGTTCGCTCGACCTCGCTGGCGCGCTGGTGACGGATACAGGGCTCAAGGGAATTAGGCAGCTGACGAGCATGAAGGCGTTAACTCTTGGCGGCCCCTGGGAACTCCGCGGGAACCCAATCACGGACGTGGGGCTGAAAGAACTGAAGGGGCTACAGGGCCTGCGGGCACTGACCCTTTGGGGCACGCAGGTAACTGATGCTGGGATGAAAGAGATCAAAGAGTTGACGGGCCTGGAGAAGTTGGCCCTACTCGGGCCCAAGGTGACCGACGCGGGGTTGAAGGAAATCAAGGAGCTGAAAAGCCTGCGGGAATTGCATCTCTCGGGCACTGCGGTCACCGATGCGGGCCTTGCGACTGTTGCCCAGATAGCCAGTCTTGAAGATCTTACTCTCGGCGGGCCTTGGTGGCTCGGAGCCGTCGCAGTGACGGACGGGGGCTTGAGTGAGCTTAAAAAGCTCAAAGTGCTGAAGAGTCTAGACCTATCCGGTACCAAGGTGACCAACGCGGGCCTGAAGGAGTTGAAGGGAGTCACAAGCCTCCGGAAGCTGAACCTGGGTCAGACCAATGTCACGGACGCCGGGATGAGGGATCTCAAAGGGTTAATAAACTTGCGTTGGTTGGCCCTCTGGGGCACGAAAGTGACGGACGCGGGTATGAAGGACATCAAGGAGATAAAGAGCCTGCAGAGCCTGCTTTTCCGCAATGACGTCTGGTTAACCAATGTTACAGACGCGGGGCTGAGAGAAATCACGGAGCTTGGCAACCTTCGGGAGTTGGACCTATCCGGTACCAAGGTGACCGACGCGGAGATGAAAGAACTCCAGCGCCTAACCAGGTTGCAGTTCCTGGATTTGCAGAACACGTTGGTGACGGACGCGGGTCTGGGCGATTTGAAGAAAATGAAAAGCCTTCGGGCCCTAAAAGTTGGTGGTTTAAGTACCAAGGTGACAGACGAGGGAATGAAGCACCTGAAGGAACTGAACAACCTGAAGGAGCTGAACATCGGGCTCACAGACGTGACCGACGCGGGGCTCAAAGAACTGCATGGTTTAAAGAGTTTGCAGGTGCTGCATGTGCCTTTGAAGGCCACTCTGAGGGGGATTGATGCCCTGAAGAGGGCCCTGCCAGGGTGTCAGATCTGGCCCATCGATTCTAGGATGCAAGAGGCCCGGATTCGCTCCGCCTGGAAACAGGGGGGCCCTGGACCGACTTCGAATCCCAGGGCCATGCTCGACCACGAGCGAGGTTATGTTCGAGCCATGACGTTCAGCCCGGACGGGAAGCAGTTGGCTACTCTGGATGAAAAAGGCACAATGAGGCTTTGGGAAATGTCCACCGGCAGGGTTCTAAAGGGGACATCCGCCCCTGTCTCCGCCGCGTCGGTCGTGCCGTTCAGCCCGGATGGGCGACTACTGGCGTTGGGGAGCGGGAAAGGAGAGGTGACTTTGTGGGACACAGCTACAGGGGCACCGAAGGTCACGTTCAAGGGGCACGATGGGTGGGTAAAAGCCCTGGCCTTTAGCCCGGATAGCAAGCTGTTCGCCTCAGGAGGTGGGGACAATTCGGTTAGAGTGTGCGAGGTTTCGACCGGGAGGGAGATGGCCAGGTTCAAGCACGGCAAGTTTGTCACCTCTGTAGCGTTCAGTCCCGACTCCCAGCTCCTGGCTTCGGGGAGCGAGGACCAGACGGTGAAACTATGGGACCTGGTCACAGGCAGGGAAAGAACCACCCTCAAGGGCCACGAGCTTGAGGTTCGCGCGCTGGCGTTCAGCCCGGATGGCAGGCTTCTCGCATCGGGTAGCGAGGACGACACAGTGAGGCTTTGGGACGTGGCGACGGGCGCGACCAGAGCCACCCTCTGCCACGAAGATGGTGTTACCTCGTTGGCGTTCCGCCCAGACGGCAAGTTGCTCGCAACGGGTGGCAGGGACTATGCGGTGAGGCTGTGGGAGGTGCCGGAGGGCAAGGCGACCGTCCTTTTCCGACAAGACCACTGGGTCTGGGCGGTGGCGTTCAGCCCGGATGGAAAACTACTTGCTACCGGCGGCACCGATCCGAAGGTCAAGTTGTGGGAAGTCGGGAGCATCAAGTGATCTGCACTACATGTGATGGGATGACAGGAACTCGTTAGGCTAGGGTCCGGACGTGTCGGTGTACTCGGATCGGCCCCAAAACGATGCCGATCTCCAAACGTGTTGTGGCTGGGAATTCCGTTGGGCAGCGAACGAGTGTTGGGCAGCACGGTTCGGCGAGGTGCCAGCAGCTGATCCGTAATCGATCGCCGACGCCGTGATAGACCGATGGAGATCGGCCGGCCGAAATAAAGCAATCGGCGCCCGAATAGACCGACCGGCACCCCGAGATAACGTGACCGGCAGCGGTGATAAAGTGATTGGTGCCGGTCGATCTAATCACCAGTTCCTGACTCGGTCCATTTGACCTCCGCGCGCAAACCCAAATCCCGAATCTTCTCCGGTCCGCCCCACCTCTGAACGAAACGCATTTCAGCGAACCTGCTCATGACTCATCTACCGAAACAATCAAATCACCGATTGTGCGCATTCAGTTTCGTGTTGTTTGGTCAGTCTTACCTGACCGAGGCCGCTGGGGAAATTTTGGGGAAATTCGTGGCCGTGTCAAACCAATGTCTGTACCATGCGACCCAGAAGCGTTTCATCCTGATGTTGTTTTCTGTCAATGACTTGCAACGTGTTTCCCGCGTGAGCCCAGGGTGACGAATAGGCACGCAACCCAGCTTCAGGAGCTGGTTCCCGTCAAGGGAGTGGAGGTTCGAGTCCTCTCTTCGGCACTGTAACAGCAAAGAGCTTACGGCAACCACTGCCGTAAGCTCTTTCTCTTTCCCCAACTCCTTTGGGGAAATGGGTGGGGCCGCATGGCAGTGACGTTGCGCCACCCTCCCCTGGGGGGGGATGGCGGCTCTCCCACTGCGCAACCAAACCTACTGCGTTGTCTTCCTCTACAACGGCACTGGTACCGCACTCCGGCGGACTGCCGGCTTCGGCCATGGATTCCGGTTCTTCCTCGATGGTCGTTTCTGTCTGCCGTATCATCTCCTGGGGCAGGTCAACGAGATCCATCCTTCATGACAACTTCCAGACACTACCTTGCGATCCTCAATCCTCGGGGCGGCAGGTGCCGTGGTTTGAGAGTGTTGGATCAGGTGCGGACACAGTTCGCCGCAGCCGGAGTGGGCCTGGAAGTGCGGACGACGGAATACGCCGGACACGCGTTGGAAATCGCTCGCAGCGTCTCCCTGGACGGATACGCAGCCGTGTGTGTCATAGGCGGAGATGGGACGGTTCATGAAGTCATCAACGGACTTCTGCGGCGGGACCATCCGGTGTCTCTGCCACTGGGCCTGATTCCCGCCGGCACGGGTAACACGCTCCACGAACACGTCGGTTGCTCCGATCTGGAATCAGCAACCCGATGCATCTTGCGCGGAGCGACCCGCGGGCTCGATATCGCCCAGGTCACCTTCGCGGAGGAGAGGGTGTTCTGCGCCAACATCGTGGGTTGGGGGGCGGTCACCGATATCAATCTCCTGGCGGAACGGTTGCGCTGGCTGGGGCGAGTTCGGTACACAGTCGCAGCGCTCTGGCATATCCTTAAACCCATTCCACGCCGCGCGCAACTGACTCTCGACCATATCACGCTCGACGAGGAATACCTGTTTGCCATCGCGTGCAACACGCGCACGACAGGATCCGGAATGATGCTGGCTCCCGAGGCACTTCTTGATGATGGGCGATTCGATGTCGTCCTCGTGCGCCCGCGCGGACGGCGCGAGCTGTTGAATCTGTTTCGTCGAGTCTCCGATGGCTCGCACCTGAAGTTACCAGGCGTTGAGTGCCACTCTGTCGGCTCGTTCGGGATCTCGACCGCCACTCCCGATCTGCTCAATTTGGACGGTGAGATCAAGGGGGTAACCCCGTTTACAGCCCGGGTGCTGCCGCGGGCACTGCGGGTGCTGTCGGCAGATGGGGAGGCGTGAGAGCAACCGCCTCGACTAGCCATCGACAGCCGCCGGAGCAAACTCCACCAGCGCTCGACCACGTTCGGGGTCGAGTTGTAGCCGGGCAGACGGGACAGATTCAGCTATGGGCTTTTCGTCTGCTGGCCTGATTGTGGTGTCTCTTGCGGAGGTGCCTGGCCTGCGCGGCGTACGTCCAGCTCGCCCGATCCCGCTCGCTCGACGCCGGGCCACCAGTCAACCACCCCCTGACCTCGTCAGCCAGGAACGCTGGCAGCATCGCTGGTTTCCTCCTGGCCATGCAGGTTCGCAGCCCGTCCGGGAGCCTTTGGTCGGGCTCCGGGCTATACTGTCCTGATACGCCGCGCTTTCCTGTGTGTGTGAAACCCCATCGGAATGTTGTTTCGCAATCCTCAGGGCGAAGACTTCCAGGGTCAGGGTGACGCGCCCCGGCGTCGGGAATTGCCTTCCACTTGCCGCCGGCCCCGTCCTTCTCCCTACGGACTCGCGCGGGGGTTCGGCTCATCAGCCCGGCGGACCATACGTCGAAGAGGACCGCATCATGCGTCTCAGGTGGCGAAGGTGGTTCAGCGGCCTCGGCTTGAACACGCGCATTCTGCTCCTGACCGGACTCCCAGTGGTGGCAACAGCCATGATCACTGCCCTGGTGGTCCACTGGTCCACGCGGCGCTTTGTCGAGGACGCGATCGGGGATCAGATGGTCATGGAGGCCCGTATCGTCGCGCATTTCGTGGCGGTGGCGGAGCAAAAAAGGCCAGAGGGCATGACGCCCGACGAGGTCAGCACCCACCTCAAGGAGATCGCCCGCTTCGCGAAACAACACAGAAAGTACGACTACGAGTTCTGGGTGACCGACAGTGCCGGCAAGGTATACATCGGCACTGAAGGCGTGGAGTTCACGTTCAAACCTGATCAACCGCAGGCCGGCGCGTTCCTGCCTCTTCTGGACCCCGGGTCGGCCCACGCAGACCTTGTCATTCAGGAGAGCCGCAAACGCGAGATCGACGAATACGTGTACAAGTACGTCGGGGTCTCTGGCGTCGACCGGCCCCGTATTGTCGAGGTCGGGTACCGGACCGATTCGTTGCTCGCTGAACTCGCACTCAAGAACTATGTACTGGCTGCGGGAGTTGCAGCCCTCCTGTTGGCCGCGGGGGCAGTGGCCTACCTCGCCCTCCGCCGCATGGTAACCCTACCACTCGATCAGCTGATCCAGGCTGCCCTGGCTGTCGAGGACGAAGAATACAAGCTCGGGACACTGAAAGAGGTCTGCGATCGCGGGGACGAACTGGGCCGCCTTGCCTCGATTTTTGAGGACATGGTGGGAAAGCTGGCCACGCGTTACGAGTCCCTGGTCAACTCCATGCGCTCGGTCGTCATCAAGGTCAATGGGGACCGGACGATCACGTTTGCGAACAACTATGCGACGGAGCTTCTCGGGTTTAACAACGCCGAGCTGGTGGGCCAGAACCTGGAACTGATCATCCCCCCCGAATGGCGAGAGCAGGTGCGACATCGCATGGATTCGCTTCGGGGTGAGAAGGTGCAGGACAATGAGACCAATCAGAATGTGACGAAGTCGGGAGATCGCGTCTGGATCGCCTGGTCGAATCGAGTGATCAAAACCGGCGAAGGGCGAGAGAAAGAACTCCTGTGTGTCGGCAACGACGTCTCCGAGGAGATGAGGCACAAGAAACAACTGGAGGTGCTCATCGATGAACTGGAACGGGCGAAGGAGGAAGCCCTGCGGAGCGGTGAGCAGTTCCGAACCCTGGTGGAGGCAATTCCCGACGCTCTGATCATTAGCGACCAGAACGGCCGCATCCGGCTAGTCAACGCCCAGACGGAGCGCCTTCTGGGCTACCGTCGGGAAGAGATCATTGGCCAGGAGATTGAACTACTGGTCCCAGCGCGCATGCGCGCAGAGCATCCATCCTTGCGAGAACACTACTACGATGCCCCCTCGATTCGGGCGATGGGCGTCGGGCGGGCACTCACCGCTGTCGGCAAGGACGGGAATGAGTTCCCAGTAGAGATCAGCCTCAGCCCACTCCCCAATCCGAACGGCGAGGGCGTACTGGTTTGCAGTTCGTTGCGCGACGTTCGCGAAATGAGGAGACTGGAGCAAGAGGTTGTGGTCAGTGAGGAGCGAAATCGCCTGATTCTCGAATCATCATCGGAGGGAATCTTCGGGGTGGACCGATCCGGGATCATCACTTTCGTCAACCCCGCTGCCTCCCGGCTCCTCGGCTACGCGCCTGAGGAGCTGATCGGCCAGTGCTCGCACACTCTGATCCATCACAGCCAGGTCGGCGGCGCGCCTTACCCCCTTGAAGAGTGTCCGATGTTTGCCGCGTACACGCATGGCAAGGCAAGCCGCATCGATGACGAATGCCTCTGGCGAAAGAACGGACACGGGCTGCCAGTCGAGTACAGCGCTACCCCGATTTACAAGAACGCCGAGCTCGTGGGGGCGGTGATCAGCTTCACAGACATTACCGAGCGCAAACGCACCGAGACCTCGCTCCGGGCCAGTCAGGAACAATTGCGGGCACTGGTGGACAGTATTCGTTCGCCGATCTTCATGAAGGACCGGCAAGGGCGACACCTTCTTGTGAATGCCTTCTATGAGGAGGCCACTGGGATTTCGCGGGAGAAGGTTCTGGGCAAGACAGACTACGAAGTCATGCCCAGAGAGGTGGCCAGCCACATCGTCGGCCAGGATCGCCAGGTGATGGATTCAGGCAAGCCGCTCACGTACGAGGAGAGTGTCCCTGGCCCTGATGGTGCCCTCCGCCATTACCTCACCACCAAGGTTCCTCTCACCGATCCTGACGGGGCGGTGTACGGGGTGTGCGGCATCGCCACCGACATCACCGACCGAAAGAACGCTGAAGAGGCGTTGCAGCGGGCCAATTTCCTCTCAGATAAGGCGCTGGAGCTGACCAACAGCGGCTACTGGCATGTGGACTACAGCGACCCCGACTATTACTACCAGTCCGAGCGCGCCGCGCGGATCGTCGGCGAACAGATCAAACCCGATGGCCGCTATCACCTTCATAATGAGTGGTTTTCGCGCCTCATCGAGGCCGACCCCGAAATGGCCCAGGAGACGGTTGACCGATATCAAGGCGCTCTCGAGGGGCGATATCCCCACTACGACGCGATTTACACCTACAAGCGTCCCTCCGACGGCCGCATCGTCTGGCTCCACGCGGCCGGGTGGGTTGTGCGGGGCGAAGATGGCAAGCCTCGCTTCATGTATGGCGTGTATCAGGACATCACCACCTCGAAGCTCATGGAACAGGAGATTGTGGCTGCCCGGGAGAAGGCAGAAGAGGCAACCCGGGCCAAGTCTGACTTCCTCGCCAACATGAGCCACGAGATCCGCACTCCCATGAACGCGGTCATTGGCATGACCCACCTGGCCCTGCAGACCGAGTTAACGGCCAAGCAGCGCGACTACCTTCGCAAGGTCGATGGCTCGGCCAAGGCGCTGCTACGGATCATCAACGACATCCTCGACTTCTCCAAGATCGAGGCGGGTCGACTCGACATCGAGTCTATCGAGTTCAACCTGGAGGAGGTGCTGGAAAACCTCGCCAGCGTGGTTACGGTCAAGGCCGAGGAAAAAGGGTTGGAGGTCCTGTTCCGTACCTACCCGGGCGTGCCACTCCATCTGGTCGGCGACCCGCTCCGGCTTGGGCAGGTACTACTCAACCTGGCTAGCAACGCGGTCAAATTCACCAGGGTGGGCGAGATCGTCGTCTCGACGAAAGCCGTGGAGGTACGAGACGATCGAGTCGTCCTGGAGTTCTCGGTCAGCGACACCGGTATCGGCATGACACCGGATCAAGCCGCCAAGCTCTTCCGGCCGTTCTCGCAGGCGGACACGTCGACCACGCGCAAGTTCGGCGGGACCGGCTTGGGCCTCTCCATCTGCAAGCGTCTCGTCGAGATGATGGGAGGCCAGATCCGGGTAGAAAGCGAGCCAGGCAAGGGGAGTGTCTTCACGTTCACGGCGGTGCTCGGGCGCACCGTCAGGTCGAAGGCCCGCCTCTCCAGCATCATCGGGGATCTCCGGGGCATACGGGTACTGGTAGTGGACGACAGCGAAACATCTCGCCAGATCCTGGCGGAGAGCTTGAGATCGATGACATTCGAAGTCGGGCTGGCTGAGAGTGGTGAGGAGGCCCTGGTCGAACTGGACCGCGCTGCCGATAGTGGCCGTCCCTACAACCTCGTCCTGATGGATTACAAGATGCCTGGCATGGACGGGATCGAGGCGAGCCGGCGCATCAAGGGGGGCTCTGGCACGCGTAAGGTCCCGACCGTCGTCATGGTGACGGCATACGGCCGGGAGGAGGTCATGACTCAGGCTGGATCCGCCGGGCTCGAAGGCTTTCTGATCAAGCCGGTGAATCAATCGGTCCTGTTGAACACCATCATGGAGGTTTTCGGCCGCCGGGGGCAAGGATCACTCCAACCGCTGGTGGCGAAGGAGACGCACCCGGAGGCCATTGCATCGATCCGGGGGGCCCGCCTGCTCGTGGCCGAGGACAACGAGATCAATCAGCAGGTGGCGCGAGAGATACTGGAGTCCGCTGGGTTCGTCGTGGAACTCGCCAGCAACGGGGTGGAGGCTGTGGAGAAGGTGCGATCGAGTACCTTCGATGCGGTCCTCATGGACATCCAGATGCCCGAAATGGACGGCTTGCAGGCCACCGAGGAACTCCGACGGGACAGCCGCTTCAGCGACCTACCGATCATTGCCATGACCGCACACGCGATGGCGGGGGACCGTGAGCAGAGCCTCCGGGCCGGCATGAACGACCATGTCACCAAGCCGATTGACCCCGACGCGCTCTTCGCGGTACTGCTGCAGTGGGTCCGGCCGGGCAAGCGCGAAGCAGTCACTCACACCCCACCTGCCGTGCAAAAAGAGTCAGTGCGACGCGAGTCCGCCGTGCATCCTGTAAAGGCGCTGCCGGGGATCGACCGTGCCACTGGCCTGAAGCGGGTAGTCGGTAATGAAGCGCTGTACGATAAGTTGCTAATCGACTTCTATCGCAATTACGCTGACAGCATCGACCGGGTCCGAGCCGCGCTCGAGGAAAGCCGCCTTGAGGATGCCGAGCGCCAGGTCCATACCCTCAAGGGAGTGGCCGGGAATATTGGAGCAATGGAGTTGCACCAGGCGGCACAGGAACTGGATTCCGCTCTGCGCCAGGGCGATCTGAAAAAAGCAGGGTTGCACCTGCCCAGGGTCGAGCGTGAGCTAGCGCTGGTCATCAACGGCCTGAAGCCGCTGGCGGAACAGGCTGCGACCGCCAGCGCCAATGAATCCCCGAAGTCCGGTCCTGAGGCCACCGTGGACCGAGATGCCCTCGAAAAGTCGCTTCGCGAGCTGGCCAACCTCATTCGCAAGAGCGACCCAGAGGCGGAGGGCGCTCTGGAACATGTCCGCACTGCCTTGAAGGGATCGAGGGCCAAAGAAGTGGAACGCATCGCCCAGGCCCTGGACAACTTCGATTTTCGGGGGGCCGCCAGGGCCCTCGCCGCCCTTGCCGAGGTGGAGGGCATATCAATCGGGTCGGGTAGCTGATCAACGATCCCACTACGAGTTGGAAGGTTCGCATGGGCAAATCACGCATCCTGGTCGTCGATGATACGCCGGGGAACATCAAGATCCTCGCCGACCTGCTTCGCAAGGACTACCTTCTGAGCGTGGCCACCAGCGGCGCCGACGCCCTGGAGATCGCAAACTCCGAGGACCGGCCCGACCTTGTGCTTCTCGATATCATGATGCCCGAGATGGATGGCTATGAGGTCTGCCGGCGCCTCAAGGCGAACCCGAGCACGAGAGATGTGCCGGTCATCTTTGTGACGGCGATGAGCGAGGTGGACGACGAAACCAAGGGCTTCTCTCTGGGTGCCGTCGATTACATCACCAAACCGATTCACCCCCATATCGTGAAGGCGCGAGTGGCCGCCCACCTCGAGTTGGCGGTGGCCCGCGCAACCCTGGCCGCCCAGAACCAGGAACTGCGGCAATCGCTGGCCGTGGCCGCCCAGGTTCAGCGGAGCATGCTACCGAAGGCACCTACATCCCTGATCGGCCTCGAAGTGGCGGGCCGAATGATCCCGTGCGACGCCGTGGGTGGGGACTACCTCGATTACCTGACCGGTGAGGAATTCGCCGGGCACGGGTTCGGGGTCGCTGTCGGTGATGTGTCGGGACACGGTCCCGGTGCCGCACTGCTCATGACTGCGGCCCGGGCCTGCCTGCGCATGCGCGCTACACGTCCTGGCAGGCTCGGCGACATCGTGACGGACATGAACCGGCATCTCGTCGCCGACCTCGGCGACGTGGAGCGGTTCATGACGTTCTACCTTCTCGAAGTCCTCCCAGACACGGTGTCCTGGGTAAGCGCTGGCCACGAGCCCGCCTTGTTAGTGGACCCTGCCTCTGGGACGGTCACCGATTTAGAGGGAGACGGCACCATCCTCGGGATCAGCGCAGAAATGACTTACAACGAGCATCAGGCACCGTTCCACACGCCTGGTCAGGTCGTGGCCCTGTGTACGGACGGGATCACAGAAGCCTGGAGCGCTAGCGGTGAGCAATTCGGTCGTGAGCGGCTAAAGGACAGCTTGCTTCGACACGCCTGCCTGCCTGCCCACTTGATCCTGGAAGGCGTGATGCGCGACGTTCTCAACTTCAGCGGAAACGCTCCCCAGCAGGACGACCTGACCCTGGTCGTTTTGAAACGGACCGCTTGATCCCCCGTCCGCGCGGGAACCGGCCATCCGTCGCTGCGATGGTCGGTTGATTTCACCCCACCTTGATGCCGCTGGGTTCGGTTCCCTTAGGCGTCCTTCCTCCCCTCGCATAGCAACTGCAATAAGAAGAGGACCGTTTCACTCTCACCCACCTCACAGAAGTTGCAGCGTGCACCTGGATCACCTGGACTGCACAGCCACGATCCCCGACCAGTTTCCACGAAACGGAACGATGGCCTGGATGTAGCTAAGGTAAATGACCTCTTCAGCCAGAGTGACGCCCCACGCGCCGCGGCCATCCTTTGGCTCACCGTAATGACGAACCAATGTCGGCTCACGAGGATTGGACACGTCCACGACCTGCAACTCACTGTCTCCCGCGGACACGAAGGCTCGTTTCCGTTTGCGGTCCAGCGCAATCTGGTTGGTGTGGCCCGGGCTGTTCAGCCAGAGGTTTTTCAGTGTCTCCGCCTTCCAGGGGTTCCACCACCCAACCTGATACATCGCAGAGGGATTCTTGACGTTAATGATTTCCAGGCCGGCGTAATCGGTCGTGGCATACAGGAGATCGCCTTCCAGCGCCAGGTCGTTGTACGCCTGCTGCTTGTTCCCCATCTTCGCGTTGACGTAGCGCCCAATCTCTCGCGGCGCCTTTCGGTTCTTCACGTCCAGCACACGAATCCCGCCCGCATCGTACGCCACAAAGAGCCGATCGCCTGCGAGGAGCAACCCTCTGGCGTTGGGATGCTGCACCTTCTTCGGGTTGGGCCGGGGAAAGTTGACGTTCGGTTGAAACGTGGCCAGATGGACTGGTTTGCGAGGTACAGAGATGTCCAGGATCTCCACTCCCCAGGACATCGCCCCAAGATAGGCGTAGTTATCCTCGACAACCACCACCGCAGAGCCGTTCTGGGGCCCTGGCGAGACCCAGAGGCCCAGCACCTTCGGCATGGCCGGCTTCGACAGGTCCACGACCGCGAGGCCAGCGTGGGCCCCTTTCGCCGCGAACAGATCTCCAAGCGCCAGGTAGAGCAGCTGGCCACGCTGCGTCAGGTGCATGACGTCGAGTTTGCCGAGCTGCTGGATGGGTACGCGCGCTACCTCGGTCGGCCTGGCCGTTCCGTTGAGTTTCAGAACAGCCAATCCTCCAGCTTTCAGCGCCACGAGGAGATGTTGCCGGCCAGTCTGTTCCAGGACGACCGCTTGAGGGAGCCCGCCGGGCGTTTGGTACTCCCAGAGAAGGCCAAGGAGCTTCGACTGAGCGGGAGTCGCACTCACCCAGGCAAAGAGAATGAGAAATGTAAGGAGAGGAAAACGCATGATTCATCCCGCTTGTGCGCCGGGCCTCCCGAGGAAGCGACCTCATGGAACCGCCAATCGCTGCTACCGCTGGCAGTGACCATTGGTTTCAAACGAACTATACCCGACAGCGAGACTCGGGTCCGGGGAAGTGGTTGGCCGGGTTGGGTTCATCGACGAATGACACATTGACACCGGGGTGGCGATGATGTTGCGATCGTAAGCGGAGGGGTCGCCCGTTCAAGCGGTCGGAAGCACCCATGATCCGTGTCCACCTCACCAACGGCGAGCGTTAACCGCTGGAGGCCACGTACCAGTCCTGTGTATATGTCTGCTGCTGTTAGCCGGATGAGCACCCCGCGAAATCCGTACCCAGGTGAAGTCACGGATGCCGAGTGGGATTTCCTGCTGCAGACGAATGAGCACGCTCCGCAATGGGCCCACAACCTGCGCGAGGTGTTCAACGCTCTCCGCTACGTGGCCCAGACCAGTTACCGGTGGTGCATGCTCCCGCACGACCTGCCAGGCTGGACCGTCGCCTACACGGATGGCTGGCCTCCATGCTTGCCGTTTGGCATGGGCTCGCCTTCCTCAGCTTGCTCGTCAATCAATTGAGAATTTGAAGTCAATTACCAGCCCTGGTGTCGAAAGGGGGCGTCACTTGCCACAGGACGTCGTCAACTATAGCAACCCAGATTGAATGGCCTCACGCTTTACTCGATCCACGAACTCTGCACTGCTCATGATGGAGTTTCGAATCTGCTGCATGGTCAATCCGGTCCGGGCCCATCCGTAGGACTCATGAATCTCTACAGGCCGATCAAGCACTTCGGCGATTTGCTGGGCTACATAATTTACCCGACATTCAGGAGAGTTCACAATAGTCCAGGCCGCTACTCTTCGGCCTTGCCTGGACACCAGAGATACCCAACTAGCCAGCTTCGAAGGTGACTCTAGACGGTTCAGAAAAGTGTGGAATAAAGCCTGAATGTAACGCTGATCCGCAGTGGCTCCAGAGTACAGACGCTGAGATCGCTGATAAAACTCTTGAGAAGTGACAAAGCTGGTCATAATGGACTCGTTGCTTTGCTTTTGCAGTGCGTGAGCCCAGCCGAGGGCATCCTCTAAGCTGGCCTGTCGTCCCAGGAATCGCTGATAGTACGTTTGTGCCAGCCGAACCTTTGCCTCCAGGCTCCCTTCGATCGCATTGACCATCATTCCGAGTCCATACCGGTTGGAAAACTGACTCCAGACCAATTGATCTCTTAGCCCCGCTCCACGATTCAGGCTAAGGTGATAGACTTCCGACACCAGAAGCATTGCCAGTGTAGGTCTCACCTGGAGATTGACCGTGGCCGTGGCAGTCCCTCCTCGACCGTCGTTGATCGTGTACGAGAAGCTATCAGGGCCGATGTAGCCGATCGCGGGAGTGTAGCTCACGGTATTGTCGGCATTGATCCGGACCTTGCCATGGAGAGGGCCTGTCAGCGACTGAATGACCAAACGATCCCGATCTATGTCGCTATCGTTATTACGAACGGCAATCTTGACAGGAGTGCTGGCGCGGGTAGTTGCGGAATCATTTATTGCAACGGGAGGCGTGTTGGTAACGTAGGTGACGATCAACTGGGGCGGCGTCGTCCCCTCGGAGGAATTGAAGTCCACGCCGTCCGGTCCCGTTGGCAACAGGGCCCACCCCCGATTGGAGGATGGGGCCGCCTGCCAGGCCAGCAGACTCGTCAGGACACTAACCGACAACACAGGACGCGACACTGCCCCGGTGGAGATGTCTGGAGTAACAACAGCTTCACTCCCGTTCGCCTGTACCCCGGACCCCAGAGTATTCCAGGTGTCATTGGCAGACCAGATGCTTTGCATCCGATGCAGGTTGATACCATTGCCAGTGTTACTGATCTGTAATTGCAGTGTCGCGGAGCGCAGGACAGCATTCAGAGGGATCTGGCCGGGGTTGTTCCCGAACAGGTTTTCAAAACGCAAGAGGGCCTGGACAGCGGAGGAAGTGCCGCCTGGATCGGCAGAATCAACCTTGAGAGACTGGTCCGCTCCGTTGTTTGCATTCGGGGAGTTCTGGCGGAGGGACGTATCGACGGTGCCACTATATCCATTCAGGCCTTGCTGGAAGATCACCGTCCCTGGAGCCGCATCCTTGGTGATGGAAAAGGAATCAATAACCGCTCCATTGTCCGCCCCGATGTAACTTAAGGTAAGCTGAGTTGGGGTGACCTGAACTTGAGTGAAGCCTAGACGACCTGAGACGGGGGTGGTACTGGTGAATCCCTCTGCTACAAATGAGAACTGGTTGTAGTCGCCAGAACGTACCTCGTTACCTCCGACTCCTGAAACCAACTGGGTCAAACCTTCCCCCGCATGGAATTCGTTGTCCACGCCATGATTCACGTAGGTTGCCCGTCCGTTCACCTGGCCAGTGAGCGGATAGGTCCAGCTATAGGTGTGTGAGTGGCCGGTCATGAACAGGTCCACCCCGGCGGCCTTCAATCGATTCACCACCTGCTGGTAATAGTTACCACCGGGGTTTTCCGGTTTGTCGGGTACTCCCGCCAGTGGGTGGTGTCCATAGACGATCTTCCAGCGCGCGTGCGAATCCTGCAGGTCCGAGACTACCCAGTCGAGCAACTCGTTGAGTCGGTTCGCATCTGAATAGCTATTGGTATCGAACGTGACGAAGTGAACATTGCCGTAATCCCAGGAGAAGTTATGTTCATTTCGTTCGGTGATCGGTGGAGCCGTAGATGCCGTCACTCCCGCCACTGGAATGGGTACGGAGTAGTTTTGCTCGCTGGGTAAGCCGGATCCCGTGCTAACGTCGTGATTCCCCAGGCCCAGGTAGTCAATGTGACCGGCCATCCACGTCGTCGCCTCGGGATTGAGGCCTGGATCAAAGCGAGCATCCGATTCCTGATGGGACCCATAGGTGTAAACGTTGTCGCCGAGAAGCACGGCGAAGTCAGGGGCCATCTGATTGATGCGGGATTGCACCTGGCGAAATCCCAGAGCGGAACCAGTGGCTGAATCGCCGTAGGCAACAAAGGTGAACGCCGAGTCGTCGCCCTCTTCCAGTCGGGTATGAAACACATTCTGGTACTGGCCCACGACCACGTCTGCCCGCCAGTGGCGCACGCGGTATTCGTAGTTTGAGTTCCAGTCCAGACCGGAAATCGTGGCCGAGCGCACCACACGACCTTCAACTCCGGTATCGATAGGTGTGTTGAGCCCCGTGGCATGCCAGGGGGTCGCCCCTTCCGCCCGGTATTCCACGGTGAATGAATCCTGTGTACCTCCTGTTGCTGGGATGGTTTGCCACAGAATGTCCACACGATCTCGATCACTGCCAGCAAAGCCGGTCAGGGGCGCATCTCCCAGTTGCAGGCGGGGGGTGTGCTTGACGGTGAATTGCCCGGAAGTCACCACCTGGACCGATTGATGAAAGGAGACTAACTCGGCCCCGGTCGCATCTACGATGGTACCCATGTCGATGGACAGCACGTGCGTTCCAGCAGCCAGGGCTGGCAACTCGAACTCCACCGTGTCCGCGTCGATGGCGTTGACGGCCACAGCGGATTCGATGCCATCTATCCGAATGTCCTCTGGCTGGACAGAGGTGAGATTGACGTCCTGGTCGAAATCCGCCACAAGACGCCAGCTATCAGTCGCCAGGATGGTTGCCTGAGACACCGAGAAGGTGAGCAAGCAGCGGTCTTCCAGCGGTTCCAGAATGGGTCGAAACGAACGCCTGCCAGGATTGCGTTCATAAAACATCAATGGAGAGCCTTTCCTTCTGCTTGAAGCAAAAGGGCCGTTCGATGGTGAGAAGGTTTTTCCTCCGAACCCAAACAATATCAATCATACCTTCTTCATCGCACTACCGAAATGGGCCAGATTCCAGAAGAATGGCTTTTCTTGGAGAAGGCGGAATCACGAGACAAGCGTCACTGATTCAGGTCCACCCTGGTTTCGGTCAGTCAGTTCAGCGGGTTGGCCGAAGAACCAGTCCTGCCCCAGGCCGCCAGTCAATGTATCCTCGATACCATCGTCGTGAACTGTGCGAATCGAGAGTTTGTAGGCTCCGTTCTTACCGCCCGGCCGAGTCCCGAGAAGACGGTCACGGCGGATCACATAGCTGCTGTCGATGCGTGTCCACTCCTGCATCAACAGATCCAATGATGAGACGTTGTTGTCGTGATCTGTCGTACCACCAATCAGCATGTCCGATTCGCCGTTTCCGGCAAGGGTGTCCGCACCGAGACCGCCGATGAGCAGGTCGCGTCGGGACGTCCCCTTCAGTACATCGTTACCTCCCTTGCCGATCAAGGCTACCCCACCCAGGGTGAACCCGGTCACATCGAGCGTGTTGTTACCCTCACCTCCAAGGAGGATCGCTCGCTCGATGGCGGCAAGCCGAACGATTCCCGGCAGCGACCCGGTTAGACTGATGTTGGTCAAGATCCAGTTCGCGTCTCCACTGGCAATGAGCGTATCCACCCCTGTAGAGCCGTTGATCCTCGCATCGCCAGTCCAACCGGTCACAGTAAACCGCTGAGGCCCAGCGCCACCGGTCAGAGTGGCGAACTCGATGCCCGAGAGCATGAAGTAGTTATTGGAACCTAGCCGAAGTGCTCGGTCGGACAGTGCCATGTTCACTGCCCGCGTCAGCACGACGCGGTCGGCTCCGGTCGCCCCGTCGATCGTGGCAATCCCAGTCCAGCCACTGACGTCAAAAGTGTCGTTGGCCAGACCGCCCAGCAGGACAGCCTGCTCGATTCCTGCCAGACTGTTCGAGACCCCCGGTAAGATGAGAGCCCCCGTTCGCAAGACAAAACGGCCACTGCCCGATTCTTTCACAACATCCAGGCCCGCCCCACCCAGGAGGCGGTTAATCCCTGGACCACCGATGAGAACGTCGTTGCGCGAGCCTCCGGTGAGGGTATCGTTGCCAGCAAGGCCAACGAGCGTCACACTGCCGAGGGTGAAACGGCTGGCGTTCAAAACATTGTTTCCAGCTCCCCCGGTCAGGGTTGCCTGCTCGACACTGGAAAGCGTGTCGCTCCCCAGCAGCATCCCCCCGAAGAATCGGCCGTTCGTGAGCGTCATGTTGGTGTTGGCGGTCTCGACGAGGGTGTCGGCTCCGCCATTGCCAACGATTAGGTCATTGCCGGGTCCACCCGTCAGGAGGTCGTTGGCCCGACCGCCGCGCAGCACATCGTTGCCGGGCCCACCATTGAGAACGGCAGTGCCACCGAAGGCGGAGGCGTCGAGCACATTGTTTCCTGGACCGCCGGCCATTTCCACCTGTTCCAGATCCGAAAACTCCAGATGAAACAGCCCCACTTGAATCGACGTTGCGGTGACCACCAGATTGCCATCGAACCGGGCGACGAGGCGATCATGGCCGGCCCCAGCATCGAAGCGACTGCCTGCCGGCAGAGCGAAGAGGCCATTGCCAAGATCGATCGTCAGCGTGGTGTCTCCCGCGTCGCCCGAGAGAACAATCGGAGACGAAGCGATCACCGATTGATGCAGAAGCACGGTCCCGTTCACATCGGCGACCAGGTCGATGGCATCGCCCGTTTTGCGCAGTGTGAGAGCGGGCCCGGCAATAAATGTCCCGGCCTGAGCGAGGGCCGGGGTCGGCTGGACGTGGCCGACATGATCGGTAGCGATGACGAAAAAGGTATAGCGGTGGCCGATGGCCCCTGTGAAGATGGCGGAGGTGATGGACACCCCAGCGAGCCAGCGAATGAACGGCCCATCGTCGGTGGCCACGAAGACATCGTACCCTGCAATGCCCGAACCGCCGGGGTCATCAGCACCCGACCAGGAGACGACAAACGTCGGCAACGTCATCCAGGGGTGCAGCGGCGCCATCGTGCTGGTCGGTGCGGCGGCGTCGAGAATGTTCTTCGCCTGCTTGTTCGGGTCGAATCCCTTGCTGGGATCGAGCGGATCGATCTGATCGGTGGAGATTGGCGGATTGGAATCAAAGGTGATCAGGGCGATGTTGCGGAGAGTGGTTCCGGTCGGCAGGTCGGCCAGGGGGCGAACTGTAAAACTGATGTGGCCTTGCCCGCGTCCGGTGCCATCTTCGGGCGGCAAAAACCCGGCCAGCACGTCAGGCGGCAACTGCGTCGCGGGATCGATGGTCTGGAAGGCGACACGGAATGTGCGCGTCTCGACTTCCAGGGTGGCTTCGACAAGGACCTGCACCAATTTCCCGTTGCTGGTAAGATTGACGGTGGTTTCAAAGTGACGGCTACCTGGTGGCGGGCTGAGCACGACATCGCCGAAGCGAATCTCACCCAGCGCAAACGTGTCAAGATCCAGAGCAGTATCGAGCGGGTCGCTGATCACGACACGATGCGCGGGGGCACTCGCCTCGGCGTAATTCTCGAAGTGGATGCGATACGCTAGCGCGGAATCGTCCGCGACAAACCCCTGGTATCCCGCCGGCCCATGCTTCTCGTTGGGATCCATCGAGTTGACGGCAGCACCAACGAAGGTGCCGGCAGCCCGGCCTGCCTCACGGATATCGCGCTCAGTGGTAGACCGGTACCGGTCGGCTGAATCTAGTGTGGCGGCATCCGCCTCTCCACCGATTATCACACCTGGGATAGTGGCAAAGACAGGTAGGAGCCTGTCACCGATTACAGTTAAGATTGCTAGCACACCGGCTATGCTTGTGGTGATCAAGCTGGTGTTATCCTGCTGCTGGGGAGGGTCCTCCAGCCCCTTCAATTCATTGGTGGAGCCAGTGTCTAATCCAGAGCCTGGTGGGGGGTAATCAGGTGGGTCCGTTGGCCCAAACATCCCCAATGTCAGTAGGAATATCCTAAATTTGTCAGGAAGGTCCGGACTCAGAAATGGATTGTATCCAGTGACGAAAAGGCCCGTGGGATCGATAGACTGTGTTGGCCTGTTCGCCACGTAGGCGTAGGTATTGATCCCCCCCGCTATGCCGATTGGATCCTGCGTCATGAAACGCCCCGCTGATTCCGAGTAGTCGCGGGCACGCAGGTGGATCGCGCCGCCCATCTCCATTGCACCGAACTGTCCGGTGAACGTGAACGGATTCGCCATCGCCTGCGCAAGTATCTGCATCCCCCCGAACGGTGTATAGGCGTAGCGGTTCAGCAATCCGCCCGTCGCCCCGGTGAGGCCCACCGTCGAGCCAAGGCCGTCGAAGTCGTAGTATCCCACGCCGTTCGTGTTCATCTGGCTCGCCAGGCCCAGGCCATGCGTGTACTTCGTCACCGTTCCGCCTGGCCCATACTCCCCCACGACATCGCCCAGCCCAGCGGGGTCGATCACGTACTCCGTTCGCTGGCCGTTGTGTGTCGCGGCGACACGATTTCCAAACTGGTCGTATTCGTACTCCCAAACTCCATCTGCCCCACTCGTCGATACCAGCCGATTCTCATCGTTGTACACCCAGGTTGTTGTCACGCCGTTCTCGGTACGCGACATCGGGTTGCCGTCCGCATCGTAGGTGAACACCGCTCCGCCAACGCTCGTGTAGCCGTTCACCTTGTTCGAGGCATAGACCGTTGTCACACCGTTGAGGACCGTTTGCACCCGGTTACCGACCGCGTCGTAGACGTACTCTTCAACTTGGTTGGAGATGTCGGGATTGGTGGAGTCGAACGCGGCTCGTGTGAGTTGGCCGTTCGCATCGTATCCGTAGGTCCAGGTGCCATCAACCGTGGCCATCGTCACACGTCGGCCAACCGCGTCATACTCATAATCGAAGCGCGAGTTGACCGCACCGTTCGGCGCGTGGTTGATGAGGTGCAGTAACTGCCCCGCCGCATCGTACTCGTAAGTGGTGTAGGTCCCGTTCCCATTGGTTTTGCGTGCCAGCCGACCAGCACCGTCGTAGGTGTACTCGACAATCAGAGCGCCGCTGCCATCCGTCAACTGCGCCGGCCTCCCGATTCCGTCATACGCATAGTGGACCGTGAATCCGTCCTGATCCACCATGTGCGTGCGTCGCCCGGCCGCATCGTAGGTGTACTCCAAAAAGCGATTACCTGGATAGTTGATGCGAGTGAGGCGGTCGAACGAATCATAAGTCATCGTCGTGGTGCCATCGGCATCCAGGGCGCTCACCAGATTGCCGCGTGCATCGTAAACGTAGTCCAAATGCGAGCCGTCCAGGTAGGTCTTCTTCGTCAGCCGGCCCGATGTGTCGTATACGAAATCGATCGCTCGTCCACTGCGGTTCGTCGAGCGCGTCACATTCCCGAGTGGGTCGTAGGCAAATCGCTCGATATTGCCGTCAGCGTACGCCATCGTCAGCACGTTGCCGGCCACGTCGCGCGTGTAGCGTGTGGCATTGCCGTTCGCGTCGGTTACTTTCACCAGTCGGTTGAATGGGCCGGCATACTCAAACGTCGTCGCTTGGCCAAGCGGATCGAAGGTGCAGACCAGATTGCCATTCGCATCGTACGTGTTGACCGTGGACTGTCCCAGCACATCGATGATTTGAGTCAGGCGATACGCATTATCATAAGTAAATCGCACCGGACGACCGAGAGGGTCGTCGATCCGCACGATCAGCCCTCGGTGGTCAAAGTGGTAACGTGTCTGGCCGCCGACCGCGTCGGTTAACGTGACCAGTCCCCCCACAGCGTAGCTCAGCGTCACTGCCTCGGCCCCGCCATCGCGCTCGCTGCGCGTGATACGACCTGCCGAGTCGTAGTCATGGAACTGATGCGTTCCATCGGGGTAGGCGATCACTGTCAGGGCGTGTGTCGAGTTGTACGTGTAGGTCGTGGTCCTACCGTCAAACTCGGTCACGCTCAGGAGATGCTCATTGGCGGCATCATAGGTGTAGGTCGTCTGCCGGCCGACAGTGTCCGTGACGCTCGCCAGTTGTCCAGCCGCGTTGTACGCCAGCGTCAGACTCTGGCCTGAAGAGTGTGTCAGGCTCGTCAGTCGCCCATTCGTGTAGCCGGCGGTGACGCGATTGCCGTTGGTGTCCTGCACGTAATTGAGTCGGCCATCACTTTGAAACGCAGTGAGAAAGCCGTCCGCCTCGATGACCTTGAAGCCGCCACTGGTGGTAAACGTACCCCGGTCGCCTGGCTGCGCGAAGTACGCGCCACTACGTCGACTGTCGGGCTGAAAGCGGCGTTGCACACCACCGGGTCCAGTGATGATGGCCGTACCGTCAGGCTGCACCACCAGCGAGATGTCCCAGTTGTCCGACCAGCCTCGTCCCAACCGTCCAACACGGTAGCGTCCGCTGATCGTCGGCGTAAACATCCGGCTGAACGACAACGGCGTGCCGGGAGTGGCCAGGGCAGCGTCCACCTCCATCCCCAGTTTAGAAATCGGTGACAACCCGTCCGCCTTGGCCACCTCGAAGGCGTACAACTGGCCGATGTCCGTGAGCTTTTGCCCCAGTGCGCCAAGGTACGCGGCATTCTCGCTGAGTTGAATAACGAACTGACCCCAGGTCTCACCAAGCTGGGTCCGCAGGTTGGGAAAGATCGCACTCCATGCCTCGGGAGTCATACTGGCTGGCCGCAGCCCATCGCGCATCGCGTTCCAGTCGATTAGAGTGGAGTTGCTCGGCTCCAGTGCGGTGAGTTCAAAGAGGATCGGTGGGCGATCGAAGTTCCAGCGGTCCTGCCGCCAGCCGGCGTAGTACACCGGCACAGTGACACGCTCGCCGGGAAGGAGCCAACCCGGTGTAGCGCCACTACCGAGGAGTTGCACAGATTCGCTATAGCCGTCGGGGATCGCTGAGGTCCAGAATCCAGCATTCCTACGTGACTCGTCTAATGTAAGCAATGCCCCAGGTATGCCGCCTTGTGTCGCAGTCAGTAACAGCAGCGGAGCCGGCATCGCCAGGTCGCCGTCGTTGCGAAACTCCACAAGGATTGTTGCAGGAATCTGGAAGCCGATCGGGTTGGGCACAACAACATTGGTGCGCAGGATCGCCTCGCCCCCTTCGACAACCGTGAGCCCACCAGGCAGGTCGGCCGTCGGGCCGTCGGGGTGGGTCACCCGAATGGAGTACAGCCCCACCGGGACCGTGTGCGCGGCGATCAGCGCTCGTAGCTGGGTGGGGCTATCCACGAACGCAGTGGTCACCGGAAGGAAGTTGCCGTTCGCTGCTACCAGTGACACAGAGGTGCCCGGCACGAAGCCAGCCCCCGTGAGCGCGAGCATCGTGTTCCCGGCATTACCGAGTCGACGTGGCGCGGAGTCAGTCAGCAACAGATCGGTTGCCGTCGCGCTCAGCGTGAAGGTGCTGGCAGCGGGAAGCGTTGCTCCATAGGCGAGGATGTACCAGTCGCCGGAAGTGGCAAACGGGACGTGGATCGACTGGTTGGACGACGAGGTAGCTGACCGATAATCGAAGTCGCCACGCGTCGGCGGCACACCGCGCTTCAGGTACAGTTCGTTGCGATCGGCACTGGCTGGATCGATTAGTGTGACAAAGAACTGTTTACCCTGAGGAATGTGGACGCGAAACAGGTGTGCGGTCGCGTTCCCGGGTAGCGTTCCCGAGTACGGCGTACCCAGTGCCAGCTCCACCGTAGAAGTGCGGCGAACTCGGAATGCGTAATCGCCCTGACCCAGACCAACTGCCCTGGCTTCCAGGGTGTAGATGCCATTCACCGGCAGCGTGATCAGATCCGAATCATCGCTGAGGTTGGTGAAGCCGACATAGCCGTTCGGCCCGCGCAGCGAAAAGCGGATCAACGAACTCGAGGAGTTGATCAGATCCAAGCGCACCTGCGTGTTGGCAGTAGCTGCAAAGGTCCATCGCTCGGTGACGAGGGGCGTGTCGAGCGAACCGAGTCGCTGCTCGTCGAGGGGCAAGGGGGCGGTGCGGATGGTGGCGTCCCAGACGCCGATGTAGTAGTTGCCTGTGCTACTGGCCTGGCCGATGGCGGCGCGAACATGGACGCGGTAAATCCCATCGACTGGCAATGTCACCGTGGGCAAAACGATAAACCCACCAGCGAACGGACTGTTTCCGCTAGCGAGAATGTTGTTGTTAGCGTCGAGCAGTTGCACACCGACCCAGTCAAGACGCGGATTCACTGGAATCGGCGGCAGACTGGCCGATCCCGGATTGGCGACAATCGCGACCGCTTGCCCGGCCCGACCGAAGAAGGTCCACTCATCCAGTTCCCCCGCAAAGGCGATGCTTCCGGGGGTCTGGAGGTTGCGGTCGATGGGGCCACTGTCGGCGAATTGATTCAGAGTACCACCCAGGATAGTGCCGTCGATCAGGGCGGTGCGGGTGTAAGCAGGTAGGCCGTTCAGGTTGAGGGTGGTTCCACCGCCGAGTACGAACACATCCGCGTACAACGCCTCGATGCCCGGAACCGTGTCGGTGCGATCAACGAGTTGAACAACACTGGTACCGCCGAGTGCGATTCTTGCGAGGGCAAAGTTATCCACGAAACCGTTGGTGGTGTTGCCGCGATCACGGCTGCGTAGTTCAATCAGGAGTGGTGAGGCGATGCTGCCACCGTTGAGATGGTATTCTCCGTTGCCGCCGAGGAGAGTCAGTTGTTCTGTGCCACCCGCAGTTGGAGTGCCACTCAGGTTGAAGATTCCCCCAAAGTCGGCGCGAGCAGTGGTGCCAGGCAAGAAATTGGCAACGCTTCCACCCAGGACAAGTTGGCTGCCGATTCCGGTTACTCGAAGACTGCCGCCATGGGTCGAAGGAACCAGAATTTCGAGCGTACCACCACTGCGTGCTTCCAGTGTGCCCTGATTTGTGAACGACGAAATGGATCCATATGAGACGATGGAGAGCGTGCCACCGGTGCCCTCGGCGCGGATCGTGCCTTGATTCACCAGTGCCCCGTTCGCCTGGTTCAGCTCGATGTTCGCCGAGATCCCGCGGACAGTGACAGTGCTAGCCAGGGTCAAAGTGTGGGAATCACTAGTTCCGTTGTTGACCACCAGTGCATTGTTGTGATGGAGGCCAAAGAGCAGGGTGGCATTGCCGGACAACGTCTGCGTACCAAGAAAGGTGATACCACCGTAGGTGGTTCCATCTGCACTGCCGATATACGCGATGCCATCCAGAACGAGCCCCCCACGCACGCCTAACGTGCCTCCATATCCTCCGTTGTTAGGGTCCATTCTCAGATCGCCCTGGACGTGTACTCCCTCCAACCAGCCACCGCTCACCACCAGTTTCGGTGCAGAGATGATCCCGCCAAGCACCTGCGCACCCGACAACATCAGAGTGCCATTCCCTGAGTGGATCAGGGAACCACCTGCGTTTTGAAACTCCCCACTCTGAAGTAGGTGAGCCCCTGCTCCCTCGAAAACCAACGATCCGCCGGCATTATTCACAGTCCCTCGAAGCCAGATAGACGAGTTGGCTCCCGCTGTGAACTGGGTCGTGCGGCCCGCATTGTCGTATCCGTTGACGATGATAGTGCCGCCACCAGTCGCGTTCAGCGGCACACCATGCCACGCACCCCCCAGATTGAGTGTGCCGGCATCGCTCAACGACAGGCCAGTGCTACTGGACCACTCGCCATCGATAGTAAGAGTCCCGCCATTCCCAGCGTCCAGGGTGCCGTGGTTTGTGAACTTGCCGGAATTACCAAACGTCACCTGGATCTGACCGCCAGCGGCATCCGCGCGGATTGTTCCCAGGCTGACAAGATTACTGTTCACGGCAGCAGAAGTGATACTGCCGGAGTAACCGTGAACGAGAACAGTCTCGGCGAGTGTGAGGGTGTGGGCCGAGTCAGTGTCGTTTGTGACGACCAGAGTGCCCGCGTTGAACAGGATGTCAGCGCCGCCGGACAGGGCCTGAGTGCCGTAGAAGCTGACGTATCCGACAGTAGCACCGCCCTGGGATCCCACACGCATCGCGCCATCCAGAACCAGCCCTCCGCGAACCGTCAGAGAAGCGTAGGACCACAGGTCGTCCAGATCGAGGTCTCCCTGGACGTGTAGCCCCTCCAGCGTTCCAGATCGACTCCGCAGTTTCGCAGCGGTAATGTTGCCTCCATTGACCCGGCTACCCTCTAACGTGAAGAGGCCCTGTCCTGTGTGGGCCAGGGTGCCGTCCGCGTTCTCAAATGTCCCTGCCTGGAGCCGGAACGTGCCGTTACCTGCGAGGTTGAGGGTACCGTTATTGTTGGTCACGTTGCCGATCGTGATCGTCGATCCGGTTTCGGAAGTCCAGGTGACTCCACGTCCGGAATTGTTCGCTCCGCTTACGACGATGGTTCCACCGCCGGTGGCTCGGAGCGGGATAGCAGGGGCGTTCCCCAATAGTTCGATGCGGCTGGTGTCATGGACTTCAATCGGAGTCGATGAGGTCCACCCGCTGAGTACCCTGAGTGTCCCACCGTTCGCAGCAGTCAGAATCCCATCATTGACAAAAGGAACCCCTGCAGTGCCTTGGACGATGAGCATGCCACCGACAACGTCGGCGCGAATGGTGCCACGGTTGAGGAATCCTTCACTGGCGGCACTCGTTCTCAACGTGCCGGAGTGCCCACGAACCGTGATTCCGGATTCCAGCGTTATGATGGCCGCTGTCGTCTCGCTGGAAGCGTACAGCCCGTTGTTACCGTAGGCACCGAAGACGATGGTGCCCGTGCCGGCGACCGTCTGCGGTCCCCAGAACTGGAGTACGCCGAACCGTGTATCGCTTCCCAGCCGGGCCGTCCCGTTCAGCGTCAGCCCGTTTCTCACGGAGAGAATGGAGTTCACATCTGTGCGATCCATCGCCAGGTCGCCCATCAGCGTCACGCCGTCCAGCGTGCCGGATGTTCCTTGCACCGTGGTATCGACACCAACTGTCGTATTGCGCAGAGTCACCCCACCGACCAGCGACAACCGTTGCGCCGCTGACACCGACAGTCCGCCATTCGCCTGAAACGTCCCGCCGGTGAGTGACAACCCTGCGGCACTATTGACACTGCCGACCGTCTGGCTCGTCGCCGAGGTGATGGTCAGCCCCTGGTAGGCCGACCCGATCACCACATCGTCACCCGGCCCCGGCAGAGTGTCTCCCGTCCAGTTGGCGGCGTCGGCCCAGTCGGTCGTGCCGGCACCGCCATCCCACTCCACCACGGCGGGTGCCAGCCGCTCTTCCAACCGCATCAGGTGCAGCCTCGCCCATGGACCATTTCGTGGCGATTGGCGCTGGATGGACCGGATGGCGCGGTTCAGACTGGAGGCGGTTCGGAGGTCGGCTGGCGGCATACGGGACACCAGAAAGGACGCGAATCGAAAGTCGGACGGGAGACGGCGCGTGCTCCCCACCTTAGGAATCAAGATCTGAAGGCAGGCGCGGCCACGGATTCGAGAAAAATCACCGCACCAGATTCCTCACCGGGTTATAATCCTCGCGTGGTACGCCATCACCTGGAGGGTCCACCGCATGTCGTTCGCCGCTCTGCCCGACGAACTGATCGCACGTGCTGTCGCTGGCGATGCCAGGGCGGCCGGGCAGATTGTTGCGGTGGCCGTCGAGCAGTTGTTGCCGTTGGCGCGTCGACGGCTCGGGGTGCGGTTGCAGGCGCGGATCGACCCCGAGGATGTTCTTCAGTCGGTCTTTCGCAGCTTCTTCACACGGCTGCGCGATGGCGATCTGGAGTGCCATGGAGGCGAGCGTCTGTGGCGGCTGCTCGCCGTCATCACCCTGCGAAAGTGTGCCAACCGGCGTGCCCATGCCAATGCCGCCTGCAGGAGTGTGGAAGCGGAAGTTCCCTGGATGGCTGACACCCCGTCCCGGGAGGTCGGACCAGAAGAGGCGGCCACCCTTGCCGACCTGCTGGCCCACCTGCAACGACGGCTTCCACCGCTGTTCCGGTCGATCGTGGAAAAGACCTTGCAGGGCGAGACCGCAGAGACCATCAGCGGCGCGCTGAGTTGCCCGCTCCGGACAGTTCGCCGGGTGCGCGAGCGATTCCATGCCGACCTGCTCCTGCAACTCGAGGAATCATGACCGCCTGGCGCCTGACCGATCTTGGTGAAGCCGACTGGCTGGACGGTGAGGCAGCCGTGGCTCGCTACGATGCCCTGTGGAGTCTGGGACGACGACCGCGCATCGAGGATTTCTTGCCGCCCAACGGTCCACTGCGGCTGCCACTGCTCATCGAATTGATCCTCACCGAGAGAGAGCTGTCACGGCCGGTCGGCCGGGTCGAACCGCTCTCTGACTACTTCCACCGGTTTCCTGAACTCTCTGCCGCTCCCCCGGAAGCTCTTCGCGAACTGCTGGCAGACGAAGACCCAGGCGTCCGCACTCCTCCCCAGTTCGTGGGGCCTTACACCCTGGAGGAAGAGATCGGCCGTGGCGGGTTCGCCGTGGTCTACCGCGCCCGGCACCGAGACGGCACCCTGGTGGCGTTGAAACTGGCCGTTGCCACTGGAGAAACCGTCCGCCTGCGGACCCACGAAGCGGAGGTGGGTAGACGGCTCGACCATTCCGCCATCCCGCCAGTGCTGGACGAGGGCCAGGCCGATGGATTTGTCTACCTGGCCCATAGGCTAATCGAGGGCGAACCGCTGCATCGTGTATGGGAGCGTCGGCCACCCACGCTGTCCGAGGTTGCGGACGTCGTGGCCACGGTGGCTGACGCTGTCCACCATGCACATCAATGCGGCGTTGTTCACCAGGACATCAAGGCGAGCAATGTTCTGCTCGATCGAACAGGTCGGCCACATCTCATCGATTTCGGACTCGCTCTTCTGGTCGATTCTCCGGGGACCCAGGGAGGTAGACCGGGTGGGACGGCGGGTTCCATGGCTCCGGAGCAGGTCCTCGGACAGGCAGCAGATGCGCGGAGCGATGTCTGGGGACTGGGGGTGCTGCTGTACGAGGGGCTGACCGGTCGGGTACCATTTCTCGGCCCGCTGGCGGTGGTGCTGCGGCAGGTGATCGAGTCCCGCCCGTTGCCTCCCCGGCAACTTGTGCCAACCATTCCCGCCCCCCTCGAAGCCATCTGTCTGCGAGCGCTGGCCCGAAGGCCGGAAGATCGCTATTCCACGGCTGCTGAGCTGGCGGAAGACCTGCGCCGCAGGGGCACTCGACGACCGGTTTCCGCCAGCATTCCTGGGCGGCGAAAGCCCCACCGCTATCTGGGATCGCTTGCGGCATTGGCGTTACTCCTTGTCGGCCTGGCGGGCTGGCATCTTCGCAGTCCTGCACCCACGCCATCCATCGCGCTGGTGGATCCGATCAGCGACCACTGGCTGCCGCTCGTCGGAGCCAGTCCGCCTCCCCTGCGGTTAGAGATACTCGAGCGCATCCTGCGAGCGTATGCAGAATCCACACGTCAACATCCCCACGATCTCTTCTTCGCTGTGCAGGCAGCCACAGTCCGTGGGCACCTGGCCGACCAGTTGAGTACGCTGGGCCGACCGTGGGAGGAGGTCCTCGTCGCCCGGCAACGCGAGGTCGATGCCTGGGCTGCGATTACTCGACGCTGTGCCGGGCAACCACTCACCGAGCATGGGCACGCGGCAGCGCTGTACTGCCTCGCCGACTGGTTGCGTCGTGGCGGTCGCCAGGATGAATCCAAAGACTGTTTCCACCAGGCCGAACAGCGTTTTGCTCGCCTGACGGAGGAGTGGGGAGTGAATCGAGACTGGGCCGAACAACGGGCGGCGAACGTCAGCCCCTCTCTGGCCCTGTGGTGGCGGCGGACACCCGATGCCCACTGGCACCGGCTCACCGTGACCGTGCATCGGCAAGCGGCAGAGGTGGCGCTGGCGCGAGGCGATTACCTGGCAGCGATTGCCCGTGCGCGCCGGGCACTGCTGGAGGCGAATCGTCGCTTCCACGATTCGGCTGATCGACTGGTACACCAGGCCGACGCGGTACGCGTGCTTGGGCAAGCGCTGACCGAGGTTGGACGACATCCGGAGGCCTGCGACGAGTTGGTGCGCGTGGTAGAAAGCTGGAAGATCGACTCACGATCGAGGGTGGGAGAAACCTGGGAACTTCGCCGCGTTGCCATTGCCCCGCTGCACGAGGTGGCCCGTCACACTTTGTATGCCGGTTTGCTTCCGCAGGCCGAGATGGCATTTCGACGGACGCTGACTCTTCGCGAGCGCCTGGCTGCCGATCCGTTGGCTCGACCGATCATCCACCTGGACTGCAGCGCCACTAGCTATCACCTGGCGCAGGTCCTGGAGCGGCAGAGCCACGAGAAGGAAGCCGAGAATCACTATCGCACCGCCCTGGACGAGCACCTGCGAGGGCTGTCTGCGTTGCCGGATGATCCGCACGCCCGCCGCTGGCTACCCGACCGTTACCGTGCGCTGGCCCTGCTACTCACTCGACAAGGGCGAGCCGACGAGGCCTCTCGTCTTCGTCCTCCCTCCTCGAGTCCCTGACCATTCGCGGAGTCAGGGTTGTTCTTCCAGCTGTTTGACCAGGTGTATCCCAAATGTCACGGGGCTTAGATGCATCCACTACACCTGCGCTGTAGTGGTGGTGAGCCACCGAGCCTGGGACCAAAGCGCTGGTCGATCCGCTAGCAGCCAGGCCAACGTGACACTGCCGCACGCGTTCTCATTCAGTGTGGGCCACGGAGATGACTGTGCCTGTTGTCAACAAGGCACCCACACTCCGACTGTTACAAGGTGGTCGGCCGCTCCCTGGAGATGGCAATTCGGTAGCCAGGTAGGATGAGCAAGCGTGGTAAGCGACATCCCCACGATGGTGCAACTCAGGAGTGGGAATGCGCCGTTCCCGACCTGCCCCTCCTGCACGAGCACGACCTCCGCGTCCTCCTCCGGCTCGCCCAGGGCCGAGATAGGGCCCCCGCGCTGGATGCGATGGACACAACCGGCGTAACGGCCCGAAGGCACCTGTGGCCGTGGACAGACTGGGCCCCTACCAGCGAACTGGTCGGGGCGCTCCAGTGGACCATCGGTGGACATTCCCGGGTCGTTCAACCGTTATGCGGCGCGCCGCGGCGCTTCCTGCATCGTCGGTTTCGATTTTGGCTCCAGCAGCCAGCGCTGCAGCACGAAGTGACGCACCGCCCGGTACGGTCGGCGCAGCACGATGCCATGCAGCCACAGCAGCGTGCCCTTCTGCCGGGCTCGGCGCAGTTCCTCGGGGCTAAAGTCGTCGGGATGATCGTGCGTGTGATGCTTCCGCAGATGGTAGCGATCCACCCCCTGCATGTAGCTCAGAAACCGCCGCGCCATCCAGGCCAACCCCGGCACCCGGATCAGCCGCGGCCCCAGAGCAATCTGAAAGTCGATCAGCACCGGCCGGCCCGCTTCATCGACCAGCACATTCTCCGGCTTGGCCAGGTCGTTGTGCGACATCCCCCGCGCATGCACATCCTCCAGAATGCGCGCCAGCTCCGGGTGGAAGCGCCGATCCGGCAGCGCCTGGGCGCGATACTCTTTCAGGTTGCACCCGGGAACGAACTCGCGCACCATGCCCGCCTCGCCATGCGTGGCCAGCATGCGCGGAATCCCTGGTACGTCGGCCAGCGCCCGGTATGCGTCGATCTCACGCCGCGCCAGCCAGCGCCCCAGCCACCCCAGGGGCAGCCCCCACAGCGCATCGGTGTGGTAGATCTTCAGCAGGACCTGCCGAGGCAGCACCGATAGCTGGTTGCCGTGCTCGTAGATGCCCACCGCCGCATAGAAATCGCGCTTCAGCAGCTTGCGCTGCTGATACACGACATCCTGAAACGGAAACTCCGATGGCAATTCCTTGCCGCGCAGTTGCCGGTATTTGTGCCAGTCCGAATCCGCCATGGGGGCGGCCTCCTGAACGTGTGCACGGCCACGCCCCGGCGACGACCCGCGACGGTTACAACGCCCCCCGACGTTGTCCCCCTCGCCCGTCTGCCGAGCGTCGATCGCACCCTCTATGTGTTCCGATGGGCGAGGGTAATAGCGAGGAGGCCAAGACAGGTCAAGAGGAATATTCGTCCAAAAATGAACTGCGCAACGAGAAGCGCACCGAGGGAACGCCTTACAGCGTCTCTCGGTGCGCCTCCGCGAACATCACGCCAGGATGTCGCGCACCACGTTCCCGTGCACGTCGGTCAGCCGATAGTCGCGGCCGCCGTACCGGTAGGTCAGTCGTTCGTGGTCCAGGCCCAGCAAATGCAGGATGGTGGCGTGCAGGTCGTGCACATGCACCTTCTTCTCGGCGGCGGCGAAGCCAAACTCATCCGTGGCGCCGTATGTCATGCCGCCCTTCACTCCACCGCCCGCCAGCCAGACGCTGAAGCCATGATTGTTGTGGTCGCGTCCCTTCGCTCCCTCGCTGGTCGGCGTGCGGCCGAACTCGCCGCCCCACAGCACCAGCGTGTCTTCCAGCAATCCCCGACGTTTAAGATCCTTCAACAGCGCGGCGATCGGGCGGTCGGTCTGCTTCGCCTTGCCCTCGTGGGCCTTGATGTCGCCGTGATCGTCCCACGGCTGGCCTGCCCCGGTGAAGATCTGCACCATCCGCACCCCGCGCTCCACCAGCCGGCGTGCCAGCAAGCAGGCGTTGGCGAACTCGCCCCGGCCGTACAGCTCGCGCGTGTCCTTCGTTTCGCGCTCCAGGTCGAAGGCGTCCTGCGCCTCGAACTGCATGCGGTAGGCCATCTCCAGCGACTGAATCCGCGCTTCCAGCGGGTTGTCCTTGCCGCGCCGGGCCAGGTGCAGCTCGTTCAGCCGCAGCATCAGATCCATCTGCTCGCGCTGGGCTTTCGGATCCAGCGCGGTGCTGGCCAGGTGCGGGATCGCGCTGCGCGGGTCGATCCGCGAGTTGTTGATGTGCGTCCCCTGGTAGATACCCGGCAGAAAGCTGTTGCTCCACAGCTGCGGGCCCACCACCGGCTTGCCCGGGCACAGCACGACGAACCCGGGTAGGTTCTGGTTCTCGCACCCCAGCCCGTACAGCAACCACGACCCCATGCTCGGCCGCGTCGGCTGCTGCTCGCCCGTCGTCATCATCAGCAGCGACGGTTCGTGATTGGGCACATTGGTGTGCATCGAGCGGATCACGCAGAGATCGTCCGCGCACTGCGCCAGCTCCGGGTAGATCTCGCTGATCTCCATCCCCGACTTGCCCGCGCGACGGAACTGGAACGGCGACTGCATCAGCGCCCCGGTGCGCCGTTCGGTCCGCAGCCCGCCGTTGGGTGGCTCCTTGCCGTGATACTTCGCCAGCGCCGGCTTGGGGTCGAAGGTGTCCACCTGCGAGGGTCCACCGTTCATGAACAGGTGGATCACCCGCTTCGCCTTCCCCGGGAAGTGCGACGCCTTCGGCGCCAGCGGCCCGCCGCGCGCCGCGCCCGTGGGCGGTGCCGCAGCGCCTAGCTCGTTGCGCTCCGCCAGCAGTGCCGCCAGGCCCAGGCTGCCCAGGCCGGTGCCCACGCGGGCCAGCAGCTCTCGACGACTGAAAGTGTGTGGTTGCATGGCGCGGTCGTCCTCGGTTCACCCGGGTTAATCGATGTAGAGAAACTCGTTGCTGCCCAGCAGCACCTGCGCATAGCGCTCCAGCCGGCTCAGCTGATTCTTGCCCGTCGGGACGGTGTCGGCTCCCGCCAGGTAGGCCCGGCCCAGGTCGGCCTCCGCCTCCAGCGGCGGACGTCCGTAACACAGCCGGTAGGCCAGGTCGATCCGTCCCGCATCGTCGCTCTTCGTCTCCCGCAGCCGGGTCGCCAGCTCCCGCGCTCGCTGCAGGATGAACGGACTGTTCAGCACGAACAGTTGCTGCTGCGGCACCGTCGTCTCGGTCCGCTTCTCGCTGGTGATGTTCGCGTCGGGGAAGTCGAACAGACGCAGCAACCCGTCGAGTTCGTGCCGACTCACCCGGGCGTAGACCGTCCGCCGCACGTTGTTGCCATCCGTCAGCGACTGGGTCGGTCCGCCCATCTGCACGTCGAGCCGGCCGGTGACGCTCAGAAGCGCATCGCGCCACGACTCCACGTCCAGCCGACGCCGATTCATCCGCCA
Source organism: Gemmataceae bacterium (assembly GCA_046350255.1). Taxonomy (GTDB): domain Bacteria; phylum Planctomycetota; class Planctomycetia; order Gemmatales; family Gemmataceae; genus CALDUY01. Next base: position 378,500 of record JAXMAV010000003.1, read on the forward strand.
CAGCAGGCGGTTGTCTGGATCCTTGCGCTGGTTGATCTCGTCGGGCAATCCAGCCAGCTGATACGTGGCGGACAGCACGACCAGCCGATGCAGCGCCTTCAGCGACCAGCCCTGCCGGACGAACTCGCTGGCCAGCCAGTCGAGCAGTTCTGGATGCGTCGGGCGTTCGCCCAGCGCGCCGAAGTTGCTGGGCGTGCCCACCAGACCGCGGCCGAAGTGATGATGCCACACCCGGTTGACCAGCACCCGCGCCGTCAGTGGATTCTCAGCGCTGGCGATCGCTCGCGCCAGGTCGAGCCGACCCGATCCCTGCTTGAACAACGCTGGTTCGTCGCCAGCCAGCACCCGCAGGAACCGCCGCGGTGCGACCGGGCCCGGCCGCGCCGGATTCCCCCGAAGGTACACCTTCATGTCCTGCGGATTCGCCTCGACGATGCCGTGGGCCATCGCCGGCGCCGGCGGCACCTGCTTCTTCTTCTCTTCCGCCAGCCGCTGCATCTGCTGATGCTTGCTCCGCGCCTCGGGCGTCATCCGGGCGGGCACATCCTTCTCGGTGGGGCTGAACACGCCATTCTCACCGAAGAACACCTGTACCAGCGCCGGGTCCATCTTCTTGCGATCGGTGGGCGCCTTCTTCTGCAGCGCCGCCGTGGCCTGCTCCTGCAGTTCGCGCGCTAGCCGGGCCACCTCCGCCTCGTCGTGGGTCGGCGCCATCCGCCGCCATGTGACCAGCGCTGGCAGGTTCTTGCCCATGTTGCTGCCCGGGGCCAGCAGCTTTGCCATCCGATCCAGCACCGCCGGGTCCAGCTTCTCGTCCCGGGCCAGACGCGCCACATCACCCTTGCGGGCGCGCGCCTTCCAGGCAGCCGTCAGGTAGCGCGCCAGCTGATCCGCCTGGCCCTCCGCCTGCCGCACGCGCTCCGCCTTCAAAAACTCCTTCAGCGCCTTGTCGGCCTCGCTGGCCACCTTCTGCGCCTGCTCGAACCGGGTCACCACGTCTTTCTGGGCCAGCGGTACATCAGCCAGCTTCGACGAGTGGAACACCCCCGCCAGCGAGTAATAGTCCTGCGTCGGCACCGGATCGTACTTGTGGTCGTGACACCGCGCGCACGACACCGTCAGCCCCAGCAGCCCGCGCGACAGCGTGTCTACCCGGTCGTCCAGTTCCTCGGCGATCACCTGCGCGGCGTTGCTGTTCTTGTAGTACACCGCCCCCAGCCCGAAGAAGCCCAGTGCCGCCCGATCCTCCAGCCGCGCATCCGCCACCAGGTCGGCCGCCACCTGCAGCGTCACGAAGCGATCGTACGGCATGTCCTCGTTCAGCGCCCCGATCACCCAGTCGCGGTAACGCCACGCCTGCGTGTTGGGCTTCACCCCGAAGGTGTGGGCCTGATCCTCCGCATACCGGGCCACGTCCAGCCAGTGCCGCGCCCAGCGCTCGCCATACCGCGGCGACGCCAGCAGCCGATCCACCACCCGGGCATATGCGCGCGGATCGCGGTCCGCCTCGAACGCTTCCACCTCGGCCGGCGTCGGCGGCAGCCCCGTCAGATCGAACGTCACACGTCGAATCAGCGTCCGTCGATCGGCGGCCGCCACCGGGGTCAGCCCCTCGGTCTCCAGCCGCGCCAGGATGAAGCGATCGATGTCGTTCTTCACCCAGTCGGCTCGCTTCACCGTCGGCAGGGCAGGGCGGCGCACCGGCTGAAACGACCAGAACCGCCGCGCCTCGTTCCAGTCCGTCCCCTTCGTGACCTGAGCGCTGGCGTCCGGCGCCGGCGCCCCCATCTTCACCCAGGCTTTCAGATCCGCCACCACGGCCGCCGGCAGCGGCGCGCCCGGCGGCATCTTCAGATCGCCCCGATGATCCAGCGCCTTGATCAGCAGGCTTTCCTCCGGCTTGCCCGGCACCAGCGCCGCGCCCGATTCGCCGCCCTTCAAGAGCGCCGCCCGGCTATCCACCTGCAGCCCACCACGGTTCTTCTTGTGCTCGGTCGAGTGGCACTTGTAGCAGTGCTCGACGAGGACGGGCCGCACCTTCTTCTCGAAGAATTCGACGCCATCGCTCGGGGTAGCGCCTCGCGCGCCGGACCAGGACATGCTCCAGGACATTCCGACAAGGAGGGCGAGACAGGGGCCTGAACGCCACATCGCGAGGGAGCCTCCAGGGAGGGGACTCGGGGGGAAAACAGTCAGCCAGGCAGGGCAGGGCGCAATTCGGAGGTACAAGGCGTGGGAGAGATCGCCTCTCCAGAATACCTGCGCCTTCGCCGAATGCAATCCTCTACCTGGCACTCACCGATCCTTTCTGCCTCGCCGCCCACCGTAACTCACCGTTTGTTGACGGCGCCGGCGACTCCAGCCCGCCTGCGGTCGCCCGGCGCCACCCTGTATCTTCGCACGGCGCGACACTTGTTCGGAGAGCACGATCGCTGCCCCTCAACGACAATGCCTCTTTCAGCTGCAGCGACGCAGCGCGTCCAGATCAGCGCCCATGATGTGTCGCACGTTCCGCGTGACCTTCTCGACATCCCAGTCCCACCAGCGGATCTGCAGCAGCTCGTCGATCACCGCGTCGGGGAAGCGTCGCCGGATCAACTGAGCGGGATTGCCCCCAACGATGCCGTAGGGCGGCACGTCGCGCGTCACCACCGAACAGGCCGCGACAATCGCCCCATCGCCGATGGTGACACCGGGCATCACCACCGTCTGGTAGCCGAGCCACACATCGTTGCCCACGATGGTGTCGCCCTTGTGGGGGAAGTCGGACTCCCCCGGCATCGCCTCCTCCCACCCACCGCCGAAGATGTAGAACGGATAGGTCGAGAAACCACTCATCAGATGGTTGGCGCCGTTCATGATGAACCGCACCCCGCGCGCGATCGCGCAGTAGCGCCCGAGGATCAGCCGATCGCCGACGAAGGGGAAGTGATACAGCACATTCCGCTCGAAGTTCTCCGAGTCGTCCGGATCGTCGTAGTAGGTGTACTCTCCCACCACGATGTTGGGATTCTGGACGGTGTTGCGGATGTAGCACACCTGCGGAAAGCTCGCCATCGGATGCTTCTGGCGCGGATCGGGTCCCACTGGCACGGTCGATTCCTCCGGCGTACATGGTTGCCTGCGAGCGACTTCAACACACCAGGGGGAAAGGCATACTTTCCTCCACCCTTTCCCCAGTCTTCCTCCCCCTGGAGTGAGAGGTGAGGAAGTGGCTTTCTCACCTCTCGGCGATACCTTCCCGAGGGGTATCTCTCACGGATACAGCCCGCGCTTCTCCTTCTCGCGGTGAACCTTCAGGACGCCCAGGCTCAGCGCCGCCGTCCGCATGCTCAGGCGACGCTGCCGCGCCAGGTCATGCACCTGGTGAAACGCCCGCAGCATCAGCTCCGACAGTTTCTCGTTGACCTGCTTGTCACTCCACATCAGCTGCTGAATGTCCTGCACCCACTCGAAGTACGACACCGTCACGCCGCCCGCGTTGCACAGCACGTCCGGGATGATGAACAGGTCGCTCTCCGCCAGCACATGGTCGGCGTCCACGGTCGTAGGACCGTTGGCTGCCTCCGCCAGGATCCGACAGCGCAGCCGACTCGCGTTCTTCTCGGTGATCACGCGCTCGAGCGCGGCCGGCACCAGCACCGTGCAGGGCTGCGTTAGCAGCTCATCGGGATCAATCGACTCGGCCCCCGCGAAGTCGCGCAGCAGCTTCCCCCCCTGGACATGCTGCGCCAGCGCAGGCACGTCGATACCGCGCGGGTTGCGGATCGCGCCGTACCGATCGCCGATCGCCGTCACCTTCATCCCGCGCTGGTACAGCTCCTGCGCCGTCACCGAGCCGACGTTGCCGAACCCCTGGATCACTGCTGTAGACTCCTCGACGCGGAGCTTCAGCTGCTCCATCGCTTCGAGGATGCAGTAGGTCACCCCGCGCCCTGTCGCCTCGCGCCGGCCGATGCAGCCGCCCAGCTCGATCGGCTTGCCCGTCACGATCTCGGGGCAGGCATAACCCACCTTCATCGAGTAGGTGTCGTAGATCCACGCCATCGTCTGCTCGTCGGTGCCCAGGTCAGGCGCCATCACGTCCTGACGCGGCCCGATGATATTCAGCATCTCCTCGGTGAACCGTCGCGTCATTCGCTCGCGCTCGCCGAAGCTCAGCTGGGCCGGATCGCAGCAGATGCCTCCCTTGGCACCGCCGAACGGCAGGTTCATGATGCCGCACTTCCACGACATCCACATGGCCAGCGCCGCCACCTCTCCCAGATCGACGCTGGGATGGTAGCGCAGCCCCCCCTTCGACGGACCGCTGGTCAGACTGTGCTGCACGCGATACCCGCTGAACACCTCGGTCGAGCCATCGTCCAGCCGCACCGGGATGGAGACGATCAACGCCCGCTTCGGCACGCTGAGCCGGTCGAGGATGCCCGGGTCGAGATCGATCACCGCAGCGACGTCTTCCAGCTGACGCCGGGCCATCCGAAAGGTGGGGTGGTTCTCGTACATCGCGAACGAGTGGGCAGGGGCCTTGATCGACGCAGGAGTGGGAACGCCAGGGTTCCCCGATGGGGCAGGGGTGGACATGTGATCTCCTCAACCAGAGAAGGGAGAGAGGGCAGGCTCGTCGGCAATCCGTTTCCGCCGGAGCCGCCTATCTTCATCGTACGCGCCACCCTCGCCAAACGTATCCCTTCGCTTCTCCGCCGCGCCTGCGCCCTACCATGAGAGAAAGAGTTCTTTCCGACCCCCTGGAGCGGTTCGCGATGCGTGTGTTGATCCTCGGTTGCGGTTACCTGGGACGCCGGGTGGCCACCCTGGCCCAGCAGGCCGGCGCCACCGTCCTGGCCACCACCCGCCACCCCGACCGCGCCGCCGAGTTCGCTCGTCTCGGCCTGCAGCCTGTCCTCTGTGACGTCGTCGCGCCCGAGTCCCTCCGCACCCTGCCCGAGGTGGACCAGGTGGTGTACTGCGTCGGCCTCGACCGCGCCGCCGGCGTCTCCATGCGCCGGGTCTACGTCGAGGGCCTCGGAAACGTCCTCGCCGCCCTCCCGGGCCAGCCCCGCATCGTCCACGTCTCCAGCACCAGCGTCTACGGCCAGACCGACGGCAGCCCCGTGGACGAATCGGCCCCCACCGAACCGCTCGAGGAGTCCGGCCAGATCGTCCTCGACGCCGAGAAGCTCCTCTGCTCCATCCGCCCCGAAGCCCGCATTCTCCGCTTCGCCGGCATCTACGGCCCCGGCCGGCTCATTCGCGCCCGCGACCTGCTGGCGGGCCGCCTCCTCGCCATCGACCCGGACAAGTGGCTCAACCTCGTGCATGTGGACGATGGCGCCGCCGCCGTGATGGCCGCCCTGGCACGCGGCTCCGCTGGCGTCTACAACGTCGCCGATGGCACCCCCGTCCGCCGGCGCGACTTCTACACCTTCCTCGCCAACCTCCTCGGCGCACCCGATCCGCGCTTCCTCCCGCCGCCCGAACCCACCCCCGTCTCCGAGAAGGTCAACCGGCAGATCGTCGCGCGTCGGCTCCGCGACGATCTCGGCGTCATCCCCCGCTTCCCCAGCTATGCCCAGGGCCTCCCCGCCTCCCTCGACACCCCCCGGGCTTGATTCCCCCTCGCCCACCCCTACCATGACAGGGGACGCATCTCATCTCCCAGGGTCGCTTGCATGCTGCCGCGGAAGTATCTGTTCCCCCGCGTCATCGAGATGAACTACCAGGCCGGGCACCGTCTCGGCGTCAATGTCTATCTCATCGATGGCGGCAGTGAGTTCCTTCTCATCGACATCGGCTACCTCGACAGTGTGGACGAGATCGTCGAACTCATCCGCAAGATGGACTTCAACCTGTCCACCTGCAAGATGATCATCGCCACCCACGCCGACGCTGACCACATCCAGGGGATCGGCCGCGCCCGCGATTTGATGCGCACCAAAATCGCCGCCCACCCCGACGCCGTTGGCCCACTCGAATCCGGCGATGGCGAGCTGACCTTCGCCACCATCAAGGCGCAGGACATCGACCTGCCCATGCCTCGCTGCAAGGTCGATTTCCGCCTCAACGAGGGCGACATCATCCGCGTCGGCGACGTGTCCCTCGAAGTCTGGCACACCCCCGGTCACACCCAGGGACAGCTCAGCTTCAAGATGGGCAACCTGCTCTTCTCCGGCGACAACATCTACAAGGACAGCTGCGTCGGCGTCATCGACGCCCACCACGGTTCCAACATCCCCGACTTCATCCAGTCGCTCCGCCGCATCGCCGCCGACTCCAGCGACTTCCTCCTGCCCAGCCACGGGCCGGTCTTCCGCCGCGACAACCACATCATCCAGAAGGCCATCGACCGCCTGACGCAGTATCAGTACATGGCCGACTTCGGCACCTGTGCCATCGGCTGGCCGCTGCTGGACGAGTGGGAACGCGACGTCGTCGAGGGGCGGCTACCCCGGTTCACCGCCCCCTAACGCGCCCGCACCACGCTAGACTACTTCGAGGATGCGTTCTACCTCGATCTGGTAGCAACTGGTGTTGCCGTTGCCCGTGTAGAGCAGGGTGCCATCCGGCGAGAACACCAGCGCGCGGATCGGCGTGTCCAACTCCCACGCGCCCGCCAGGTCGCCGCTGACCGCGTGCCACAGCCGGATCGTCCGATCCTCGCCCGCCGAGGCCAGCCATTCGCCGCCCGGACTGTACGCCAGCGCCGTCACCGTCTCGGTGTGCCCCTTCAACTCGCGCACCACCGCGTTCGCTTCGATGTCCCACAGCCGAACCACCCGGTTCAGCCCCGCGCACGCCAGGATCTTTCCCCCCGGCGAAAACGCCAGCGCCGTCGCCCCGCAGGACACCTGCACCGTCTCGCCCCGCGTCGTGACCACCGCCACTTCCAGCGTTCGGACAATCTTCCGCTCGGCCAGGTCCCAGATCACCACCTGCCCATCGCGCCGCGGTCCGGTCGCCAGCCAGTCGATGCCCGCCACCGCCAGGCGCTTGCCGTCCGGATGAAACGCCAGCACCTCCACCGCGCAGAGATCGAGCGCCTCGTTCAACAACAGCTGCGGCTGGCCCGACGGCACCTCCCACAGCCATACGTCGCTCGACGCCACCCCACCCGAGGCCAGCACCCGCCCATCGCCGCGAAACGCCAGCGCCGTCACCGGTGGCGCCTGCCCCTCGCACGCCGACACACGCCGACCCGTGCTCGCCTCATGCAGCGTCAACAGGGCCGTCGGCTGCGTGGACAGGCGATGGCTGGCCGCCAGCCAGCTTCCCTCGGGACTCAGCGCGAAGGTGTGCAGCAACGCCTGATCATCGAGTGACAGCGCCGCCTTGCCCGTGGTTGTATCCCACACGCGCAGATCGCTGCCGCTGCCCAGACTGTACAGCCGCCGTCCCTCCGGGCTCAGCGCCAGCGCCGTCCGGCACACCAGCGGATCGACGCCGCCTCCGCCCATCCCCTGCCGGCTGTCCCACAGGTGAATGAGCCGGTCGGCGCTGCCGAAGGCGAACAGCGTCGTGCTGAAGTTCCCGCGCCCATCGTCGGGAGTGAACGCGATGCAGCGGATCTCGCTGCTGGCCTCGCGCACCACCACCATCGTCTCGTTCCGGTCGGTGTCCCACACGTGCAGATCGTTCCGCGAGTCGGCCGACGCCAGCAGCTTGCCATCCGCCGACAGCGCCAGTGCATGCACCTGCGTCGCATGACTGTTGAGCAGAATGATCGGCTCGCACGTCGTCGCGTCCCACACGCGCACCGTCGTGTCCCAGGCCGACGAAAACAGCCGACGGTTATCCGGGTGCCATGCCAGCCCCGTGATGCGATCCTTGTGCCCCTGCAGGGTGCCCACCTGCCGACCGGTCTCCAGGTCCCACAGGTGAATGCGCTTGTCCTCGCCCGCGGTGGCCAGGCGCTTTCGATCGAGGCTGAACGCCAGCGCGCTGACCTCGGTGCCGTGCGCGTCCAGCTCGAGCAGCGGCTTCTGCTCGGCCCAGTCCCACACGCGCACCGTGCCATCGTCGTGTCCCGTCGCCAGGAGCGTCGCCCCCGGCTGAAACGCCAGCGCCGTGATCCACGCGGGCGTCGCCCAGCTGGCCAGCTGGCTGGCCGAGGCCACCTCCCACACGGTCACCTCGTCGCTGGCTGACGCCAGTAGCCGCGCCGCCCAGTTGAACGCCCACAGGCTGGCGAAGCTCTCCAGGGGCGTCGAGACGATCAGCCGCCGCGTCGCCAGGCTCCAGCCGCGCAGCTCGCCGGGTTCCTCGACCGACCACAGCACGCCATCCGACGCCACGCCCAGCGCCAGGATGTCCCCATCGGTGTGAAAGGTGGGCGCGCCGAACACACGGGGCGGCTCGGACGGACTGAGGGGAGGGAAGGCCGTCGAACTCATGGCTAGCTCTCGCCAGGTTGAGGGGACCGACTCGGCACCGACTGTGGGGAGGGCCCCCCCGGGACAGGGTTGGCCAAGGGTATTCTACAACAGTTTCCCCTCGACGGCCGACCCGCTCCCTTCCTCCTGCCTGAAAAATCAGAAACCCGGCCCTCCCCGGACCGGGTTTCGCTGCCCGCGCTACTCGCGCCTCGCCTCCCTAGAAGCGGACGCCGAAGTTCGCCAGCACGTTGATCTGCATCGTGTCGGTGTTCAGCTGCGGCTGGAGCAGATCCGCGAAGATGTACGAGAACTCCGTCCGCACACCCACCAGGAAGACGCACCCACCCAGCGGCATCTCGGCGTCGGTGTGGATCGCGAAGTACGGCCCACCCACCACATCGTTGCGGTGGTTGAACAGATCGCGGTTGGGGTTGCCCTGGTCACCCTCGAACGGCTGCTTCACCAGGATCATCTTCGAGCTACCCCACCGACCACCCAGGTCGTAGCCGATCCGCCATTTGCAGAAGTCGTCGGTCGGGTCGGGCCACCCGCTCATGTAGACCTCGTGACCGATGCCCAGGTGAACGTACGTCTGATTCATGCTCGACGGAATGACGTCCAGCTCCGGGATGTTCTGAATCAGCGGGATGCCGTCGGCATCGGTGATGACCTGCCCTTCCTGGAAGACGCGACCATTGACGACCTCGCCTCCCTGGCCTGCTCGCCGCACGCGCTTCACGTCCCGCATGGTGGCCACGCGATCCCAGCCCGCGTCGTACCACACCGACGAGATACCCAGCTCGACGGTGAACGCCATGTCCTGCTTGGGCGTGAAGAACAGCGCCCGACCGCCGCCCTGGATCATGATGCCCGGCGACATCGTCTTGCCCGGAATGCTCCCGCCGATGGCAAAGCTCACGCCGGCTCGTGAAAAGAGTTCCGTGCGGATCGGCCCATCGCGGAACAACGGACTACAGCAGTTCACCGGCCGACGGTACGCCAGCCAGTCACTGATCCCCGGTGGATAGGGCGAGGTGTTCATCGCTCCATCCACCACGGCGGGCGTCGTGCTTGCTCCCTCAGCCAGCGGAGCAGTCGGCTGCGGCAGCGTCGCGCTGTTGTTCGACGAGGCAATCGGGGCCACGTTCCCGGGCTCGTTCGACCCCAGGCTCGGTCCCTGTGCGCGCACACCACCCAGGCCGAGGAGGGCCGCCGCCAGCATACCTGTCCAGATTCTCATGCTCATGCCGTCCTCGCCTTCGCTGGACCGCCACGCGCCTTCTCCCTGACGGGAGGCGCGGAATCGTACCTTGTTTTCTTCGGACATCGGTCGCACCGGAGTTTAGGAGAATGACGATCACACCGCCTTTTCCGCCCACACCGCCCGGCGCGACTGGCCCAACCTGGTAGAATGGGTGAGGTGCTTTCTCCCCAGGCGAGGCCTTCCGTCGCATGAAGATTCACACCCTGCGCGATTCCTTCGACGCTCGCCGCTTCCTCACTCAGGGGTTGTGGTGGCAACGCGTCCTGCCTCCCCAGGCCTCCACCCTGCGCGCCATCCTTACCTGGTCGAAGGAGCTTGCCTCCGAGGGCCATCCCCTGCCGCCGCCCGGCTTTATCGCTGACCTCGGCCACGTCACCTTCGGCGAGGACTGGGAAACCCGCGCCGGCCGCGAACCCGTCAGTGTCCCCAATCTGCCCATCAACCTCGTTCGCACCTACGAGGATCACGTCATGGGCAAGATCTACGCCGACTACACCTTCGCTCGCGCCAGCGATGCCCTGCGCCAGTACCCCGCCGGACGCGACCAGGCTCGGGGCCTCGCCTACTTCCTCGAACAGTTCCGCCAGCGCGCCCAGTATGACGGCGTCGAGCTACCCGTCGGCGTCCTCAACGCCCTGCTCGAAACCTCCCCTGAGGAAGTCCTCGTCGAGGGTTACGAGTCGCTCCGCCAGGACGGCCCACACCCCATGTTGCCCCGTCTCTACGAATCGCTGATCCAGGCGTCTCGACGCACCGCCGAGGTCCTCGGCCCCGAGGATCTCTTCGACCTGGAAACCCGCGCCGCCCTCGAACCGTTCGGCCAGCGCCTCGCCCATCGCCTTGTCCTGAGCGCCTCGGGCAATCTGGAAGCCACCCTGCCGCGCCACAAGGTCCGCCCCCTCGCCCGCCGCATGGAAGTCCCCACGCGCATCCTCGACGAGGACACCTACCCCGTGGGCGGCTTCACCTCCGTCTCCAATCGCGGCAGCATCGAGAGCCTCCTGCATTCGCAGCTCGCCTACATGGAGCCCGAGACCGGCGACCATCCCGACCTGTTCGACACCCTTTATCTCATGGACGAGCTGCTCTATTACTCCCGCGACGAGAACCAGTTCCTGCGCCGGCGACGCACCTTCGTCATCGTCCTGTGCCCCGACCTCATCGATGCGCGCCAGAAGGATCCTCAGCTCCCCTACCAGCGCATCTTGCTGATCCTCGGCCTGCTCCACGTCCTGGTCAAGAAGCTCACCGAGTGGCTCTCCACCGACGCGCTGAACTTCCAGTTCGTCTTCCTCGGCGCGGCCGACCCCGGCCCCCTCTCCCACGAGCGCGGCCTGCTGCGCAACCTCTTCCGCGACGAGATCGCCACCGACACCGTCCACCTACGCTCGCTCGAACCGGCCCGCCTGGGCAAGTTCTGCGAGGAGTGGGCCCGTAAGAGCATGGTGCATTGCCTCGTCATCGGCGCGCATCCACCCCGGCCCGACTCGCGCGACGTGGTCTTCAACCGCCTGGTGGTGCAGACGTCGCGCCCCGCCCTGGGCGACGGCGCCGCCGATGCCGTCCTCATCGAGGGCGAGGAACCGCTCGACAGCTGGGGCGAGGCACTGCAGCAGCTGCTCATGCGCTGGATCTGATCACGACGCATCGCCCGACAGCGCGAAGCCGGCCCATAACAGCACCGGGCTGCGCGCACGGTCGCCCTGCGCGGGAAGCGCCGGCCCCGTCTCCGCCTTCAGACTGATGCCGCGCACCCGGGCCACCTCGCGCAGCGCCTGCACCCGCGCCTCCACCGCCTGCGGATGGCGCAGCACATACAGCTGCGCCTCGCGCAGCGCCTCTGCCCGGGGCAGCCGCCGCACCCACAGGTTCTCGTAGAACCGCTCCATCAGCACGCTGGTGGCCGCATCCGACACGCGCCACAGGCTGGTGACCACGTTGCGCGCCCCGGCGACGTGGAAGGCCCGCTGCAGCCCGAACATCCCCTCGCCGACGGCGATGGCTCCCAGCCCCGTCTCGCACGCCGACAGCGTCACCAGCTCGCAGCCGCGCAGATTGAGCTCGCACACCTCCTCGGCCGTCAGCAGCGCCTGCATACTGCGGTTCGCCCCCGCCAGCGCCAGCGCTGACAGCACTCCCGGGGTCCGCGTCTCGCAGCGTGGATCCTGCTCCGGCAGCGGACCCGTCGGTGGCAGCACCCGCGGTATTGGCCGCACGAAAAAGCCATGCAGCGCCAGATGCAGGTAGCGCGGCACCGCCTTCGCCTCCGGTCCACTCAGCCGGCCCAGCAGTGTTTCGCGATCGCCCTGCCGGTCGGTCAGCACCTCCGCTGTCACTCCTGGGTGCGTCCGCCGGTGCGCCTCCACCAGCCGCTCCACCTCCAGCCGCGTGCCTGGCAACTCTTCGTGACGCACCGGCTGCCCCGGGGGCGGCTTGCCATAGTCCAGCGCGCCGACCGCCAGCAACGTCGCCGCTCCCGGCGCGCTCGACGCGTCGCGCTGCACCATATGTTGCACGAACGGCAGCGTGACAAAAGTGTACTCTTCCAGCAGGTACGTCCCCTCCTGCCGACCTGGCAGCGCCGCCAGCGGCAGCGCGCCCAGCGGACCATCCGGGCAGACTAGCACCGTGCGACACGGTCCCAGCGCCTTCTCGATGCGCTCCCACACCAGGCGGCGCAGGGTAGCGGCCTCCGACGCCGCGGGCTGGCCTGTCTTCCCCGTCAGCAGGCTGCGCCGCCAGCCCGAGACCGCCCGGTAGATCGGATCGCTGGGCCCCAGTTCGAGCGCCAGCACGGGCAGCCCGCGCCGGATCACGAACGCCTCCAGGTGATGCACGTGCGGCGGACGCTTCCCATCGCGCGGCGGCGTGCTCCAGTGATGATCGACGAAATCGACCAGCGCCGTCCCTTCCGGCAGCGCCCGGGCCACGTCGGCCGGCTCCAACTCGCGCCCCGCCCGCGCCTGGCGAAACTCCTGGCTCCGCATCGCCAGCCGGCGCTCGACATCCTCCTTGCGCGATTCCAGCTCGTCCAGCCGGCGCCGCCAGGCTGCCTGGTTGCCAGGGGAGGGCGGCTCGGCCACCCAGCGCGCCACCGCCGACCGCGCCCCGCGCAGCTCGATGAACAGCCGGCCCAGCTCCGGGTGCGCCTGCTCCAGCCGATCCTCGATCTGCCGCGCCGTCGTCGCTCCCTTCCACGCCAGCACCTGGCGGTATCTCCGTTCGCCCGAAAGCGCTGCCTGCGACGCCAGCGTCAGGTAGTGGTCCAGCAGTCCGCGCGTACTACCGACGCGCTCCACCCGCTGCCGCTCCGACAGCACCGAGAACTCGTCCGCCAGCTTCCGCCGTTGCCGCGCCAGCGCTACCTCGAACCCCTCGACGGCCGGCATCAGCTTCCCGTCCAGCCAGTCCACCTTGGCCAGCCCCGCCAGCAGGTCCACCTCGTCCCGGGCGTGCCCACCGCTGCCCTGCCGGCTGTACGTCTGCGCCTCGCTGAACCGCCGCCGCGCCTCCGCCGGGTTGCCCAGCGCCAGCATCGCCTCGGCCAGATGCACCAGCCGCGACACGTGGGCCGGATGCTCTGGCGCATAGCGCTCTCGCGTCAGCCGCACCACCTCGCCCACCAGCGGGACCGCCCGCGCAAGGTCGCCGCGCATCCGGTACTGCCCTGCCACGCCTTCCAGCGCGCTGATGACCTCCGGATGCGTCGGCCCCAGCACCCGGCGCTGACGCTCCAGCGCATCGCGTGTGATCTCCAGCCCGCGCTCCGGATCACCGCTGGCCTCGTAGAGATGGCCCAGCATCGTCTGCAAGAGCAGCGACTTGGGATCGTCCGGCCCGCGCAGCCGGACGTGCCCCACGTGCGCTGACTCCATCAGACTCCGCGCCCGCACGTCATCGCCCAGCCCACCCAGCGTCCGTGCCACCTGCGCCTGGGCCATCATCGTGATCGGGTTGCGCGGCCCCAGTTGCTCGCGCGCCATCTGCCAGGCGCGCTCGGCGTACGGCAACGCGCGATGATACTCGCCCTGCTGCGCCAGGATGCCCGACAACACATTCAGGCAGCGCGGTACGTGCTGATGCCGTACCTCCGGATCGGCGTCCATCAGCGCCAGCGCCTCCTCGGCCGCCCGCACCGCCCGGGCATAACTGCCCAGCTTGCCATACCCCCCCGCCACGTTCACCAGCGTCGTGGCATACCCGGGGTCGTGAATACCCTTCAACCGTGCCGTCAGTCGCGCCGCCTCCTCCACCAGCGGCAGGCCGCGCGCCACCTCCTCGCGCAACATGTAGGTGAACCCCAGGTTACCCAGCTCGCTGGCGTAGGCCGGATGATTCGGTCCCAGTCGCCGCCGCACCTCGCCCACCAGGTACTCGCTCAGCCCCACGGCGTCGTGCCCCGGTAGTTCCCGCTTGAGAGTGGCCACCTCCGAGAGTATCTGCAACGGCGCGGGATGGTCCGGCCCGTACAGCTCGTGCGCGAGGAAGAACACCTTCTGCAGCGTGGTAAAGGCCGCCGCGCTGTCTCCCTGCGCATCGGCACGGAAGCGCAGGCTGGTCATCTCGTAGAAGCGTGCTCGCTGCGCCGCCGACCAGCGCTGCGCGCGCCGGGCGTCGGCCGCTTCGCGCCGTGCATCGCTCACCGACCAGTGATCCTCCCCATGAAGCCCCACCGCCACCTGCGCCGCCCTGGTCCACGTCTCCTCGGCCAGGCCAAACTTCCCTCCCACCATCTGCATCCGGCCCAGCACCTCCAGTGTGTACAGCGCCCGCGAGTGCCCCGGCCCGCACAGCTTCACGTCGATGGCGTGCGCCTGCTGGACGCAATCCGCCGCCCAGCCGATGGCCCCGGTACGCACCCACCCCATCGCCCGCTCGATCAGCCGTTTCCACTCCGCCAGCTGCTTCCGCTGCTCGGCCGTGGGCTCCGGTCGCGGCGCCGCCGCCTCCACCACGCTGCCCAGCACCAACCACACCAGCACGCCGCCAATCACTCGCATGGGCGCTCCTCCACGGTGACTCATTCTCCTGCCCAGCATACTGTGGCGTGAACCCCGGGTCACGCGCCGCCTGACACGTATACTGCCTCCACGCCCTCGTCCGCACCCCAGCCGCCCGGAGGACTCCGCTCATGCCCGCCTCTCCCGCCTGCCGCGTCACCTTCTGGGGCGCTGCCCGCACCGTGACCGGCTCCATGCATCGGGTGGACGTCGGCTCCCGCTCCCTCCTTCTCGATTGCGGCCTCTTCCAGGGCCGTCGCGCCGAGGCTCAGCGCCGCAACAGCCATTTCCCCTTCGAGGCCAAGGAGATCGACGCCGTCCTCCTCAGCCATGCTCACATCGATCACTGCGGCAACCTGCCCACCCTCCTGCGCCGCGGCTACCCCGGCCCCATCTATTGCACCCACGCCACGCGCGATCTTCTCGCCATCATGCTCAACGATTCCGCCCGCATCCAGCAGGAAGATGCCGACTACCTCAACCGCAAACGCAGCCGGGGTGAACCGCGCATCGAACCGCTCTACGAGGCTCGCGATGTCACCCGCGTGCTTCGCGCCTGTCAGTCGGTCCCCTACGACCGCCCCGTCGAGGTCCTCCCCGGTGTCCGCGCCACCTTCCTCGAGGCCGGCCACCTGCTCGGCTCGGCCATGATTCATCTCGAAATCGACGGCACCCCCGTGCGCAAGATCACCTTCACCGGCGATCTCGGCCGGCACGGCCTGCCCATCCTACGCGATCCCGCCCCGCTCCCGCCCGCCGATCTCGTCATCAGCGAATCGACCTACGGCGGCAAGACGCACGCCCCCGCCGAGCTGCTCGCCGACAACCTTGGCGAGATTGTCCGACGCACCTTCGCGCGTGGCGGCAAGCTCCTCATCCCCGCCTTCAGCCTCGGACGCACCCAGACCATCATCTACTTCCTGCACCAGCTCTTCCGCGACCACAAGCTGCCCGAGGTGCCCGTCTTCGTCGATAGCCCCCTCGCCGCCGCCGCCACCGAGATCTTCCGCCTCCACCCCGAATGCTTCGACGAGGAGACCGCCGACCTGCTGGCCCGCGAGCCAGACCTCTTCGGTGGCGGCCAGATCCGCTACGTCCGCGACGTCGAGGAAAGCAAACGCCTCAACGCTCGCCCGGACCCCGCCGTCATCATCGCCGCCAGCGGCATGTGCGAGGCCGGCCGCATCCTGCACCATCTCAAGCACAACATCGAGGACCCCCGCACCACCATCCTGCTCGTCGGCTTCCAGGCGCCCGACACGCTCGGCCGACGCATCGCCGAACGTCGCGACGAGGTCCGCCTGCTCGACCGCACCCGCCGTCTCCGTGCCGAGGTCGTCACTCTGAACGGCTTCTCTGCCCACGCCGACCACGACGACCTGCTGCGCTACCTGGGGCCACTCGCCTCCACCACGCGCCAGGTGCGCCTGGTTCACGGCGAGGTCGAGCCCGCCGAGGCCCTCGCCACCGCCCTGCGCGAACGTGGTTTCCCCGACGTCGCCGTTCCCGACCGTGGCGACATCGTCGAGCTTGCCTGAACCGATCTACCCGTGCCGGCCCGCGCGCGGCATCATGGATGCCGGGAGGTACACCATGTCCACCGTGCAGGAATCGCCCGCTGTCCGCCAACGCCGCTGGTCGAAGGACGAGTTCTACCGTCTCGCTGAACTCGGCTTCTTTCAGGGTCAGCGCGTCGAACTCATCGGGGGTCGTCTCATGGTCGCCAGCCCACAAAACCCCCTCCACGCCGCCGCGCTCGACCGCGTGGGAGACACCCTGCGCCGGGTTTTCGGGACGAACTGGCGCGTGCGCTGTCAGGTGCCACTCGACCTGGGGCCATTCTCCGAACCGGAGCCGGACTTCAGCGTCGTCGTCCCGGCTGATTACTCTCTCGCGCACCCCACCAGTGCCGAGTTAATCGTCGAGGTCAGCGACTCGACACTCGCCTACGACCGCGCACAGAAAGGCAGTCTCTACGCCGCCTCCGGATTGCGCGAATACTGGATCGTCAATCTCGTCGATCGCATGGTCGAAGTCTACCGCGACCCCGTGCCCGACTCCACGCAGCCGTTCGGCCAGCGCTATGCCAGCCGCACCGATCTCGTCCCACCGGCGTCCGTCGCGCCTCTGGCGCTGCCCCAGGCATCCATCCTAGTCGCCGATCTGCTGCCCTGACGCTATTACGCCGAGCGAATCGCCTCGGACTGGCCGCGCACTCGATCTTCGATGATGCGACCATCGCGCAGACGAATCAGGCGATGGGCCCGCTCGCCGACCTCGGGGCTGTGCGTGACGATGATCAACGTCATGTTATGATCGCGATGCAACTCCTCGAACAGCTTCAGGATCGCCTCGCCAGTGGCCGTGTCGAGGTTGCCGGTTGGCTCGTCAGCCAGCAACATGAGCGGATCGTTGGCCAGCGCGCGAGCGATGGCCACGCGCTGGCGTTCACCCGCCGACAACATGGTGGGCAGGTGATCCAGCCGGTGCGACATGCCGACCTTGGCCAGCAGTTCCATCGCCTTCTTGCGCCGGGCGGCAGTGCCCAGCGGCCCCTCGAACATCGGCACCTGCACGTTCTCGCAGGCGGTCAGCGTGGGCAGCAGGTGGAACGCCTGGAAGATGAACCCCACCTTGTTGACGCGCAGGTCATCCAGCTGGCGCTCGGTTTGCAGCTTCACGCCGTCAATCGAGATGTCCCCACGGGTCGGCCGGTCGAGGCCTCCCAGCAGGTTCAGCAAGGTCGATTTTCCGCTGCCGGACGGCCCCATGATGGCCAGGAACTCCCCGCGCGCGATCTCGAAGTTGACCTCGCGCAGGGCGACAACGTGGCCATCCGGATATTCCCGCTCGATATTCTCGCACTTCACCAGCGGAGAGGCGGCGGGAGTGGGGGTGCTGCTCATGAAGCTTCCTTCTGGGGGCCCATCTGCAGGACCGCGGCGGGTTGCGCGCCGGGTTGCAATACCTTTGGAACTCGGATGGGGACGACCTTCTTCGCCAGCCCCACCCACGACATCACCACGATGGTGGTGTAGGTCAGATCGATCTCCCACCAGCGATGCCCGTGCGCCGCCGCACGCGGAGTGGCATGGTGGTTATTGTGCCAGCCCTCCCCGTTGGTCAGGAAGGCCACCACGAAGTTGTTCGTGCTGTGGTCCTGGGTGCCATAGTTGCGATAGCCCCAGAAGTGCGCCGCCGAGTTCACCAGCCAGGTGATGTGCCAGACGTAGACCGTCCGCACCACCACGCTCCACAGGAACAACCCGGTGCCCAGCAGGTAGGCGTCCCAGGCCGCCTCCGCGACGGCGTAGCTGATGCCGTAGCACACGCCGGCCAGCAGCACCGCATGGACGATGTAGATGGTCAACCACATGTAACGCCGATGCAGCCAGCGCTGGAACGGATCCTCGAGCAGGTCCGGGGCGTACCGTTCGTAGGTGGACAGCTTCTCCAGCTGCGAATTGACGGTGAACAACCAGTTCATGTGTCCCCAGAGGAACGTCACGAACGGGCTATGCGGATCCTCCTGCTCGTCGGAGTGTTGATGATGCATGCGATGCACCGTCACCCAGCGAATAGGCGACCCCTGCAGCGAGCACACCCCCAGAAGCGTCAGCAGGTACTCCAGCCAGCGCGGCACCTCGAGACTGCGATGCGTCAGCAGGCGGTGATAGGCCAGGTTGATCCCCAGCGACCCGAAGAAGTAGTTGCCGGGGATCAACAAGAGCAGGTACCACCAGCTGAACAACCCGGGCAGAAACGCCAGGGGCATGATCAGGTGGAAACCCGCGATCACCACCAGGTACTCCCAGAAGATGCGACCCCGGGTCGCACCACTGGGAAGTTCGAGAGTCGGCGGGACGGCTGAGTGCTTGCTTGCGACGTTCATCGATTAGGGGCCTTTCACTCCTTGAGACCCTGGGATACTGCCCGTGACATCCTGCGGGCTGGTTTCGTTCGGCTCGCTCAGCAGGCGGGCCAGCACTTCGTCGAGTTCCCCTTCGCTCAGGCTCTCCACCGACACCTGCCCCGGAGCGGCCGAGGTCACGAAGTAGGCCGGATCGGTCAGGCGGCGGGCCAGCGTATCGAGGGTGGGGGAGTCGAACAGGATCGTCGGCGCAATACTCCGTCCCATCCACAACTCCAGATCGCGCGCGATCGCCACCAGCGTGATCGAATCCAGCACGTAGTGGCTCAGCGGTTCGTCGTCGGCAATCTGGTCGGCCGGCACGCTGATCGCCTGGGCGATCCGTTGCCGCAGCCAGATCTTGATACCGCTCTCGTCGGGGGTGTCCTCCGTGGGTCGGATGCTCGTCGCCAGCGGCTCCGCCGCCGCACTGGCCGCGTCGAAGGTCCACTCGGCCACGGGGTCCATTTCCTTCGCCAGAAACTTCTTCCGTGCCTCGCCGCGCTGAATCTTCCCGCTCGAAGTCTTCGGCAGACTGCCCGGGCGGATCAGCACCAGGCTATACAACGGCACCCGGTGCTCACCCATGATCGCCTGGCGCACCTGGCTCGCCAGCGCCTGCAGATCGAGCTTGCCGGGCCGGATCACCTCCTGCACCACGACCAGCTGTTCCTGCCCGCGCTCCTCCACGGCAAAGGCGGCTCCTCCGTGGAGACGCAACGAGGGGTTGCAGCTCGCCACCGTCTGCTCGATATCCTGCGGGTAGACGTTGCGACCCCAGAAGATCATCGTTTCCTTCAGCCGCCCGGTCAAGTACAGGATTCCGTCGTGCAGGAACCCGTAGTCGCCCGTCCGCATGAACGGCCCTTCGCCGCTGTCGACGATGTGAGCGTTGAACAGTATCTCGTTATCTGCCGGGCGGTTATAGTAGCCCGGCGTCACCCCCAGGCCTCGCACCCACACCTCGCCCACCTCGTCGGCGGCCACTTCGCGCCGCGTGTTCGGATCCACAATTCGGAGTTCGGTGTCGGTCAGAGCGTGCCCGCAACCCACCAGGGCCCGGGCCTTCTCCTGCTCGGCGTCCACCAGCCGGACCTTGTTTTGCTCCAGATCGGTCGGCGACACATGCACCACCGGCGCCCGCGCCCCGTGCTCGAAGCTCGTCACACCCAGGGTCGCCTCGGCCAGGCCGTACGACGGCATCCACGCCTTGCTGTTCCAGCCATACGGCGCGAACGTCTGGTTGAACCGCGCCAGCGTCTCGGGCCGCACCGGCTCCGCCCCGTTCATCGCGATCTGCAGCGACGACAGGTCCAGCCCCTCGGCGTCTTCCGGCCGGAACTTGCTCACGCACAGGTCGTAGGCAAAGTTCGGCCCACCCGTGATGATCGGCTTGTACCGCGAGATCGCCTGCAGCCAGCGCATCGGCTTCTGGATGAACGACAACGGCGACATCAGCACGATCCGCTTGCCAGGATAGAAAGGCCCCAGCACGCCGCCGATCAGTCCCAGATCGTGGTAGAACGGCAGCCACGACACCCCGACCACACCCAGTTCGCCCGTCTCCGGGTACGACTGCTGCCAGCGGCGCAGCAGCAGCGACAGCTGGTAGATTAGATTGCCGTGCGTCACCATCACGCCGCGCGGCGAGGAGGTCGAACCCGAGGTGTACTGCAGAAACGCGATGTCATCCGGTCCGATGGTGGGAGGCGTCCACGGCAGCTGATCCCAGCCCTCGCGCCGATCCACAGTCAGGATCACCGCACCCGATCCTTCCCGATCCGGGGCGTGCCCCAGCAGACCACCCACCAGGCTCAGGCTCGACTGCGTTCCCAGCACCACGGCCGGCTTGCAGTCCTCCGCCAGCGCCTGCAAGCGCGGCAGCATCCGCTCGGCCCGCATCAGGTCCGGCGGATAGGCTGGCACCGGGATCATCCCCGCGTAGATCACCCCGAAGAAGGCCCACAGATAATCCGTGCCCGGCTCGAACAGCAGCAGCACCCGGTCGCCCGTCTTGCCCAGGCTCTGCAGCCGCGCCGCCAGCTTCACTGCCTCGCAGTCCAGCTCGCCGAACGTCAGGTTGCGCTCTTCGGTCTCGCCATCGACGAGAAACGTGAAGGCGATCTTGTCCCCGTCGAGCCGGCCGCGCATCCGCGCCAGATCGAACAGATTGGTTATCGAGGCCAGATCCACAGGTTCCATGGGTGCTTCTCTCCAGGTGCTAGATCGTCGAGGGTGTTTCGTTGCAGGCTCACTCGCCCGGGGTTTCGGAGACGGTCATTACAGGCCCGTCAGCCGCAGCATCGTCGGGTCGGGCAACCACATGTACAGGAACAACGGCAGCTTCGTGCGGTCGAGCCCCGGCAGGCTCGCCGGCATCGCCGTCGTGTGGACCGGACGGTTCGGCGTCGACGCATACAGCGTCCGCGCCGAGTCGCCCTGCCGGCGATACATCACCGTCTGTGCTGTCTCGGTCTTCCCCAGCCGACAGGCCAGGGCAATCGCCTCATCCAGGTAGCCAACGGCGTCGATCAGCCCCGCCTGCAGCGCCTGCTGGCTGGTCATCACGCGCCCATCGAACAGGTCGCTCTTGGCATCCATCCGCGGCCGCGCCTGCGTCACCACCTGCTTGAACCGCTCGTGGTAGCCGCGCGCCATGTCGGTCAGCAGTGTCCGCTCTTCCGGCTTCAGCTTGCGGATCAGCGACCCCATGTCGATCTTGTCGCCCGAGCGGATCGACCGGTCGGCCCAGCCGAACTGACCCAGCGCATCGTTGGCGTCGTACATGTTCATCACCACGCCGAAGCCGCCCACCACCGACGAGGGAATCGCCACGATCTGATCGCAGCCCGTCGCCAGGAAGTAGCCGCCCCCAGTGCCGAGATCGAGCAGGCAGGCCACCACCGGTTTGCCGGTCGTCTGCCGGAAGCGGACCAGCTCGTGCCACATCAGGTCAGTCGCCGCCACACCGCCGCCCGGGGTGTTCAGCCGCAAGACCACGGCACGCACAGTCGGATCGGCGGCGCAGGCGTCCAGCTTCTCCTTGAACGTCGCCACCGGGTTTTCGCCCAGCGAGAACGGCCCGACGTTGTTGTAGTTCGTCAGCACGCCGTCCACGTCGAGCACTGCCACCTTCGCCGGGGCAGGGCAGGCGGCGGCCACCGGCGGCACCGCCACCTCACATAGCGGGCCGACGTCCACCAGAGGCTGCACCTCCGAGCGGACCCGGGCTTCCATCTTGCCCTGCATCTGGACCGCGGACTCGGTGCGCAGAGGCATGCACCCGGCCAGGAGCACCAAACATACCCCCGTCGCGATGATCTGCCTCATGTCGCCCCTCCTCCCGATCAAACCCCTTCCTCCGCCACAATCGTCGTTTCTGTTATCGGCCGCACCATCTACCCCGCATCACCGGAATCACCGGTCTCACCGGAAGCGATCCGCCAGCTTGCCCAGCAGTGGCAGACTATCGAGGATCGCCTGCGCCGAAGGGCCGAAGTCGATCAGGCAGGCGATGTCCTGCACGTCCACTTCGATCAGCTGCTCGACCAGCTCTGCACAGCTGTCCGGCGTCCCCATCAGCGAGCGCTTCCGCAGGAACTTCTCGAACAACCAGTCGATGGCCATCGCCATCTCGTCGGCGCCCAGCCGCTTCAGATCGATGGCCAGCCCCCGGCTCGCCGCCAGCTTCTCCAGAAGACCCATGTTCTCGCGCAGGTAGTCGGCGTACGGTCCGCGCACTGCCTTCTGCACGTCGGCCAGTGTGTCGCCCAGGTAGGTGTGCAGCGTCACCGCCACGCGCCCCGTCGCCGGGTCGTAGCCCGCCGCCGCCCGGGCCTCGCGGTACAGCTTGATCTTCTTCGCCAGCGTCTCCACATCCTGGTCGAACAGGTGCGTCAGCAGGTGGCAGCCATGCTTGCCCGCCGCCTGGAAGCTCCGCTCGCTGCCGGCGCAGGTCATCCAGATCGTCAGGTCCTTCTGCACCGGCGTGGGGTAGGTCCGCACCCGGATCGCCTTGCCCTCGCCATCGACGGCGTCGACCATCTCGCCCGCCCACAGGCTCCGAATGTGGTCCAGACCCTTGTAGGTGATGTCGTAGCGGTCGGCGTAGCGCTCGGGGTAGAACAGGAAGTCGCCCGGGTTCCATCCTGGCGCGAACGAAATCTCGATGCGCCCGTGCGACAGGTTATCGACGCACGACCACTCCTCGACGATGCGAATGGGGTTGTGCAACGGCAGCACCACGCTGGCCGAGCGCAGCTTCAGCCGCTTCGTCTCTCGCGCCACCGCGGCCTGCAGCACCGCCGGGTTGGGATACAGGCTACCCATCCGCGTGAAGTGCCGCTCCGGCACCCACAGCGCCGAGAATCCGTTCTGGTCGGCGAACTTCGCCGCCGAGATCACCATCTCGTACTTTTCCGAGGCGGCATGTCCTTCGTCGCTGCCGAAGAACATCAGGCTGAAATCGACCGTCTTGCGCCGCGGCGCCGACGTCGTCTGTCCGGTCGTGGCCGGGGTCAGGGCAGGGGACGCCGCCCGGCGCGGGCGAAAGCCCGTCCACTGCTGCGTCACATGGGCCAGCGCGGCCTCCTTCGTGGTCGCCGCCAGCGCCTCCGTCCAGCCCGCGGGCAGCGTCCGCGCCGCCGGCCACAGCGCCTGCCGCCCTGTGGGGTGGGTCACCACGCGAAACTTCGGCTCGGTCATGGTCGTCACGGTCCGCCCTCTCTTATCCGCGGTACAGCGCACAGGCCACCTGCACGCCAGCGCCTACCTCGATCACCAGCCCCAGCTCGCCCGCCTTCAGCCGCCCATGCTCGCGTGCCCGGGCGAATACCGCCGGCAACGACGAGGTGAACAGGTCGCCGCCCGTTTCGTCCATCAGCTCCACCTGCGAGGCTGGCACCTGCAGTCGCTGCGCCAGCGCCACCGTGAAAGCCGGCGAGCGCCACGGCGGCAGCACCACCGCCACGTCGCTCAGCGACACCTTTTGCTCCGCCAGGAACTCCTGCACCGTCTGCACGACGCAGTCCAGGTACACCGCTTCCAGGTCCGGGTCGATCTGATGCGCCACCGCCGGCTTGTAGTCGTGCGGCGCCGTCCACGAGGCCCGCTTCTCCACATGCTGCGGGAACGACCGGAACCCGAAGGCGAAGAAGCCATCCTTCTCGCCCGGCTCCAGCACGAACGCCGACGCCGTCGGACGCAGCCCCAGCAGATTCTCCGGCCAGGTCTCCGCGTTGTTCTCCACTTCCGACGCCGTGATGAGTGCCCGGCCCATGCGGCCCGACTGCATCATCGCCCCGGCGACGAAGCACGCCGTAAGCGTGCCCAGCCCGCCGTTGAGCAGGTCGAAGGCGAACGACCGCCGCGCGAAGTTCGATTCGTCGTCGTGGTTGATCCCCAACTCGCCCGCCGCGATCGTCGCCAGCGCTGGCTCGCTCAGGAACTCGGTGTGATACACCCCGGTGTGCAGGATCAGGTCGATGTCGTTGCGCGACTTCGCCGACTTCGCCAGGCAGTCCTCGCCCGCTTCCTTCAACATGGTCAGCGAGTCCGACGACTTCGCCAGTCCGCTGATCGCCTCGACCCGCGCCGGCTTCTCCAGCCGGAAGGTTCGCAGCGCCGACCGCGGCTGAGCCGGCCGTTTCTCCGGCCGGGGTTGCTCGCGCATCCGCTGCGGCAGGTCGTCGAAGGTGTAGATCGCCGTTCCCACCACCAGGCCCGACCCCGACACCGCGTACAGCGCCCGGTCGCCCGGCTGGATCCGTCCCGACTGGATGTTCTCCCACGTCGCCAGCATGTGCGTGTTCGTCGCACAGTTGCCGCGCTCCGCCAGGTTGTAGACCGTGTTTCGCCGGTCGACCACCGTCTTGCCCAGCACCCGGTTGATCTCCTGCACCGCGCCGTCCAGCGTGCGCTCCGACGTCTGATGCATGATCAGCTGCCGCACCGATTCCGGCGTCCACCGGTTACGCTGCAGCACCTCAAGGCAGTGGCCCACGGCCAGCTTGGTCGTGACGACGGCACTCTTGACCGGATCGGTGTGCATGATCGCCCCACCGTGCGAATCGCGCGACACCTTGGCCACGCACAGCGGGTGATACCGCCCCAGCGTGAACAGCTCCATGTCGTGGAAACCGACGTCGGCCCGCGGCGCTCGCTCCAGCAGAATCGCCTGGCCCGCGTCGCCGAGTGTCAGGCAGGCCATCCGCGAATCCATGAAGTCCTGAATCTCCATCTGCGCCGTCCGCGTCAGGTGCGAGATGTACTCGCCGGAGATGATCAGGCCATTCTTCACCAGCCCCATGCGGAGCAGCGTGTCGACGAACCAGATGGCCGTGAAGGTGCCGGCGCAGGCGTTAGTCAGATCGAACGCCATCGCGTTGTTCAGGCCGAACTCGCGCTGCAGCCTCGCGGCCGTCGTCGGCTCCAGCGAGAAGCGGAACATCGGCCCATCGAACCGCGAGATGTTCGCGCACACCACCAGGTCGATATCTTCCGGTGCGTTGCGCGTCCGGGCCAGGCACTCGGCCACGGCCTTCCGCGCCAGATCGATGGAGAACTCGTCGTCCTGCACCACCCGCCGGCTCTTGATCCCCGTGAATCGCTCCAGCGGGAAGTCGAGCGGCACCTTGCAGTTTTGCAGCACGTCCTCGGTCGTCAGCACATTCGTGGGTAGGTAGACTCCCAAACTCTCGATCACCGCTCCGGGCGCACCGGGCTGCATCGGGCCGCCGCACGCCTGCCGCACGCCCGCCGATGTCGCTCCGCTCTCACTCGTCGTGTGGCTCTCGTTGGTCAACGTCACCAGGGCCGCCAGCTCGGCGATCGTCTGATGCCGGAACACCAGCTCCGGCGTCAGCGACAGACCTTCCTGCGCCGCTCGTGAGGCCAGTTCGACCGTCTGGATCGATGCTCCGCCCAGGTCGAAGAAGTTATCGTGGACGCCCACCGACTCCAGTCCCAGCACCTGGCACCACACCCGCGCCAGTGCGTGCTCGGTCGGCGTTCGTGGCGCCACCGGCTTGCCCGAACCCTGCGTCCGCGGCGCGATCCGTGCCAGCGCCTTGCGATCCACCTTGCCGTAGCCCGACAGCGGCATCTTCTCCAGCGTCGTGATCGCCCCGGGCAGCATGTAGGCCGGCAGCCGCGTCCGCAGATGCTCGCGCACCGCGTCGAGCGGGAACTCGTCCCGGTTCCGCGCCACCACGTAGGCCGCCAGCGACGGACCCTTGCCGCTCTCTTCTCGCACGATCACCGCGGCCTCGGCCACCGCCGGATGCTGCCGCAACACTTCCTGAATCTCTTCCAGCTCGATGCGATGCCCGCGCAGCTTCACCTGATGGTCGAGCCGCCCCAGGAACTCGATCTGTCCGTCGGCCCGCCAGCGCACCAGGTCGCCCGTCCGGTAGGCCACCTCGCCCGCCACGAACGGATGCGGAATGAACCGCTCGGCCGTCAGCCCTGGCTGACCCAGGTAGCCCAGCGCCAGCCCTGGCCCCGCCAGGAGCAGCTCGCCCGACACGCCCACCGGCACCGGCTGCAGGTCGCCATCGACGATGTACACCTGCGTCCGCGCCATCGGCCGACCGATCGTCGGCGCCTGCCCGTTCGGCGTCGTCTCCACCCACGTCGCGCACACAGTCGCCTCGGTGGGACCATAGGCGTTGATCACTCGGCGCCCGTTGACCGCCCAGCGCGTCACCAGCTCAGCCGGGCACGCCTCGCCGGCCACCGTCATCAATCGCAGATCCGGATAGTCGCCGGCCGGCAGCGCCTGAACGATCGAGGGCGGCATCGTCGTGATGCTGACGCGCTTCTCGACCAGCAGACTCGCCAGCCCCGGGCCCGGCAGCACCGTCGAGGGCGTCGGCAGAATCAGCGCCGCTCCGTTGCCCAGCCCCATCAGCATCTCGTAGACGCTGGCATCGAAGCTGAACGACGCGAACAGCAGCACCCGGTCCGCCGCCGTCAGCCCGAAGAACTCTCGCTGCGCTGACCACAACGGCATCAGGCCGCGATGCGTCAGCACGGTCCCCTTCGGCCGGCCGGTCGACCCCGAGGTGTAGATCACATAGGCCCAGTCGGTCTCTTCCGGCGTCCGACCCAGGTTCGCGCCATCAAAGGCCGCCAGCGCCACTGCCACTTCTTCCAACTTCGCCGCAGGCACACCGTTGCCGGGCGCCTCGCTTGCCGTCAGCACCAGGGCCGGCTGACAATCTTCCACCATGCCCGTCAGCCGCTGCGCCGGATGCGCCGGGTCGAGATACAGCCAGGCCGCTCGCAGCTTCCACGCCGCCAGCACGCCCACCAGAATCTCGGGACAGCGCGGCAGATGCAGCGCCACGATGTCGCCCGGCTGCACGCCCTGTTTCTCCAGGTAGCGGGCCAGCCGGTTCGCCTGTTCGTTCAGCTCGCGGTAGGTCAGCCGTCGCCCTTCCTGCTCGACCGCCACCGCGTCCGGCGTCCGGGCCGCATGCCCTTCGACCAGCGCCACGATGTTGGTAGAAGGCACATCCAGTGCAGGCGCCTTCGACCACTCCTGGACGATGGTCTGCCGTTCCGCCGCCGACAACAGCGCCAGCTCGGCCAGTGGCGCCTCGGGTGCCTCGACGACCGCGGCCAGCACGGCATCGAGATGCTGGGCCATCCGCTCAATGGTCGAGCGATGGAACAGATCGGTGTTGTAGCACAGCCGCGCCGTGATCTTCGACGTGTTCGTGCCCGGCACGTCTGCCTCGAAGACGATCAGCGTCAGATCGCACGGTGCACCGCGCTGCTCCATCAGCACCGGTTCCAGCACCAGCGTCTCGGGCCGGCTCGCCACCGGCTTCGTCAGGTCGATGTGATCGGGGAAGCTCATCGCTCGCGGGCGGTCCCAGATGAACATCGTCTGGAAGACAGGCGAGCGAGACGGATCGCGGTGCGGATGCAGCCGTTTCACCACCTCGCCGAATGGGTAGTCGCCGTGCTCCATGCCGTGGTAGATGCGATCGCGCACCAGCGCAACCACATCGAGGAACGACATCTCCGGCGCCAGCCGGGCCCGCACGACAATCTGATTCAGATAGTAGCCGACCAGTCGCTCCCACTCCTGGCGGGGCCGATCGGCCATCGTCACGCCGACCATCAGCTCGGACTGCCCGGTGTAGCGATGCAGCAGCAGCTCAAACGCGCTGAGCATGACCGGGAACAGCGTCGCGCCGATCTTGCCGGCGAGGCCGCGCAGCTTCGTCACGACGGTGGGCGCGACGGACCATGTGAAGGTGTCGCCCTTGTAAGTCTGCACGGGAGGCCG
Organism: Gemmataceae bacterium; assembly: GCA_046350255.1. Taxonomy (GTDB): domain Bacteria; phylum Planctomycetota; class Planctomycetia; order Gemmatales; family Gemmataceae; genus CALDUY01. The sequence continues at coordinate 406,344 of JAXMAV010000003.1, forward strand.
CGGTAGATCGATGGGCAGGTCGAGGACGGGCAGCGGCGCGGCCAGCTCCTTCAACCAGTATCCCAGCGCCTGCTGGCCACGCGGGCCATTCATGTTTGTCAGCTGATGTCGCAGGTAGTCGCCGAAGCCGGTGCGCGGCAGCGACAGGGGCGTCTCCTGCCCCTTCTTCCGCGCCACGTACAGCTCCTTCAGCTCCTCGATCATCAGATCCATCGACCACAGATCGGCGATCAGATGATGGAAGACGAGCAGCAGCACCACTTCATCGGCGCGACGGTAGAACTCGGCGCGGAAGGCCGGTCCCTTCTCCAGGTCGAAGGCGGCATCGCCGCGCGCTTCCAGGTGCGTCAGCAAGCGGTCCCACGACCAGTCGGCCACGTCGAAGCGCGGTAGCTCGACCGGCATCTCGGCCTCGATCTTCTGCGTCGGCTTGCCGTCCTTCAGGAGGAAGCGCGTCCGCAGCGCCGGGTGCCGGCACAGCAGCGTCTGGAAGGCGCGCGTCAGCGCGTCGAGGTCGGTGTCGGCCGGCAACCGTGCCGCGAAGAGGAAGTTGTAGGCTGGGCTCGACGGGGCCAGCTGGTAGACGAACCACAGCCCCTGCTGTCCCGCCGACAGCGGATACATGCCCGTCGCCGCGCCATCTCGGATGCTCAACAGCACCTTGAGCAGCTCGCGCTTGGCCTCGACCGAGAGAGCGCCAATCTGGTTATTGTCGTTCATGGAAGATGAGTTCCACCCTGGTCGCGGCGTCACCGGCGCGACCGGTTAGTCTGGCGTCGTGTAGTCCTCAACGGGATTCCTGAGGCTGGTCGAGCAAGGAGACCAGCAGCGAGTCCAGCTCGCTCTCCGAAAGATCCCCGACCCCCTCGGTCGCAATGGCGACGGGAAGAGCCGGCTCGCCCGACTGCCCGGGGCCTTCCTTGACCGGTGCAGTGTTGGCCGCGGCCGCGCCGAGTTGCTCGACGATGCCATCCACCAACTTCCGCACCCGCAGCCCCTTCAGAAAGTCCACCAGCGACAGGGACACGCCCAGGCTGGTTTCGACCCGGTTGCGGACCTGGATCGCCATCAGCGAGTCCAGCCCGAGTGACTGCACCGGAAGCTCCATGTCCTCGTCCGACAGCGGCGCTCCCAGCAGCCGCGCCAGTTCCAGCCGCAGGTACGCCTCCACCAGCGCCCGTCGCTCGAACGGCGAGGCCGCCAGCAAGACTGCCCGCTCCGGCGCTGGCACCTCCGGCGCCGTTCGTTCTTCCTCCACCGGCTGGGCCTCTGCCCGGGCCGGAATGTAGCGCTGATCGCCCCGGAACGCCACCAGCGGTTCGCGTTCGCCGCTCCGCAGCGCCTCCGCCAGCTGCAGCGCCTGTTCGGCCATCGGCAGCGATGGATCCAGATCGATCCGGCAGACGTTGTTCTCCGCCGTGGTCGGCCACGCGCCCAGGCTGACTTCCCACAGCTCGTCCACCGTCTCTCCCGTGTGCGTGCCTGCCGCATCCGGCAGCACCACCACGCGGCGCGAATCGGCCGTCACGGGCAGATGTTCCGCCAGCGCCTTCGCCAGCGGTCCTGTCCCCACGACGCGATAGCCCCCTTCGGTGTGACACGTCGTCGTCGTCCGGGCCGCCGCCACATCGCGCCGCGCCAGCAGCACCACCTGGTCGGGATCGGGCAGACGACCATCGTTCTCCGGCAGCGCCACCACCGCGTCGAAGCCTTCCTCGAGCAGCAACCGCCGCCACGCCGCCGGCGCGATCAGCGGGTAGTCCGGACGTACCGCATCGACGCCAGAGAACTTCCACCAACCCTCGGTCAGGCCGAAGATCAGGTCGAGCAGCCGGCGCGGTCCCGTGCCTTCCAGCAACACCATCAACCCGCCCGGCGTCAGCAGCCGACCCGCGTGACGCACGCTGCGCCGCAGATCATCCGTCGCGTGCAGCACGTTCGAGGCGATGATGACGTCGAACTGTCCATCGGCGAAGCCCTGACTCGCTGGATCGTTCTCCAGGTCCAGCGTGCGGAAGTCGAGCACCGGATACTGCGCGAACGTGGTTTTCGCCCGCGCCAGGAACAGGCTCGACACATCGGTGAACACATACTCGGTGCGTCCCGCCGGCAACACCGGCAAGAGCGCCTGCGTGGTGCCACCCGTGCCTGCGCCGATCTCGAGGATGCGCACCGGGCGATCCGTCGGCAACGTCGCCAGCACATCGGTCAGCGCCCGCGTCAGCAGGGCGTTGTAGAAGCGCGCCACCGGAGCCCGACTGTAGATCTCCGAGGTCAGCTGGCCCGCCTCGCCCTCGAACAGCACCTGCAACGGATCGACCGTCCCCTGCAGCACCGGCGCCAGATGATTCGCACAGTGATGAGCCAGCCGCAGCTCGACATCAAAATCCGGGAAGCGCTCGCGCAACTGCAGATGCAGCCGGTGAGCATCCTCGGCGGGCGGCAAACTCCGCACCGTGACCGTCTCGTCGGCGAACTCCAGCCAGCCATCCTGAGCCGCCAGCTCCATCAACCGGCGAAGGAGACGCAGCTTGTGCGGTGCCACGCCCAGCTTGCTTCCCAGCTCGGTCAGGGCATAGCGCTCGCCAGCGCTGGGCCGCCAGCCCAGCCGCGACAGCCCCGCCACGATGTACAATCCCGCCAGCCGGTCGAACTCCGGACGCAGACGTACCGCATCGGCCAGCGGATGTTGCTGCCAGGCCGCATCGACGGCCCCGCCCACCAGCGCCGCCAGTCGGTCGAAGTTCGGCACCCGCCGCGGCAGCGCCTGCGCCCAGTTCGAGCGCGGCTTCCACGCCATCGTCGGCTGCGTCTCGACCACCTCGGTCGCCGTCACCGTCCGCGCGACGCGCGGCAGGTCGGTGAACCAGTATTCGCGCCGCTGGAACGGATAGCCCGGCAGACGGATCCGCCGGCCCGGCGTCGTCAGCTTGTCCCACTGCAGCCGTGCGCCATCGACGTGCAACCGCGCCAGGCCGCGCTGTGCTTCCTGGGCCTTCTCGTCGCGCACCGAGGCCAGCCACGCCGGCTCGCCGGCTAGCTGACACGTCGCCCCCAGTCGCGACAGCACCGCCGCCGGTCCCACCTCAACAAAGTGAGTGATGCCCAGTTTCTCGAGCGCTCGCAGGCTCGCCTCGTACTGCACAGTCGCCCGGGCGTGCTCGGCCCAGTAGTCCGCCGTCGGCGCCGCCGTCATCACCTCGCCGGTCACGTTCGACACCAGCGCCAGCTGAGGCGCTCGCTGCGTGATGCGTGCCGCCATCTTGCGCAGGCCCGGCAGGGCTGGCTCGATCAGCGCTGAATGGAAGGCCCGCCGCACCGGCAGGAACTTCGTGTCGATCCGCAGCTCGGTCAGTTCCATCGCCACGGCCGCCAGTGCACCGGCGTCACCCGCCAGCACACATTGCCGCGGTCCGTTGCTCGCCGCCAGCGCCACGCGCTCGCCGTAGCGCACCACCGTCGGACGCACCTGCTCGACCGCCGCCAGGCAGGCCAGCATCGCACCCGTCGGGCACACCTGCATCCGCCGCCCGCGCTCGACGATCAGCTTCAGGCCATCTTCCAGCGAGTAGACGCCCGCCACACAGGCCGCCACGTATTCGCCCACGCTGTGTCCCAGCACCGCCGTCGGCTCGACGCCCCACGACCGCCACAGCTGAGCCAGGGCGTACTCGAAGGCGAAGAGGATCGGCTGAGCGAACTCGGTCTCCTCCAGGCGGGCCGGCTGCGCCATCATCTCGCGCACCGACCACCCGGCCATGCGCCGCACCAGGGCGTCGCACTGATCCAGCGCCGTGCGGAAGACCTCGTGACCGTCGAACAGTTTCTCCATCCCGGGGAAGGCCGACCCCTGCCCGGTGAACAGGAACGCCACCCGGCCCACCAGCGGAGCAAACGCCCGACCGGCCTGCACGCGGGCATCGCGCCCCGTCTTCAACCACTGCTCCAGCGCGGCCGCCAGCTCGCCCACATCCGAGGCCACCACCGCCAGCCGATGCGTGTGCTGCGTCCGGCCCAGCGCCAGCGTGCGGGCCACCTCGGCCAGGTTGGCTTCCGGATGCGCGTGCAGCCAGGCCACCAGCTGACTCGCCGTCTCGCGAAGCGCTGCCTCGCCCCGGGCCGACAACGGCACCACCTGCGCACCGACAACCGGGGTACCCGGCAGCGGCGTCGTCAGGGCGCTGTTGGACACCAGGGCATGGGCGTTGCTGCCACCGAAGCCGAAGCTGCTCACGCCCGCCAGCCGGGTCGTACCCGCCGGCCAGGTCGTCGGCTGCCGCGGAATACGGAAGCGCGTCCCTTCCAGGCGAATGAGCGGGTTGACCTCGCCCAGCCCGACGATGGGAGCCACCTCGCCGTGATAGACCTGCAGCGCCGCCTTGATCAATCCCGCGATGCCAGCCGCTGCTTCCAGATGGCCGATGTTCGCCTTCACCGCGCCCAGCGCACAGGGCGTCTTCGCCTGACCCAGCGCCTCACGCAGTGCATCAAACTCGATTGGATCGCCCAGCGCGGTGCCCGTGCCGTGTGTCTCGATGCAGCCGACGTCGTCGGGTTTCCGCCCCGCCCGCGCCAGGGCATGTCGCACCAGCGCCGTCTGCGCTGCGCCGTTGGGAGCCGTGATACCGTTGCTCTTGCCGTCCTGGTTGACCGCCGTCGCTTCCAGTACCGCGTAGATCGGGTCGCCGTCGCGCACCGCCAGGGCCAGCGGCTTCAGCACCACCACGCCCACGCCCTCGCCGCGGACATACCCATCCGCCGTCGCGTCGAACGTCTTGCATCGTGCCGCCGGCGATAGCATCTGCGCCTTCGACAGCGCCTCGGTGATGTCCGGCGTCAGAATCAGGTTGACGCCTCCCGCCAGGGCCAGCTCGCACTCGCCGTTCCGCAGCGCCTGGCAGGCATAGTGCAGCGCCGTCAACGACGACGAGCAGGCCGTGTCGATCGCCAGGCTCGGCCCGTGCAGGTCGAGATGGTACGACAACCGATGCGCCGCCATGCTGGCCGCGTTGCCGGTCGCCAGATACATCTCGGATCCGGCATGATCGGAAACCAGCCGAGCGTAATCCGCGCTGGCGATGCCGACGAATACCCCCGTCAGCGAGCCCGCCAGGCGATCCACCGCGATGCCGGCATCTTCGAGAGCATGCACCGCCGTCTCGAGCAACAGCCGATGCTGCGGGTCGATCCACGGCGCCTCGCGCGGCGACAGCGAGAAGAAGCCCGCATCGAAGCCGCGAATCTCATCCAGGTAGCCACCGCGTGTGGTCGTCAGTGGACGATCCGACGCTGGCCAGCGATTCTCGGGAAGCTCCCGGATGGCCGAGCGCCCCTCGCGCAGCAGCTTCCAGAACTCCTCCGGTCCCTCGGCGCCGGGGAAACGACAACCGATGCCGATGATCGCCACGCGCTGATCGATGGCGGCCGATCCCGTCGCCGTCGGAGCCACCTCGCTCTCGCCACCCAGCACCCGGGCCAGGCTCGCCACCGTCGGCGCACTGTACATCAGCGTCGGCGACAGCGTTCGGCCCAGGAAGCGTTCCAGGTCGCTGGCGATCTGCACCATGGCCAGTGAATCGAGGCCATACGCGGCGAACGGCTTTTCCACGTCCACCTGCGACCGATCGGTGTTCAGCTGCCGCGCCAGCCGGTCCACCAGCCAGGCCCGCAGCGCCGCCACCCGGTCGCCCTCGATGGGCGCCTTCACCACCGGCACCGTCTTCGAGTCGTGCGCGATGAACCGTTCGACGACGTCCAGCTCGTTCGCCAGGAACCGTTGCCGGGTCTCGCGTCGCGCCACCTTGCCCGACGACGTGCGCGGCAGAGTGCCGGAGCGGATCAGGACCAGTTCCTGCAGCTCGACGGCGAACTCCTCGGCAATGGCGGCCCGCGCCAGGCGAAACACCTCGTTGTCGCCCGTGGCCTTGTAGCTGCGCTGCACCTCGTAGACCAGCACCAGCCGGGCGCCACGCTCCGTCTCGTCGGTGAAGGCGGCCCCGCCTCCTGACTTCAGGAGTGGCGACGCGACCTGCACCACTTCCTCGATGTCCTGCGGATAGTAGTTCCGCCCGCGGATGATCAGCACATCCTTGAGCCGGCCGGCGATGAACAACTCGCCCTCGGCGAAGAAGCCCAGGTCGCCCGTCCGCATCCAGCGCCGCGACGGATCCGACGCCAGCTTTCCGCCGAACGTCGCCTCGGTAGCTTCCGGCCGCTCGAAGTAACCCGCGGCCACGCTCGGGCCATGCACCCACACCTCGCCGATGTGCCCGTCAGCCAGCGCTGCGTTGCTTTGCGGATCGACGATGCGCACGTCCAGGTCGTCAATCGCCTTGCCCGAACCGACTAGGGCGCGGCCTCGATCCGCCTGGATGGCTCGATCCTGCTCCAGCGATGCACCGTGGAAGCTCCGCACCAGCGGGCCCGCGCCGGCTTCCACCCCCGTCACCATCAGCGTGGACTCGGCCAGGCCGAAGCAGGGGTAGAAGCTCTCGCGCCGGAAACCGCACTCGGCGAACGTCCGGGCGAAGTCGTCCAGCACGCGAGCCGAGATCGGCTCGGCCCCAACGTAAGCGACGCGCCAGGCCGACAGATCCAGCTGCTTCCGCTGCTCGGCAGTGATGCGTTTGAGCGCCTGCTCGAACGCGAAGCACGGCCCGCCCGAAATATAGGCGCGCGACCGGCTCACGCTGTCCAGCCAGCGGAATGGATCCTGTAGCATGGCCATCGGCGACATCAGATGCTGACACCCGGGATACCACACCGTGCCAAGCAGGTTGCCGATCAGCCCCATGTCGTGGAAGGCCGGCAGCCACGAGACGCCGACCACGCCGTGACCCAGCCCCATCGCCCGGCTGATCCCCGCGATGTTGTGCAGGATGCAGCCGTGCGTCAGCATCACACCCTTGGGATCGCCCGTCGATCCCGAGGTGTATTGCAGCACCGCCAGGTCGTCCGACTTCACCGCCACGGGCTTCCAGTCATCCGCCCTGTCGGTCGCGGCATCGCTGGCAATCCAGGGAAGCTGGGCCAGCTCGGGCATCTGCGCGGTCAACCGCTCCCGGTCCGCCAGCAGATCGGCCGGCGTCAGCACCAGCGACGGGCGACAGCTGGCCGCGATCCCCGCCAGACGAGCGTCCGGCTTGTGCGGCCGCGGCGGATAGGCCGGCACCGCCACCAGCCCCGCGTAGAGGGCCCCGTACAGGCCCACCATGAACTCCAGCCCCGGCGGGTAGCACAGCAGGGCTCGCTCCCCTGGCTGGAACCGCTCGCGCAGCTCCACCGCCACGGCGCGTGCCCGGCGATCCAGCTCCGCGAAGGTCAGCGAGGCGGACACACTGCCGTCCCGGCTGGCCAGGAAGCGAAACCCCAGGTGGTCCGGCTCGCCGACCCGCTGTCGGAGTAGCTCGACCAGGTTGCTCACAGAGGTAGCATCGCGGCGGGCTTGCATGGTGGCGTCGCGTCAAAACGTGGTGAGGGTCAACGGCTTCGCGCCGATCCAGTTCCTGCCTCCACTAAATGGCAGACAGAACCCCTCTCATCAAGTCAAATTTTCACAGCTTGCCTCAGTTACCTGTTTTATCACATGGCAGCGTCGGCGGAACCCGCGGACATGGAGAAGCCATTCCATCTCCATGTACATGCGACCCTGTCCGGTTGTGACGAAAAGAAGGAAAAAAAGGTTGATACCGGAGAAGAGGAGTCACCCTGCCGGATCTTTTAATCCCGTTTCGGAGAGCGGCCCTGAAGCAGGTCAGCCAGCTCCAGCGTGACCAGCGGACCGCCGCTGGAAGGCAACTGGCCGACCGCCAGGTGCAGGCGCAGCGGACCCGGCTCGAACACCATGGTCTGCAAGGTGTGGTCGTTCTGATGGGCCTGGTGCAGCCCCCCTTGCACGTCGGCCACACCCAGGCGCGGCTGCCGGCTCGCTGCCCGGCGCAGCGTCCGTTCGCGGTCAAACGTCTGCAGGAAGTTGATGCGGAAGGCGTGCTCTAAATTCCTGTGCTGGAAATGGTTCGAGCAAATGGCGAAGCCCGCGGCACTGCAGCGTTCATGCACGCGCGCCGGGGTCACCTCGAAGGCGGCGACCCGGCCTCGGTCGGCCAGCGCCACGTTGAAGTACGTCGTCCGCCGAAGTCGCGACAACAGATGCCGGGCCTCGTCGATGGTCCGGCACTCTTCCAGTATCTTGCGGAAACAGACAGCATAGGGCGTGCCGGCCAGGTTCAGCCGGCGCACGAACAATGGTGCCTGGAACACCTCGAGGATGGCCAGCGTCAGCCCTGCCTCGTTCATGCCCGACAGCACACCCACCAGCCCTGGAAAGCCCACCGAGACGAACCCCAGCTTGCCTTCCGGCCGGTAGACAGTCACCAGACTGTACTCGTGCGCGTACCCCTCCGAGGGGTAGTCGAGGTTCCGGCCCAGCAGCGGGCCCTCGGTGGCCGAGCGCTCCGCCTCGACGAGCACCGCGGAACAGGCGAACAGCTTCTTGATGTCGAAGAGGGTGTTGCCCAGCACCATCCAGCCGCGCGGGTGGCCACACGTCCGGGCGATGGCCTCGAACTCGGCCCGGTAGGACGGTTCCAGCCGGCCGATCATTCCCTCACCCAACCGGGTGAACAACCGTTCCAGCCAGCCGCCCCCATACTTGTGCAGTAGCTGCACGGGATAGGCCGCCATGGGCCCAGCCGGCCGCAACGCCAGCGCACCGACCGCCTCGCCCATTCCCTCGGGAGAACCCGCCACCGTGAGCACCGGCAGCCCGTGGAGGTACCGCAACTGACCGCCGCTCTGCTCACCTTCCGGGTATCGAAACATCACCGTTCCTGGCCCCTCGCGCTGCCGCTGCTCCCTTTCCTGGCTCTCCCGTTCCGTGTATGTGCATTCTATGCACTCGCGCCGGACTCCGTGGCGCTTCCCCCTGGCTTCAGGCTTCTTCCACTCCTAATATTTTCTTCTCCTTATATTCGCATTCGCCTCATATCAGTTACCTTGGACCCTCGCCGACCGAGCGGGAGGGGGTTGGGGTTTCCCCCAGCGTCACCGGGAGTATGGACATGATGCGTGCAGGATTGGGGCTGTTCGGCCTCGCAGTACTTCTGACTCTGACGGGCTGCCCGGCCTCCAACCAGGAAAAGCCCCGCGGCGAACAACAAATCATCACCGCCGATGGCTCCAGCACCGTCTACCCCGTGACCGAGGCGGCTGCCGACGAGTTTCAGAAGAAGAAGCCCAGCATCAAGGTCACCGTCGGCAACTCCGGCACTGGCGGCGGCTTCAAGAAGTTCGTTCGCGGCGAGACCGACATCTCCGACGCCTCGCGCCCCATCCTCCAGAAGGAGATCGACGAGGCAAAGAAGTCTGGCATCGAGTACATCGAACTGCCCATCTGCTTCGACGCTCTCACCGTCGTCGTCAGCAAGGAGAACACCTGGGTCGATCACCTCACCATCAACGAGCTGAAGACCATGTGGGACCCCGACACCAAGAGCAAGATCACGAAGTGGAGCGACATCCGCAAGGGCTGGCCCGACGAGAAGTTCGTCCTCTTTGGTCCGGGCACCGACTCCGGCACCTTCGACTACTTCACCGAGGCCGTCTCCGGCAAGGCCGGCCGCAGCCGCGATGACTACACCGCCAGCGAGGATGACAACATCCTGGTGCGCGGCGTTTCCGGCAACAAAAACTCGCTGGGTTACTTCGGCTACGCCTACTACGCCGCCCACAAGGAGAAACTCCGCGCCGTCCCCATCCTCTGGGAGAAGGGCAAGGTCAAGACCCCCGTCGAACCCAGCCGCGATGCTATCATCAAGGGTTCCTACGCCCCCCTGTCGCGCCCCCTGTTCATCTACGTCAACAAGAAGTCGCTCGAAACTCGCTCCGACGTCAAGGAGTTCGTTGCATTCTACCTTGAAAACGTCGGTGCTCTCGCCCGCCGCAAGAAGTACGTCGAGCTGCCGAAGGAGGCCCAGGACCTCTGCCTGAAACGCTTCCAGCAGATGCAGACCGGTACCGGGTTCGGCGGCCACCAGGAGGTCGGCCTGTCGATCGAGGACATCCTCAAACGCGAGCCAAAGTAACCCGCCGCGCCCCCCGAGATCACCATGGATCCTTCTCGTCCCAGCCTGGAGCCTCCCACGCCGCCGGATCAACCCGCTGGCCTGCGCCTCCGCAAGCTGCCACCGCCCACGTTCGCCGCGCGCCTCCGTGAACGCGTCATCGAGGCGCTGCTCTTCTTCGCCGCCCTCTTCAGCGTCTTCATCACCCTGGGCATCGTCTGCCTGCTGCTTTACGAGTCCGCCCTCTTCTTCCGCGAGGTCTCCCTCGGCGAGTTCCTCTTCACCACCACCTGGTCGGTCGGCTACCAGGACGCCCGCTATGGCATCCTGCCCCTGGTCTGCGGCACACTGGTGACCACCACCGTCGCCCTCCTCGTCGCCCTGCCCATTGGCACCGTCGTCGCGATCTACCTCAGTGAATACGCCCCCTTCGCCCTGCGCGAGATCCTCAAGCCGGTCCTCGAGCTGCTCAGCGCTGTGCCCACGGTCATCTACGGCTACTTCGCCCTGGTGTTCGTCACGCCCCTGCTCAAAGGTCTGTTGCCCAGCCTGCCCGAGTTCAACATGCTGTCCGCCGGCATCGTCATGGGCATCATGATCATCCCCTACGTCAGCTCGCTCAGCGAGGACGCCATGCGCGCCGTACCCGCCTTGCTCCGCGAGGGGTCGTACGCCCTGGGCGCCAACAAGCTCACCACCTCCGTCCGGGTGGTCTTCCCCGCGGCCCTATCCGGCATCGGCGCCGCCTACATCCTGGGCATCTCCCGCGCCATCGGCGAAACCATGATCGTCGCCATCGCTGCCGGTCAGCAGCCCGTGTTCACCCTCAACCCCACCAGCTTCGGCGAGACCATCACCGCCTTCATCGTCCGCATCAGCCAGGGCGATCTGCCCCACGACAGCATCGGCTTCAAGTCGATCTTTGCTGCCGGCCTGACGCTCTTCGTCATGACCCTGACGTTCAACATCGCCGGCTGGATCCTCCGCAAGCGCTTCCGGGAGGCGTACTGACATGGACGACCTCAACCGCGTCATCGCCCAGCGCCGTCGTCAGGATGCCATCTTCAACCTGCTCGGCATCGCCTGCACCCTGGTCGGCATCATCACCCTCGCCGTCCTGCTCATCGACCTGGTCAGCGACAGCCTCGGGCTGCTCCGCCAGTATCGCAAGCCGCTGGCCGACGTGGCCGAGGCCCAGATCCGCGTGGTGAAGCAAGACGGCAAGAGCGTCGTCCATCTCCGCCTCGAAGATCGCGACTACCGCTTCCCCCTGCCCGACGACGACGCCGACCTGCTGCAGGACTTCGTTCCACGGGGTGAACTCACCCTCGAGGGCGACCGTCTCTTTCTGCCCCTGGGCGGACTCAACCGCATTGTCCTTCCCGTGACCGAGGAAGAACGCCGCTACCTCACCCGCGAAGACAGCATCTTCACCCGGGGCGGCCAGGTGCTCGTGCGCTTCCTCACCAGCTTCCCCTCCAGCGAGCCCACCCAGGCCGGCATCATCTCGCCCATGGTCGGCACCCTCCTGGTGATGCTCGTCACCGCCCTCACCGCCGTCCCCCTGGGCATCGCCGCCGGCATCTACCTCGAGGAATACGCCCGCAAGAACTGGTTCACCACCATCATCGAGATCAACATCTCCAACCTCGCGGGCGTGCCCTCCATCCTGTACGGCCTGATGGCCCTGGGCCTCATGGTTTACATGCTCCACCTGGGCAAAAGCATCGCCACCGCCGGGCTCACCCTGGCCTTCCTGATCCTGCCCATCGTCATCGTCGCCACCCGCGAAGCGCTACGCGCGATCCCGCAGTCGATCCGCGAGGCGGCCTACGCCCTGGGCGCCACCCGCTGGCAGGTCATCCGCCACCACCTGTTGCCCTACGCCACTGGCGGCATCTCCACCGGCGTGATCATCGGCCTGTCGCGCGCCATCGGCGAAACAGCCCCGCTCATCACCATTGGCGCGCTGACCTTCATTGCCTTGCTGCCTCCCGCGCCCATTCGCTTCGATTTTCCGCCCATCTCCTTCGGCTGGCTGTGGTCGCCCTTCACCGTCATGCCAATCCAGATGTTCAACTGGGTGTCGCGTCCCGAGCAGGAGTTCCGGGTCAACGCCGCCGCTGCCGGCGTCATCCTTATCACGCTGACTCTCGGTCTGAACGCCATCGCCATCTGGCTGCGGTACCGCCTCCGCCGCCGCATCAAGTGGTGAGTGCATGAACCAGCCTTCTTTCATCGCTGCCCCTGCTGCCCCGGCCACTCTCAAGGCCGAGGCCCGCCAGCTCAACTTCTGGTACGGCCCCAAGCAGGCGCTCAAGTCGATCAACCTGACCTTCCCCGATCGCGCCGTCACCGCCATCATCGGGCCGTCGGGCTGCGGCAAGTCCACGCTGCTCCGCTGCTTCAACCGCATGCACGACCTCTATGCCGGCAACCGCTACGAGGGCGAGCTACTCCTCTACCCCAGCCAACGCAACATCATCGACCCCGCCACCGATCCCGTCGAGATGCGCATGCGCATCGGCATGGTCTTTCAGAAGCCCAACCCCTTCCCCAAGTCGATCTTCGAGAACGTCGCCTTCGGGCTGCGTCTCCGCGGCATCCAGCAGCAAAGCCAGCTCCGCGAGCGCGTCGAGGAAGCCCTCCGCTCGGCCGCTCTCTGGGACGAGACCAAGGATCGCCTGAACCATTCCGCCTACAACCTCTCCGGCGGCCAGCAGCAACGCCTCTGCATCGCCCGGGCTCTGGCCAGCGAGCCCGAGATCGTCCTGTTCGACGAGCCCACCTCCGCCCTCGACCCCGTGGCCACCTCCCGCATCGAGGATCTCATCTACTCGCTGCGCAGCCGGGTCACCATCCTCATCGTCACCCACAACATGCAGCAGGCCGCCCGCGTCTCCGACTTCACCGCCTTCATGTACCTGGGCGAGCTGATCGAAGTCAACGAGACGAGCAAGATGTTCCATCGCCCCAAGAACAAGCTGACCGAGGAGTACATCAGCGGCCACTTCGGCTGAGACGCCCCAGGAGCCGCCATGTTTCTTCGCCTGTTCCTCTGCTTCGGCCTGCTCATCCTGGCGCTGACCATCAGCCTGGGCTGGACCGTCTTCGCCTTCCTCGAACCGTCCACCGCTCGCCACCAACTGGTGCTCTCCATCTACACCCTGGGGATGCTCGGCCTGGTCGTGGTGTTGCTGCTTAGCTTCGCCCTCTCCCGCCGCTTTCATCGCCCCGTCAAGGAACTGGTCCAGGCGGTGTCGCGCGTCGGCACCGGTGGTGTCGGGCCGCGCGTGGCCGCCGACCTCGACGTCGGCGGCCTGGCCGAACGCTTCAACCGCGTCAGTGAGGAACTCACCGCTCGCATCGCCAAACTGGAAGACGACCGCCAGCAGTTGCGCACGATCCTTTCCGGCATGGTGGAAGGCGTTGTCGCGCTGGATGCCGACCAGCACATCCTCTACGCCAACGATCGTGCCCTTGAGTTGCTCGAGCTGACGACCGCCAACTCCGTCGGCCGCCCACTCTGGGAGGTCGTCCGCCATCGCCAGCTGCTCGACACCGTCCGCAGCGCCCAGCTACGCGACCAACCGTTCCGCGAGGAGCTGCTCTGGTCCGGCGTTACCTCGCGCAGCCTGACCGTCCACGCCGCCCGCCTGCCCGGCCCACCCTCGCGCGGCACCGTGCTCGTCTTGCACGACACCACCGAGCTGCGCCGACTCGAACGTCTTCGGCAGGAGTTCGTCGCCAACGTCTCCCACGAGCTAAAGACCCCTCTGTCGGTCATCAAGGTCTGCGTCGAGACGCTCCTCGATGGCGCCGTCGAGGATGCCCAGCACCGCGGCCGTTTCCTCGAACAGATCGCCAACCAGGCCGACCGCCTGCACGCGCTCATCCTCGACCTGCTCAGCCTGGCCCGCATCGAGTCCGGGGCCGAACTGTTCGACTTCGAGGCCGTCGCCCTGGAGGCGCTCGCCCAGGCCTGCGCCGACCGCCACCGCCCTCGCGCCGAGGCCCGCCAGCAGACCCTGATTGTGGCGCCTGGCGGCGAAAGCCTCCGCGCCTGGGCCGACGAGGAGGCCGTCGGTCAGATCCTCGACAACCTGCTCGACAACGCCCTGAAATACACCCCCGAGGGCGGCCGCATTGAAATCCGCTGCTTCCGCCACGAGGACCAGGTCTGCTTCGAGGTCGCCGACACCGGCATCGGCATCCCCGGCGCCGATCTACCGCGCATCTTCGAGCGCTTCTATCGCGTCGATAAGGCCCGCTCCCGCGAGATGGGCGGCACCGGGCTGGGCCTGTCCATCGTCAAGCATCTCGTCCAGGCCATGCACGGCACCGTCCGGGCCGCCAGCGTCACGGGGCAGGGGACCACCTTCCGCGTCGCCCTTCCGCTGGCTCTTCCCTGACTGCCTTCATCGAATCCACACTCAAGGTGCATCAAACCACTACAATAAGCTCGTACACTAGACCTTGCCCCAGCTCGCTTCTGTGGAAGCCCGGCAAGGAGCGACCGGAGAGGCCCTCGCATGTCAACGCTCTCGTACTCGGCCATCATCACACAGCGCCAGCGCGCCGGCCGGACGCCTCAGGTCCAGGGGGGCGCCAGCATCAAGCTGGCAGCGCAGAACGTGGCGTTCTGGTATGGCATCAAGCAGGTCCTCTTCGACATCACCCTCGCCGTCCCCGAACGCTCGGTGATGGCCCTCATCGGCCCCTCGGGCTGCGGTAAGTCCACGTTCCTGCGTCTGATCAACCGCATGAACGACCTCATCCCCGATACGCGCATCCGCGGTAGCATCCTTCTAGACGGCAAGGATATCTACGCCCCACGGAACGACCTCGTCACTCTGCGCCGCCGCGTCGGCATGGTCTTCCAGAAATCGACCGCCTTCCCCAAGTCGATCTTCGAGAACGTTGTCTTCGGTCCGCGCATCGCTGGCCTGAACGATCGCACCGCCCTCGCCGAGATCTGCGAACGCTGCCTCAAGGCTGCCGCCCTCTGGGACGAGGTGAAAGATCGCCTCGAGGACCAGGCCGGCAACCTCTCCGGCGGTCAGCAACAGCGCCTCTGCATCGCCCGCGCCCTGGCCACCGACCCCGAGGTGCTCCTCCTCGATGAGCCTGCCAGCGCCCTCGATCCCGCCAGCACCGCCCGCATCGAGGACCTCATCTTCCAGCTCAAGCACGACTACACCATTGTGATCGTCACCCACAACATGCAGCAGGCCGCCCGCGTCTCCGATCAGACGGCCTTCTTCTTCCAGGGCCATCTCATCGAGAGCGGGCCCACCGACGAGTTGTACACCCGCCCCCGGGTCAAGCAGACGGAGGACTATATCACGGGACGCTTCGGCTAACCGTCGATAGGCTGTCCCCTTTCCTTCCTCCGTCCTCGTTCCGCGAAAGAATCTCCGATCATGGGCATCCACCTTCTCCGCGATCTCGACGAGCTGCAACGCGATCTGCTTTCCCTGGCCAGCCTCGTCGAGGAGGCCATTCACAAGGCCACCCGCTCGCTGCAGACCCGCGACGCCACCCTGGCCCGTGATGTCATCGCTGGCGACACCCAGGTCGATCTCGAAGACAACCACATCACCGAGGAATGCCTCAAGATCCTGGCCCTGCATCAGCCCGTGGCCCGCGACCTGCGCCGCATCGCCTCGGTCATGATGATCACCACCGATCTGGAACGCATGGGCGATCTCGCCGAGGAAATCGCGGAGCGCGCCATCACCCTCTCCCGGGCACCGGCGCTACCCGTCTCCGACAAGCTGCAGCGCATGGCCGACATCACCACCATGATGGTCCGACAGGCGCTCGATTCCTTCGTCAACCTCAGCCCCGAACAGGCCGAGCGCGTCCTCCGCATGGACGACGAGGTGGACCGCTTCAACGTCGAGATCATTCAGGAGATCGTCAGCGCCATGCAGTCGTCGCCGGCGCTGATCGAGCCGGGCCTGTCGCTGTTCTCGGCCACGCGCCATCTCGAGCGCATCGCCGACCACGCCACGAATATCGCCGAAGATGTGATCTATCTCCACACCGGCGAGATTGTTCGCCATCGTCGCTTGCAGGACAAATAGAGGGTCTGATCCCCGAGGGAGAGCAATGTTGATGGCCGCCGCCGCGATTCCCCCGTCGGTTCCCCCCACGAGCAAACTGCGCGTCCTGGTGATCGAGGACGAACGCGATCTGGTCGAAGGGCTGGTCTACAACTTGCAGCGCGAAGGCTACGAAACCATCGTCGCCCACGATGGTCAGGAAGGCCTCCGCAAGGCCCAGACGCTCCTGCCCGACCTGATCCTCCTCGACATCATGCTGCCAAGCCTGTCGGGCACCGAAATCCTGCGCGAGCTGCGCGCCGGCGACCGCACCCGCGAAATCCCCGTTGTCATCCTCAGTGCCCGCGCCGAGGAGACCGACCAGGTGGTCGGCTTCTCACTGGGCGCCGACGACTACGTCACCAAGCCGTTCAGCCCGCGCGTGCTGATGCAGAAGATCAAGGCGCTGCGCCGCCGGGTCGAAACCTCCAGCGAGGCCGGCGATCTCATCGAATACCTGGGAGTTCGCATCGATCGTGTTCGCCATCGCGCCTATGCCGAGGGTCGCGAGCTGGAGCTGACCCCCACCGAATTCCGCCTGCTCGAGTGTCTGCTGCGCCAGCCTGGCCGGGCCTTCTCGCGCCACCAGCTCATGGACGCCTCCATCGGCGAGGGCGCCATCGTCCTCGAGCGCACCATCGACGTCCACATCAAAACCCTGCGCAAGAAGCTGGGCACCACTGACCTGATCGAGACCGTCCGCGGGGTCGGCTACCGCTTCCGCGAGTCGCGCTAAGGCGCCCGCTCTTACTTCGTGGCCAGCACCGCGTCCAGTGGGCTGGCCGTCCGCCGCGCCTCCACTTGGCGGAATCCGGCCGCACGCAATAGAGCCTCGTACTCGCCGACGGTGCGTTCTCGCCCCTCGGTGCAAACCAGCATGTTCAGCGATTGCAGCACCGCCCAGGGCGGACCGCTGCGGTCGTCGTCCAGCAGTTTCTCGGCGATGAGCAGCGCGCCGCCGGCCGGCAGCGCCTGGTAGATCCGCGCCAGCAGCCGCACGATCTTGTCCTCGCTCCAGTCGTGCAAGATGCGGCCCACGGCGAACAGGTCGGCGTCCGGCAGGTTATCTACGAAGAAGTCACCCGCCTGGCTGCTCACGCGCCCGCCCAGGTCCGGTTCGCACGCGATCACCTCGTTGGCCGTCGGAATCACCCCGGGCAGGTCGAACACCGTGGCCCGCAGGTGCGGATAGCGCCGGCACGCCGCCAGCGCCAGATGCCCCGTGGCGCCGCCCAGATCCACCAGGTGCCGGAAGCCCGACAGATCGAACGCCTCCACCACCACCGGCGAACTGATCTGCCCGTAGCCGTGCATCCCCCAGACGAACTCGCGTTTGTCCGCCTCGGTGCGGAATAAGCTGGCGAAGATCGGCCCATCGAGGTCGAAGGTTTGCTTCCAGCGATGGCTGCCCTCGCGGATGGCGTCGGCGAGATGATGCCACATCTGCCACAATACGCGATCCGAATAGGTGATGTACCCCGTCAGCCGCAGTGGACTCGTCTTCGCCAGGTAGGCCGCCGCCGCAGGCGCGTTGGCGTACCCCTGCGCCGTACGTTCGAGCAACCCCAGCCCCACCAGGGCATCGAGCAAGCGCCCCAGCGCCTCCGGCGCCGCGCTGATGCGCCGCGCCAGCGTGGCCAGCTCGGCCGGCCCCGTCGCCAACTGGTCGAACACCCCCAGCGAGACGCCGGCAAACAGCACCCCCGACTTGCGAAAGGCGTTCATCAGTTCGAGCACGGGGGTCGGATCGGGATGCGTCATCGGTCTGCTCCTGGGGTTGGTGCGACTATTCTAGAAGGTCGCCTCCCCGGAGCGAGTCTGACACCATGCACTCACCTCATCGGCTCGCGCCGCGCAGACGCGCCAGCATCTGGCGGTGATGCGCCGCACGCTCGGCATCGCCCTTGCGCGTGTAATACTCCACCAGCGCCTCGTGGGCCGGGGCGTGGTTCGGCGCACATTCCAGGGCCGTGTTCAACCAGCGAAGGCCGTCCAGGTCCATCCCGTTGCGCAGGAAGATCAGGCCGATCTCCGTGCGCAACGCCGGATCGCGGGGACGTTCTGACACCTGTGGCATCAGGCGCGTCATCTTCCGGGCGTCCTCGTCGATGCGTTCCAGCTGCTGCTTGGCGCGCGCCAACTCGTCGGTCTTGTTCTGCATCTGCAGCGCGCGAATCAGGCGGTAGACCGACTCGCGCTCGTACGGGTTCCGGGCGATCGCCTGGCGCAGCCACTTCTCGGCCTCGGCCGGTTGCTGTCGCGCCAGCGCGATTCGGCCGCGCTCGACCAGCGCGCCGGCGTTATCGGCCTGCACCTGCTGCAGCCGATCGAGCACTTGCTCCGCCTCGGCCAGTTCGATCCGATTCACCCGGGCCCGGGCCAACCCCAGCAGCGCGGCCGGATCGTCAGGATGGCGCTTTAACAGCTCCTCGAAGTGCTGCATCGCCCGGGTCGAATCGCTCTCCAGTAGCAGCTCGCCCAGCCGTTGCCGGACCGGATCGCGATAGGGCTGCCGCTCCAGCACCGCCTGATAATCTCGCGCCGCCGCCTCCTTGTTGAACAGGCGGTCGGCCACCCAGGCGCGGCGGACCAGCGCCTCGACGTTGTCCGGCTCCAGCTCGAGCCAGCGGCCCAGTTCGCGCGAGGCCTCGGGCAGCCGTTCGGTCCGCATGTACTGGTAGGCAAGCACGTCGAGAATCGCTGGCGCCTCCTCGGGGTTCTCGTCCAGCTGCCGGCGCAGGAACGGCTCGTACTCGCGCAGCCGCCCGTCGGTGGCCTCCAGTAGAGCGCGTTCCAGCAAACGGCGCGAGCGACTGACCGGCTCGTCGGGAACCGCTTCGAGATGCTCGCGCGCCTCGGGCAGACGACCGGCCAGACGCGCAGCCCGGCTGGCCAGCAACCGCACGTCGGCATCGTCGGGCCACATGCGCACACAGACGGCCAGTAGCTCTCCGGCCCGGTCCGGATCATCGGCGCGCAGCGCCTCGCGCGCCTGGCGCAGCGCCCGGGCTGCCTGCACTCGGGGCCAGGCGATCCAGCCTGCCACCAGGACAACCACCACCAGGCCGACGCCCAGTGCGAGCCATGGCCGACGCGGGATGGGTTCAGGGCTGCTTGCCATCGCCGCTGCCTCCCGCGCTGAGGAACCGCCGATGCTCCGCCGCCCGGGCCGCCTGCCGCGTCTGCTCGAAATGCTCGGCCAACGCCTTGTGCGCCGGCCTGAAGGCCGGGTCGATCCGCAGGGCGCTTTCCAGCCACAGCACCCCCTCGCGCGGCTCGCCGTTGCGCAGCATCAGCTGGCCCATCTGGCTACGCAGATCCGGGTCGTACGGCCGGCCCTGCAGGCGCTCGCTCAGCTCGTACATCCGCTTCTGATCCGCGTCGATGCGATCGGCCCGCGCCTGCGTGCGCTCGGCCTCCTCCTTCTGCCCGGCGCGGCGCAGAAACTGCGCCAGCTGATAGTTCACCTGGTAGTCGTCCGGCTGCAGCTCGGCCGCCTTCCGCAGGTCGCGCTCGGCGTCGTCCATCCGGCGCAGATCAATCGCCGCCCGCCCGCGCTCCAGCCAGAGCGGCCCCTCGCGCGGAAACCGTACCAGCGCAGCGCTCAGACGCTCATGGGCCTGGTCGGCCTGGCCCAGGGCGCGCAACCCCGCGGCCAGCGCCGCCACCATCGGCGGTGTGACGTCGTGCCGGGCCAGGCGCTCCAGATGTTCCACCGCCTCGGCCGGCTCGTTGTTCAGCAGCAGAAGCTGGGCCAGGCGTAGCCGGGCTTCCTGATGATCCGGATGGCGCTCGAGCAGGGCGCGATAATCCTGCTCGGCCTCGGTCGCCTGAAACAGCCGCTCGAACACCCAGCCGCGCCGCAGCCGGGCCGTCACGCTGTCGGGCTGCCGCTCGATCCAGGCATCCAGGCAGTAGCGGGCGCTGGGCAGTCGGTAGCCGCGCACGTAGGCCTCGCTGGCCACCTCGAGAATCTCGTTCAGCCGGGGATGCTTCGTGTCGATCCACTCCTGAATGCGAAAGTCGGCCCCGAGCGACAATCGCCCCTGCTGCACTTCCAGCAGCACGCGTTCCAGGCTGGCCGTGTCGCGGTCGCCGCCCAGCTCCTGGTAGAGGGTGATCCGGCGGTCGGCCTCCTCGTAGAAGCCCGCCCACCGCGCCAGCTGGGCCGCCAGCAACTGCACCCGCGGATGCGTCGGCCAGGTGGCCAGGCAGACATCGAGGTGAGGCTTGGCGCGGGCCGGCTCGCGAGCGTGCAGGGCGCGCTCGGCCGCCAGGTAGGCGTAGCTAGCCCGCAGCTGAGGCCAGGCCAGCGCCACCAGGCCGCTCAGCACCACCCCCAGCACCAGCAACGACTTCCTGCGAGAAGGATGCGACACCACGACTGCCATGGCAGCAGGCCTGACCCGGGGCGGCCTCCCCGACGAGGAAGCCACTCCGGGGCCAGGCCTCTCCTCTTACTTCAGTTCGATGTTGTACGTCTGCGACTTCTCATTCTTGACCGTGTAGGTCAGCCCCGAGCTGGCCGCGTCCGCGTACTTGCCTGGCACCTGCACGATGGCTCCCGCCCCGCTCTCCATCGTCTTGCCTTCCACCTTCTGCTTCATCTGTCCCGGAGGCGGGGGGGCCGGAGTTACGATGGAGATGCTCACCTCGCCCACGGGTGCCCGTGCAATGACGTACTTGCCCTCCTTGAGCTGGGCCGACTCCACCACGTTGTTCCCCTTGCCCACGAACGAGACGGTGCCCACCGGCACCAGCTTGCCGTTGAACTTGACCTCGCCGGTGACCTCCGAGCGCGGATGATCCTTCTTCCCGCACCCGACCAGGCCGATCACGGCCATCAGTATCAGAGCCACCACGCCACGTTGCATCCTCATGATTCACTCCTGCGACAAGTCTCGGCCGACGCTAATGGCCGGCTCTGGAGAGTAGTTCCTCGATTTTATCCTCGAGCATCTTTCCCGACAGACCACGATAGCGAACCACACCGCCGGCATCGAGCAGCACCACGTAGGGTAGCCCCTCCACCTTCCACGCCGACGACACTGGACCGTTGGCCCCGCCTTCCCACCACGACCGCCAGGGCAGCTTGTACCGGGCCACGCCCTGCTGCGCCTGCGCCACCTCGGCATCGGTGTTGACTCCCAGCAACACGAAGGCCTTGCCCTGCATCCGTTCGACGAGCGACCGCTCGCCCGGGAAGCGCTCCCGGCACAGCGTTCACCAGTAGCCCCAGAATAACAGGGCCACCACCTTTCCGCGCTGTTCGCGCAGCCGCAGAGGCTGCCCCTCGAGATCGGGCCCCACAATGTCCGGCGCTGTCTGGCCCGGCTCGACGCCGACATCGGGCAGGTCGGTCCGCGCCAGGTAGGGCGGATCGTCCGGCAACCGCTTCAGCGCGATGTCATGCTGCGTCTCGCCCGGCTCGATCTGCATCACCAGGCCCGACTCAAACGGTTCGCCATAGCGTTCGGGCAGGGCCAGGTGTGGCAGAGGCGGCACCTCGGTATGGGCCACGCCAGGACGCCCCAGCTGCTCGCGGCCGCCAGTGCCAGGGTTGATCGTGCGCGGATGGTTGGTCACCCCCACACGCACGCGCCCCAGCGGTGGATTCTGCAGACGGTAATGCCCTTGCTCGTCCACCTCGACAGTACTGATGCGGTTCCCAGCACCCAGGAAGGTCACCCGGCCACGCCAGACCGGTCGGCCATCGTAGGTAACCACACCCTGCACGACGGGCACCACGGCCGGCGGCGGGGGAGTACAACCCAAAATCCACAGCAGGGTAAGGAAGACGCCGACGAGCCAGCGAACTCGGTAGCAGAGGCGGGGCATGAAGCAGCAGGTCCTTGTGCGAAACGGCGGCGGGCGGGAGTTTAGACCCGCCCGCCGCCCGACCGGGACGCACCGGTCGAGTGTGTTACCAGTTGGACGACAACACCTCGTTGCCGTTGCGGGTGCAGGCACTCCACCACGTAATGGGGCTCACACCCGACGAGACGGTACGCACGCTGGCATCGGCCAGACCCACGATCATCGCTCCGCTGTGCGGCGACGACGGCCGGGTCGGCGTGCAACCGGCGGCGGTGTTGAACGGCTGGGGCGACGGCTGGAACACCGAGGCGGTGCCAATCGCCTGGCCCGACGCGCTGTTGGCGAAGGTCGGCTGCCAGCCACCCGCCCACCAGAAGTCGAACCGGTTGACATAGCTATCGGCGTTGGGGTCACCGCACTGCGCCAGACGCTCGGCGTGCAGCACCGTGTTCGAGGTGCCGTCGGTGATGTCGGTCAGTCGCGTATCGCCATACCAGGGCGACGAGTTGGGCCCGCCGCCACCGTTCATCGTGCCGTTGGGGTTCACCCGGGCGAAGACCTGCGCGTTGGCCGCATAGGTGGTCACGCCCCAGCTATCGCTCCACGGGTAGGAGTGCTGGGCCACACCATTGCCTGGGGCCGAGTAATCCGACGGGCAGATGTAGGTCTTCACAGCGCGCTGGTAGATGGCGCCGATCCACGGCCGGTTGCCGGCTGCCGCGCCGTTGCCGTCCGGGTTGGTCGGGTCGTAGCTCAGCTTGTACATGTTGTCCTGCTCGATGTACGGCAGCAGGTGGTAGAAGGTGTTGCCCCACGACAGGCTGTACTGCGCATGACTCGCCGTGGCCGGGAAAACGCCCAGCAGCGGTGGCAGCCGGCCGTGGGTGTCATGCACGTTGTGCATGGCCAGGCCGATCTGCTTCATGTTGTTGGAGCACTGCATGCGCGCCGCCGCCTCGCGCACCTTCTGCACGGCGGGGAGCAACAGCCCAATCAGAATCGCGATGATGGCAATGACGACGAGTAGCTCGATCAGTGTGAAGCCTTGCCACCGTCGCCAAAGACGAATTACCGGCATAAGGAAGCCTCCAGAACCAGAGAAGATAACTGTTCAGGAACGAGTAAGAACCCTGTGGACATTCAGTGATGTCGAAAACGAACTCACCTGGGAGATGGCTGCCGGTTTGTTTGGACAGGTAACCAGGGCGAAATAAACCGGAAAAGTCGATAAGGAATCTACTCCATCTCTCCGAGCGTGTCTATCAGGAACTACATTAAAAATTCTTCATGGGTTCATGGCTGCGATCTTCCCCTCGCTGGAGTGCTCAACCATGCCCTGGATGGCCCTTTCGGAGTAACGCATCGCCACTCCTGCAAATGATGCGCCAGGAGATCGGACCCTGCGAAATCGCCGCGTTTTCTCCGCCTCCTCCACTTTCCCTGCTCACTTCTGTGACATTCGCTGCCCAGGTTCGTTGCAACGCCTGTTTTGTTGGACAAACGCGCCCTCTGCCCGGTATAGTCGAATGTGGCCCTCCTGTTCTCACCCCCGAGCCAGCCATGCACGACTCCACCCCGATTTCCTCGCGGCGCGATTTCCTCTGGCAGGCGGGCGGCGGCTGTGGCGGCCTGGCCCTCTCCTGGCTGCTCGCCCAGGAGGCCCGTGGCGCCGGCCCGGCTCTGCCCAACCCGCTAGCGCCGAAGCCTCCGCACTTCGCCGCCAAGGCCAAGTCAGTCATCTTCATGTTCATGGTCGGCGGACCCAGCGCCCTCGATCTGTTCGATCCCAAGCCCGCCGTCACGCGCTTCCATGGCAAGCCGCTCCCCGCCAGTTTCGGCATGCCCGTCAGCCAGTTCACCAAGGGTGATACTCCGCTGCTCGCCAGCACGCGCAAGTTTCGCAAGGCGGGCAAGTCCGGCCTCGACATCTCCGACCTGATGCCGAACCTGGCCGACTGTGTAGACGACATTTGCTATCTCCGTTCGTGCTGGTGCACCTCCACCGTCCATGCCCCGGCCATGTACCACATGCATTCCGGCCGCACCCTCATGGGCCACCCCAGCCTCGGCTCCTGGGTCACCTACGGCCTTGGCTCTGTCAGCGACAACCTGCCCGCCTACTGCGTCATGCTGCAACCCGAAGGCACACCCGAGGGAGGCGCCCCCTGCTGGAGCGCCGGCTACCTCCCCGCTGTCTACCAGGGAACCCTGCTGCGCCGTGGCCCGAACCCCGTGCTGAACCTGCGGCCCCCGGTGGGCGCCGGCGGCGAACGTCAGCGCCGCACCCTCGACCTCTTGCGCAGCATGAACCAGACAGATCTGAAGCCCGGCGACACCGATCTGGAGGCCCGCATCGCCTCCTACGAACTCGCCTTCCGCATGCAGGCCAGCGCGCCCGAGGCGGTTGATCTCAACCGCGAAACCGCTGCCACCCGTCGGCTCTACGGCCTCGACGAGCCGCGCTGTGCCGACTTCGGTTCGCGCCTGCTCCTGTCGCGCCGACTCGTCGAGCGCGGCGTGCGCTTCGTCCAGGTCTACTCCGGCGGTGGCCCGCTCGTCACCCAGTGGGACGCTCACGACGACATCAACGGCAACCACGAGAAGATGTGCGGCCACGTTGATCGCCCTGTGGCTGGACTCTTGAAGGATCTCAAAAGTCGCGGTTTGCTCGACAGCACCCTCGTCGTCTGGGCCAGCGAGTTCGGCCGGCTCCCCACCTCGCAGGGCGGCAAGGGCCGCGATCACAACCCGTACGGCTTCACCATGTGGCTGGCCGGCGGCGGCGTCAAGGGCGGCCAGGCCGTCGGCGAAACCGACGAGTTCGGCCTCCGCGCCATCAAGGAGAAGATCTCCGTCAACGACTTCCACGCCACCCTGCTGCACCTGCTCGGCCTCAACCACGAAAAGCTCACCTACCTCCACGGCGGCCGCGACGAACGCCTCACCGACGTCTCCGGTCGTTTCGTCGAGCAGGTCATCGGCTAAGCGTGCCTGCGCGCCGGAATCACAGGCGAACCCCGGCGCTCGTCGCGATGGCTCAGACATGAGAGTTAAGCGCTCCGCATAGTCGCCCACACACCTCAACAAGGCGAGCCCGAGCACGCGTCGAACGCATGCTCCACGCCGTTACAAAACTTCTCCTTGCAATCTCCACGATGGGGTGTTAGGGTTATTTCCACTCATGTCGTAGGATGGCCTCAACGAGCAACACACTTGACACCCGGCAGCCCACGAGCGCGAATCACGCAGGGGATGCTAACATCCCTGGTGATGCTGGCTGCGCCAGCGCTCGCGGAGGCCGGGTGCGGTCGCCACGTGCTGACGGGGCTACCCGAGACGCCCGCCTGGCTGGCCTCGCTGCCTCTGGCGCCGTTGCTTCCGTCTCTGCCCTGTCACGGGCCCACCTGCTCCGAACAACCGACCGATCTGCCGGCCGCGCCTTCCGCGCCGGTCGCGCCCTCAGCTCCCGACAAGATCCTGGCATCGGCCCGCCCGATGTCAGCTGCTTCTCCTTGCCTCTGCCTGGTTGATGTGCTCGCGCCAGCCACGTCCCAGGCAGAGGGCAGGGATATCTTCCACCCTCCGCGATAAGTGAACGAGAACGACGGGCCCGCGCCCATGCTGCGCGCGGCTCCGTCGGCTGCGCTACGAGATGCGCTGGAAGCCCTGGCTTCCTCCCGCGCTCTCGTCCCGGGGTGTCTCTCAGGCTCCCCGGATCTCTGCGTACCTTTTCTCGTATCCTGCATCGTTTGCATCATCCCGGAGGGGGAGACATGTCGATTCGTGCGCGCCGTGCGTTCACGCTGATTGAGCTGCTGGTCGTCATCGCCATCATCGCTATTCTCATTGGTCTTCTGCTGCCCGCCGTCCAGAAAGTGCGCGAGGCAGCCGCCCGCATGAAATGCAGCAATAATCTGAAGCAGTTAGCCATCGCCCTGCACAGCTACGAGGGTGTCTATGGCTATCTCCCGCGAGGGCGAACCTACCCCAACAACAGCGCCTTCTCGGCGCAGTCGCGGCTGTTGCCGTTCATCGAGCAGGACAACGTCTACCGGCTGATCGACTTCTCGGTCGATCCGACCCACGCCAACAACGCGGTGCCGATGGCCACCCTGGTGCCGACCTTCCTCTGTCCCTCCGACAGCACCAGCCGGGTCCCGGGAGGCACCGGCGTGTGCAGCTATCGCGCTAACGAGGGCACCAGCCTGGTCATGTGGTATGGCATCTCGGATACCGCGGGAGTCAACGCGGCGCTACCGCCCGGCAATGGCTCGTTCGATGTCAACAATCCGCTCAAACTCGCGGATCTGACCGATGGCACCAGCAGCACCGCGGCCTTCAGCGAGCATCTGCTCGGTGACTTCAGCAATGCGGTCGTCACGGACCGGGGCGACACCTTCCGCCCAGGCACTTATCCCTCGACGGCGGACCAGGCCGTCCTGGATTGCGCCGCGCTGAACCCGAACGATCTCACCATGCAGGGTTACTCGAACGTCGGGGGCTCGTGGTTGTACGGGTATCACTCGACGACCAGCTACTGGCACACCTCGCTGCCGAACACTCGGTCGTGCATGTTTCCGCCCTCGCGGATCATGACCACCGCGAACAGCAACCACACCAACGGTGTGAACGTGTCGATGTGTGATGGCTCGGTGCGGTTTGTCAGCGCCAGCATCAGCGTCGCGACGTGGCGCGCCATCGGCACGCGCAACGGCGGCGAAGTGCCCGGCAACGACTGGTGAGCCGCCATGAAATCATCTTGCTGGATCCTGCTCGGCGCCGTGCTGGCGGCCGGGTGTGGTGGGGGGACTGCGCCGGGAGCGGCCGACCCCACCGCGGCGAAGGCGGCTCTGCAACAGGCTCTCGACGCCTGGCAGCGGGGCGACCCACCGGAACGGTTACTCGAGGGTCGCCCCTCGATCCGGGTGCTGGATCGCGAATGGACGCAGGGCCATCGGCTACTGCGCTACGAGATCGGCAGCCAGACGCCGTTCGCCGCCGACCAGCGGTTTCAGGTGGTGTTGACTCTGCAGGTCGCGAATCGGCCGGCTGTCAAGAAGAAGGCGGTCTACCTGGTCGGCACCAGCCCGGCCATCACGGTTGCGCGCGAAGAAGACACCTGATCCTCTCTCTCAGGGAATCCTACCCATGCGATTGCTTCTTGTTCTGGTGGTCTGGGGTGCCAGTGGAGTGGGAGCCTGGGCCGACGAGCCGCCCGTTCCCGTCACGCGCCCCGAGATGAAAAAGGTGCTGGAGGCACTGAAGAAGGCGAAGCCGCGCCTGCCGTTACCTCCGCTGAGCGAGGCGGACGGCAAGGCGGGCGGTCTGCGCATCGTCAACAACGGACGGATGCGTCAGCTGTATCTGCCCGAGGAGCTGCGCAGCGCCGACTTCCCGCGCGGACAGGACGCGGCTCTGACGCTGGATCCGACGTTCAAGGTGGAGCTGTTCTGGATCGTCTCGCGGACGAACAACTGCCGCTACTGCCTGGGGCACCAGGAGTGGAAGCTGGCGACGGCCGGCCGCACCGAGGATCAGATCGCCGCGCTGGATGGAGACTGGTCGGAGTTCACGCCGGCCCAACGCGCGGCGTTCGCTCTGACGCGGCAGCTGACGTTCCAGCCCCACACTCTGAAAGATGCCTCGCTGGACGAGGTGCGCAAGCACTACAAGCCGTTGCAGATCCTCGAGATCCTCTTCACGGTGGCCAACAACAACGCGACGAACCGCTGGACCGACAGCCTGGGCATCCCCCAGGAGCAGACCGGCCGGTTCTTCCGGCGAGCGCAGCCAGCGGAAACCGAGAAGGCGCCTGCGGTGCTGGCGTCGTTTCTGATTCCGACGTCGCCACGATACCAGGCGGGGCGAAGCAAGGTAGCGCCGCTGGAAGAGGCGGGCCGGCCGAAGCTGGAGTCGCGCAGCGAGGTGGAGGCCGCCCTGGCCGCCTGCCGGAAGCGCACGCCGCGTCTACCGTTGGTGGAAGAAAAGGACGTGCGTACCGTGCTGGGCACCGATGCCCCCGAAGGTGTGGCACCGCAGTGGGTGCGGCTGCTGGCCAACTTCCCGGTGGCGGGCAAGTCGCGCTACCTGAGTCTGCGGGCAGCCGCCGAAAAGGGCACCCTGGATCGCAAGCTGCGGGCGCAGATCGCCTGGATCGCGGCCCGCGAGGATCGCGCCTGGTATGCCCTGGGACAGGCGCGGCAGCGACTGCTGGCGCTGGGAGTGTCCGAGAAGGAGATCTGGGCGCTGGATGGCGACGGCGACGGGTTCAGCCCTGCCGAGCGCGCCGCCTTCGGGCTGGCTCGCAAGCTGACCGCCACGCCGCACCGCATGACCGACGACGACATCGCCGGGCTGCGCAAGCACTACAGCGACTCGCAGGTGGCCGAGCTGGTCTACCAGGTGTGCAACGCCGCGTTCTTCAACCGCCTGACCGAGGCCGCCGGGCTGCGCCTGGAGGAGTGACCAGGCGAGCAACGGGAAAAGCGCCCCAGGCATTCGCTTGCTCTGGGGCGCTTCGTCGAGTAGGATCGGGCTGAGATGCCTCGCTACTCTCGCTGAAGCCATCCCACCATGCGCACTGCCCTGATCATCGGACTGATACTCTGCGCTTCCTCGGTCCTCGCGGACGAGCCGCCCCGGCTCTTTCAGCCGCCGCGCCGCCCGGCCCTGCCGGCGGTGCAGCAGACGACCTGGCTGCGCAACCCGATTGACGCCTTCATCCTGGCCCGGCTCGAGGCCAAACAGCTCGAACCGAACCGGCCCCTCGACCGGCTGCGTTTGCTGCGCCGGGTCACGTTCGACCTGACTGGTCTGCCGCCCACCTCCGCCGAGCAGCAGGCGTTTCTGGCCGATCGGTCGCCGGACGCCTACGACCGCGTGGTGGAACGACTGCTGGCGTCGCCGCGCTTCGGCGAACGCTGGGGTCAGCACTGGCTGGATCTGGTCCGCTATGCCGAGACGGATGGTTTCAACCAGGATGCCTACCGACCGCACGCGCATCGCTACCGCGACTGGGTGATCCAGGCGCTGAACGCCAACCTGCCCTACGATCGCTTCCTGCACCTGCAGCTGGCCGGCGACGAGCTGGCGCCGCACGATCCCGACGCGCTGGTGGCCACCGGCTTCAACCGGCTATGGCCCGACGAGTACAACGCCGCCAACCTGGAGCAGCGCCGCCAGGAGATTCTCGACGACACCACCGACACGGCCGGCCTGGTCTTCCTGGGGTTGACCATGGGTTGCGCGCGCTGTCACGATCACAAGTTCGACCCGCTCAGTCAGAAGGATTACTTCCGCCTGCAGGCGTTCTTCGCGCCGATGCAGCCGCGCGATCTGCCGGCCGCCGATCCCGCCACCCTGGCCCGGCATCGCCGCGAACAGGCCGCCTGGGAAGAGCGTACCCGCGAGGTCCGCGCCGAGATGGAAGCGATCATCGGCAAGAAGCGGCAGGAGCTGCGCGACACCACCTTGCTGCGCTTCAACCCCGACATTCAGCAGGCGGTCCGCACCGCGCCGGCGAAGCGCAGCGCCTTTCAGTGGCAGATCGCCCTGATGGCCGAGAAGCAGATGGACCGCGGCGCCGATGCGGCGATGACGAAGCTGGACCCGGCAGCGAAGAAGCGCTATACGGAGCTGGAAAAGAAGCTGGCCGCGCTGGGTCCCGCTCCGGCGCCGTTGCCCGTGGCGATGGCCATCGGCGACGTCGGGCCCGTCGCCCCACCGACGCACCGACTGATGGGTGGCGACTGGCGCAAGCCGATGGCCGAGGTCGAGCCCGGCTTCCCCGTCGTGCTGAGTAATGGGCCGGTGACGGTGGCGCCGCCGCCGGGAGTCACCAGCACCGGGCGACGCCTGACCCTGGCGCGCTGGCTGACTCGGCCCGATCATCCACTGACGGCCCGCGTAATGGTCAACCGGCTGTGGCAGTATCACTTCGGCCAGGGGATCGTCGCCAGCGCCAACGACTTCGGCGCGCAGGGCACTCCGCCCACCCATCCCGAACTGCTCGACTGGCTGGCCTGCGAGCTGGTGGACAGTGGCTGGGACCTCAAGCGGATGCACCGGCTGATGGTGACCAGTGCCACCTATCAGCAGGATTCCGTGATCGACCCGACTCGGGCAACTCACGCCCGGGGGCTGGCCATCGATCGCGCCAACGACCTGCTGTGGCATGCCCGCCGCCGACGCCTGGAGGGCGAGGCGCTGCGGGATGCGCTCCTGGCCGTCACAGGGGCGCTGCACGGGAAGATGTTCGGCCCCGGCTGCCGGCCCGAGTTGCCCGCTGCCTATGGCAAGACCGCGTGGAAGCCCGACGACGACCTGCGCGAGCAGCAGCGGCGGTCGATCTACGTTTTTGCCAAGCGCAACCTCCGCTTCCCGCTCTTCGATGTGTTCGACTACCCCGACATGCACAATAGCTGCGCCCGCCGGCTGACCACGACGACGGCCCCGCAGGCGCTCCTGCTCCTCAACAGCAAGCTGTTCCTCGGCCAGGCCCGCGCCTGGTCGCAGGCACTGCGGTCGGCCCACGGTGAGGATCTGCCCGCCATCGCAGCCGCGGCGTACCGCCAGGCCTGGGGGCGCGAGGCCGGACGAAACGAGATCGACCTGGCAACGCGCTTCCTCCAGCGGCTCGGCGCGCTGTATCGCGATGAAGGTGCCGATGCCGGGCGCGCTCACAGCCAGGCGCTGGCCGACTTCTGTCACGCTGTCCTCAACACCAACGAATTCCTCTACGTCGATTGACCCGGATGCACACTCCATCAACTTTCCCACATCCGACCTCGCGGCGTGACTTCCTGGCCCGTGCCGGCAACGGCCTGGGGCTGCTGGCGCTGGCCGCCCTGCTGGAGGACGAGGCCCGGGGAGCCGCTCCGCCAACAGCGCCGGCCAGTCCCCTGGCGGCCCGCCCGGGGCATCACCCCGCCACGGCGAAGAGCGTCATCTGGTTGTTCATGGATGGCGGCCCCAGCCACATCGATCTGTTCGACCCCAAGCCGGCCCTGACGAAGCTGAACGGCCAGCCGCTGCCTGGTTCGTTCCGTCGCCCGGTCACCGCGATGGGACGCACGGCGCACACGCCACTGCTGGCGTCGAAGCGAAAGTTCCAGCGGCATGGACAGTCCGGGCTGTGGGTAAGCGACTGGCTGCCCGAGGTCGCCACCTGTGCCGACGATCTCGCCGTCGTCCGCAGCTGTCACGCCGATGGGCTCAACCATGTGGGCAGCATCTGCCAGATGAACACCGGCAGCATCCTGGGCGGACGGCCGTGCCTGGGGTCGTGGGCGCTGTATGGCCTGGGTAGTGTAACCGAGGAGCTGCCCGGCTACGTGGTGCTGCTCGACTACCCCGAGGAGCCACCCGGCGGCGGACGCAACTGGGGCACCGGCTTCATGCCCACCACCTACCAGGGCACGCGCTTCCGCGCCGGCAAGGTGCCCATCCTGCACCTGCACCCCGAGGAGGGCGAGGCAGGCGCCAGCCAGCGCGCCAAGCTCGACTTCCTGCAGCAGCTCAACCGCCTGCACCGCGAGCCGCGCCGCGACGACTCCGACCTGGAGGCGCGGATCGCCAGTTACGAGCTGGCCTACCGCATGCAGGCCAGCGCGCCGGAGGCGGTTGACCTGGCCCAGGAGACAGCCGCGACGCGGAAGCTGTACGGCATCGAAGACAAGACCACCGAGCGCATGGGGCGGAACTGTCTGCTGGCGCGCCGGCTGGTCGAGCGCGGGGTCCGCTTCGTGCAGATCTACTGTGGCTCTGGCAGCAAGTGGGACGCGCACGCCAACGTCGAGACGAACCACGCCAAGCTGTGCCGCGAGAGTGATCGCCCCATTGCCGGTCTGCTGCGTGATCTGAAGGCGCGCGGCCTGCTCGACAGCACGCTGGTGATCTGGGGCGGCGAGTTTGGCCGGACTCCGATGAGCGAGTCGGGCCTGGGCCGCGACCACAACCCGTGGGGCTTCACCACCTGGTTTGCCGGAGGTGGCGTCCGGGGTGGCGTCACGCTGGGCACCACCGACGAGGTCGGCCTGTACGCCGTCGAGGATCGCGCCCACGTCCACGATCTGCACGCGACCATCCTGCACCTGATGGGGCTGGACCACAAGCGGCTGACGCTGCTGTACCAGGGCCGCGAGGAGCGAGCGACCATCAACGGCGGCAAGGTACTGACGCCGATTCTGAAGCGCAGCTAACGGCGATGGAGCAGCCATTCGAGCACCCAGCAGCCGCGGACGTGGGGTCCGCCTGCGCGCAGGTGCTGCAGCACGTCGGGTTCGGCGCAGCCGGCATCCTCCAGGGCGTCGGCGAGAATGGGCAGGTCGCCAAAGCGGCTCTCCGTGACCAGCTCGTGGGCGAGGCGCGGGAGAAGGCCTCCCTGCCAGGCCAGCCAGGCGGGCGAAATCGTGGGCACCGGCTGGAAAGGGTTGCCGACCACGTCGTGGATGATGGCGCGCAGGGCGGTCTGCTCGTGATCGTACTCGACGGGCGGCAGATCGCGGTTGCGCCGCATGAGGACGCTCACCACCTCCTCGCAGCCCGTGCGCGCCGCGCAGAGTTGCCCCGCGTAGGCCAGGCGCCAGATGTTCCAGGCCTGGGTGCGCTGGTCCCGGGTAGACCGGCGGGCGCGCTCGATGTACTCCTGCGCAACATGCTGCGCGACCGTGAAGGCCACCTCCAGCTCGATCGTGGTAGCCCGGTCATCGAGGTAGCGTTCGCCGATCTCGACAGCCATGCGACTTTCAAGATCGACCATGTCGGCGTAGACGCGCCGGCAGGCAGCGATTGCGATCTGCCGGCGCTGGCGCGGGACGCGCCGGCCCTTGAGGACAGACAGCAGCGTCAGAGGC
Source organism: Gemmataceae bacterium (assembly GCA_046350255.1). Lineage (GTDB taxonomy): Bacteria > Planctomycetota > Planctomycetia > Gemmatales > Gemmataceae > CALDUY01. The sequence continues at coordinate 439,182 of JAXMAV010000003.1, forward strand.
GACGGGGTGGTCCACCACGCCGGTTCTGTCTTGATGAGGGACATAAGAATCGCCTGCTCAGATCGCCTCGAAGATGGTGGCGATGCCCTGGCCGGCGCCGATGCACATGGTGGCGAGCCCAAGCCGGGCCCTGCGGTCGCGCATGGCGTGGATCAGGGTGGTGGCGATGCGTGCGCCGCTGGCTCCGAGCGGATGGCCGATGGCGATGGCGCCGCCACGGACGTTGACCTTCTCGGGGTTGGCCTTCAGCAGACGCATGACCGAGAGGATCTGGGCGGCGAACGCCTCGTTGATCTCGATCAGGTCGATATCGGCCAGCGTGAGTTTGGCGCGTTCGAGCGCCTTGTGCGTGGCGGGCACCGGGCCGATGCCCATGACCGAGGGATCGACCCCGGCGACGGCCATGCTGCGAATGCGCACCAGCGGAGTCAGGCCCAACTCCTTCGCGCGCTGCTCGGACATGACCAGCAGGGCGGCCGCCCCGACGTTCAGAGGGCTCGAGTTGCCCGCGGTGACCGAGCCACCCTCGGGCATGAAGGCGGGGCGCAGCGCACCTAGCGCCTCGACGCTGGTGTCGCGGCGGATGCACTGGTCGGTCTTGGCCAGCACCTTGCGGCCCTGTTCGTCGCGGCCCCAGGTGGGGATGATCTCGCGGGAGAACTCGCCCGCATCGGTGGCGCGGGCCGCCTTCATGTGACTTTCGTAGGCGAACTGATCCTGATCCTTGCGGCTGATCTTGTAGCGAAGGGCGAGGTTCTCGGCGGTCAGCCCCATGTTCATCGTCGCCGGGCTGTGGTGGAAATGCAGCCGCGGGCTGGGATCGAAGCCGGCCTCCATCGGGATGTGGTGCATGTGTTCGACGCCGCCGGCGATCTGCACGTCCTCGCAGTTGGCGACGATGCTCATGGCGGCCTGGTGCAGCGCCTGCAAGCTCGACCCACACAGCCGGTTGACTGTGCAGGCACCGGTGGAGATGGGAAGCCCGGCGATGAGCGAGGCCATGCGACCGACGTTGTAGCCCTGTTCGCCCTGCTGCTTGACGCATCCCCAGTGGATGTCCTCGATGGCCTCGGCTGGCAGGCCGACGCGGCGGACGAGGGCAGAGATGACGTCGGCGGACAGCTCGTCGGCGCGGACATCGCGGAAGAGGCCCTTCTCGGCCTGAGCCCGGGCGACGGGGGTGCGAACCGCCTCGACAATCACAGCAGAGCGCATGGCGCGTTCCTTTCGCGGGAGAGTGCGGAGAGATCCTTCTGTATTCTACCAACCACCAACCGACAGTCTTACCCGGGCAGCCAGATGCCGTGGAAACCATAAGGGACGCGGGCGGGGAGCAGGACGCGGGCCACGGGAGCAGCGGCGACATGGGCCGCATCGAGGACCAGTAGCTCGCTCTTGCCGCGGTCGGCATCGTAGACGTAACTCACCAGCCAGCCGTCGTCCTCGGTCTTGCCCCCGGCGCGAGGCACAAAGACGCCCTCGCCGGTGGTGCGACCCTTGCCCAGTTGATGGCGCTGCACGGTGCCGCGCTGCAGGTCGTACTTCAAGAGGGCATCCCAGCGGAGGGTGGCGAGGTAGCCGAACCGCGCCGCCTGGCCGGTGAACGCCTCGTTGATGCGTGGGAAGTCGGCGGGCACGTCGTCCAGCGCTTCTTCCTTCACGGCGCCGGTCTTCAGGTCGAGGCGCCAGCGGTGCAGCACCGAGCCCGTCTCGCGGAGTGTGGCCTCGTTTAACTGTTCCGGTGGGGTGATCTCCTTCGGGAACGACTTCATCCGGCAGGCGTGGACAACCACGGCGTCGCCGTCATCGTGGGCGTTGAGCACGTGGAAGACGTAGCAGGGAGCGACCGTGAACCAGCGCACGGCTCCCTTGCCGTCGCGCGGCACGAGGCCAATGCGGGCGCCGTGCTCGGGTTCGTAGCCGAACGGCGGCAGCCCACGCAGCACGCGCTGGAACGAGAAGGCGACGGGGAAGTCGAGGAAGACAGCATGCTTGCGGGTGATGGCGAAGTCGTGCATCATCACCGGGCGCGGGAGATCGACCGGTGTGGTGCGGACAATGATGCCCTTCGCGTCGGCAACGGAGTATTGCAGGTAGGGCTTCACTGGCTGGTAGCCGAAGAAGTGAAACTCGCCGGTGGCCGGATCGATGCGCGGGTGGGCGGTGCAGGCATGACGGAGCTTGCCGCCGAAGGTGTAACGGCCGACAGTCTCCAGCGAGGGGACGCGGACGGCGTGCGGGGCGCCGCCCTCCCAGAGAGCGAGCAACTGACCGTTGTGCCAGGCCAGCGCGGTGTTGGCGGCGTTCTTGAAGCCGTCCTGTCCCAGCGCCACCTTCTTGAGGTCGGGCATGTGGAGCAGGCCATCGTAGAGCGCCTTGCCGGCGGCGTGCTCTTCCTGCCACCCCTCGGTGCGGACGTAGCGGTTGCGGTAGCTGGCCTTGCCCGCGCGGATGCGCACACCGTGCAGCATGCCGTCACCATCGAACCAGTGGTAGGCGCTGCGCGGGTGAAACTGCGGGTTGGGTCCGTTGCGGACGAACATGCCGTCCATCTCGGCGGGCAGCTTGCCGACCACCTCGAGTTTCTCGGCAGTGATTTCCTCGCGGACGGGGCCGTAGTTCCCTTCGAGGAAGGGGCTGGTGATCGGGCGCGGTTTGCTATCGGCCGCCAGGAGTGCTCCGGCGGAGGCAGCGAGGAAGGTGCGGCGGTCGAACGGCATGGCGCTTCTCCAGGACAGGAGGGGCTACCATCCGTTGTAGCAAATCTCAGCCGTCGAAGCGGCTGGCGATGAGGGCTGCGTTCTGCCCGCCGAAGCCGAAGCTCTGGCTCATCACGTGGCGCACCCGGCGTTCGCGGGCGACGTTGGGGATGTAATCGAGGTCGCAGTCGGGGTCGCGCGTCTCGTAGTTGATCGTGGGCGGCAGCACGCCGTGCCGCAGGGCCATCACGCTGATGATCAGCTCGACGGCGCCGGCCGCCCCGATGAGATGGCCCAGCATGCTCTTGGTGGACGACATCGGCACGCGGTAGGCATCGTCGCCGAACACCTTCTTGATGGTCAGCGTCTCGACGTAGTCGTTGAGCCGGGTGCTGGTGCCGTGGGCGTTGATGTAGCCGATCTGGTCGGGAGAGAGCCGGGCGTCGCGCAGCGCGGCGCGGACGCAGGCGATGGCACCGCGACCCTCGGGGTGGCTATCGGTGACGCGGAAGGCGTCGGCGGTCGAGCCATAGCCGGTCATCTCGGCGTAGATGGTGGCGCCACGGCGTCTGGCGTGTTCGAGTTCCTCGAGGATGACGATGCCGGCCCCTTCTCCGAGCACGAACCCATCGCGGCGCAGATCGAAGGGGCGCGAGGCCTTCTGCGGCTGCTCGTTGCGAGTGGACAGGGCGGTGAGGAGGTTGAAGCCGGTCACCCCGGTGGGATAGATCATGCTGTGGGCCCCGCCCGCGACCATGAGGTCGGTTTCCTCGCGGCGGATCAGTTCGACGGCCTCCCCGATGGCCTGGGTGCCGGCGGCGCAGGCGGTCAGACAGCTATAGTTCGGACCCTGCAGGTCGAAGTAGTCGGCGAGATAACCCGTCGAGGTGTGCAGCTCCTGATCGTGCTGGCCGCCCGCGGTGTAGCGCTGATGGCACAGCCGGATCATTTCCGGCACGTCGGCGCTGCGCAGCTCGGGCTGGTAGGTGCGACCGACCACTTCCATGAAGAACGGCACCTCGTGGGTGGCCTCGCCGGCGCCGAGATAGACCCCGAAGCGCGAACGATCGACACCCGGGCCAAGAAGTCCAGCCTGGTCGAGGGCCATCTGGGTGGCGGCGGCGGCGAACTTGCTGGCATCGCACGAGGTCGCCCACAGGTCGGACTGGGCGACGTAGCGGGCCAGGTCGAAGTCGCGCACCTCGGCACCGATGCGTGTGGGGAAGGTGCTGGCGTCGAAGTGGCTGATGAGGCCCACGCCGCTCTTCCCCGCGATCTGCGAGCGATAGAGCGTCTCGACCTGGTCGCCCAGGGGAGAGACCACCCCCATGCCAGTGATGACAACACGCCGCATGGTCACGACTCCTGGTCAGTTCTTCCAGCGGCGCAGCACCATGGCCGCGCACTGGCCCAGTTCGGTCCCGGCCACCTTGAGGATGCACGATCCTGTCAGGGCGCCTGACTCCCGGGCGATGTTCACCGGACAGGCCGGATCGGTTTGCTCGTGATTGAGCGTGCCGGGTCGCCAGCCCTCTTCCAGCCCGACGAGACTGGCGGCCAGCTCGGTCGAGCTGGCACCGGCGCCGAGGTTGCCCAGCTGACTCTTGACGGCGACGACAGGGACGGACAGGCCGCCCAGCGCCTCGGCCAGGCCGCGCGCCTCCCAGGCGTCGTCCTCGGTGGTCGAGGGGGCATGGGCGTTGACGTGGTCCAGATCCGCGGGCGTGACGCCGGCGCGATCCATGGCCAGGCGAATGACCCGGGCCAGGCCGGCACCCGAACGGCGGCGATCGAACCCGGCGGCGAAGCCAGCCACCTCGGCGTAGATGCGAGCGCCGCGCTGCTGGGCGTGTTCCAGCTCTTCGAGCACCAGCACGCCTGCGCCGTCACCCAGGACCATGCCGTCGCGGCCGACGTCGAACGGGCGCGAGGCGCGTTCGGGCTCGGCGTTACGGCACGACAGCTGGGCGAACATGCGGTAGCGGAGCATGGCCGGCAGCGAGGCGCGGGTATCGCTACCTCCCGCCAGGGCGACGTCGGCAGCCTCGCGCTGGATGACGTTCACCCCTTCGCCCAGGGCCAGGAGACCGGCCCCGTCGGACTGAGTGATGGTGTTATTCGGTCCCTGGGCGTTGTGCAGGATGGAGACGTGGCAGCTGGCCATGTTGGGCACATGGTTGAGCATCCACATCGGCTGCAACTCGGGCATGCCGACCTTGCCCCAGCGCTGCAAATCGAGCGTGCCGGTGGGCGGGTCGAAGCTGGCGCGGCAGGCAGGGCCGATGTCGTCCACCTCGCCGGGAATGGCACCGATGCCGAAGACGACCGCCAGACGCGTGGGATCGACCAGCGGAGTGGCGAGGCGAGCGTCATCCAGGGCCATGCGCGAGGCGGCGACGGCCATCTGGACGGTGTGCGCCATCATCTTGAGCGATTTGCGATCTTTCTTTTCAAGGTAGTTGCGCGCATCGAAGCCCTCGAGTTCGCCGGCGATCCGCATGGGCAGCTCGGAGGCGTCGAAGGCGCGAATGGGGCGGATGCCGCTGCGGCCGTCGCGCAGGCCCCGGCGGAAAGTCGGCAGGTCGAGTCCGAGCGGACAGACGACGCCGACGCCGGTGAGAACGACACGCCGGGAATGGGCCATGAACCACCTGAGAGAGCTGGTCCCCGCGACCGGCCAGCGAACCGGGAGCAGGGAAATCGAGAGAGGGCGCTCCTCGCCGGAAACCCCGAACCATCCTGCGCCGGGGCAGCACTCACGAGCGTAATCGAACGGGCGAACGATTCAAGACGGCCGGTAAGTTTGGCCAGGCCGTCTCCCTCGAATCGCCCCGCAGATTTCTCCCAGTCCGTCCGAAAGGACAGACCGGATGTGCGGACCAGGAGGGTTGCTCCGGGGAGTCCGCGGCCGACTACTTTTTCTTCGAGCGAGCCGGAGGGCTGCTGGTTGCTTCCTCCTGACCCAGCACGATGACGGTGTTGGCCTGGTGGACGCTCCCGGCGACGTTGCGTCGCAGGTTGACCATGACCCACGTGCCGACCTCAATGTCTTTGCGTTCCCCCCTGGTTCCACCGAGGTGCCAGTCCGGGTCTTTCTTGTCGATCTTGAAGGGGACGATGTTGCCCTTGTCGTCAAACTCGTTCTTCGGCAGAACGCGAATGCGAGCCTTGTCCGCCACGGTGATCTTCACGTCGACCGACGTGTTTTGCAGGGTGATGCCAAACTGGCCCACTCGGCGCCGTGGTCATCAGCTGCGCGGGTTGCCGGGCGTGTAGCGCGGCACCGCGTTCTTGCCTTTGACCTGGAGGGTGAACGATTGGCCGTCCTCGCTGACGTCGAGGACCTTGCCGGCGAAGACGCCGATGGAGTAGAGCTTGCCGGAGGCCTTGGGTTTGTCCTTGGCGGAATCCTTGGCGGAGTCCTGGGCGAGAGCCGGAGCCAGGAGGCCGGCCGCCGTCAGGGCGAACAATCCGCTGCCGAGCAGTCTGGGGAGCAAGGGCGTGTCTCCTTCTCGTGCGGAGAGGGGGCATGGGAGAGATCGCACATGGATCTCCTCCTTCTGTGGAGAATACTCGAACCGGGGTGCCAATTCCACCGCCAAATGAACCGCCTCAGGCCAGGAAGCGCTCGAACAGGTTGCGCGTGATCCGCTGCACGCGCTCGTCGGGACCGTGCGGTCGGCCATGGTGCGAAATGGGCGGCATGTGGCCCGGCGGCTGGGCCAGGCCCTGGGCCCACCAGATGGTCGAGGCGTTGAAGACGAGGTTGCCCTTCGGCCCGGGGTAGAGCGTGGCGGTGTAGTGCGATTCGCGGTCATCGCTGGTCAGCGTGGTGCCGGCCGCCACCACCTCCAACCCCGGAATCTTCGCGGGGTTGCCGTGGAACTCCCAGCCGACCAGGCCGGGGATGCTGTCGCCCTTCTTCATGCCAGTGCCGGCAAAGAGCCAGTGTTCGGGCTTGATGCAGGTCCAGTCACCCGAGCCGTTGAACGGGGAGACAGTCTGCGCGCCGATGAGGGTGGCTTCGTTGGGCGCCTCGACGGGGAGGTCGGCCATGTACTTTTCCTCGCCCTTGCGGATGCCGCCATAGCGGCCGACCCGTTCGAGGGTGCGGTGCTTGACGCCGGTCGACGAAGGGGTGATGTCAGTGACGAAGCAGCAGGTGTTGCCCGAGAGGAAGGCGAAGTTCACCCCCGCCTTCACCGCCTGCAGACAGTGATCGAACTGCGTTCGGCTCCAGTACTCGTCGTGGCCGACCGAGAGAAACGCCCTGGCGCGGAGCAGACACTTCAGGTCGGTGTGGACGTCGAGGTTGGAGCAGTAGGTGACGTCGTAGCCCTGCTGCTCCATCCAGAAGGCCAGCGGGAACTCCCAGAGCAGGAACTCCCCCGAGCCGTGCGACAACGGGTTGTCGTAGATCTGCACGTACTTCCCGTAGGGGCGGTTGAAGCTGGCCTGGATGCCGGAGACGAGCGGCCGACGGTCGGGGCGGTCGTTGTGATAGAGCGAGTAACCGTCGGGCCAGGCGTTGTAGGCCTGCCAGGTGTTGTCGGAACACTGGAAGAGGAAGTGCGCCGGCCGGTCATCGCGGACGATGAAGATGATGTAGCTCTGGTAGCGATGGTCCAGGGAAGTGAGTTTGCCGAGGTAAACGCCGCTGAGCCAGTCGCGGGGAATCTCCAGGCTGGTCGAGCGCTCCCAGGCGCACTCGCGGATGCGATGCTTGCCGACCGGCGGCGTGGGCTGAGTCTTACCGGGCAGAGGCCCCAGACGCAGCAGGTGGCGGCCGCCCTTGCCCTGGTAATAGCCCAGCCGGTAGAAGTCGATGACGAACCGGCCTGCGGGATTGGCGCTGACGAACAGATCGAGCCGGTCGCCGGGACGGACGCTAGTCTGCCCGGCGTAGCCCTCCAGGTGCGTGCAGCGGTAGCGCGTCTTCGGATCGACGCGTGTGTAGGTCAACTGCCAGTCGGTGGTCCCGGGCTTCTTGTTCTCCTCGCGGATCAACTCCGGGCGCGGGGAATCGGCAGCGAGGGAGGCGGCGGCCAGTCCGGCCAGGAGCTGGCGACGATCCAGCGACGACATGACACACTCTCCTTGAGGGGCAAAGCGGGTACCCCGTCAAGGTATGCCGACAGCTTCGCCGCGCGAAGGGGCTGTTTCGCGCGGATTCTCTGCCAGGATCGATCAGGCGCTCTTGCGGAGACGACGCACCTCGGCCTCGCGGATGGCCTGGCGACGCACCCCCGCGGTTTGCTCCCAGACCTGCTGATACAGCCGTTCGTGCAGCAGATCGAGCGTCTTGCCGCGCCGTCGCATCACCCGGCGAGCCGTCTTCAGAAGCGCCGGCAGATCAGCGTTGTCGCGCAGCGCCCCGTTCCAGACGTTGGCGAACGACGGGACATACTTCGGCAGCAACGAGCCGGTCGGCAGGAGGTTGCAGAAGGCGCCCGCGCTGGTGCCAGTGTTGAGCAGGGTGCCCAGGCCGGTCTTCGTGTGGTCGCCGAGGAAACAGCCGACCTTGGAGCGGCCGGTGTCGATGGCCCGGCCGCGCACCTGCACCCGCACCTCGCCGTAGTCGTTGCGCAGGTCGCTGTTGCTGGTGCCAGCGCCGAGATTGACCCAGGCGCCGACGTAGGCATGGCCGAGGAAGCCATCGTGGTACTTGTTCGAGTATCCCCAGACGACGCTGCACTCGACCTCGCCACCGATGCGACACTGGGGGCCGAGCGAGGTGCCGCCGCGAATCTTGGCGCCGAGTAACTGCGTGCCGGGCCCGATGTAGCAGGGTCCTTCCAGGCGGGTAAAGGCGGTGACAACGGCGTCGCGATCGATGATCACCGGGCCGGCTGTGGTGTCGGCCACCACCATCGGGTCGATGTGCGCGGTCGGATCGACGATGAGCCGATCGGCGGGACCGACCAGGGCAGGCAGGCCCTCGGTGCGGCGCGGCCGTTCGGGGCTCGTCAGCCAGGCGTCCAGCTCGATCTCGCTGCCGTTGGCGTCGACCACATCCCAGAGGTAGCGGAGCATCCGGCCGCCCACGGTGCGAATGCGCAGAGAATCGCGCCAGGCTTCGAGGCAGGCATCGAGCGTCAATGGCGAACAGTCGTCGAGCAGGTTGGGCGTGAGCGCAACATAGGCGACTTCGCCATCGCACACGGCGACGATCGGTTCGTCGAGATCGTGGGTGACGCCGGGCAGCGGGGCGGGGGGTAGCCAGCGGGCGTTGACCAGGACGACGGGGCCACGGCGGAGCCAGTCGAGATCGTTGACGGGTGTGCCAGAGTGATACTCGGCGGCCACGCCTGTGAGATAGGGGCGGACCAGAACGCCATATTCCTGAGCGCCAAAGTAGCGGATCTGCTTGGTGGCCAGCGTGGTGCAGCCGCACAGCAGGTCGAAGGCGGGGCGCGTGAGGGTGAGCGGCTCGAGATCGGGGGCGAGGGCATCCTCGAAGAGACAGACGCGCATGGTCGAATCCTTTCGCAGCGAGTCCCTGGAGATAGCGTCCGTGGCGGGCCATTATCCGCCAGGGCTCTTCCACGATCAAGCCCGATCGACCAGCCCGACTCAGCCCATGAACACCCGACGTCCGCCGGGTGAAGAGGCCGCCACTCAGGGCGGACTGGCGCCATCAGTGTTGACGTGGTCGCTGCGCACCGGATCGGGGAAGCGATGCCGATACAGCAGACGTTCCCACCAGGCGGCCCGCCGCAGGGCGGGGTCGGTGTCGTCGATGGTGTGCGTCTTGCCGCGGCGCGTGCAGATAACGAGTTGATGCGAGGGCCGCACCTCGACGACGCGCCAGAACTTGTCGATCTGGTACGAGTAGTCCTCTCCTCCCGTCGCGGGCACCACGTCGATGGCGTTGGGGCTCGGATGGTTCGAGGTCTTCAGCTTCCGGTAGATAACCAGATCGCCCACCTTGTACTGCCGGGACATGGCCAGAGTCCCTCGCGAACGCACAGCTTGCGATCCCAACATCCTGCGAAACGCACCTCGAGGATCGCGCTCGAGGCACAGGCACCATCGTGATAGTACCAGCGCACCGCGACCACGTCATGGTCGATTTGTTCTCAAGCCGTGCGATGTTTCCCGATGCCCGCGCAGCGCTGCCTTCCGGCGAACGCCTCGCTAGAATGAGAGCGAACCCGTTCTCTCTCCGCTCTTATCGGCTGGAAGCTGTGACCACACACCCGACTCCTCCGTCCGATGAACTCCAGACCACGCTGCGCGAGCATGCCGAACGCCTGACCCGCCTGCGCGATGCCGTCGCCGGGGTGCTGCTGGGCAAGCCCGAGGCCATTCAGCTGGCCCTGGTGGCGCTCCTGGCCGATGGCCATCTGCTCATCGAGGATGTGCCGGGCATCGGCAAAACCTTGCTGGCCAAGGCGCTGGCGCGGAGCCTGGGTTGCTCCTTCCACCGCATTCAGTTCACGCCCGATCTGCTGCCGTCCGACCTGCTGGGCACCAGCGTCTACAACCAGGCGTCGGGGCACTTCGTCTTTCAGCCCGGGCCGCTCTTCGCCCAGGTGGTGCTGGCCGACGAGATCAACCGCGCCACGCCACGCACCCAGTCGGCCCTGCTCGAGGCGATGAGCGACCGCCAGGTGTCCCTCGACGGCCAGACGCGCCCGCTCGGCCCGCCGTTCTTCGTCCTGGCCACCCAGAACCCCTACGAGTTCGAGGGCACCTACACCCTGCCCGAAAGTCAGCTCGATCGCTTCCTCATCCGCCTGCGCCTGGGCTACCCCGACCGCCAGGCCGAGCGCCTCATCTTGCAGGGCCATCGCAACGGCGAACCGGTCGAGAAGCTCGGCCCGCTGCTCAACGGCGAAGAGGTGGTGCAGCTTCAGCACGAGGTCCGGAAGGTCCGCGTCGAGGAAAGCCTGTCGGATTACATGCTCGACATCGTCGAGGCCACGCGCGACCATCCCGAGATTCAGCTGGGCGTCAGCACCCGGGCGGCCCTGGCTCTGTACCGCGCCTGCCAGGCGCTGGCGTTCCTCGAAAGCCGGCCCTACATCATCCCCGATGATGTCAAGCGCCTGGCCCGGGCAGTGCTGGCCCATCGGCTGCTGGTGCGGCGCACCCGGGCTGGCCAGGTCGATGCCGCCGGGCAGATCATCGACGACATCGTCCGCCAGACTCCCGTCCCTGGCTAAGCGAGGGACGGTCATGACCAAGCCGCCGGCAGATGCCTCTCCCCACCCCGTCGCCGCCGCTCGCCCCGGCCTCCGCCTGACCTTCCAGGGCTACCTCTGGCTGGTCATCATCGCTCTCATGCTCGGGGTTGGCATCGTCAAGAACATCAACCTGCTGGCCCTGCTCGGCCATGCCCTGCTCGCCATCCTGGTGCTCAACGGCCTGGTGGTCGGCCGGCGCCTCGGCCGGCTCGAGGCCCGCCGGGTGCTCGAGGAGAACCTGGCTGCCGGCATCCAGCAGCCGCTCGAGGTCCGCCTGCACAACACCTCGTCGCGCGCCCTGCAAGGCGTCCGCATCGAGGATCACGGCACGGCGCATGCCATTGGCTGGTATCTCGACACCGTCGAGGGCAACGCCCGCCATCCGTTCGCCGGCCAGGTGGTGCTGCCGCGCCGCGGCTGGTACGACTTCGCCCCTCTGCTCGCCGTCAGCGGCTACCCCTTCGGCCTGTGGGAACGCCGTGTCGCCGTCGGCCCCGGCCTCCGCGTGCTGGTGCTGCCGCGTCAGGGCAAGCTCAACCGCGAACGCCTGCGCCATCAGCTGCGCGGCATCGACCCCGGAGGCGAACGCCAGCATCGCCAGGGCATCCGCCACGACACCGCCCAGGCTGACTTCCACGGTCTGCGCCCCTTCCGGGCCGGTGATAGCCCGCGCTGGATCCACTGGCGCACCAGCGCCCGCCGCGGCGAGCTGATGGTGCGCGAGTTCGAGGATTCCCCTGGCGACGATCTCGTCCTGGTGGTCGAGCGCAGCGGCCCGGCCGAGCCGTTCGAGGAGGTGATCTGCCTGGCCGCCACCCTGATCAGCGAGTGGAGCCAGCATCGCGGCGACCGGCTGGTGCTGACCGTCGCCGGCGCCGAGACGGAACAGGTACTGGAAGGCGTGACCGGGCCCGAGCATCGCCGGCTGCTGCTCGAACACCTCGCCCAGCTAACGCCACCGACCGACCCGGCCGCGCGACCCACGCCGCCCGCCGATCTGCTGGTAGGCCGCATCCCGCACTCGGCCGCCGTGGTGCTGGTGACCAGTGGCGACCATGGTCTGGCCGCCGACCTGGAGAACCGCCTGGGTCGCCCTGTCACTCTGCTTTCCCCGGAGCCGCTTCACCACTCAGGGGTGTACACGCCGCCATGACGCTCCCCCATCAGGCTTCCCTGTTCACCCATCTGACCCTGGCGTTGTCGGGCACCGCCCTGGCCGTCGCCGAGCTCGACTTCCTGCCCGAGATCCCCTATCTCCTGGTCGTCTATCTTTCGCTGCTCCTTTTGTCGTGGCAGACCTCGGGTCGCTGGGTGCTGCCCACCTGGGGCGCCAACCTGCTGGGGCTGGCCATCGCCGGCGGCGCTAGCACCTGGATCGCCATGCGCCTCAACGACCCCGAGGTCAGCAACCTCCTCCGCGACGTCCCCATCGCCGTCGCCATCGTGCCGTACTTCGGCCCCATCCTGCTCCTGCTCCTGCTGGTGCGGCTATATCAGCCGCGCGCCGCCCACGACTTCGCCGTCCTGCAGGGGCTGGGACTCTTGCAGGCCGCCCTGGGCTGCGTCCTGGGTAGCGGCACACTCTTCGGTGGGCTGCTGCTGGCCTATATCGTCATGGGCATGTGCGCCCTGGCCACCCAGGAACGCCTCCGCCAGCGCGCCCTGTCTGCCCCGGTGCCGTCCACTCCCACTCCATTCCGCATGCCCTGGCTGCTCTTCTGCCTGCGCTGGACCGTGGGTGTGTCGCTCATCGGCGTCCCGCTCTTTCTGCTCACGCCGCGCACCGATGGGCCCGAGTGGGACCCCTGGGGACGCTTCGGCACGCAGCAGTCGCGCCAGGTCCGCATCCGTACCGGCTTCAGCGACGAGATCGATCTCAACCGCGGCAGCACGCTCGAACCCGATTCGCGCATCGCTTTCAGCTTCACCGTCACCGATTGCTTCGGCAACCCCGAGCGCGGCCTGCCCAACGACCAGCGTTTCCGAGGTGTCGTCCTCGATCGCTACGAGGACGGCATCTGGCGCAGCGGGCTGAACTGGACGTCGCGCCTGCCGCTGTACCGTCCGCCCGAGACGCTGGACAACAGCCCGGGCACCCTCCTCCTGGACTTCCGCGTCCCCGGGCGAACCGGCGGGCTTTTCCTCGCCGAGCCGGCCATGCCCGGCCCCGAGCTGGGCGTCGTCCCCATCTGGGTGCCCACCATGCTCGAACGCCGGCGCCAGGCGCCGCTCTTCTACGAGGTCGAGGGCACCATCATTCCGCAGGGCTACCTGGCGCGCAGCGAGTACCGCTACACGCAGATCTTCTCGCGCCGCCAGGCGCGCGACCGCTACCCGGCTCGCCGCACGCGCGACACCTACCTGCAGCGCCTGCTGCGCGTGCGCCCCGCCGAGCTGGAAGCCTGGACGCGCGACCTGCTCCTGCAGCTGACCCAGGCGCGCCAGGGCCAGTATCAGACGCTCCGCGACGCGCTGCAGGCCAACGCCACCACTGGCGATTCTGTCCCGCCCGTCTACTGGGAGACGATCGGCAAACTGCTCTGCAGCTACCTCGCCGACTCCGGCCAGTTCCTCTACAGCCTCGACAACCAGCGCGACCAACCCGCCCTCGATCCGGTCATGGACTTTCTCCAGAACGTCCGTCGCGGTTCGTGCGAACGCTTCGCCTCGGCCCTGGCTCTGATGCTCCGCTCGCAGGGCATTCCCTCGCGCATCATCAAGGGCTACCGCGGCGCCGAGGAGATCGGCGAGGGACAGTATCAGGTGCGCGAATCCAGCGCCCATGCCTGGGTGGAGATGCTGGCCCTCAGTCCCGGCTCGAAGGAGCTGCGCTTCGACTGGCTGCTGCTCGATCCCACGCCCGGCAACGAGGAGTCGCCCCCGCTGACCTCTGGACTATCGCGCCTGTGGCAACTGCAGCAGAGCGGCCAGGCGCTGTGGCAGGACCTGGTGATCGGCTACAACGCCGCGCATCAGGCCGGCCTGTGGGAGGATCTCTTCTCGCTGCCGCGCTGGTCCAACCTGGCCCCGTGGGTGGTGGCCGGCTTCTCGCTGTTGCTGGCCATCGGGCTGGTGCGTCGCCGACGCCGACGCCGACGCCAGCAGCAGGGTCGCGCCGGGGCCGCCGCCCTCTACGCCGACCTGGTCACCCTCCTGCAGCGGCGCGGCAAACTCGCCCCGCTCCCTGGCGAGACTCCGCGCGAGCTGGGCGCTCGCGCCGCCGACTTCCTGGGCCAGCGCCCCGCCTGTCAGCCCCTGGCCGATCTCCCCCCCCGGATCGTCCTGCTCTACTACGAGGCGAAGTACGGCGGGCAGGCTCCCACCCCCGACGAGCTGACCGCCGCCTGGCGCCAGCTCGCCACGCTCGAGGCTGCCCTCCGCCGTTAGCCCGCGCTCAGGCCAGCACCTCGCGCACCACCCGGGCCGGCTGCCCGTCGGTCAGCGTCTGATCGCGCCCATTGCGGGCATACACCATCCGGGTGTGATCCAGCCCGAACAGATGCAGCAGGGTGGCGTGCAGGTCGTAGTGATTGACCACGTTCTCGACGGCGTGATGGCCGAACTCGTCGGTCGCGCCATAAGCGAAGCCACGCTTGAACCCGCCGCCGGCGAACCACATCGAGAAGCCGTACGTGTTGTGGTCGCGCCCCACCCGGGCCACGCCCGAGTCGTTCTGAATCACCGGCAGCCGACCCATCTCGCCACCCCAGGCGACGACGGTGGTGTCGAGCAGGCCGCGCTGCTTCAGATCCTTCATGAGGCCGGCGATGGGTCGATCGGTGTAGCGACAGGCCTGGGGCAGGGTGGTGCGCAACGAGCCGTGGTTGTCCCAGAACTGGTTGCGGGTGAACAGCTGGACGAAACGCACGCCGCGCTCGATCAACCGCCGCGCGATCAGGCAGCGGGTGCCGTACTCACGGGTCTCCGCCTCGTCGATGCCGTAGAGTCGGTGCGTGGCCGGCGACTCGCGGGTGATGTCCAGCGCCTCCGAGGCAGCCAGCTGCATCTGGGCGGCCAGCTCGAAACTCGCCAGTCGCGCATCCAGATCCAGCTCGCCGGGGTGGGCTTCGAGATGTTGCCGGTTCAGGCGTTCGAGGTAGCCCAGGAACGACTTCTGCGCCGGGCCACGCAGGTGTGCCGGCGGTTCGAGGTTGAGAATGCGCGGCTCGCGCGGACGCACGGCCGTCCCCTGGAACAGCGACGGCAGCCAGCCGTTGGACCACATCTCCACACCGACCACGGGCAGGCTCACCGGGTCGGCCATCGCCACGTAGGCCGGCAGCTTCTGGCTCTCGGTGCCCAGCGCGTAGGTGATCCACGACCCCAGCGACGGCCGGCCCGCCAGGATGCGGCCGTTGTTCAGCGCGTGAATCGACTGGACGTGGTTGTTCACCCCGGTCCGCATCGAGCGGATCAGCGTCACGTCGTCGATCACCTCGGCCAGGCCGGGCAACAGGTCGCTCAGCTCGATGCCGCACTGCCCGCGCTTCTTGAACTTCCACGGCGAGGCCAGCACCTTGCTCGACGCCTCGGCGGCGTTGTCATACTGGATCTTCCCCGGAAACGCCTTGCCGTCGTACTTCTCGAGCGCGGGTTTGGGGTCGGTCAGGTCCAGATGGCTGGGTCCACCCTGCATGAACAGCGAGATCATCGCCTTCGCCTTCGGCGCGAAGTGCGGCTTTTTCGGCTTCAGGTCGAAGCGGCGCGGCAGCAGTTCGGGCCGCGTGGTCGTCGAGGCCAGCAGCCCTTCATCGCGGAGCAGGCAGGCCAGCGCCAGCCCCCCGACGCCCATGGTGCTGGCCGACAGCATTTGCCGACGTGAGAGTAGTTGCATGGCTCAGTCCACGTAGAGGAACGGGTTGCTGCTCAACAGGGCGTGACAGAACGTCTCCAGGGCGCGCTGGCGTGGCTCGGGCTCGCCCTTGCCGCGCGGTTTCTGGCTAAACAGAGCAGTCTGCTCGGCCAGGTAGGCCACGGCGCCGGTCAGGTCGGCCTCGCTGGGTTCCTTGCCCAGGGCCAACCGCCAGGCCAGGCGGACACGCCCGCGCTCCTCGCTGCCCGCCTCGCGCGCCACGCGCTCGGCGAAGTGGCCTGCCTGCTCGACCACGAACTGACTGTTCATCAGCAGCAGCGCCTGCGGTGCCACCGTCGAGGCGGTCCGCTTGTCGCAGCATGGCGCGGGCACCGGATTGTCGAACGTCTCCATCACCGTCAGAGGCATGCTCCGCTTCGCCTGGATGTACACGCTGCGGCGGTAGACGTCGTTACCCAGCTCGCGTCCGGGCTTCGTGAGGTAGCCTGCGGTATCGCGCCGGTCCACCCCCACCACCACCTGGCCACTCTCGTCGGGCATCACCGGGACCGGCTCGCCGAACTGCGCCAGATTCAGCCGCCCCGTCACCGTCAGAATGGCATCGCGCACCGCCTCGGCTTCCAGCCGGCGCACCGACATCCGCCACAGCAGCTTGTTGTCCGGGTCGATCCGGTAGGCGTTGGCGTCCAGCCGCGCCGACTGCCGGTAGGCGCTCGAGGTGACGAGCAGCCGGTGCAGCCGCTTCAGTGACCAGTCCTGCATGAACTCGCTGGCCAGCCAGTCGAGCAGCTCTGGGTGCGTGGGCCGGTCGCCCAGCTGCCCCAGGTCGCCCGGGGTGTGCACCAGCCCGCGGCCGAAGTGATGCATCCACACCCGGTTGACGATCACGCGTGCCGTCAGCGGATGCTTGCCCGACACCAGGTGCCGCGCCAGCGCCAGCCGACGCCCGCTGGTGGCCCGGCTGCTGTCCTTCTCGACGATGGGCGGATCGTTGAGGATGCTCAGCCCGCCGGGGGTGACCGCCTCGCGCGGCTGCTCGGGATCACCCCGGTTGAACAGATGCGTCACCGGGATCTTGCCCGGCACCTCGGTCAGCGCGTCGAGAAAATCCTCGACCGGCTTGGTGGCGCGGATCTTCTCCGCCCGCGCGGTGTAGGCTTTCAGATCCTCGGCCGCCTTGTGGTCGTAGAGATACAGCGACCCCGCCGAGACGTTGACGCTGGGATGCTCCTGCAGCAGCTTCTGCTGGGCCGCCGTCCGCTTCGCCGCCGGTGTCCGGTAGGCCTTCTCCACCTCGGGGCGGATCTTCTCCGGCACCTTGGCGATCTGCTTCTGGAACGTCCGCTCGATGTACTCGGTCTGTTTCTTCAGGCGCTCGGCGTCGATGACCTGCGCTTCCTTCTCGATGGCCGCGGCGCGATCGCGGTCGGCCTGGGTGAGGAGGGAGATGCGGCGGCCCTGCCAGCTGCGCCAGCTCTTCGGGTCGTAGGCTGGCTCGAACACCGCACGCAGGCGGAAGTAGTCGGTCTGCGGGATGGGGTCGTAGCGGTGGTTGTGACACTGGGCGCAGTGCAGCGTCATCCCCATCACCGACGTGCCAACGATCTGCAGCGTGTCGGCCACCAGCTGATTCGCTGCCTCCTTCACGTTGACGCCCGGCGAGGCGGTGCCATCCGGCGCGGTGCGAAGGAAGCCCGTGGCGATGAGCCGGTCGCGATCTGCTGGCGCCAGGTTGGCCAGCGACGTGCCGAGTAGTTCGTCGCCGGCCAGCTGCTCGACGAGAAACTCGCTGTACGGCTTGTCGGCGTTGAAGGCGCGGATGACCCAGTCCCGATACTTCCAGGCGTGCAGGCGCTCGGGATCCTCGCCGGTGTAGCCGTGCGAATCGGCGTAGCCCGCGACGTCGAGCCAGTGTCGCCCCCAGCGCTCGCCATGCTGCGGCGAGGCCAGCAGACGTTCCACCTGCTCCTCGTAGGTACCGACCGCATCACTCAGCGGCGGCAAACCGACCAGGTCGAACGCCAGCCGGCGTTGCAGAGTGGCGCGGTCGGCCTCGGGGGCGAACCCGAGTCCCTTCTCCTCGAGCCGGGCCAGCAGGAAGGCATCGACCGGATTGCGCACGCGCTCCTTCTGACGCACCACCGGGACCGCCGGACGCACGATGGGCCGAAACGCCCAGAAGTTGCGCTCCTCGTCACTGAAATGGACGCCTGGTGCCAGCTTCTCCGGCTCGGGTTTGGTGACGACGGCACCCTGCGCGATCCAGTCGCGCAGCAACCCGACCTCGGCCGGCGTCAGCTTGACCTTGCCCGGCGGCATGGTGTGCTCGCTGACGCGCTGGAAGACTATGCTCTGCTCAGGTTTGCCCGGCACGACGCTCGCGCCGTTGTCGCCGCCCTGCACCATCAACCGCCGCAGCCGCAGGTCGAGCCCGCCGCGCAGCTTCTTCGCCTCGCCGTGACACTCCAGGCAGTGCGCCTTGAGCAACGGCCGGACGTGTTGCTCGAAGTTGAGCCGCGTGCCCGGAGGCGGGATGGGGGTGGCGCTGACCGACAACAGCACGAGGGCAGCAGGTAGGCTGGTCATGAGGAAGGTCCAGCAAGGTGGGACGAAAACCGGGAGGGTAGATGTAGTGTACCCCAGCGAAGGCAGGCCTGTCCAGCGGTCAGACGATGGCGCGGATCACCTGCCCCCGGCTGATGGCGACGGGTCGGTTCTGACTGTCGTGGACCTCGGTGCCCGGGTCGTAGCCCAGGCAGTGGTAGATGGTGGCGAGCAGATCGCGCGCCTCGACGCGACCATCGAGAGGGTAGGCGGCCTGCTTGTCCGACATGCCGTGCACCACGCCACCCCGGATGCCTCCCCCGGCCAGCGCCAGCGAGAAGCAGTGCCCCCAGTGGTCGCGCCCGGCGTTGCCATTGAAGCGCGGCGTCCGGCCGAACTCGCCGAACCACACCACCAGCGTCTCGTCGAGCAATCCGCGCACATCGAGATCTTCCAGCAGCGCCGAGAAGGCCTGATCCATGATCGGCATGAGCAGCGACTGCAGCGACTTGTTGTGCTGCCCGTGGGTGTCCCAGCCACCCTGGTTGGGCTGATCCTTGATGCGCGTCCAGTTGATCTGGACCAGCCCCACGCCCGCCTCGACCAACCGGCGCGCCAGCAGGCACGACTGGGCGAACCGGCTGGAGCCGTAGCGTTCGCGCAGGGCGGCAGGTTCGCGGCCGAGGTCGAACGCCTGCCGGGCCGCCGTCGAGTGCAGCAACTCGGTCGCCTTCTGCATGTGCCGCGAGAACGTCTCAACCACGCCGCCACGCTGCACTTCCTCGAAGTGGCGGTTGACCTGGTCGAGCAGGGTCCGCCGGCCATCGAAGCGCACGGCCGGAATCTCGCCGGGCAGGCTCAGCGAGGGGACAGGCAACGCCGGGTCCGAGGGGTCGCAGTGGATCAGCCAGGGGTTATAGCGCGCGCCGAGGAAGCCGGCATCCTGCCCCGGCCAGGGGAAGTTGCCGTCGTTCCAGATGTGCTCCGGCAGCGTGACCGCGGCAGGCAGCTGGCCCGTGTCGTTCCGCAGCGCCCGCAGCACCGCACCCATCGCCGGCCAGTTGTTGGGCGGCTTCGGCGTGGCACTTTCCTGGTTGAGCGGCACGTGCGGCACGCCCGTCAGCATCTGGTAACCGCTGGACGAGTGGGCGTTGTCGTTGGTCGCCACCGCCCGCAGCACCGCGATCTTGTCGGTCAACCGGGCGGTGCGCGGCATCAGCTCGCCGACGCGCAACCCGGGCGTCCGCGTGGCGATGGTGCCGAACTGCCCACGGATCTCGGCCGGCGCCAGTGGCTTGGGGTCCCACGTCTCGTGCTGCGGGGGTCCCCCAACCAGCCCAAAGACGATGACCGACCGGGCCCGACCGCGCCGGGCGGGCGCAGCCTGGGCGCGCGTGGCCAGCAACTGGTCGAGGGTGAGGCCCCCCAGACCGATGCCGCCCAGCCGCAGCCACTCGCGGCGGGTAATACCATCACAGAATGTCCGACCCGGGTCGAGAATGCGTAGCATGGCGGGATTCTCGGAGAGAGCGAGGCGGTAGGAGGTAGTATCCTAACATCCCACCCGCCCCGTGTCACTCACGATCCTCTCGCCCGTCTGCGCGACTCTCCAGGTGCTCACGCATCCCGACTCGCCGCCGAACAGTCCACTCAGTTGCGGCCCGGCACGCCCTCCACCGCCTCGGGCGGCTTCGTGACCGCCGGCAGGCGGATCTCGGGAAGCTGGTTCGTCCCCGATTTGATCTGGACGGTCAGCTTCGAGTGGACCCCGCTGTACCAGCCCAGCAGACGGTCCTCGTCCGTGGCTTCCGCACCCGGTTCGGGCTCCTTGATCCACAGCAGCACCACCTGGTAGCCTCCCTCGGCCGCTCCATCGGTCTTCGAGTAGGTGCCCAGGGTGAATCGGCCATCCGGCCCAGTCACCCCGTGGGGATTGGTCGGGACCTCCGGCACCATCGGCGCGCTGGTCGGCAGCAGAAAGACCTGAACACCCGCTGCTGGTTTGCCGTCGTAGAAGATCCGCCCCTCGACGGGGTGAGTCGGAATCGGCCCTTTGTTCCCGGCACAGCCCACCAGGGCCAGCCCCAGCAGGGCTGGCCACATCAGTCGTTTCATCGCGTCGCCCTTCTCTCGCTCAGAAATTGCCCGGGACGATGTCGTTGCCGTTCCGCGTGATCATCTTCACGAACACACGCATGCTCGTGCTGGCGGGGATGAATCGGACCGAGCCATCGGCGAACACGTGGTTGGCGCCACCGGAATGGAACGAGTAGACCTCGTTGCCGTTGTGGCAGTTAGTGTGGCACGGTCCAGGCGAGGTGGTATCCGCCACGGACACCGAGCCGTGGACGATGTACTCGCAGTCGTGGTCGGCCCAGCCGCCATCGGTCGAACCCTGAGTGGTGACCAGCCGACCGCCCTGGTAGAAATCGGGTCGGCCCGCACACTCGGACAGCATCATCGTGTTCGAGGTGCCATCACGGATCTCGGGAATCGACCAGGTCTTGTTGGCCTCGAGGATGCCACCCCGGGCCACGCACACGTCGGCGAAGCCGGCCCCTTCCAGGGCGCTACTGTAGGCGTTGTTCGGCGCGTAGTCGCCCGCTGCCGCCTGGATGGCCACTCCGCCGACCGTCTTCTGGTTCATGCGGTTGTTGCCAGAAACCGAGGGGCAGAGGAAGGTCTTGACCTGCGTCTCGCGGACGACCTGGTTGGCCGCTGCCGCCCAGTTCTGGTTACGGTCGTAGAGCTTCGCCAGGTTGTCCTGCTCGATGTAGGGCAGGACGAAGATGGCCCAGCTGTGGTTGACCGCATTGGCCGTCACGCCCAGCCGGGTGTAGAAGACGCCGACGGTGCCGCTGGTAGGCGACCGCAGCGCACCGGGCGGGAAGTAGCCGAACGTCCCCTCGAAGTTGTTCAGCCCCAGGCCAATCTGCTTGAGGTTGTTCTGACACTGCATGCGCGCTGCCGCCTCGCGCACCTTTTGCACGGCGGGAAGCAACAGCCCGATCAGCACGGCGATGATGGCGATGACCACGAGCAGCTCGATCAGCGTGAAGCCGCGTCGTGGGGTCCAGGTTCGAGTCATCATGATTCTCTCTGAGAGGATGAATGAATGGGCGAAGCGGCACTAGAAATCGATCGAGATCACCTCGCCGTCGTTGATCAGGCAGAGACGCATCCAGTTCGTTGCGTCGATGCCGTAGCGGATGGCGCGCACCGATCCGTCGCCGAGGACGGCGTTGAACACCCCGGGGTGCGAGCTACCGAAGCGGACCGACCAGAAGGTGGCCTTGGTGCTGTCCGGGTGACGATCATCCGATTCGGGGACAGCCTCGCCGAAGCGGACGTGATCCTGATCCCAGCCGGAGTTGTTCCAGATCTCGTTGTCGCCGCCTGCGGAACCCAGCACGGTCGAATGAATCTGCTTCTCGGCGACGAGGATGGTGTTCGACAGACCGTCGGTCACGTCGGTCATGCGGCGGTACTGCTCGATGGGGGCGTTGGCCGCCTTGGCCGAGGTAGGATTGATCCACTGCCGGATCATCATGCCCTGGCGTCCCTCGTCTGCCATGTTGCGACCGCCGTTGCCCGCGTAATCGCAGCGCGCCCCGTTCGAGTACGCCGTCGGCTGCCGCCGCGTCGGGCAGTAGTAGGTCTTGATCACCGACTGCGCCACCGCCGTGTTCCCCGCCGAGGTGTCCGGCAGCTTGAACACGTTCTCCTGCTCGATGTACGGCGTCAGGTAGAACATCCACGTCCACCCCACCCGGCTGGTGGCCGAGCAACAGTTCGTGTTCGGCCCATCCGACCCGGCGTTGGGGAAGACCTGGTAGGTGTCGTGGTAGTTGTGGCAGGCCAGGCCGATCTGCTTGAGATTGTTGGTGCACTGCATGCGGGCGGCAGCCTCACGCACCTTCTGCACGGCAGGAAGCAACAGCCCGATCAACACGGCGATGATGGCAATGACGACGAGTAGCTCGATCAGCGTGAACGCCAACCGGCGACGAACGGAGGTAACAGTCATGGGAGAAACCTCGACAGAGTGACCCTTCCGGAATCCAACAGGCAGACCACAAGGCGGGTAGGGCTGGTGGGCACATTGAATGGTTTACCCATCAACGATGAGTGATTGATGAACGGCGCGTAAAGATGTCGAGAGACGTGGGGAGCCGAGTGTCCTCATTTATTCCCTGACCAGGAAACTCCTCCTCAAGGTAGAATGGCACCCAGCTCATGCCCTCCTCCGGAGATCCGCCTCCATGTCGTCCGAACGCCATCTCCTGTTGGGGCTGCTCGCGCTCCAGCTCCGGTTGATCACATCCGATCAACTCGTGGCCGGGCTCCAGGTCTGGCTGGCCAATCCCGACGAACCGCTGAGCGCTATCCTCCAGCGCCAGCAGGCGTTAACTCCGCGCGACCTGCCCATACTGGAGGCGCTCGCCGAGCAGCACCAGCTCGAGCAGGAGCCCACCCCCATCCGCGCCACCGACTCCCTGCCATCGCTGGTGCCTCCGCTGCCGACAGGAGTGCTCACCTCCCCGCCAGGGCACACCAGTACACCACCCTCTTCGGGGCGGTATCGCCCGTTGCGCGAGCACGCGCGCGGCGGACTCGGCGCCGTCTTCCTGGCGCTCGACGAGGAGCTGCAACGCCAGGTCGCTCTCAAGCAGATCCAGCCGCAACTTGCGCATGAACCGCAGTGTCGTTCGCGATTCGTCCGCGAGGCGCGCGTCACCGCGCTGCTCGAACATCCCGGCGTCGTCCCCGTGCATGGTCTGGGAAGCGATGCAGATGGTCAGCTGTTCTACGCCATGCGCTTCATCCAGGGCGAAAGTTACGAGCAGGCCATTCGCCAGTTCCACGCGGCCGATGCCACCCCACGCGATCCCGGCGAACGCAGCCTGGCCCTGCGCGGTCTGCTCACGCGATTCGTCAGTGTGTGCCAGACACTCGCCTATGCCCACGCGCGCGGCGTCATCCATCGCGACCTGAAGCCGGGCAACATCATGCTCGGCGAGTATGGTGAAACCCTGGTAGTGGACTGGGGCCTGGCTGGCCTCCGCGCCGATGTCGCACCGGCGGCGGGCGAGTCGCCCACGCCCGTGCAGCTTCCCGACGACGACCTCACCCGGACCCGTCTGGGTAGCGCCCTGGGCACACCAGCCTTCATGCCGCCCGAGCAGGCGCGCGGCGAGTTCGACCGTGTCGGCGCGGCCAGCGACATCTTCGCCCTGGGCGCCACGCTGTACATGGTGCTGACCGGCAAGCCGCCCTATCGCGGCTCCGAGGCGCTGGCCCAGGCGCGCGAGGGCCGCGTCCCCCCGCCGCGCCAGCTTCGTCCCGACGTGCCGCGCGCGCTCGAAGCCATCTGCCTGAAGGCGCTCGATCCGCTGCCCGGCGAACGCTACGGCAACGCCCGGTTGCTGGGCGAGGATGTCGAACGCTGGCTCGCCGACGAACCCGTTAGCGCCTACCCCGATCCGCCCACGGTTCGGCTGCGCCGCTGGGCTCGCCGGCATCGCACGCTGGTCGCCAGCAGCGGCCTGCTCGTGTTACTCACCACCCTGGGCCTGGCTCTGGGTCTGTGGTTCGTACGGCAGGAACAGGCTCGCACCTCCGCCGCCCTGGTAGAATCCGAGAAGAACTTTGCCCTGGCGCGCCGGGCCGTCGATGAATCGCTGGACGTGGCTCGCAACGATCGGCTGCTCGACCGCCCCGATATGCTGTCGGTGCGGCGCAAGCTGCTTGAAAAAGCGCTGGGCTTCTACGAGGAGTTCGCGGCCCGCCGCCCCGACAGCGCCGGCGTCCAGGCCGGACAGGCCGAAACCTTCTTCCGCCTGGGGTCCATCTATCTGGCGCTGGGCCAGCGCGACCGGTCCGACGCCATTCTGGCCAAGGCGCTGCGTCTGGATGAAGCCGTTGCCGACGCCACACCCGACGACGGCGCTCTCCGTTTCAAGATCGCGATGACGCGGCACAACCTGGCTGAGAACCAGTACCACCGCGGCAACCCCGAGCAAGCCCGGATCAGCTATCAGGAAGCCCGGCAACACCTCACCCCCCTGGTCGCCGAGTTCCCCAACCAGACACACTACGCCGTGCGACTGGGCACCACGCTGCTGGGCCTGGTCAACGCGCTGGAGGCCACCGAGCGCAATGATGAGGCATCACAGGTGCGTGGGGAGGCCATCGCACTGGTGACGGGGCTGGTGCACGACCACCCCAACCAGGCTGAGCCGAAGAGGCTGCTGGGCGCGCTGTGGTACAACCGGGGGGTGCAGCAGGCAGACAAAGGAAAGGACCCAGCCGCGCTGGAGGCATTCGAGAAGGCCCGCCACCTGCAAAGCTCTCTGGTCCAGCGGCATCCCCAGTTCATGGAGTATCGTGTGGATCTGGCCCGGACTCTGAACAGCTTCGCGGCGGCCTTCCTCAGAGAGAAGAACTACTCCTCTGCGGCTCGCGCCTTCGCCGAGGCCATCCACCTGCAACAGAAAGTCGTCGCGCAAGATCCCAGCCCCGAGAACCGTCGCTGGCTGGCGTCGTACCACATGAACCTCGCCATCACGAACCAGAAGCAGGAACGTCTCGCCGCCGCACGCGACGAGTACGAGTTAGCCCTGGCCGCACTGGTCGAAGAATCCCCCGAGACACTGCCCCTCCGCACCAAGGCCCCCGAGCTGCACTCCTACCTGTCCACCATGCTGAGCCGGCTCAACGGGCACGAAGAGGAGGCCGCCCGACACGCCGCCGCCGCGGCCCAGCAGTGGCAGCGCCTCATCGATCGGGGCGACCTACCGACCACGGTCAGCGCCAAAGTACAGGCCGGGTTTCACCTGCAGGTCCGGTACCTGCAGCGCTTTGGACGTTATCGCCAGGCCGCCGCCGTCTGGGCCCGGGCAGCCTCGCAGTTGCGCCCCGGGCGCGAACCCCTGGCCGTGAGCGAGAAGCGCGCATCGGTCTGGGCCGCCCAGGCGGTGCAACTGCTGCGCCAGGGCGCCGCCGCGGGTGCCTTCGCCAGCAGGGCGGCCCAGGAAGGTCTGGACACCGACCCCGACCTCGCCTTCCTGCGCGACCGCCCCGACTACCTCGCCTTTCGCGCCAGCCTGCCCGACCGCAAGCCCTGAGCGCGTCCCGCGGCGAATCCCGTTGCCGGACCGGGCAGCGCCTGTCATCATGAGGGGCACCATCCGACGCCGTTCGAGGAGTATAATCCCCATGCACGCTCTGGTTCGTCTGGTAATCGCGCTTGGTCTGCTCGTCGTGATCGTCCCGGCGCTGCTGGCGCAGGGAGAGGATCCCCAGATTGGCAAGCTGATCGAGCAGCTGGGCGACGACGAGTACGACGTGCGCAAGGCCGCCGAGAAGAAGCTGAACGAACTCAGCGAGAAGGCGCTGGAGCCGCTGCGCAAGGCCGCTCGCGAGCATCTCGACGCCGACGTGCGGCTGCGGGCCATCGTGCTGTCCCGCGCCATCGAGAAAAGCCACTTCGGCGAGATTCGCGTGTTCCGCGGCCACACCGGCCACGTCCGCGACATCGCCCTAAGCCGGGACGGTAAACGGCTGCTCTCCGGCAGCATGGACTACACCGCCCGCCTGTGGGAGGTGGACACCGGCAAGGAGTTGAGCAAGTTCACCGGCCACACCAACTGGGCCTGGGCGGTGGCGTTCACTCCCGACGAGAAGCTGGCCCTGTCGTCGGGCGCGCTGGACAAGACTGCCCGGTTGTGGGGCTTCGACGGCAAGGAGGTCCGCAAATTCGAAGGACTGGCCGGCCGCGCCTACGGCACCGACATCACGCCGGATGGCAAGGTGATCGCCCTGGGTGGAGCGGACACCGATACCACCATCCGGATGTACGATGCCGCCACCGCGAAGGAGCTGCGCAAACTCGAGGGCCACACCGGCTGGGTCTGGCGCGTCAAGTTCTCGCCCGATGGCAAGAAGCTCGCCTCGGTGGGCTGCAACGACCGCAGCTTTCGCATCTGGGACGCCGAGAGTGGCAAACCGCTGGTCATCGGGGCCAACGCCCACGATGGCTTCGTCATCGGCCTGAGCTTCTCGCCCGACGGCAAGACGCTGCTGACCAGCGGCCGCGACCTGACCTGCCGGCTGTGGGATGTCGAAACCGGCAAGCTGCTGCGCAAGTACACCGGAGTCGCCGACCACGTCGAGGCGGTGGCGTTCTCGCCCGATGGCAAGCGCTTCCTGGCCGGCGAGACGCGGCTGGTCCACGTCTTCGACGTCGAAACGGGCAAGATCGTCCATCGCTTCGAGGAACACACCGACCAGGTGATGGCCGTGGCCTGGACGCCCGACGGCAAACGCGCGCTATCCGCCGGCGCGGACAACACCGTGCGTCTGTGGGGTGTGCCGACCGCGAAGTAAGCCCGATCAAGTTCGCTGCCTGCGCTGCCGATAGGTAAGGTGTCGAATACGACGGCCCCTTAGCCAAGCGGTAAGGCAGCGGATTGCAAATCCGCCACCCCCGGTTCAAATCCGGGAGGGGCCTCTTCGGAAAGTCCGTTCGTACCCGGACAGAGCAAGCCGCAGGTCATGACACGCTCATGGTCTGCGGCTTGCTTTTTGTCTGGGCCCATTTCTGAATTCACCTACTCGCCACCTCTGTCCGCGTGCGACCTTGCCTGTCCTGGCGATTCTGGGGCGCTGGCCGACTCGCGATTTGCGCGCGGGATAGCTCGGCGAGGCACGCGACGCGCCGCCAGAGGGTATGCTTTGGCGCTCCACGTTCCCCCTACCCAGGATGACTCAGGGAGGCACCTCGCATGCGAACGCTTTTGCGATTCTGGATGATCCCGGCTGTGCTGCTCGCCGTCGGGACGGTCGTCACCCCCGCCAGTGCGGGCGGCCGTTGCCATGGAACCTGTGCGGCCGGTAATTCGGCCTCCTTCGACTTCAATAGCTGTCCACCCTACTGGGCCGATCCCTACGCCGACCTCCGGCCCTGGCCCTTCGATAACTTCCTTTACGATGGTCCGCGTAACTGGACCTGGTGGTTCCCCGACGCCGGCTTCACCGCCTACCCGGGCGAACCGGGCTCCGGCATCGTCGCCGGGTCAGACTACTCGCACATCAACTGGGTGATCTCCCCCACCGCCACTGCTCAGCTCGTACGCCAGAAGCTCGACGCCCTGGGCATTCCGCCGGTGCCGCAGGAGACGCTCTTCCTCGGCAAGAACCCCGCCGCGGTGGACAAGGCCAAGCTGCCCCTGCCCAAGAGCTGGATTGTCGATCCCGACAAGGATCTGCCCGTGGACAACAAGGACAAGGACAAAGACAAGGATCTCGACCAGTAACCCTGGTGCGAGCATCAATCAACAGGGGGCGCTTCCTTCACCGAGGAAGCGCCCCCTGTCTTTTTCCTGCCTATGCTGTCTTACCGCGCTGTCTTGCGGATGATCGGCAAGGGCGGCATGCGCATGGCAGGCTGCGGAATCTCGCGCTCGCTCACCGGGCTGGTCGCCTCGATGGGAGCAGGGCCGGTGGGGTCACTCACCAGAGTACCGCTCTTGCTCCCGAGAATCATCGGAGCGGGGTGCTGGCCTGGCGCGACCTCGTCCGGACCGGTCGTCTCGGCGGGATCGCCCGACTGCGGCGGTGTATAGGCCACCTGCTGAATCACCGGAGGCAGCTTGCCCGGCGTCTTGGGGGTCGGCGTCGTCAGCTCGAGGAGAAACTCCTTCAACCCCTGCAGGTTCGGATCGCGGGCCACCGCCACCATCGCCAGGTCGCGCGCCGTGGTCGGCTGGTTCAGATGCTTCATCAGCCTGGCGAGGTCATAGTGCGCCTTGGCCTCGCCCATGGTCTGTGCCAGCAGCGGCAGCGCTTCCTGCAGCCGTCCGGCGCGGCCCAGGGTGTATCCCAGGGTGGTGACGTACGTCTGATTGCCCGGGCTGAGGTCGCACGCCTTGCGCAGCGAATCGACGCTCTCGTTCCACTGCTTCTGCCGGGCCTGGCACAGTCCCAGCGCGTGCCACACCTGGGGGTTCTGTGGGTCGATCTCCAGCGCCTTGGAGTATGCAGCCATGGCTCCGGTGGCGTCCTGCGTTTTCTCCAGCAGCCGGGCCAGCGCCAGGTGCGCGGGGAGGAACTTCGGGTCCACCTCCAGCGCCTTGAGATACGAGAGCCGGGCCTCGTCGCGCGCCGCCTGGCGCTGCTGCAAGGTCTTGTCCTCGGCAACGGCGGCCGGCGCGATCATGTCGCCGAAGGCCACGTACGTGGACGCCGAGTGCGTCACCGACTCCTTGACCGCCGTGGGGCTGGCCGCTGCCGATGTGGCCGTCGGGGCCGAGCTGGGCTGACTGCGCAGAAGTGGAATGTTCGACGTGCAGCCGGTGGCCAGGGCCAGCGCGGCGCCGAGCATCAGGGTTCCGAGGCTACGACCATGCATTGGCGATCCCTCGCGTGGAAGCAGCCCTGGGCAAGACGGGTACACCCGGACACAGCCGCCGAATCGTTCGGACGAAGCTGGATCACCAGGCGGTAGGACTGCGCGTTATACGAACTCGCGGATGAAGCTGGCCGCTGCTTCCATCATGAGTTGCTTGGTCAGTTGGACAGGTATCCTCTTAAATCGGCAAATCGACTGCACCGTCTCCAGTAAATCTCGACAATCGCTGGCGCGCGGGCTTCGTCCCCGGTTGTAATAGCGTTCGTACAGGAACTCGACCGCCTCGTTGGAGGCGTTCATGCCCAGCTTCTTGCAGTAATTGTTGAAGATGCGGTCGTAGACCTCGCGCGTCGGGGCCAGAATCTCCACCTTGTGCCGCATACGGCGAAGGAACGCCTCGTCCACCAGGTCCTTCGGGTCCAGGTTCGTCGAGAACATGGTTAACTGCTCGAAGGGAACCTGGAACTTCAGGCCGGACGCGAGGGTGAGGTAATCCACGCGGTTTTCCAGTGGCACGATCCAGCGATTCAGCAACTCCTTGGGGCTGCACAGCTGGCGGCCAAAGTCGTCGATCAGGAAGATACCCCCGTTGGCCTTGACGTGCAGCGGAGCCTGATAGAAGTTCGACTCGGCGCTGTACTTCAGGTCGAGCATCTGCAGGTTCAGTTCACCACCCGTCACGATGACCGGCCGCTTGATGCGGATCCAGCGCAGGTCCACGGTGCCGCTGTTGAGCAGCCGGCGGATGGTCGCCTCGTTGTCCTCCAGCCGATCCTGCGTGTCTTCCTCGGACGGCTCGTGGATGGCCTGGTCGAAGACGGTGATGATGCTGCCCTCGGCCATGAAGGCGTACGGCACGTAGATCTCGCCGCCGCTGGTGTTCATGAAGTTGCCGATGGCCTGGGCGATGGACGTCTTGCCGTTACCCGGCGGGCCGTAGATGAACACCGACTTGCCGCTGACCACGGCGGGGCCCACGGCGTTGAACAGCTCGTCGGGCACTACTAGGTGGCTGAAGGCAGCCCGCAGCGCGTCGGGCGACACATCAATCGACGTCACCGCCTGGCGGTAGGTCTGCTCGACGTAATCTTCCAGGGGTACCGGCGCCGGCCCGACGTAGGCGCAGAGCTTGAACGCCTCCTGCGAACGACGACGGCCCAGCTCGGTCAGGTTGAAACGGTAGCTGATCTTGCCGATCAGGTCGCCACCCAGCACCTCGATGCACTTCTCGTGCTTCAGAAAGGCCAGCGCTTCCTCGACCACCTTGAACGGCAAACACAGCAAACGGGCCAGGTCGAGCCCCAGCATGCCGCCGCGCGTGTACAGCGTGCGGAGGATCATGTCGCTGAGAAAGCCCAGCGTCATGCCCGTCTGGGCCAGGGTGTCCGGTGCGCTGGGGGCATCGGGCAAACCGCCAATGTCCCAGTCCATGTTGTTCATCTTGATGTGGTTCATGGTCCAGGTTCCTCCCCCAGGGGCGCCTCAGCGGCGGGGCCCTTGCCCTGGGTCAACGAACTTCTTCATGAGGATGAACAGGGCGACACACATGGTAACGATGCAGACCTGCACCACCCGGCTACGGGTGCCCAGGCTCGAGACAAAGTTACTGTACCATGCAGCGAAGAGAGAATCTGGGGGAGACAGGAAATCGGCGGCGGCGACGGGAGAAGCCGCGACGAGCCAGATCGTGAGGGCGAGACACCCGGCCAGCAGTGGCGCACGCCAGGAGATCGAACGCATCAGCAAGGGCAGAGGATTCATGGGTGTCGCTCTCTGAAGGTGCCGCCAGGCGAGGGAGAGTGTCTGGCCTCGCCTGGCGGTTGCGAGTCGTTAGCGGCTCGCGGCGCCGCCCGCGCCAGCGAAGCCTCCGACCGAGCCGCTGGGGCCGGCGGAGCCACCCCCGCCGAGACCGCCGCGGAACCGGCCATACATCTGCGTGACTGCCAGCGAGGCCGGCGTGGCCGAGATCGACGGATCGGCCGGGTCATGCACCAGGACCTGGAAGTCCGAGCAGCGACCGGCGTTCACAGCCACCAGGTACTTGTGGATGGCCG
Organism: Gemmataceae bacterium; assembly: GCA_046350255.1. GTDB lineage: Bacteria > Planctomycetota > Planctomycetia > Gemmatales > Gemmataceae > CALDUY01. Next base: position 469,892 of record JAXMAV010000003.1, read on the forward strand.
CCACCCGCAGCGTGTCGAGTTCCTGCCGGGCGCCGGCGTAGCGATCCGGCGCGGACGGGTCGTACTGGAGGTCCATGGCCGAGGCCAGGTAGACCGTGCGGTCGGCCTCGGGCCGACGCCGCGAGAGATACTGCAGGTGCGACAGTCCCAGCCCGTTGAGGACGTCGGTGCCCGGCTCGAACATGTGGTTCCACACCGTCTGGTCGAGGACGTGGCCATTCTGGACCTGCGGCGTCAGGGCGCGATTGACCGCCCGATGCGACAGGTTGCTGTAGCGGGTGAACCAGCAGCGGTCATACAGGTTCTGGTTGTTGTAGCCGGTGCGCTCCAGCACCGTCGGCGAGCAGTTTTTCTTGCCGCTGTGCCCCGCCGTGCCCCCGCACAGGCCGGTCGGACAGGTGGCATCCACGCCCCCGCCGCAGCTTCCGCCGGGGCATCCCGGACCGGCCACCGGGGTCTGAGCCTGGGCCAGAACCCCGCTGACAGCTAGCCCGAGCAGCGCCAGAGCATTTCGGATGGTTCCCTTCATCCCACTCCTCCCTTCCTTGACTGGTTCCGGATCTCCCCCAGAACCCGAGGTTCGTTACTTCATCATCGTCTTGATGATGCTGATGGCCGCGGGGCCGACCAGGACGACAAAGATGCCCGGGAAGATGAACAGCACCAGCGGGAAGATCAACTGCACCGCGGTCTTGGCTGCCTTCTCCTCGGCAATCTGCTTGCGCCGGGTCCGCATCGAATCCGACTGCACGCGCAACGCCTGGGCGATGCTCGAGCCGAACCGGTCGGCCTGAATCAGGATGGCCGCCAGCGAGCGGACGTCGTCCACGCCAGTGCGCACCCCCAGGTCGTGCAGCACCTCGCGGCGCGGCCGACCCATCTGTAACTGAAAGTTGGCCAGCGAGAGTTCTTCGGAGATCACCTTGGCGTGGCCCTTCATCTCGTCCACAACCTTCCGCATCGCCGCGTCCAGACCCAGCCCACTCTCGACGCACACCACCAGGAGGTCCAGGGCATCGGGCAGCGTCAGGAAGATCTCCTCCTGCCGCTTGCTGCGCAGGTACCACAACACGATCGCCGGCAGGTAGAAGCCGACGCCTGTCAAGATTACCATCGGCTTGAGACCGTCCAGGGTCAAACCATATTTCGGCAGGAAGATGGCGATGGCGATGCCGAGGAACACCATGAAGACCGCGAAGCGGATGCCCAGGTAAACCGGGACGGCTGAGTCGCTGCGAAAGCCGGCGTTGGCCAGCTTGATCTTCAGCTCCGACGCCTCCAGCTCGGACTGCGGCATCAGCGGCTTGGAGAGCGCCTTGGCCGTCTCCATCATCCCCTGGAACCGCTCCTTCTTTTGCTTGGGATCCTCGATCTCCGCCAGCGAGTGCGGCCGGTTGAGCCGTTCCAGACGCTCGGAGGCGCGGCTGTTACGGTTGGAGATCAGCGACAACAGCGCGAACACCCCGGCGACGAAGCCAGCGAACACCAGCAGCGGGATGGCCTCACTCAGGCCCACGAACGCGAAGATTGGTAGCAGCATGATGCACCCCACTGGTGGTTAAACCTTGATGTTCACGATCTTGCGGATGACCAGCGCGCCGAGGATTTGCGAGATGATCGCGAAGACGCTCATCTTGCGGCCCAGCTCGGTGGTCCACAGCACCTCGACGTAGTCCGGCTTGGTGTTCAGCAGGAAGCCGAACAGGGCGAACGGCAGGGCGATCAGCACCACGCCCGAGAGCCGGCCTTCGCCCGTCAGCGCCTTGACCTGCCCCAGGATGCGGAAGCGTTCGCGCACCACGTAGCCGATCTTGTCGAGAATTTCAGCGAGGTCGCCACCGGTTTGCCGCTGAATGCCCACCGAGGTGACGAAGAAGCGCAGATCCATGTTGGGCACCCGGTCGCACATCGACTTCATCGATTCTTCGATGGGAATACCCAGGTTCTGTTCCTCGAAGACGCGGCCAAACTCCACGGAGATCGGCTCGGGCATCTCCTCGCCGACGACGTGCATGGCCGCCGCCAGGCTCTGCCCCGAACGCAGCGCCCGGGCCACCAGTTCCAGCGCGTCAGGCAACTGGGCGGTGAACTTCTTCAGGCGATGAGCCCGCTTCATGTACAGCCAGACGAACGGCAAGGTGAAGAGTATCAGGGCGTTCACCGGCGCCATGATGATCGGCAGACGCGCCAGCATGGTTGCCGTCGCTCCCATGGCGCCCAGCACGATGCCGATGCCAGTGAGAGTGGCGGGTTTGATGTGGCAGTCGGCCTGCTCGCACATCTTGGCGGGGCTGAGAAACTGCGGGGTCAGCGCTTCCAGCAGCGACCGGCGGTCGCCCTCGAACGCCGTCTTCCGCAGGATGTCCATCGCTTGCTGATCTTGCCGCGACCGTTTGCCCACGAGCAGATCGAGGCGAGTGGCCGTCTGCGGGCCCTGTTCGCGGAAAACAAACGCCAGTAGCCCGATGAGACCGGTGACCGTCAGAAAGGCCAGCATCGAGAGCATCGTCGGGTTGTTCAGTAATGACATCATGGGGGAGTCCTCAAGTTGCAGGCAGCGTGCAGCGTAGCGGCCCGTGCGAGGGGGGGCGGGGCGTCTGGCTGCGATCTGCACTCGGCATCGAATCGTGCTCCTGGTTCAATCGCGCAACAACACTCGTTCCTGGAAGAGATTGCTCGGCAGCTTGATGCCGGCCGCTTCCAGACGGGAGATAAACGACGGGCGCACCCCGGTGGCCTCGAACTGCCCGAAGGTTCGACCGTTCTGGTCGATCCCCAGCTGCCGGAACCGGAATACTTCCTGCATGATGATCATGTCCTGCTCCATGCCCATCACCTCGGTGATGCTGGTGACCTTGCGCGGCCCGCCTTGCAGGCGGTTGGCCTGAATGATCAGGTCCACGGCCGAGCTGATCTGTTGCCGCATCGCCTTGATCGGTAGTTCCAGGCCGGCCATCATGATCATCGTTTCCAGACGGGCCTGGGCGTCGCGCGGCGTGTTGGCGTGCAGCGTGGTCATCGAGCCGGCGTGGCCGGTGTTCATGGCCTGCAGCATGTCCAGCGCCTCGGAGCCACGGCACTCGCCGATGATGATGCGTTCGGGCCGCATACGGAGGGCGTTGCGCACCAGGTCGCGGCAGGTCACCGCGCCTTTGCCCTCGATGTTGGGTGGCCGCGTTTCCAGCCGCACCACGTGATCCTGCTGCAACTGCAGTTCGGCCGCGTCCTCGATGGTGATGACGCGCTCGTCCGACGGAATGAAGCTCGACAACGTGTTCAACAGCGTCGTCTTACCGCAACCGGTACCGCCGGAGATGACGGCATTGAGCCGTGCCTTGATGCACGCCTCCATCAGCATCGCCATCTCGGGCGCGAACGCCTTGTAGTTCAGCAGGTCTTCCAGCTTCAGCGGATTCGAGCCGAACCGCCGAATCGACACCGTCGAGCCGTCCAGGGCCAGCGGAGGAATGATGGCGTTGAAGCGGCTGCCGTCCGGCAGGCGAGCGTCCACCATGGGCGAGGTTTCATCGACCCGGCGGCCCACCTTCGAGACGATGCGGTCGATGATCTGCAGCAGATGCTCGTTGTCGCGGAACTTGACGTCCGTCTTCTCCATCTTGCCCCGGCGCTCGACGAAGATCTTGTACGGCCCGTTGATCAGGATGTCGCTGATCGTCGGATCCTTCAGCAGGACTTCCAGCGGGCCGAACCCGAAGGTCTCATCGAGCACCTCGTCGATGAGACGCTCGCGCTCCATGCGGTTGAGCAGGGGGTTTTCCGTGTCGCAGAGGCGCTCCACGACCAGGCGAATCTCGCGGCGAAGGGTTTCGCCTTCGAGATCGCTGACGCGCGACAGATCCAGCTTGTCCACCAGCTTGCCGTGGATCAGCCGTTTCAGTTCCTCGAAGCTCTTGGCGCCCTGACGATCGCCGCCAGCCAGCGATCCACCGCCGATGGAGGCGCCCAGGCGGCTGCCTCCTTGCTGCGAGTTATTCAGACCCGATAAACCACGTTGCAGACGCGACATTGAAGTTTACTCCCGAGCGGTTCGCGGTCCTGGCGCCTCCTGGACGGATGAGCGGCGACGTCGGATGAGGGGGTGGACCAGCGACAAAGGGGCGCCGGGCCATCCCCGGGCTTTCAACGCAGTGAGAACAGGCCTCCCCAGCGCGACTTCTCCTTTTGCTGCGGCACGATTTCTCGCCCCGTCAGCGTCTGAGCCAGCCCGTAGAACGATTGCTGCACCTTCGACTTCGGCGCCAGCTGCACCAGCGGGATACCCTGGTTTCGCGAGTCGTGAACCGCTCGCGTGTCGTTGGGTATCTGCCAGAAGATGGGCTTGCCGATCGTCTCCTCGGCCTTCTTCATCGTGATCTCGCCGTCACTGCCCACCCGGTTCATCACGATGTGGACCTTGTCGCCCACCGACGGGTTGGCCTCCAGCGTCGGCAGCATCCGGACGACGTTCCGCAGGCTGGAAAGCTCGAGCTGCGCCACCAGCAGGATGACGTCGGCCATGTGCAGCGCCGTCTCGTCACACGATGAAAAGCTCTTCGACAGGTCAAGAATCAGGTGCGAGTAGCTGGCCCGCAACAGCCCGATGACGCGCTGCAGGTGATCCTCGCGGATCATCTTGGCGTCCTCCATCTGCACCGGATGCGGCAGCAGCGACAACCCCGACGAGTGCTTGCTCAACGAGCGCTTCAGAAACTGCATGTCGAGCCGATCGACCGATAGCACCACGTCAGCCAGCGTGTAGTCGGCGTGGAGCAGATCGAGGGCCACGTCGGCATCACCGAGGGCCAGGTCCATATCCACCAGGGCGACGCTATTGCTGGGATCCTGAGCCAGGGTAGCACCCAGGTTGACCGCCAGCGTGGTGCAGCCGACCCCACCGCGCGAACCGATGATGGCGATGATCTGCGATTCCTGGCGCTGCTCGCGGCCCCCGCTCACTGCCGGATGGCTGCCCGGCTGCGGTCGCACGCGCTGAAACTTGTTCAGCGCTCGCAGCAGCTCCTCGAGCACCACCGGGGCGGTCAGAAACTCGCGCGCCCCGTTGCGCAGCGCCTGCAAGATCGCCTGGCCGTCGCTCCGGGCGCTGATCGCCAGGATGGGCAGGTCCGGGATCTCCGCCGACAATTGCTGGATCAGCGCCAGGGCTTTGACCTGATCCGAATCCAGCGACACCATCACGACGTCGGGCTGCGATTGGAGGATCACATCGAGGAAGAAGTCGTAGCGGGCGCACTCCGTGTCAAGCCACACACTTTCGATGCCCAGCAGGACGTTCCGCAACTCTTCCCGCGTATTGTCGGAAGGGTCCACGATGGCAATTCGTTGTACGTCCTTCATTGGTTTACCCACCGAGTGCATCCGAGGTCCACACCGTCCGGCTGACGTGGCGACCCCCTGTTTGGGGAAAGAAGCAGGAGAGTGGTACCCTGCTGCGAGAGCGGTCGGCCCGATTTTCCGACCGCTCCAGAACGAAGAGGGGGAGCGATTTCGCCCCCCTCCCTGGTGACTGTCAAGGCTGCCCTTCCTGAGGCAGCGATTCGGGCATGGGCGGCGGTGTCAGACTGGGTCCGCCCGTTTCAACCGGTAGGTCCGTGGCCGGGGGCATTTTGCCGCCAGCCGGGATCACCGTTTCTCCTGCCTGAGGATCTCCCTGCGCTCCGGTGGGGGTCACCGGGGGGCTATTGAGGATCCGGGGCAGCGTGCCTCCTGGACCCGGCGGATTCACCGCCGGCGAATTCCCCACCGGGGGGTTTACCACCGGAGGAGCCACCCCCGGAGGAGCCGGGACCGCAGCGTTGCCGCCGTTGCCCGTCTCGTTCCCCGAAGGTAGGTTGGTTCCCAGAGGAACCGGAGGCACTTGCACCCCATTGCCGATCGCTGCGGCCGGGCCGGGCATCATGCCGGCAGTCGTCCCCACCGTCAAACCGCCCGCTGGCGAAATCGGCATCTGGTTCAGACCATCGGTGCGTCCCGCAGCCGGATACAGGTCTGCCGTCGGACCGTTGCGGTGAGCCGGGACATACCGATTGCCCTGGAAGACCGCTCGCGGCCCGCGAGGTGCTTCGAGAATTCCTTCCAAGAATAGCTCAAAATCATCCGGCGTGCGCGATTCCTGTCCAGGCAAAACTTTTCCGACCTGACTTGACGATTGGGGATCGACCAGGTGCGGTGTAACCAGCACCACCAGTTCGACCTCCCGCTCTTCCATCGACTTGTTGCTGAACAGGGCACCGAGGAAGGGCACCTGACCGATCACCGGCACTTTCTGAGCCTGGGCATTCACTTCCTTCTGGATCAGACCGCCGATGGCGAACGTCTGGCCCGTCTCCATTTCCACCGTCGTGTGGATACGCTGCGTGGCCCGACCCGGCACCGTCGCACCGGCGATGGTGGTGCCCGCCGCCTCGTCGAGTCGGCTGACTTCGGGTTCCACTTCCAGATGAATCCGGCCGTTACCCAGCACGATAGGCAGGAAGTTCAGACGGGTGCCGAATTCTTCGAACTGCACACCGACCTGACCCAGACCGGCGGGCACGGGAATCGCCTGCTCGCCACCTTCGAGGAAGCTGGCGGGGTTGCCGCTCAGCGTCACCAGTCGTGGCTGAGCCAGCACCTTGGCCAGACCTTCGATCTCCAGGGCCTGCAAGAAGCCGAGGAAGCCGGCGGCGTTGCCGATCACTCCACCGAAGATCGTGCCGTTGGCCGGCCCACCGGGCAGCGAGCGGATGGCCTGGCCGAAGCCCGTCGGCTGCAGGCTCGAGCTGGTCACGCCGATCGGGTTCGCCAGCGTGAGGATGCTACCGGGCGTCGAGCCGTAGACCGACTGCCGCGCGTTGCCGATGAAGTTGAAGCCGAAGCTGCGGTCCTTGGTGCGGCGCACCTCGGCGATGACCACGTCCAGCTGCACCTGCTGCACGCCATTGAGCCGCAGCCCGTTGATGACCTGGAAGCCCACGCTGGCAGCGATGGACTGGGCCACCTGGACGTCCTCGGCGCGGCCGACGTAGCCGGTCAGCACGACCGTGCTCGTTCCGTTAGGGATGACCTGGATGGCGGAGGCCGGAATGGCCTTGCGGAGTTGCTGATTGAGATATTCGACATCCGCCTGGACGACGACCTCGCGGCTTTCGCGATTGCCGTCGGCATCTTCCAGCTCGACCCGGGTGATGCCCGGGCCCTGTCCGACCAGCAGGACCGTGGTCGGGTCGCGCTCGATGGTGCGGATGCTGAGGATGCCTTCCTTCGGATTCACCACGGTCCGGATGGGCTTCCGGGTGCTCATCTGCAGGCGGGTGGTGCCTTGCAGCACGACCACCAGCGGACGGTTTTCTGGCGAGTTCAACTGAGCCCGGGACACAGACGGCAGGCCGCCCATGAGCAGGGCGAGCCAGGCGCCCAGCAACGCCCAGGGCTTCTGAAAGGTTCGGTGCATCCTTTCACCCTCTTTCATCGTCCGCTGCCCGTAGCCTCGTCGGAACACTCCGACGGGGGATCTGGCTGGCGGTGTTAGCACAGGACGGAGGCTCCGCCTGCCGTCTCGATTGTTTCACCCATTCCGGTGCCCGGAGGAGGGCGGCCTGGGAATCATTCCCGGTCCGCCCCCTTCCCAACCCCGTTACTGGATCCGCTTCGTCCGTGTTGACTTGTTACCGAAGGGGCTGGCCGGAGCTGCCCCCGCGGGTGCCGCCGGGCCCGTGCCCTTTGCCGGCTTTGCGGCTTCCTTCTTGTCGTCAGCGGCCGGCGGATCCACGCGACGGTCGTCTCGCGAATCGCCTCCCGCTGCCTGGTTGCTGGTCGCTACATCCTCGTCGTCTCCTTCATGGAAGACCGCCTTCTCTCTCTGCGTTCCATTCACGATGGTCATCACGTGTTTCTTCCTGGGCTTCGGAGCGACGACCACCGGCGGGTCCTCGATCTTCGGGCCCATGTCGTCCACCGGCAGGACCGGCAGCGGCGGATTGGGCGACACCGGAGCCGGCGCCACGGACGGTTCGGGCTTCTCGTCGGCAGCACCGATCGGCTTGTTCAGGTCGGCCGCCTTGACGATCACATGGCTGACCTTGCTCGTGTCGCCGTGATTCTTCAGCGTCAACCGCAGCGAGCCAATCTCGCTGGCCAGCGCCAGCCGGGTCGCTTCCTCGGCCGTCGCCGCCACCGTCACCGTCTGGCCGACGATGGTCTTCTGCTCGGGGTTGCGATCGCTGTGGGTGTCCACCGCGAGCACCAGCATGTTTTGCAGCACGATCTTCGACGACGGCTCGTTGCCACGCGTCGTGCAGATCACGTCCACCCGGGTGCCTGGCAGGACGAAGCCGCCCGCCAGCGACTCGGCGGTCACCTTGATGGCGACGGCGCGCTGCCCCTGCTGCAGCTGGTCGGACACCGTCTGCTGGTCGCGCGTCAGCAGGTCGTCCTGGGTGACGGCCTTGCTCTCATCGAGCGGCTTGTTGAGCCGCTGGTCTTTCAGGTCCGCGTAGTTGCTGATGGCACGCTTCGGGGCCACGTCCACCGGGAAATTCTTCAGCTCGAACTGCTTCTCCGGCTCCTTGATCGGCTGCCAGCCCGGGATGCGGGCGCGAGCCACCAGGACGGGTACGGTCTGCACCTCCTGGGGTTTCTGTTGCCGGTCGGCCAGCAGTTTGCTGGTCATGTAGCTGGCCCCTAGCCCACAGCCAACGGCCACCACCATGAGAATCATGGTCTTGGGTTTCATGGAATCGGACCTCGTCTAGATGTCGGAGCAAGTGGTTCATCAGTCGAGAGGTGGATGCCGTCTGGCGGCCGAGTGCGGCATCCTGCCGAGGCGTCCTTCCCCCGAGAGGGATCACGCCACACTAAACTTCGACAGGGAGGCCGCTCGAACTTCAAACTTTGCGGCCTGTAACGGTCCTGTCGATCTTGCCGCCGGGCGGATCGCCTTGCGGAGCTTGTCCCGCTTGCGCCGCCACCCTCGCCTGAACGTGTTACCAGATCAGAAGAGCCAGCCCAGTGTGGCCAGCTTCACACTCCAGGTGTCCAAGGAGGGGTTCAGACCCCGTGGAGCATGAGTAGGTAGCTGATGAAGCCCAGGCAAAGGGGGATGCCATAGGGCAACAGGTGCATGGTCGGCTTGCGTTCGGCTGCCTTGTCCGACGCCCCGCTGACGCCCCGACTGAACAGATCGCCGAGGATCGACCGGGTGTTAGCCAGGTTGCGGCGCAGCTGTCCGCGGAGGAAGATCATCCCCAGCGCCAGCACGCCACCGATCACCGCCGCCAGGCAAAAGGCATAAAACACGATCCACATCGCGCCGGGATGCGACTCGGTGCCGGCCAGGCCATAGAAGGCCCCGATCCAGGCGCCGAAGCCCATCTGCATCTTCACGTCGCCGCCGCCCATGCCGCCGATGGAGTACACCGGGAAGAGCAGGGCAAAGCCCAGCGCCGTCCCAGCCAGGGCTGCGCCGATGCCGCCGTCGCCGGTGCCTTGCAGCCAGCCGAAATCGTGGATCAGCCCCAGCGCCCAGCCACCCAGAATCAGCGGCAGGGTTAGCCAGTTGGGTACCTTGAGTTTCCAGCCATCGATCACCGCTGCCACAATCATCGCCGCGCAGATGAACCACAGCGGCCAGTTGCTGAAGATGTAATGCATGGTAGGGTCACCTTGGGAATCCTGGGGGAGTACGTTCCGAGGGGGAGAACGCCACAAGCCGCGACACCTACTCGGGCGCCGCGGCTTGCAGGGAGCCGACCTATGACCCGGTGCGGCCGTCAGACTGCACGAGCGAGGGTTCAGCTGGCGCTACCGCCAATGACCGCGCCAGTATAGGAGAAGGTGTTGTTGGCGTTGCTGCCCAGGGTGGTGACCGCCGTGATGCACACCACGATGATCAGGGCCAGCATCACCGCGTACTCGACCGCCGTCGGGCCGCTCTCGTCCTTCACGAAGTTGATCAGAACCTGGCTGAACTTACGCATCGTAAAACCCTTTCCGAGGAGAAACCTGCTTATTGAATGGGGTCGAAGCCCGCCCTCGACCTGTCTTTGCATCCACTGTCCACAACCACCGAACCGTGACATCTCAGCCGGAGACTTCAGCCCACTCAGGAGCCGCCGCCAGCCGCACCATTTAGAGCGACGTTGCCGAATGTGCTCGATGCATTGCTGCCCAGGGTAGTGACCGCCGTGATGCACACCACGATGATCAGGGCCAGCATCACCGCGTACTCGACTGCCGTCGGGCCGCTCTCATCGCGGACGAACTGCCTCGCCGCTTCGAGAATTCGCTGCATGGAACTTTCCCTTTCGTGTTTCTCGGAAGAGGAACCGGGCTGTTGCCGGGATGGTTCCTTCTCGAGCGCCCTCTTCGCTCTCGTGATGGGTGCTTTAACCACTTCGACGACCTTACTTGTCGTCTTTTTCGGTGGTCAAGTTTCTCCATCCCTTCGGCAACCTGGCGACCCCGGCAGGGAATTTCCCGGGGCCCATGGCTTTGCGTCCCCACCTCACGATGGGTTTGCTCTTGTCGAGGATGAAGGGGCTAGTACCTGAACCGTTTGGCTGCTTGAATCCGCTCTTGGTTTCTCGCAGGCATCCGCCGAACCGTCATCGCCACAACCCTAGGTCAGGGCGCACGGTCAGTCAAATCGAGTGCAACAATTTTGTCACCTTTTTTGCCAGATCCGACACCGTCCCCCGGGACCCCGTCGCGGCTATAATGCCCCGACTGTGCCGGCCTTGTGTCGCCGGTCTCTGCCGTCTGCTGCACGCCTGCCTGGAGCCTTCATGACCTGGTTCGCTCTCGACGACCGCTGGCTCCGTTGGCTCCTAGTCCCCGCCGTGGTCTTCATCTCTCAGGCCATCAGCGATTCCCACCTCGTCGATTTCTGGCACCATCTCGCTCGTGGCCAGTACATGGCCCTCCATGGCCAGCTCCTCGATCAGGATGTATTCACCTATCCCCTGCAGGGACAACCACTTCGCGACGTCAACTGGCTCACGCAGCTGGGTTACTACCACCTCTTTTCCTGGGGCGGGCTCGATTTCGTGCGCGTCATCAACGCCGGCCTGCTGGCCCTGGCCTGGGCCGGGCTCGTCGCCGTCTGCCGTCGCGCCAGCGGCTCGCTCGAGGCGGCTGTCGCCGTCGCGTTGCTCGCCTTTCTGGGCTGCTGGCAGTTTCTGACCATCCGCCCCCAGACGCTGTCGTACCTGCTCTTCCTGGGGATGTACGCTCTCCTGCGCCGGGCCGAGACCGACCGTCGTTGCCTTCTTCTCGCTCCGCCGTTGCTCATGGTCTGGGCGAACGTCCACGGCGCGTTTCCCGCGGGGCTTCTGTTGCTGGGTGGCTTCGGCGCGGGCCAGGCTCTGACCCGGCGCTACACCCCGACGTTCTGGCCCACCCTGCTCACCTGGGGCGCGGCCGGGCTGGCTGGCTTTCTGGCGACGTTGATCAACCCCTATGGCCTGGGCATCTACACCTACGCCGCCGGGTTGTCGCAGGTGTCGGCAGGGCGCGGCATCGAGGAATGGTTGCCGCCCAGCTGGCAGCATCTCAGCGGGGTGATTTACTTTACGTCGCTGGTGCTGGCCGTCGTCACCCTCTTGCTCGCCGGCCGACGCGGGCAGGCGCTCTCGGCGCGCGATGTGATTCTGCTGCTCGGCTTCGGCCTCATGGCGGCGCGGTCCATCCGCATGGTGCCGTGGTGGCTGTTCGTGCTGGCACCGGTGCTGGCCGAGCGCCTGGTCTTTCTCTGGCCCACGCTGCGCACCCCCACCTATCAGCCCAACCTGGGCGCGCTGCTTAGCTGCGCAGCACTGCTGGGCCTGTGCGTGCTGAGTCTGCCGCCACTGCACGCCTATAACCCCCTGCTGTGGCTGCGCCCGGCCGATCCGACCACCGCGCGGCTGGAGGCCGCGCGCCAGCACCTGGATGCCTCGCTGGGGCAGGGCAACCTCTTCACCCGGCTCGAATGGGGTGAATACTTCACCTGGGCCGGCTACCCACGCTGGAAGATCTTCATCGACGGCCGCATCGAGATCATCACCGATCCCGTGTGGGATGAATATGTTACGCTGACGCGCGGCGGGCCCGGCTGGGAGGCGATCCTCGACCGTTACGACGTGCACGCGCTCTTGCTGGACGAACCGTTCCACCGTCGCACGGGGCTACTCGACGCGGTGGAGACCTCGCCCCACTGGCAGCGAGTCTTGCATCAAGGGAACGTGTGGCTCTATGAGCGCAAACGCTGAGTCTCCCCGACCGTTGCCCTGGGGCGTGGTGCTGGTGGCGCTGCTGCTGGGCGCAGCCTGGCGCCTGGCCGCGCTGCGCGCCGAGTTCTGGCTCGACGAAATCCTCTCGTGGGACCTGGCCCGGCAGGCCGGCTGGCCCGGCGGCGTGTTCGTCCTGCGGCACGATAACAACCACGTCCTCAACACCTTGTGGCTCACCCTCTGGCCCGACAATGCCCCCACCTGGCTCTACCGCTGGCACACGCTGACGGCCGGCCTGGCGACCATTGTGGTCGCCGCCATCGTGGCCAGCCGCTGGGGTCGGGCCACCAGTGGCTTCGCCGCACTGCTCGTGGCTGGCAATCCCTGGCTGGTGCTGGTGTCGGCCGAGGCGCGGGGCTACTCCCTGGCCGTCCTCGCCAGCCTGGCCGCCTTCTTCTTCCTGCGCAACTACCTCGACCGACGTGACCTGCGCTCGCTGCTCCTCTTCTGGCTGGCATCGTGCCTGGGCTTTCTCGGCCATCTGACGTTCATCTACCCCTACCTCGGCTTCCTCGTCTGGTCGCTGCGCCGATTCGCGCGAGCCGAGCCCGGCCGCGAACTGGCCCAGCTGGTGCGCTGCCATCTCGGCGTGGGGCTGTTCTGCGTCGGGTTCTATCTCGTCACGCTGCGAGGCATGCACATCGAGGGCGCTCCCGCAGGCCCCGTGCTGCCGGTGGTGGCCCGGCTGCTGGTGCTGGGCCTGGGTGGACCCGATGGCTCGGTCTGGGGCCTGCCTTACCTGGCGATTGCGGCCGGGGTAGTCATCACCGGGTCCTGGCTCCTCTGGGCGCGAGGCGACGATGCCTGGATCTTCTTCACCGTGACGGTAGTTGCCGCCCCCACGCTTTATTTGCTGCGCCAGCCGCCGTTCCTCTTCGAGCCGCTACCTGCTACTGTCGTTCGTCTTCCTCCTACTCCTGGTGGGTGTCGTTCTGGGCGCCCTGTGGCAACGGGGCAGGATGGGGCAGGTGGGTAGCGTCCTGCTCCTCCTCGGCTATCTGGCTGGTAGCGGCTGGCATCTAGCCGGCTACGTCGAGCATGGCCGGGGGCACTTCGGCGCGGCGCTGGCGTGGGTGCTGGAGCAAGATAACAGCGACCCGGTGCGCATGGCCGGCGACGACAACTTCCGCCTGGGGCGCTACGTCGCCTTTTATGGCCCCCAGCACCCGGGGCGAGAGATCGAGGTCGTCAGCAACCGCGAGGCAGGTCGGGCCGAGTGGGTCTTCGTCCATCGGCTGGAGGAGCGCCACCCGATAGAGGGCGAGATGCGCGACACCGAGGGGAACCGCTTCCGGCTGGCGCGTGCCTATCCGGCGGGCGGTCCCGCGGGCTGGGGCTGGTTCGTGTATCGCCGGGTGAGATAGGTGTCGAAGGCGAGATAGGCAATCAGGACGACGGGTGTGATCCAGATGTAGTAGAGATACTCGACGTGCCAGGGCGCCAGCAGCAAGCCAGTGATGCCGACGCCCAGGGCCACAAACACAGCCCCACCAGCGATCATCGCGGCGCGAGGCGTGGGCGGCCCCAGCCGGGTGGCGACGTGGAGGATGGGGACGACGAGCAACACCAGGTCGAACAGCCAGGCGCCGTAGGCGGCGGTAAGCGTGGAGACGAGCAGCAGCCAGGGCATCTGGGTGGACCAGTCCCAGGCGGCGCGATGACGCCAGCCGTACCAGGCCAGCCAGGCGAGACCGGGCAGCAGTGGCAGAAACTGCCAGCCGAACCAGGGATCATCGAGGACGACGCGGAGCAGGTAGCCCAGCGTGGGCGAGACATACTGCGCCGGGGTCTGTCGCGCGGTGGCCCAGTAGTCGGCCAAGAGGGTGGGGCGGAACGCCAGGGCCAGCACGGTCAGGGCCAGCCCCGTCAGGGCCCCTGCGGCCAGCAGACGCCAGCGCCGGGTGGACACTGCCCAGACCAGCAGCGCCACCCAGAAGAGGTAGGCCATGTGCGGCTTGACCGCGAGCAGGCAGGCGACGGCACCAGCAGCGGCATCACGGCGAGCCTGCACCAGGGTGAGAAACGCGGCCGCCCCCAGAAGCATCAGCGGCGCAATCTGTCCGACGACCAGGGCGACCAGGCAGGGCACGAACCCCAGCGTCAGCGTGGGGCCGAGGATGCTGTAGTCGGGATCGCCGCCGTAGTGGCGCCAGAGCAGCTCGGCGGAGACGAGCAGTACGACGAAGTGCAGGGCCAGCCAGACGAGATGCGCCGTCCGCACGGGCAGGGCGCCCAGGGGCAGCACCACGGGCAGAACCCACGGCGGGTTCCACATGAGGATCGGCTCGCCGGGCGAGCCCGCCTCCTTCTGCAGCTGGGCGATGCGCTGGGCGTCGTAGGGGTTTTCGCCGGCGACGAGCAGCTGGCCGGCGGCCCAGTATTCGACGAAGTCATACAGCGGCACCTGGCCCAGCGCCTGGCCGGGACGGTCGCCGTTGCTGACCAGGATCAGCCCGGCCATGGCCAGGACGGCGAGCATCGACGCCAGACGCCGCGACATGCGTGGATTCTCCATCCTGGGGGGAAGGCGACCGCTTGCCCTGCCGCTCCGTCCGGGCCAATGCTCCGCGCCGACGCCGGGCAAGCGCAGGATAGGCAGCGCCGGCAACGCCGACAACCCAGCCGCCGCGCGGAGTGGACGGAATTGTCGGCAAAGATCAACTCGTCGGCACGATCGCGCCGATAAGCAATGCTGAGATATTCCATCGCTTCGCTGCACTCGTCACAACCGGCACAAGGCGCGGGACCATCCACACGGGCTTCCAGGGGACGCAAGGAAGCAGGCGTGCCGGTGCCGCGAGGGGAAACGGGTACGTTCCTGGAGATACGGGGCACACTCATGCACTCCCGCATACTTGGCCTTCTGGCCCTCACGTTGGTCGGATCCTGGGCGGCAGCCCAGCAGCCGACCCCTATCAACACGCCGGCTCCGCCTCCCTCGGTCGTGACGCCTCCGGGTGTCAACACCCTGAACGGAGCGCCGCCGGTTCCATCGCTCACGGCCGTGCCCACGGGCCAGCCGATCCTCGCCGCCGAAAGCGCGCTGGGCCCCACCACTAGCGGGCCCATCTTCTACGCCAACGCCGAGTACCTCCTGTGGAAGGTGCAGGATGGCGTGATCCCGGCCACCGCCTCCACGCTGCCCGTCGGCGTCGTCGCCATCGATTACCAGAACCGCTACTTCAGCCCGGCGGGGGCTCTCATCCGCACCGCGCCGGTCACCGGCTATGTCGAGTCTTCGTTCTCCAACGCCGCGACGTTCGGGTTCGGCAGCTCCACCGACACCGGCTCGCAGAGCGGCACGCGCTTCTCGTTCGGCTACTGGGCCGACTCCGACATGTCGTTCGGTGTCGAAGGCGTCTTCCTTTACCTGGCCCAGTCCAGTGATCGGTTCGCCGGACGCGCCTCAGTCGCCAACGATCAGTTCATCATCAACACCGGCTTCGCGCCGACCGACTTCCTCGTGGATGCCGACGGCGCCACCAGCGTGCTGGCCGTCTACGACGCCCTGGCCGTCCGTCAGGCCAGCTCGACTCTGGTGGGCACCACCGCCACCGCCATGTGGGGCGCGGAAATCAACACCCGCTGCATGGCCTTCCGCGTCGGCGGCTGCGACATCGGCACCATCGCCGGCTTCCGCTACCTGGGCTTCAAGGACGAGATGAACCTGTACAACTCGGTCTTCCTCACCCGGCCCGCCGGTGTCCAGGAGACCGCCACCGAACGTACCGTGTCGCTGTCGAACAACCTCGTCCTGAACACCAGCGACCGCACCCGCATCTGGAACCACTTCTACGGCGGGCAGTTCGGCGTGGACTTCGACTGGAACTTCGGCTCGCTGTTCGTCTACTCGCGGTTCAAGGCCGGCTTCGGTGGCACCCGCCAGGTCGCCGACGTGAACAGCACCACCAGCATCATCAACAACGAGCCGACCCGCCTGGTGGATGGCGTGCTGCGAAACACCTCGCCGCCGTCCTCCACGTCGCCGGGCGGCCTCCTGTCGGCCCCGGGCGACAACGGCCGGCACGAGCGGAACGTCTTCTCGTTCGTCCCCGAGATCAACCTGAAGGTCGGTTACTACGTCACCGACTGGTTCAAGATTCACGCCGGCTACGACTGGCTGTGGATGACCAACGTCGCCCGCGCCGGGGCCTCGGTCACCCAGACCACCCTGCAGACGAACGTGAACGTCGGCAACACCAACGAGACGATCAACGTCACGGCGCCGGCCTTCCGCTTCCAGAACAGCGACGTCTGGATCCAGGGTGTGAACTTCGGCCTCGAGTTCCTCTTCTAACAGGCGTCTCTCACGTACCCAGCGCCCGCGGGTCTTCCATGACCCGCGGGTCGTGCTGCTTTTTGCCGCCCCGGACAGCGACGCTCTCCTCGCATAAAACAACCGTCTGGTATGTTGAACCCCGATCGAGGCACGAGATTGCATGGCTGACATTCGCGCCTATCGCGCGCATCGCTACGACCTGGGACGCGTGGGCACGCTCAGCGATGTCGTCGCTCCGCCCTACGACGTCATCGACGCCGACCTCCAGCAGCAGCTCTACGACCGCAGCCCCTACAACGTCATCCGCCTGGAGCTGAACCAGGAAAAACCGACCGACTCCGAGACGGAGAACCGCTACACGCGGGCGGCCGGCTTCCTGCGCGACTGGCTGGCCGAGGACGTGCTGGTGCAGGACAGCGCGCGGTCGCTGTACGTCTACCACCAGGAGTTCGAGGTCGAGGGCAAACGCTACACGCGCAAGGGCTTCCTCGCCCGGGTCCGCCTCGAACCGTTCGGCACCGGGCGCATCTTCCCCCACGAGGAGACGCTGTCCGGCCCCAAGGCCGATCGCCTGAAGCTGTTCCGCGCAACCGGGATGAACCTCAGCCCGGTGTTCGGCCTCTACCCCGATGCCGAAAACCAGGTCATGGCCGAGCTGGACCGGCTCGTCAGCCACAGCCTGCCCATCGAGGCGGTCGATCATCTGGGCGTCACCAGCCGGCTCTGGCCCATCCACGATCAGCACCTCATCAGCACCGTGGCCGGCCTGATGACGCCGAAGCCGATCTTCATCGCCGATGGCCATCATCGCTACGAGACCGGCCTGCGCTACCTGGAAGAACGCCGCGAGGCCGGCGAGGTCCGCGACGACGAGGCGCCGGCCAACTTCATCCTCATGATGCTGGTGTGCATGAGCGATCCCGGCCTGGTCATCCTGCCGACGCATCGCCTCATCTCCGGGCTGCCCGATCTCCGGGCCGAGCAGCTGGCCAGCATCCTGCAGCCGCACTTCGAGGTCGAGAAGGTCGGGACTGGCGACCAGGGCATGCGCGACGCCTGGGCCCTCATCGAGGCCGACGGTTCGCAGCACCTGCTGGGCTTCGGCACCGTGGCCGATGGTATCTGGCAGGTGGCCCGCTTCAAGGCGCCGGCCGAGATGGCTCGCCTGGCCGCCGAACACAGCGACAGCTGGCGCAGCCTGGCCGTGGCTGTGCTGCATGTCCTGGTGCTCGACAAGCTGGTCGGACCCGCCCTGGGCGCCAGTCCTGCCTGCAAGTACGTGCATCTGCTGCGCGAGGTGCAGGAAGGGACGGCGGCGAAGACGTGTCAACTGGCGGCGCTGGTGCCTCCGGCGACGATGGACCACGTCGAGGAGATCGCCGGCAACCTCGAGAAGATGCCGCCCAAGTCCACCTACTTCTACCCCAAGCTCCTCAGCGGGCTGGTGTTCAACTCGCTGAAGAGTCACTGATCGACCGGTCTACCAGGAGGGTCTTCTCATGAGCCGGAATCTTGCTTGTCTGGCCTGTCTGCTGGGGCTGCTGGCCACGCTGGCGGCGCTGCCCGCCCGAGCGGACGAGAAAAAAGGCGATACCGCGCGCAAGGTCGATGAGCGCGAGAAGGACAAGGCCAGCACCTGGATGACCAGGAAGCTGGAATACTCGCAGCAGATCCTCGCGGGTCTGACGCGCGGTGACTTCGAGCTGGTCCGCAAGAACGCCGACGGCATGGTCGTCGTCGGCATCCTCGAGAAGTACGACCGGGCCAACAACCGCGAGTACCGTCGGCAGATCCGCTACTTCGACGACGCCGTCAAGGAGCTGATCCACCACGCCGAGAAGAAGAACCTCAACGGGGCCACCCTGGCCTACACCCAGCTGACGCTCAGCTGTGTCCACTGCCACACCCTGCTGCGCGACCGCAACGGCAAGTAATTGCCCGACCGCGCTTCCTCGGGGCCCGGGGCGAATCAGGAGAACCACCTCTCCTGGCTCGCACCCGGGCCTCGGGTGTTTTCACCCACATCTTTTGCATAATCGCTCCGACCCGTGCGGCCAGCATGACCTATACTTGCGCGATGTGTTCCGATACCGTCGCCCGAGTCTCACCCAGGAGAGGTTGTCATGAGCTTGCCGCTACTGATCTCCGTGGTCGCTGTAGTCGCTATCACTGCCATCTACTTTGTGTGGGTGCGCAAGCTGCCGGCCGAACAGCCCAAGCAGCCGTGATGCTAGAATAGGCGCTAGCGGGAAGGGAGCGATCCCCATCCCCTCCCGGTTTTCCCGAGCGCCTTCCATGGATGCCATCTACCTCGACTGTAACGCGACGACCTCCCTGGCCCCCGGTGCCCTCGAGGCGATGCTGCCCTACCTGGGTGGCCTGACCGGGAACGCTTCCAGCAGCCATCGGTTCGGCCAGCGAGCCCGCCAGGCGCTGGACTCTGCACGCGAACGCCTGGCCCACCTCCTGGGTGCCCACCCGGACGAGGTGCTGTTCACCTCCGGCGCCACCGAGGCCAACAATCTGGCCCTGCACGGCCTGGCCGGCGACCCACCTGCCCATCTCCTGGGCACTCCACTCGAACATCCCTCGGTCAGCGAACCGCTGAGCCGCCTGGCCCGGGCCGGCTTCGAGCTTTCCCTCATGCCCGTCACCGCCAGCGGACGCATCGATACCGCCGCGCTGCCCCTGTTGCTGCGTCCCGCCACCCGGCTGGTGACGTGTCAGCTGGTCAACCACGAAACCGGTGTCGTGCAACCCGTTGCCGAGGTGCGCCAGGCGGTGGGCGAGGGGCGACACTTCCACTGCGATGCCTCGCAGGCGGTGGGTAAGATCCCCATTCATTTCCACACGTTGGGTGTCTCCACGCTGGCGCTGAGCGCGCACAAGTTCCACGGCCCGCCCGGGATCGGCGCACTACTGGTCCGGCGCGGACTGCGTCTACGACCGTTGCTCGTCGGCGGGCATCAGCAGCGCGGCCAGCGCGCGGGGACCGAGGCGGTGGCGCTCATTGTCGGCTGCGTCGCCGCCCTGGAGCTGGCCTGCCTCGATCGCGAACGCCGCCTCGCCCACGCCACCCGCCTGCGCCAGCTGCTGCTCGACCAGTTGCAGGCGCAGGCCGCCCCCGTGGTCGTCAATGGGGAGGGGCTACCGTTCACCCTCAACGTCTCGTTCCCCGGCCTGGCCGCCGACCTGCTGCTGGTGGCGCTCGACCTGGCCGGCGTGGCCTGTTCGACGGGGTCGGCCTGCTCGTCGGGGTCGCTGTTGCCGTCACCCACGCTCGCGGCCATGCAAGTGGGCGAGGCCCGGCTGCGTTCGGCGCTGCGCTTCAGCTTCAGCGGCCACACCACGACCGAGGAAGTGACCGAGGCGGGCCGACGCATCTCCCGCGTGGTGCAGCGATTTCGCTCGACGAGCCCCGGTTCGTGACGGTGGCGCCACACCTGTACATACCATCAGAGGATCGTCCCCCATCGGCTCGACTTATCTCCAGATCTCACAAGAATTTGCGACGTGAGAATGGAGCTTGTTCCGCGTCCTGCTCTTTGGTATGATGGCGGGGTGGAAAAGACGCTCTCCGAGGTCTGGGTTGATCTGCCCGAGAACCGGGCAGCGCGCTACGCGATCGACTGCGTGCTGACCTGCCTGGGGCGGCGTCGTGCCCGTCGAGCCATCAACCCGCTGTACCTGCATGGGCCGCCGGGCTCGGGCAAGTCGCGCCTGGTGGGTGACCTGGCGGCCGAGTTCGCCCGGCGCCACCCGGATGCCATCGTGACGCTGTTGTCCGCGGGCGACCTCGACGGGCGCGACGGCGAACTCCCCGACTGGAAGACGGCCGAGCTGATCCTGGTGGAGGACGTCCACCGGCTGCCGGCGCGGGCCGTCGAAACGCTGGTGGCCCTGGTCGACCGCAGCGTGACCCGTCAGCAACAACTGGTGGTGACCGCCGGCGTGGGGCCGGCCCGGCTAGCGGCGCGGCCAGCCCGGCTGATCAGCCGGCTGAGCCAGGGGCTGGTGGTGGCTCTGGAACCGCTGGCGCCGGAAAGTCGGCGCGCGTATCTGCTGGCCCGGGGCGCGGCGGTGGCGCCGAACCTGCTCGACTGGCTGGTGCGTCACTCGGCCGGCAGTGCCCGACAACTCGATGGCGTGCTGGTCCGGCTTCATCAAGTACACCAGACCCTGGGCCGCGAACCCACCCTGGCCGAGCTAGGCGACCTGTTCCATGAGGAGGCGGAGGAACGCCGGCTCACCCTCGATCGCATCGCGCAACGGGTCGGCCGCTATTACCACGTCACCCCCGCCGACCTGTGTTCGCGTGGCCGTTCGCGCCAGGTGCTGCTACCTCGCCAGGTGGTCATGTACCTGGCCCGCCGGTTGACTCCGCTGTCGCTGGAGCAGATCGGCGAGTACCTGGGCGGCCGCGATCATAGCACCGTGCTACACGCCTGTCGCAAGGTCGAGGACGCCTTGCAGGACAACGCCGATCTTCGAGGAGCTGTACGTGAGTTACAGGCCGAGCTGACCTGACGACAGCACTGTGGAAAACCCGTTGCGCCCGTTGCGCGCCACGGTTGATTGAGGATGAGGAAACAGATCAAGCAATCCGGGGGTGATGGACGAGGAAAACTTCTCAACGAGGCATCACAGAGGCGCGACAGGGGCGCAACGGCTTTTCCACAGCGAGGTAGAAGGCGTAACCTCCACCTGAATCGCGGGATGCGCCCACCGAGGTCGAGCCATCCACAGAAATCGAGACCGCATTACTACTGCTGCTATGTCCTGATACAGGGGATGATGATGGAAGAGGAAACCAACCAGGGAGGGAAGCAATGAAGGCGCTGTGTCATCGAGAGGGATTGCTGGCTGCCTGTCAGATTGCGGGAGCAGCCATCCCGGCCAAGGACCTCAAACCCATCCTCAAGAACCTGAAGGCCGTGGCTGGCGATGGGCGCTGCACGCTCATTGCCACCGACCTGGAGGTGGGCATCCGCCTCGACGTGCAGGGACTGACGATTCAGGAACCGGGCGAGGCGATTCTGCCCGCCGCCAAGCTGATTGCCATCCTCCGGGAGTCCCGGGACGGCGAGCTGGCCATCGAGGCCGACTCCAGCGCCTGCGTCGTCAAGGGAGCACAGTTCGAGTTCGAGATGCCCAGCGAGGATCCGGCCCAGTTTCCCGACTTCCCCAACTTCTCCGACGATCGCTACCACGAGATCACCGCCGGCACCCTGCGCGAGATGATCCGACGCACGGTGTTCGCCACGGCCGACGAGACGGCCCGCTACTCGATGACCGGCGTCATGTGGGAGCTGGACGGCGACCTGATCCGGCTGGTGGCGACCGATGGCCGGCGGCTGGCGCTGAGCGAGGGCATCGCCACTCCCACGGGTGGACACACGACGAAGGGGCAGACGCCGGTGGTGCCGACCAAGGCGATGGCCCTGCTCGAGCGCAACCTGCAGGACGACGCCGAGGAAACGGTGAAGGTGTGCCTGCGGCCCAACGAGGTGCTCTTCCGCACGGGGCGGGCCGTCATCTACAGCCGGCTGGTCGAAGGGCGCTTCCCCGACTATCGCGCCGTCCTGCCGAAGAAGAAGACCGAGACACTGACACTGAACGCGCAGGCCTTCCAGTCGGCAGTGCGGCAGGCGGCCATCATGACCGACACCGACAACAAGCGGGTGACATTCAAGTTCGGCCCGGGCAAGCTGACATTGCTGGCCCAGGGGGCGACGGCGGGGCGCTCGCGCATCGAGATGCCGCTGGAGTACGGCGGCAAGGGGATCGACATCAACTTCAACCCGGAGTACCTGACCGACATGCTCAAGGTGCTGCCCGCCGATGCGCCGCTGACGGCCGACCTGATCGACGGAGCCAGCCCGGCGCTGTTTCGCTGCGGCACGACCTATTCGTACCTGGTCATGCCGTTGACGTGAGATGCAACCTCCCAGGGGGGCGACCCATGATCCGACGCGAGAAGCCCGAACGGGGCCCGGAAAAGCTGGCCGACATCCTCAGCCAGCTGTTCACCGCGCGCGGCTGGGGCCGCAAGCAGAGTCGTCTGCACCTCGAGCGCGCCTGGGAGGAGATCGCCGGTCCCCAGTATGCCCCCCACACTCGGGTCGGCACGCTGCGACGCGGCATCCTCGAGGTTCAGGTCAATAGCGCCGTCCTGTTGCAGGAGCTAACCCACTTTCATCGTCGCCGTTTGCTGGAGCAACTCCGCACACGGCTGCCGAACACGCCCATTCACGACCTGCGGTTTCGCACCGCCGTACTGGGTTGACAGGCTGTCCCGCCGGCCCGCTGTGCGCAGCGGCCGGCTTCGAGGAGCAAGACCATGAGCACTGAGCCAGGCACCGTGATTGATCCTGAATTGACAGCCGAGGAGCTGGCGACAGCCGAGGCGGCGGAAAAGTACACGCACGAGAATATCAAGTACCTCAAGGACGCCGATCACATCCGGCAGCGTCCCGGCATGTACATCGGTGATACCGGCCAGCGCGGGCTGCATCACCTCGTCTACGAGCTGGTGCACAACTGCGTCGATGAAGCGCTGGCGGGTTACTGCCACCACATCCACATCAACCTCGGCGTCGATAACTCCTGCTCGGTCGGCGACGACGGCCGTGGCATCCCCGTCGAGATCCACCCCGAGATCGGCAAGCCGACCCTCGAAGCCATCCTGACCATGGTCGGCGTGGGCGGCAAGTTCGATAAGGGTGCCTACAAGGTGTCGGCCGGTCTGCACGGTATGGGCGCCAAGGCGGTCACCGCTCTGTCCGAATGGGTCGAGGCGATTGTTCAGCGCGACGGCCGGACCTACACCCAGGAGTATGAGCGCGGCAAGGCCACCACCGAGGTGCGCGACATCGGCGCCAGCAAACGCACCGGCACGGTCATCAAGTTCAAGCCCGACCCGCTCATCTTCCACGAGGCGCACTTCGACTACGACACGCTCGAAACCCGCTTCCGCGAGCTGGGCTTCCTTAACAAGGGCCTGGCCATCAAGCTCAGCGACGAGCGGACCGGCAAGGAAGAGCTGTTCAAGTTCGATGGCGGCATCGGCGAGTTCGTCGCCTACATCAACCGCGACGAGGACACCCTGCACCCGCAGCCCATCTACGTCGATCGGACCGAGAACGAGGTCCGCGTCGAGGTGGCCATGCAGTACACCACCTCCGAGGCTGAACGCTTTCAGTGCTACACCAACAATGCCGTCAACCCGATGGGCGGCACGCACCTGTCCGGCTTCCGCGATGCGCTCACCCGCACGCTGAAGGCCTACGGCACGCGGCAGAACCTCTTCAAGGATGTCACGCCCATCGGCGAGGACTTCCGTAAGGGGCTGACCGTGATCATCAGCGTGCAGCATCCCGACCCGCAGTTCAACTCGCAGACCAAGGAGCGCCTGAACAACCTGGAGGTCGAGGGGATTGTCTCGTCGATCGTGGGTGAGGCGCTGGCCCGCTACCTGGAGGAGAACCCCAAAGAAGCTGGCCGCATCATGAAAAAGGTGGTGCTGGAGGCCGAGGCCCGCGAGGCCGCCGCCCGCGCCAAGAAGGCGCTGCGCGAGCGCAAGGGGCTCCTGAGTAACGGCGGCCTGCCTGGCAAGCTGATGGACTGCACCACCCGCGACCGCGACGAGAGCGAGCTGTTCCTCGTCGAAGGTGATTCCGCTGGTGGCTCCGCCGAGTCCGGCCGCGACCGCATGTATCAGGCCATCCTCCCGCTGCGCGGCAAGCCGCTCAACGTCGAGAAGGCCCGCATGGAGAACCTGCTGAACAACAACGAGATCGTGAACCTGATCTCGGCCATCGGCATGGACATCGGCATCGGCCTCGACGTGGAAGACCGCGACGACGCCATGAAGAAGCTGCGCTACGGCAAGATCATCATCCTCACCGATGCCGACGTGGACGGTCAGCACATCCGCACGCTGCTGCTCACCTTTTTCTACCGGCAGATGCCGCTGCTGATCGCTCATGGACACATCTACGTGGCCCGTCCGCCGCTCTATCGCGTCAAGGAGAAGAAACACACCCGGTTCGTCCGCGACGGCGAGGAGATGGCCCGCGAACTGATCGAGCGCGGCCTGCGCGGCACGCGCCTGGCGGTCTACCCCCGGCTGGACTCGCGCACCGACCAGAGCGTCCGCGAACCGGCCCGCTTCGACGGCGATGACCTGCGCAGCCTGATGAAGGCCATGACCGCCCTGAGCGAGCCGCTGGAAACACTGGAGCGGCGCGGCGTGGCGTTGCCCACCTTCCTGAGCAAAGCCACTGACAAGGGGTTGCCCATCTTCCGCGTCCACCTGGGCGGCCGCGAAGAGTGGTGTTCCACCCGGGAAGAAGTGGACGCCTTGCGTGAACGCGAACGGCAAAAACTTGGGCGCGACCTGGTGGTCGAGGAGACCATGCCAGGCAAGGAAGGCGGCACGAGTATCGCCGCCGATGCCTTCTTCGAGCAGGAGCTACACGAGGTCCGGGCGATCAACCGGGGCATCGCCGAGCTGCACCGCTTCGGGCTGGATCCGCGCGACCTGGTGCCGCCCGAGCGGGTCGCCGGCCGCGAGCCCGCCCCGCGCCTGCGCCTGGAGAACGGCGACCACGGCAAGGCGATCAACACCCTGCGCGAGCTGGTCTTCGAAATCCGCCGCCTGGGCGAGAAGGGCATGGAGGTAACTCGCTTCAAAGGTCTGGGCGAAATGGACCCGTCGGAGCTGTGGGAGACGACGCTGGACCCCGAGAAGCGCACGCTGATGAAGGTCCACCTGGAGGACGCCTTCAAGGCTGACGAGCTGTTCCGCACGCTGATGGGCGAAAAGGTCGAACCGCGCCGCGACTTCATCTACAAGTACGCCATCGAGGTCAAGGAGATCGACTACCACGGCGCGTGAGGTCAACTCCGAAGGCGAGCCAGGGTGCGTTAGCGCCTGGAGATGAGCACTCATCTCTCCTGCCATCTCGCGAGTTACTCTTTCTCGCTCGAGGCTTGCGACGAGGTCGTTTGAAGCAGCGCGTGCCCGAGCAGGCCCAGGCCGAGCAGGCTCAGCCCGGCGCCGACCGCGATCAGCGCCGCCAGCGTGGACACACCGCGCAGCGGTACTGGAGCGGGGCGCGCCGGTGGCAGCACCCGGCGATCCTTTTGCAACAGGACGTGGACCTCGCTGGCGTACCGGGCATCCTGGTCGGCCTGGGCGTGATACTGCGCGTCGCGCATCAGGGAGTACAGCACAGCCGCCAGCGCGAGCAGCACCACGCCCAGAAGCAGGGCCAGGAATCCCAGACGCAGACGCACGACCAGGGAGGTGCCCATCACGGCTTCTCTTGCATGGTGTTGAGTAAGGCGATCATTGGTTTCTGGCTAACGCGGATGGTCCCGGCGTGGGGCCGATCCAGGTCGGCAATCAGGAAGATGACCGACGAGAACGTCAGGGCGAAGACCGGCACCAGCAGCGAGCGTTGCCGGTTGACCAGGCCCATGTGGTAGCCCATGGCGCTCATCGCCAGGATGGTGATGCCATACAGCACCGCCCACATCACAACCGGGATGCGCGCCTGCAGGCTAATGGTTACCGCCCGCTTGGTGTGCAGGTCGATCAGCTCGTTGATGGAACTGATGAACAGTCCGATGGGGATGGAGCGAGGGTCCTTGTTGGAGACGGCAGCCGTCTGGGCCCACAGGGCGGTGTGCAGGTTCTCCGACTCGTGCAGCACCTGCTGCAGGTTCGTATAGTTCATGACAGCCAGACGGTTCTCGACGTAACGGCGCAGCAGATCCCGGGTCTGTTCCTGATGTGGTGGCGGGAGGAAGTCCGTCCGCAGATAAGCGGTGCCAATCGCGTTGACCTCGTCGAGGAAGATCTGACGGCGCGAATCGTAGCGCGAGGCGGCCAGGCCAAAGGTGAACGCCAGGAGAAAGGCCAGCAGACCCACAATGGCCCCGACCATGGAACCGACAGCGGAATCCGCCTCGGGACTACCCTGGCGCCGACGGCGTTTTCCCATCCGGTAGCCCACCTCGATGCTGATCACCACGAGGACAAGGGTGAAGACCGAAAGTAACCACAGGGGAATGTAGTCGAGCGGTTCAATCTCCATCATGGGGCGGTTTTCTCCTTAATCTCGTCGGGGCCGCGGGTAAGCTCCTCGTGGAGGCGTTCGCTCGACGAGGCCCACGTCCCCAGAAATCCGGTGCGGGTACATGCGCGGAAGAACGCCTCGGGCGTGCGGCCTCCCTGGGCGTATCCCAGGGCGAAGACGGCGGCGCGGCCACTCTTCTGCGCGGCCAGCAGATTCTTCTCCACGCCCAGCGTCCAGGGGTCGGTATCGAGAAAGGCGCTCTCCCAGAGCAGCCCGTCTGGGTTGTGGGCGTGTCCGCCAGCCAGGTCGAGCCCCGGCACCAGGATGCCCCGGGCGTCGCCGACAAAGACCCGGGCCCCCAGCAGGTTCAGGCCCCGGTTCTGCACGATGTAACTGGCCGGCCGCTGCGCCTTGATGGCCCGGACCAGGCCGATCATCGCCGCCACGCTCTGGGCGCGCCGCTCCAGCGACCAGTCCTTGCGGGTGATGTAATCATCGACCGAATCGACGGTGTCGAGGAAGACGCCATGGTAGCCCGCCTTCTGCACCGCGGCGACCTCGGCCAGGACGAAGGCGCGCCACGGCTCGGCCAGCACGTCGATAAGTGCCGAGCGAAACGTCTCGTTGCGGCGCAGCGTCATCGCTTCGCGCGTGCGGAACGCCCCGGGGTTCACGCCCGGCTTCTTCAGGTGCTCAGCCAGGAAGCGATCGAACTTGCCTCGTTCCAGATCGCTCAACTCGCCGATGCTCACGTAACCGATCACCCGGGCGCCGACGCGGTCGGCGGCCCGGAGCAACCGGTCGCGCTCGGCCTGTTTCAGGGCGCGCGGCTCCACCACCACCACCTGCCCGGGGCGCAGGCGCTTTTCCAGCGTCGCCAGCAGGCGCGCATCGGAACCATAGTACAGTTGCATCCCCGTGGCGCGGAACCGGGGGGGACTCTCCGCCATCCCCGCCAGGGCCACCAGCAGCGTCAACCAGCCGAGTTGCATGAACCGGATCCTCCAGGGAAGCGAATCGCGGGACGGCTCGCTATAATCGTACGGATCGCCTCCTCGCTGGCCGCGAAGCTACTTCCCGGGGGTTCTCTGGTGGCTCGAATCCTGCTGGTGGAAGACGACGACATGATCCGGGAGATGGTGCAGCTGACGCTGGAGCTGTACGACCACGCCATTCGCTGCGCGGGCTCGGGCGTGGAAGCGCTGGAACGAGCCGGCCCCGACCAGCCCGACCTGATTCTGATGGACGTGGGGCTGCCCTTGATGGACGGCTACGAGGCGACCGCGCGGTTGAAGGCCGACCCGGTCACCCGGCACATTCCGGTGATCGCGCTGACCGCCGCCGCCGGCCAGGAAGACCGCCGCCGCGCCCTCGCCGCCGGCGCCGACGAGTATGAAACCAAGCCCATCGACTTCGAGCGGCTGCTTACCAAGATCGACACCCTGCTGAAGCGCCCCGCATGAGCCCCCGCTCGACCTGGACCGATCTGGTGCAGACGGCGCGGTTCCTCCGCGAGGCGGGGCTACGCCTGCGCGAATCGGTGCAGCCCGGCGCGCCGGATCGCTTCGTCACTGCTGTCGATCAGATGGCCCAGCGCGCCGCCCAGTTCGCCGAGCAGACCGACCGACCCGAACCGGTCGATTTGCAGGATCGCACGACGCGCCACGACCTGCGCGCGCACCTGGCGCTGATCATCGGCTACGTCGATCTGTGGACCCGGCGTGGCGCGCAGAGCGACCTGGCCCGCTACCAGGAGCCGCTGCTGGTGCTGGCCGCCGTCGCCCGCCAGGCGCTGGGGACGCTCGATGGACTGGCCGCCGTCCCGGCGATTCCCCCAGGGCCGGGCCTGCCCAGTGGCACTCTCCCCTCCACTCTGCCCGCCGAACGGGGTCGGCTACTCGTGGTGGACGACAACCGCGAGAATCGCGACCTGCTTCGCGCCTTGCTCGAACAGCAGGGCCACACCGTCGCTGCCGTTGCCAGCGGCGCCGAGGCGCTCGCACTACTGGGCCACGAGGCGTTCGATCTCATCCTGCTCGATGTGATGATGCCCGAGATGGACGGCTTCACTGTTCTCGAGCGCCTCAAGACCGACGATCGCCTGCGCCACATCCCCGTGGTCATGGTGTCGGCCCTCGATCGGCTCGACACCGTGGTCGCCTGCATCGCTCGCGGTGCCGAGGACTACCTCACGCGCCCCTTTAACGAGCTACTGCTGCGGGCACGCGTCGGCGCCTGTCTGGAGAAGAAACGGCTGCGCGACCGCGAGGTGGGCCATCTCAACCAGATTGACAGCCTGCTGCATGCCATCTTCCCGCCCGAGGTGGTGCAGGAACTGACCAACACTGGCGTCATCCAGCCGCGCCGGCACGAGCGCGTCGGTGTCTGCTTCGTCGATATTGTCGGCTTCACCGCTTTCTGCGACCGCCACGCGGGCAACCCCGAGGAGGTGGTCGGCCTGCTCGAATGGTACGTCGAGGCGTTCGAGGAGATCGCCCGCCGCCATCGTGTGCAGAAGATCAAGACCATCGGCGATGCCTTTCTCATGGTCAGCGGGCTGCCCCTGCCCACCGAGAACCCCGTGCTCCAGCTAGTCTGCTGCGCCATCGATCTACTCCAGCGCGTGCGCGAGGGGCCGGCCGGCTGGCAGGTCCGCGTCGGCGTCCACGTCGGGCCTGTCGTGGCCGGCACCCTGGGGCAGTCGCAGTATTCGTTCGACCTGTGGGGCTCGACCGTCAATATCGCCGCCCGTCTCGAAAGCATCGGCCGCCCCGGCACCATTACCCTCTCCGACGAGGCCTGGAACGACATCCGCCATCTCGCCCAGGGCCGCTGCTTCGACGTGGCCCTGCGCGGCGTCGGACCGCGCACCATCTGGGAGTTTGTCAGCTTCCTCGCGAATAACCCCTCCAACTGATAGGATCCGCACCGCTTCCCCAGTCGGTCGGGGGGCGCATGATTGATCCCGCACCCGTCCCTGGTACGATGAATAACCCGGGGGACGCGCTCGTGAGGTGCGTCCGAGCCTGTCCCGTCGCGGAGAAGACCGTTCATGCGCCGCACCGCGATGATCCTGCTGCTGGCCGTGTTGCTCCTCGCCGCGGGCTTCCTCCTGGGCACCTACCAGGGCCAGCCGGTCCGCAACTTCTTCAGTCCGGCCACCCCTTCCACCGACACTCCCACGAAATCCGTGTCCGATAGTTCGCCGGTCAGCGCCCTGGGCTACCTGCAACCGGCCACCGGCGTCGTCTCCGTCGGCGGGATCCCGGGTGACCGCATCGAGCGCATCTTCGTCACCCCCGGCAAGCCGGTGAAGGCCGGCGACCGCCTGGTGCAGTTCTCCAGCTACCAGGAGCGCGCCCGCGAGCTGGAAGTGGCCCGAAAGCAGGTGCTGGCTGCCCGTCTGCGCATGAGCCAGATCGACAAGGCCGAGACGGCGAAGATGGGCGAGCTGACCGAGCAGAAGAACCGCGCCGGGCTAACCGCTGATCTGAAGACCGAGACCGACCGGCTACAACTGCCGGCGCTGGAAGCCAACTTCAACCTGGCCAACCGGGTGCTGACCGCCCTGGAGAGTCTCGACCCGTCGCGCGCCCAGGTGTCGATGCAGGATCTGGAGAAGGCCCGGGCCGAGTTGAGCGCTGCTCGCGCCCGGCTGGAAAGCGCCCGCGCCGCCGAGAAGACGACCACGCGCCAGCGCGTGTCCGAGGAACGCGCCATCGACCGGGCCATCGAGGCCGCCCGCGCCGAATTCAACCTCAACCGGGCCTCGGTCGGGCTCGAGCTGTACCAGGAGCAAGAAAAGCTGGCCGAGCTGCGGCTCGAGCGTGCGTTGCTGAAGGCGGAACGCAGCGGAATCATCCTGCGAGTGCTGAGCCACGAGGGCGACACCGTGGGGCAGGAGCCGATTCTTCAGCTGGCCGACGTCAGCGAGATGGTGGTGGTGGCCAAGGTGGACGTCCACGACATCCGCCGCCTGGCCGAGGGCGTGCGACCGCCCGACTCGCGCGTGCGGGCCGAGGTGCGTGCGGGCAAGTTGCTGCCCGAGCCGCTGGTGGGCCTGCTGACCGATCCCCGGTCGATCGAAACCATTGTGGCCCGCGCCTCGATGACCGGGCTGAGCCCCCGGGCCGACGCCGACCGTCGCGTCATCGACGTCCGCGTGCCGCTCAATGCCGAATCTGCCGCCGTGGCCCGCGAATACATCGGCCTGGAGGTGACCGTTACCTTCCGGCCCGAGAAGCCTCCGGCCGCCCGACCGGCCTCCAAACCATGACGCCCCTGTCGCTTGCCTGGTCCAACCTGATGCAGAATCGGATGCGCACCTTCATCTCGCTGGTGGGGGTCGCCTTTGCGGTGCTGCTGGTGTTCATGCAGCTGGGCTTCCTCGACGCCGTCGTCCGCACCGCCTCGCTGCTCTACGATCAGCTGAACTTCGATCTGCTGCTCGTCTCCAGCGAGTACAACAACATGGCCCGACCCGGGGCGTTTCCGCGGCGTCGCCTGGCCCAGGCCAGCGCCGACGAGGCGGTCCAGCGCACCTTGCCCCTGACCGCCATGCTCGGCTTCTGGCGCGATCCGCGCCCGCGCCCCGACGAGACAGCCACGGGCCGTGACAAGCCGCATCCGCGCTGGTCGATCCTGGTGCTGGGGGTCGAACCTTCCACCCTCGACCAGGTCTTCGCCCGGCCCGTCGGCACCATCTTTCCCACGGCCCAGCAGATGGAGACCGATCGCGCCAAGCTGTCCCGTCTCACCACGGTCCTGATGGATCTGAAGTCGCGCGCCGAGTATGGCGATCCCGCGACCTGGAAGCCCACCTTCCTCCACGAGCTAAACGGCCGGCGCGTCGAGGTGGCCGACACCATCACCGTCGGCACCGGCTTCGCCTACAACGGCCTGGTCCTGACCAGCGAGGCGTCGCTATCGGTGCTGCTGGGTTGGCCCGAACACCTGGTCAGCTTCGGGCTGATTCAGCTAGCGCCCGGCACCGACCCTCTCCAGGTGCGCGAGCGCCTGCGCGAGCGGCTGGGCGGCCCCCAGTCCGACGTGCTGATCTACACGCGCAGCGAGATCAACAACCGCGAGGAAACATTCTGGCTCAATGGCACCGCCGTGGGGCAGTTCTTCTTCGCCGGGGTCATCATCGCGCTCCTGGTCGGCGCGGTGTTCGTCTACCAGATGATGGCCACCGACATCGCCCGTCGGCTACCCGAGTACGCCACCATCCGCGCCATGGGCTACCCGGGTAGCTTTCTCACCCGGGTCGTCTTCTGGCAGGGGTTGCTGCTGGCGCTGATCGGCTACATCCCGGGGCTGCTGCTCGCCCTGGCCGGCTACGAACTGACCGCCGCCAACGCCAGCATCCCCATCGGGATGACCGGAACGCGGCTGGGTTCTGTGTTGCTGATGACCGTGATCATGTGCATGGCGTCGGCTGCCGTCGCCGTGCGCGCCGCTCACCGCGCCAACCCCGCCGACCTGTTCTGAGCCGCCGGACCGTCTTCTTCCTAAGAAGATCGCAGCTTGCTCCCAGGGCATACCCGTGCGAGGAGACCCAGCGATCATGTGGACTCTGTGTGTGCTGGCGGCTCTGGCTGCCGACCCCGCCCCCGAGGTGCGTATCGTCACCCTGGGCGACTCGATCACGCGTGGCGTCCGCCCCGGGGTCGAGGCGAAGGACACCTTCCAGGTGCAGCTCGAAACCCTGCTGACCGAGAAGAAGAAGACCGTGAAGGTGATCAACGTCGGCATCGGTGGCGAACGCACCGACCAGGGGCTGGCCCGCCTGGCGCGGGTCCTGGCCGCCCACAAGCCGCACATCGTCGCCATCATGTACGGGCACAACGACAGCCACATCGACCGGGGCAAGACCGAGCCGCGCCTCACCGCCGCCCAGTACGAGGCCAACCTGCGCAAGATCATTCAGGCGCTGCAGGATGCCCGCGTCCAGCCGGTGCTGATGACCCCTCCCTGCTATGCAAAGAAGTCGCGCCAGGGCGGCGTTGCCGAGAACCCCAACGTCCAGCTGGTGAAGTGCGCCGAGGTGGTCCGCGCCCTGGCCCGCGAGCTGAAGCTGCCGCTGATCGATCACTACGCCCACTGGCACCGCCGGCTCGACGATGGGGACGACACCGCGGCATGGACCACCGACCTGTACCACCCCAACCGGGCTGGCCACGCCGAGATCGCCGCCACCATGCTACCTGTGTTGCTGAAACTGCTCGACAGGAAATGAGGCGAGCCCTCCCCCATCCTGAGCCAGGATCGAGGAGGGCCCACCTGCGAGGCCGCGCGAGGAGTTACTTCTTCGCGTCCTCCACCTTGAGCACGAACGCACTGCTGTGCCCGCGCGTCTCGGTGTGGTACATCATCTCCACCCGGGCCGGCGGCACCACGTACTCGCCCGCCAGCTCCATCAGGTAGACGTGCTGGTCGGTCAGGGTGTGTGGCGTCTGCTCGTGGTGGAAGCAGGTCATTGCCTCGCGATCTTCCCGCAGCGCGAACGGCGTGCAGCCGCCCTGCTGCGCCTGGAAGCGAGCGTCGTCGGTCGGCACCGTTTCGCCACCCGCGGGCCGCGGACTCTCGACGAGGACGTAGCGCATCTCCGTCTGCAGGTGATGCGTTGCCTGGACCCGACTCATGACGTAGCTGCCACGCGGCACCACGTCACCATGCTTCAGATCGCGCACCACCTGGCCCCGGGTGTCGAGCAGGTGGAAGGTACGGACGACCTTGAGCCCGTGGTCCATGGCCGGGATGTCGCGCCCCGTCTTCCAGTAGCGGAAGACGACGCGGTAGATGACGCCGCTCATGTCGGTCTTGAACGTCAGCACGTTCTTCCCAGCGCGGAGCTTCTCGCCGGGGATGACCACCTTCTTCACCAGCTGATCATCGAAGCGAACGGTCTGCTTCTCGCCATTGTTGACCGCCACGGTGAGGCTCTTCATCGCCGGGGTGTTGAACTCGGTCCGCGCCATGTAGTCGCACATGGCGTTGAGGATCATGGCGGTGTCCTTGGTCGAGTTCCAGCGATCACCACGCTTGGTGGCGACGAAGAAGGCCAGGATGTCGTCGATGAGCGGCTCGTCCTTGTCGTGCGCGACGAACGCCTTGAGCACCTGGGCGGTGATCTCGAAGGGATCTTCGGCCCAGCGGGAGAAGCCGGCCGTCTTCCAGCAGACGCCAACGCCGGCCTTCTGGGCGCGAGCGCGAAGCTGGGCTGCCAGCGACCGGGCCAGGTCGTGCTGCCGCTTCGCCACCGCCATCTCCAGGGCCAGGGCCAGAGCGTAGTCGGACAGCGCCTTGGCCTTGTTGCGCGTCTCCAGCCAGGTCCACCACTCGGGTCGCAGGTCGCGCCGGTGGCTGAAGACATACAGACAGTAGACGCGGTCGGCCGTCTGAGCGTCGCCCATGCTGTTGATGAACTGCTCGAGCCGGCTGAGCCCCATGTTGACCGCCTGCTCGTTGGGGATCTGGTAGCCCGCCTTCTCGGCCTGGAGCAGACCATACAGGGCGTAGGGGGTCATCATCTCGTGGGTCTGCCCGCCGCCGTGCCAGCCCCAGCCGCCATCGCCCGACTGCAGCTCGAGCAGGCGCTTGATGCCGCCGGCCACGCAGCCGGGCAGCTTCTTTTCCAGCTCGGGATGATCGACCTTGAACTGCCGCAACAGCTGGGCGACCTTGATGGTGGGCAGGAACCGACTCATGGTCTGCTCGACGCAGCCGTAGGGGTAGTCCACCAGGAAGTTGAGGGTGTCGGCCATGTCGGCGGCCAGCGACGGAGCGAAGCTGACCTCCAGGCGCGAGTCCTTCAGGTTCACCCCTTCGGGGATCTCGAATGAGGTGGAATCCTTGACCCGACCCGACACCGTGACCAGTTGCTCGGCCGCGGCGCGGACCACGGGCAGCCGTTTGAGCGAGGCATCCGACCCGGCGGGGGCGTCGGCGCTCATCAGCAGCTGGGTGTAGCCCGCGCTGCCGGCCTCGAACGTCCAGTAGACCGGCACGTTCTCCTTCGGCCCCACCTTCACCACCTGCTGCTCGGGCGACAGCACCCGGCCATTCTCCACCTTCAGACGCACCTTGATGGTCTGCGGTTCGTCGGTCCGGTTGTGGACGCTGGCGAAGACCGCCACCCGGTCCGTCTCGGTGAAGGTACGCGGCAGCATCGGCCAGACCATGATCGGCTTGTACGTCCGGAAGTGGGACTTCACCGATCCGACGTGCATGTCGCGCGAGACGGCGGTGACCACGACCTGCCAGTTGGTCAGCGAGTCGGGCAGCTTGACCGATACCCGGGCCTGGCCCTGTTCGTCGGTCCGCACGGTGGCGTTCCAGAAGGCCGAATCCGAGAAGTCGGTGCGGACGGTGATGTGCGACTGATCGCCGTCGCCGGCCAGCAGGACGGGAGCCCCCGGCCCCGAGGGCACGTGCGAGATGAACCCCTGCGCCTCGGGCATGAAGGAGTGCATCGAGTTGCCGCTGACGGCCATGTTCCAGGTGGCGTCGCCCCGGGCGAAGCCCCGGCCACCATAACCTCCCATTAAGCCCAGATTGCTCTGCAGCATGAGCTGGTTGCCGTAGCCACCGTAACCACCGTAGCCACCCTGGCCAAAGTTCCAGCCATAGACCGGGTGCCAGGGGTAGCCGCTGTTGATGTAGCTGGGGTGCGCCTCGTTCAGCAACAGCGTATTGCCGATGAACCGCTGGGACAGAATCCAGCCGTTGCCGCCCGGGCGAGACAGATCGATCAGGCGATCGGTGATGTTGAGGTTGTTGAAGTACCAGGCCCGGCCGTACATGTACGGCGAGAAGAAGACGTCGATCCCGGCCAGGCGCAGCAGGGTGGCGTAATCCTGAGCGTAGAGCGTGCCCCCCTTTTGGTTACTGAGCAGCGCCTGCAGCGCCTCCACCTCGATGGTCGGGGGCTTCTTCGGGTTCGCCTTGTGCTCCTTTAGCAGGTCTTCCGCCTTGCGGAGTAGCCCCGAGATGCTCACGTTGCTCAGGCGCCGCTGCAGCATGTCCCGGTCGAGGGTCGCCGCGGCGCGCTCGTCGGCCAGGTAGAAGTTGCGGATGTCGACCGACTTGTCGGCCGCGATGCCCAGCAGCGAGCGATCGTAGACCGACACCACCAGGTCGACCGGCTCCTTGCGGTTGACGCGCAGACCCAGCTCGACCGTCGCGCCGGGGGCCACCGTCTCGGGGCGGTCCACCTCGACCGTCAACATCTGGTCCTTCGGCACCACGCGGACAAACTTGCTGGTGAAGTAGGTGTGATCCGCCTCGTCGGGGTAGGCCACATCCACCGTGCAGCCGTAGCGCAGCTTGCCCGGCAGCTTCACCGAGAACGGCGTGACTCCGTCGCGCACGGTCACTGGCTGGGTCAGGCGGATGCCGGTGCTATCGCGCACGGTCAGCAGCACGCGGGCATTTTTGAATCGGCTGTGGAGCACGCCGGTGAGCGGTTCGCCCGCCTCGATCTCCTCGCGATCCAGTCGCATCAACAGGGCGTTGGTCTCGTCCAGCCGTTTGACGACGATGGTGGTTTCCTGCTGCCAGGCGAAGCCATCCTCGCGCGGCACCACGACGATGAGCTTGTAGGCGCCGGGCTGGGTGATCTTCACCTTCGCGGTTTCATCCTGCACAGGCACGGCGTTGACCAGCGTGCGCCGTACGTTCTCTGCCGTGGCGAACGCCTGGACGTTGGTGGGATAGTAACGGCGGAAGCGCGCCGAGCGGTAGGCCGGCAGCGACGAGAGAAAGTTCGAACTCGCGGTGCCGATGCCTGAGAGAGTAGCGCTGGGCGTCTGGAAGGCCAGCTTCATGACGGCGAGCGTGGCGGCCCGGGCTCCCGGAGTGCGCACCTCGATGGTTTCGCCGATGAAGTAGTGCTTCTTGGGTAGCACGAGCTGCACCGTCGGAGCGCTGCCCTCGGCTTTCTCCTCGATGGGCAACGTCGTCGAGGCGCGTTGCTCGCGGCCGTTGCTGTCGGTGACGACGCCCTGCACCACCACGGCACAGTCGCCCCGGCGCCATTCGGGCTTCACGTCGAAGGTGTACTCGGCCGGTGTGGTGCCCGACGGTTTTAGTTCGGCCTGGAACTGCGACAGCGGCACCTGGGCGGCCCCGGGGAACGACGCGGCGGCCAGCCCCTCGGCCTCCCACAGCAGCAGGTCTTCCTCGGAGAGGTTATCCAGCTGATCCAGCGAGAACTGCCGGCGCTGGTGGTAGACGAAGTCCTCGCCCTTGAGCGTGAACTCCTTCGTCTTGCCGCGCCGTACCACCTGGGCGACGAAGCTGGCCTGCGTCAGCACGATCGGCTTGTCGAGGAAGTCGAGCCCCTTGAAGGTCAGCTTCATCTTGTCGCCCTCGAGCTGCCCGCAGATGTCGAGCTTGACCTTCGACTTGCGGTACTCGCCGAGCAGCACCTGCGCGCCACCCTTGAAGCCGGGCAGAGCGAGGTTGTAGGTGTCGAGTGCGTCGGCATCGGTGAAGCGGTAACTCCCCACGACGCGGCCCTGTTCATCCGAGGTGAGCTTCAACTTCGCCACCTTGACCCCCTTCCGCTGCGAGGTCAGCTCGACATCCACCGCGCGCTTGACCAGCGGCACAAACTCGCCATCTTGCTTCTGGGTGCGGAGAAAGCCGGCGAAGTGGATCTGCTGACCGGGGCGGTAGGCGGTGCGATCGACGATGAGGAACACGCTCGGCTCGGGGCCGGCGGGTGGCGGCACCAGCTGCAGGCTCCCCGTCAGGGGCAGCCCGCTGCTGGTCTCCTCGCGCACGCTGAAACTCACGGTCGTCGTCTGGGAGACGCGGTAGTTCCAGGTGAAGGTGTTGTTGCGATCCACCTGGGTGCGCTCGGTGCGGCCCCCATCGAGACGGATCACCACGGGGGTGCCGGCGAGGCTCCTCGTGCCGGAGATCCAGCCGACCACCTGACGGTCATCGGCCTGCAGTTGTAGCGTGGTCGGATTGCTGGCCGGCTCGGGTTTGGTAAAGATCGGCCGCAGCGTCGAATCGGAGGCGGTCTTCTGGCGCGCCGCCTGCGCGGCGACCTCCCAGGCCACGGCCGCCGAGGTGAGCGCCAGGCCCAGAATCGCCAGGGCCCCCAGAGCGGGCCGAATGTGCGGAATCCATCGAGAGAACATGATCACACTCCTGGATCAGCGGAGGCGGAGATGCACCACCACGGTGGAGTATACCCAGACGGACCGTGGCGCGGTGTAACGTCTCGGTAACGAGCGTTCGCGGGGTCGGAGCGACGCTTCGAGGAAGCTGCTTGCCAGACGACGGGAGAGGGGTTAAGGTGTGGGCGAATGGCCTCTTCCGTTTCGGTCGAATCGAAGGGAATTCACGCTCTCTCGTGTCAGAGCAGCAAGAGGCAGTGGGGTGTTCGATGGAATGGCCACCGGTGTTAAGTGGAATGGATTTCATCTAATAACAAGTTCGGCCACCGCGAGGCGGAGGAGTGGATGGGCGACACGGTGTCCCGGCGCACGGCTCTGATCGCGGGAGGTGCGGCGGCGCTCGGCGCTGTCGGGATCGGTGCCCATCTCGCATTGTCCGATCGCCAAGGGCCCCGTCCAGGTCAGGAGACCGTTCCAATGGCTGACTCCGACCTTTGCTTCATGACCGCCGTCGAACTGGCCCGTCGCCTCCGAGCGAAAGACGTGTCGGCTCGGGAGGTCATGGACGCCCACCTCAAGCAAATCGAACGGGTCAACCCGAGGGTGAATGCCATCGTCACCCTGATGGCGGACCAAGCCCGCGAAGTCGCACGGCGCGCTGACGAGCGGCTGGCGGGGGGTGCGGAGGTCGGCCCCCTGCACGGCTTGCCGGTGGCCCACAAGGATCTTCAAGAAACCAAGGGCATCCGCACCACCTACGGGTCACTCATTTACAAGGACGAGGTGCCGACGGTCGATGCCCTCCTGGTCGAGCGGCTGCGCGCGGCCGGCGCGATCACTGTCGGGAAGACGAACACTCCCGAGTTCGGCGCCGGGTCGCAGACGTTCAACGCCGTGTTCGGGCGGACGCTCAACCCGTACGACCTCACCAAGACGTGCGGCGGCAGTAGCGGCGGGGCGGCCGTGGCGTTGGCATGCGGGATGGTCCCGCTCGCGGACGGAAGCGACATGGGCGGGTCACTCCGGAACCCGGCCAGTTTCTGCAACGTGGTGGGCCTCCGCCCCTCCCCGGGCCGTGTCCCGACCTGGCCGTACAGCACCGGATGGTTCACCCTGGCGGTCGATGGCCCGATGGCCCGCACGGTCGCGGATGTCGCCCTGATGCTCAGCGCCCTCGCCGGGCCCGACCCCCGTGCCCCGATCGCCATCGCGGAAGACGGGGTACGCTTCCGCCGGCCGCTCGGGCGAGACTTCAAGGGGGTGCGCGTCGCCTGGTCGAAAGGGATGGGCCTGCCGTTCGAGCCGGCCGTGAAGAAGGCCGTGGACGCACAGCGAACCGTCTTCGAGTCCCTGGGGTGCGTCGTCGAGGAAGCCGACCCGAAAGGCATGGCGGACGCCGACGAGGTGTTCAAGACGCTCCGCGCGTGGAATTACGAGTCCACGCTGACCGAGGAGTACGCCAGGCACAAGGACAAGCTCAAGGACACGGTCGTCTGGAACATCGAGGCCGGCCAGAAGTTGACCGGGCCGCAGATCGGTCGAGCGGAGGTTTTGCGGACCTCCTTGTATCACCGTGTCCGGGAGTTCTTTGACCGCCACGAGTTCTTCGTCTTGCCGGTCGTTCAGGTGCTCCCGTTCGATGTGAAGACCGATTGGCCGCGGGAGGTCAACGGTGACAAGATGGAGACCTACATCGACTGGATGAAGTCGTGCTATTTCATCTCGGCGATTGGTAACCCTGCTCTGTCCGTCCCTTGCGCGTTCACCGGAGACGGGTTGCCGATTGGCTTGCAGATTGTGGGCCGTCACCAGGATGATTGGGGCGTCCTGCAACTTGGGCATGCCTTCGAGCAGGCGACAAGTTTGTGGAAGCGGAAGCCGCCCGCGGCAGCGGGTTGACCACGAAGAAAGCCGAACCATGCGTTGCAGGTGACCTCGCCCTCAAAGCCGGCCGGGGCAGCTGAACGCGGGCGTTCGGCTGCAGTAGGCTGAGGCAGTCATGAATGTTGTACTCATGGTCGTCGCGGTTTTGGGGAGTCTCATTCTCCTCGCTGGGTGGTGTTTCGGCTTTTACTTTTTCCGTGTGCGATGCGAAGAGGTTGAGGAAGCGGCTCAAAAGACGATCCGAGATGGGTTGGGTATGGTTTAATTCTCACTGCCTTTCCCTGGCCTGTCGCTGTGTTTCTTACCCCGTTTGTGTGCGCTCTCGTTGTTCCATTGTTCTCGATCGTTTATCTCGTAGGACTTCTGACCAAGAATGATTCCTGGAAAGAAAAGAAGAGACGCGAGCACCATGAAAACTATCGGAACAAGCCATGTCCAGAGTGCGGCAAACCGCTTCGAACCAACACCGCGAAGCATTGCTTCTCCTGTAGCGCCGATTGGCATTAGAGGGTGAAGCGGGGGCCGGGCCGAATAACAAGTTCGGCCACCGGAGGTATATCGAATGTCCGGGCCACTCCAGATGGTCGTGCAGTTGCCCTTGGCCGACCGACACCCCAACGAAACAGAGAGGGTCGCGCACGGGGCGCTGGAGGAGGCTCTGGCCGAGGGCTTCGAGGTTGGCGGCTTCGGTGACTTCGACGGCAGCGAGGCGGGTGAGGGCAAGGCCAACCTGTTCATCTACAACATCCCGCCGGCCCGATGGGATGAAGCGCTCGCCTTCGCCGTGGCCGAACTTCGGAGGCGTGGGCTGGCCGATGGGGCGCTGATCGCCCGCGGGGTGTTGTCGTCTGACGAGGAGGATGCCGAGTTCGAGCAGAAGGTTGTGTGGCCACCGGGATTCCGGGGCAGCTTTTCGACCTTTTGAACGGCAGAGGCCGAACCAGGTAACGTGTTGTCAGGTGGCGATTCGTGACGCCCATTCGGGATCAACCGGCCGGGGGTTCTTGAGCACCCCGTAGCAGATCAACACCCGCTTTCGCAGGCACGCGCCGAGGGCCTGCCTCTTCGGCTTGCCGGCCGCCACCAGACCGTCAACAAACGCCTGGACAAGGGGGTTGGAGCGGAATAACCCCCAGCGGATAGATCCCCTCGCGCCGCCTCGCCCGAGATCGCATCAACCGGGCGGAAGTGTGGAACTTCTCGAGACAACAGGATCACACTCCTGGATCAGGAGGCGGAGATGCACCACCACCGAGGAGTATACCCAGACGGACCGTGGCGCGGTGCAACGTCTCGGCAACGAGCGGTGCGAGGAGGGACAGAGGTATATGGCGTCCCCAGGCGAGCCTACCCCGTCAGGGGTAGGAGTGGCGCGCCCAGATGTGGGAAGTGCCACCCCAGAGGCTGGAACATTCTGGATCGCGTTGCAGCATCGGAAGCTTCTTGCCAGGCGACGCAAGAGGGATTATGTTGTGCGTGGATGGACCTTGGTCTGCTCTGTTGAATAGAGTGGACGCCATTCTTCGTGGATGCAGACAACAAAGGCCAGCCGTGGTGTTTGGTGAAATGGATTCGATTTGGTGAATGGTTTGGCGGCTTTAACATATGTAGCCATGTTGCTACCGATAAATCGCTCAACACTAGAAAGGACTGTTGCAATGCTACGATTCTGCTTTCTGATGTTCGGTGTCACGCTGTTCTGTTTGAACTACATGAGCAACGACGCATTGGGACAAAAAACGGAACGTGAAAAAGAAGTAGTGAAAATCACCGCAGAACAACTCACCAAGGAGGCCGTAGCAGATGAAAAGGCAGTAGAAAAGAAATACAGTGGCAAAACCTTGGAAATTGAAGGCAAAGTTGTCGAGTCGTGCAAGGAGGACGATACAGACGCCTGGGATATCAAATTGGGAGGCATGAAGGTTGATGGCAAGAAGCCGTGGAAAGTGGTTTGCTTCTTTGATCCAGCGAATCCTTCTTATGAGAAAGCCAAGAAGGTAAAGAAGGATCAGAAAGTTACAATCAAGGGTGAACTATCACTTGTTTTCAGTAACTTCAGCCTCGTGACAGTGAAGGGAATCACACTGATAAAAGTTCATTGACCTTAGAATGGCTGGATTGACACCCAGATAGTCAAGCAATGATGTTGCTCATTTTATAGAGGCAGTGGCGAGCCCAGTCGGTTGAAGCGCCGCTCCAGATGCAAACGCACCCTGGCTCGCCTTGCAGTATCAGAAGCTGCTTGCTTGACGACTCAAGTGGGATTATGTTGTGCGTGGTATGGGCCTTGGTCTGCTCTGTTGAATAGAGTGGACGCCATTCTTCAAGGGTAAAGACAGCAATGTTCAGTCGTGGTGTTCGATGGAATGGCCACCGGTGTTTGGTGGAATGAATTCCATGAAATAACAAGTTCGGCGACCGGAGGGTTTCAAAAGTGGCAGACACCGACGAGCCAGAACTCACTCGGCCGGACAACGACGAGTCTTGCCCGCAAGGGGAGTGTGCGCCGTGGGAGGAGGGAATCACGCGGTTCATCGTCACGAACCTGGTCCTCCACTCGGCCGGAGATCTGACCGCGCTCGCGGTGGCCCTGGAGGCTCGGGGGATGATGGCCATCCATCGCCCGCTCTCGATGGATGAGCCGATGTGGATATTCCAGGGGGACTACTGCGGCGAGTCGTTTGACGGACCCGAGACGGAGATCGCCGCGATGCTGGCGGTCGTCGAATCGCTGGACCCGCACACCCGCGCCCTCTGGGACGGCTGTTCGCGGCGGGAGTTCGACTTCGCATACGACTGCGGGGTGAAGCCGTTCACGGTTCACCACGACCTGTCTGCCGGGACGGTGGCGCGGCTGGCGGCGGCGGACGGGTCACTGCGGATCACCCTGTACACCTCCGAGCCGAGGCAGATCAAGAAGGCCGAACCAGGCGCTGCGGCAGACGGCGGGGCATGATTCGTTTTTCGGGACCACAGCTCACCGGTGCCCCGCCGCTGCTGAGCTGGGTCGACTATGAAGCCCCTCGGGTGTCAAGGGTCGATTTCTCCTCTTCCTGGACGTTATTTCTCGTGAGACTCCCTTCACTCCGGTTGAGCGAGCCTCGCGAAAAATAACGTCCCACGGGCATCCCTCCTGGAACGCTTCTTCGTTCTGCCTGATTGCCTCTAACGCCGATTGGCCGCACTCGACTAACGGTGTCGCAGGTGGGCGCGCCGCCCCCCCCAGACGGATACACGCAAGCAACCGACTTGTATTTGCCCAGATCGAGAGCGAGAATGGGGCCGGTGTGCAGGGTGGGCAGGCTCCGTGGTCGAGGTCGCGCGCCGGGCCACTCCCAGCGCAGCGCATGCCCGAGGGGCTTGCATCGATTCTTTCGGCGGCGGCGGGTTTGCGGAAACACCTTCGGGTTGATCTCGTGGGAACTTTCGAGAGGGGTAGCGCTGTGCGTGTTCTCAGGTTCATGCTGCTCGCCCTTGGAGTGACCGGCCTCTTGATTTCATTGCCCCTCTTGGGGTTTGCGGCTCTCGGGTATCTCGAAATCCTCGCCGATGTGGGCCCGAACGAGAATCGCGCGCTCGGTATTCAAGCGCTCTCCCTGGGCCTACCAGCCTTGATCTGCGGTGTGGTGTTGTGTGTGATCGGTCTCCTGTTGTTTGCTTGGAATCGCCGGCGCACAGACGCCGAACCAGGTAGCGTGTTGTCCAGTGGCGATTCTTGAATCCCAGGCGGGATCAACGGCCGACGGTTCTTGAGCATCCCGTAGCAGATCCTCGCCCGCTTCTGCAGGCACGCGCCGAAGGCCTACCTCTTCGGCTTGCCGGCCGCCACCAGGTGATCGAAGCACGCCTGGTGCAGGAGGTTGCAGTGGAACATCCCCCAGACGGATACACACAAGCAACCGACTTGTATTTGCCGAGATCGAGAGCGAGAATGCGACCAGTGTCCAGGGTAGCAGGCTCCGGGTTCGAGGTGGTACGCCGGCTCTCTCTCGAGCGTAGCGCATTCCCGGGGGGGCTTGCATCGGTTCTTTCGGCCCACGCGGGACGGCGTGAATCGTCCAGGCGGCCGAGGTGAAGCGACGTTCTCGAGCAGGCCGACCCCCGAGTGCCTTCGCGGCGCGAGTTGGTCCCCGCCGCGGTTGTGGTGTTCCCATTCAGGAGTGAATCGATGAAGCTCGATTGTTCCGGGGCCGTCCTGGCCCTCGCCCTCGCGGTCGCCGCGGGGCCCCTGCAGGCCCGTGGCGACGACGCGACGACCGGCCCTCGACCGGGCAAGTACCTGATCCTGTCGTACGGGGCGGTGAGCCGGCCGCCGCTCAACCTCGGGTACGTCATCCTGGAGGCGGACGGCAAGTACAAGGTATTCCTGCCGGGCGGCAAGCCGAGTGGCACCGGGGAGTATGCGTACGAAGCGGGCAAGAAGGCGGTGGTATGGAAGACGGGGCCGTACGAGAAGGAGAAATTCGGCGGCGGGTTCGAAGTCGACCGCGAGGGTAAGACGCACAAGATCCGCCTGAAGCGGACGACGATCGCGACGAACAGCACCGATTCGTAGAGCGGGGGAACCGGTGTCGGGACTTTTGGCGGCCGACGATACCCCCCGGCGCTGCACCTGAGCCGGCCCGCGACAGCGGTTCCGAGAGTTCGCAACTCACTCCCGCAGGAGAGGGAGGTGAGCTGTGTCGACCAGAAAGCCCCGCGGGTGTCAAGCGTCCACTTCCGTTCCTCCTGGTCGTTACCTCTGCCGAGATTCCCTTCACCCCTGTT
Organism: Gemmataceae bacterium; assembly: GCA_046350255.1. Classification (GTDB taxonomy): domain Bacteria; phylum Planctomycetota; class Planctomycetia; order Gemmatales; family Gemmataceae; genus CALDUY01. Next base: position 514,305 of record JAXMAV010000003.1, read on the forward strand.
GTGGGAGTGTTAGCAGAGATAACGTCCCACCTGCGTCTCTCACGGGACGCTTCTTCGTTTTGCCTCTTGCCCCCAACGCCGTTTTGGCCGCACTCGACTAACGGTGTCGAAGGTGGGCGAGCCGCCCTGGCGCGGATACACGCAGACGACCAACTTGTATTTGCCGAGGTCGAGAGCGAGAATGGGGCCGGTGTGCATGGTGGGCAGGCTCCGTGGTCGAGGTCGCGCGCCGGGCCACTCCCAGCGTAGCGCATTCCCGAGAGGCTTGCATCGATTCTTTCGGCGAGCGGAGGCGTGGCGGATGTTCGTGGTCTGCGGCACACAGCACTGGCGAGTCGAGTTGCCGCCCGGTTGGTGCGCCCAACACGGCCCAGGCAACGTGGCAATTTACCACCCGGACGGAGCCGGCGCGCTTCAGATCAGCAGCCTCCGCAAGCCCCGCGGTGAGGTCGCTGAGGCCGACCTGCGGGACATGGCCGCCGGCGTGCCGACCGACGCCAACGGACTTCGGCCGGTCCAGGTGGGCGAGTTCGCCGGGCTGCGGTGCGAGTCGCTAGACGACCGGACACATTGGGTCCGGTGGTTCGTGGCTCGCGGTGCCGTGGCGCTGCACCTCACCTACAACTGCCCTGCGCTAGGGTGCGAGCGGGAGCGCGAGGCAGTCGAGCGGGTAGTGGCGAGCCTCAAGTGCCAGCTGCCCCAAAGGTAGGCCGAACCAGATGGTGTGATGTCAAGAGGCGATTCTTAACCCCCACTGAGGGTCGAACGGGGACCGGCTCTTGAGCACCCCGTAAGCGATCATCAGCAGCTTGCGGATGCCTGCCCCGAGCGCCTGCCTCTTCGGCTTGCCGGCCACCACCAGACCGTCAAACACCGCCTGGACAAGGGTATTGGAGCGGAATAACCCCCAGCGGATAGATCCCCTCGCGCCGCCTTGTCCGAGACCGCATCAACCGGGCGGAAGTGCGGAACCCATCGAGAGAACAGGATCACACTCCTAAATCAGGGGGCGGAGATGCACCACCACGGTGGAGTATACCCAGACGGACCGTGGCGCGGTGGAACGTCTCGGTAACGAGCATTGGCGGAGCAGGGTTGACGCTTCGAGGAAGCTGCTTGCCAGACGACGGGAGAGGGGTTAAGGTGTGGGCGAATGGCCTCTTCCGTTTCGGTCGAACCGAAGTGGATTCCCGCTCTGTTGTGTCAGAACGTGGAGAGGAAGAGCGGTGCCAGGTGGAATGGCCACTGGTGTTAGTTGGAATGGATTCCATCTAATAACAAGTTCGGCTAAGGAGGTGGACCGATGGGCAGCCTGGCGTCGCGGCACACATTAGCCGGCATGCTGTTCGGGGCTGGCATTGCCCTGTTCTTCGTGTATGTGCTAACCGACGAGGCGGCCGTCGGTCTGACGCTGACTCGCCCGCAGCGGCTGGGCATGGGCGTACTCGGGCTGGCGCTGGGGGGTTCGGGGCTGTTACTCGGCCAGTTGCTGCGACGGGCGGCCGGGACGGCGGCAGACGCCGAATCAGGCGCTGCACCTGCGGGGGCCGCAAAGCCGGCCCCCGCAGGTGAGCTTGGTTATTCAGCGGCGGTTGTCGAGTGTCTACGGTCGGTTGCGATTGCGGACAGATTGTTGGCACATCTCCGAGCGCGATAAACAAGGAGTACGGCCGGTGGACGGTGCGGGGCGAAGCTGGGTTAGAACCATACCCGCCTCCATTCGGACCGAGGGTACACCCAGTTACATGTTTGGCGGCAAAAAGTCTGAGATGCGCAATGAATTACACGCGTTCGACTTCTTTCCCAGAGCAGCCCGGCGTATACCCCGAAGGACTTACGAACGTTACTGCCTATAGGAATTGGTTTCCCACGCAGGTGAGTTGACCCATGTCGCTACTTTCCAGGATCGAGGAGAAGGCCGCCTGGGTGACCCCGATACTGTTCGTGCCGGCCTTCATCGGGATGGTAGTCGGCTATTTCGTCGGCTCAGATGGGAGTAAGGTCTTGTTCGCCATCGCCGGTGGGCAGATTGGCCTCTCTATCGGGGGGGGGCTTCTGCTTTTTCTCTACATGCTAGCTTTGATTTGCAATGAACGCAGAGCTGTCGGCGTCGGCGCCTGGGTCATCGGGGCGGCGACACTCCTGGGAGCCCTGATCGGTACAGCAGCAGGGATCACTCGCAGCGAAGATACGCTGGGCGCACTCGCTGCCGCTATCATTGGCTTTGCGTGCGGGGTGGTCATCGGCGGTCTCGGACTTGGATACAATGTGGGACGCTTGTACTTTCGAATTGATTGCCGCTGGGGGTTCGGAGAGCCTCGCGGAGTTGATTACTACCACCAGGTGACGGACAAGCTAGTGATCGTGATGAGCCTCTTCGTTGGATTGGTGGGGGCGTTATGCGGGGCAATCGCAGGCTGGGTCTACGGGCCTGGCTTGCTCTTTTCCACCTGGCGTCCCTCCCCCCTGCTCTGTGGCCCCACCGGAGGCATCTTGACGGCAGCCATGTTCGGCGGCGCGATGTGGCTTCTTGTCGCACGTAAAATCGGTTCGACTAGCTCGCCCCAAGATGGCCTGGGGTGACAGCTCCCAGCCCGGTCGCCCGGCGAAATGTCGACTTGTCCGTCAGTGTTGACCAGCCGGAGGAGTCCGCTACCTGTGCTACCAGGCAATCGGCTCGTCCTGGTGGTTGCGCGACCACAGACCTATCAACTTCATGGAAGTGCTCGACGAAGTACAGGAGCTTGTTGAACTAAATTACCTGTAGGCCGTCTGATTGCTGGCGGGGATGCTTGTGGCTCACAGGCACGATCTGCAGTTCTCTGTGGGGCACACTGAGACGGATATGGTGCGGCTCTTTCTCGCCGACACGGACGCCGCCCCCCGCGCTACTCCTGAGCCGGCGGGCATGTAGACTATCTGGTATTCTCAGTTCACTCAACCCCGCCGGTCAGGTAAGCGGGAACGTTCGGCGAGAAGAGGGCGCCGGTGTGTGAGCCGCTATGACAAACTCGACCACTACTGACCTCCTCAATGCGGCCGGCTTTTCCAACCTGGTTCGGTTCGGAGATGCGGATTGGAACACTGTACCCGCCGAGCCGGGCGTGTACATCATCTTTGACCTTGAAGAGTGTGTACGTCGGGATGGCCGGGCGAGAGGGCAGCGGATCGCTCCGTTCGCGGCTGCGGGACCACTCGTCCGGGCAAGTGGTCAACATGTTCGCCCAGTACCTGTTTCTGGCTCGGGTACAGTTCGTGTCGGAGGAGCGGATCACGCACCCCCGGACGGCCAAGGCGGCATGCCGGGCGTATATCGCGGAGCGCTGCTGGTTCCGGTATCGTGTGGTGGGCACGGCCGCAGAGGCCCGGGCGCTGGAGGCCCGACTCAAAGTAGATCTGTCCCCGGCGCTCAACGGGATAAACAGCAAGTAGCGCCGAACCAGGTGGCGTGTTGTCAGGTGGCTATTCGTGACGCCCATTCGGGATCGAACGGCCGGCTGAGCCCCCCGTAGCAGATCAACACCCGCTTCCGCACGCACGCGCCAGGCGCCTGCCTCTTCGGCTTGCCGGCCGCCACCAGACCGTCAATAAACGCCTGGACAAGGGTATTGGAGCGGAATAACCCCCCAGCGGATAGATCCCCTCGCGCCGCATCGCCCGAGATCGCATCAACGAGTCGGAAGTGGGGAACCCATCGAGAGAACAGGATCCCACTCCTGGATCAGCGGAGGCGGAGATGCACCACCACCGAGGAGTATACCCAGACGGACCGTGGCGCGGTGGAACGCCTCGGTAACGAACATTGGCACGTTTGCGGTGACGCTTCGAGGAAGCTGCTTGCCAGACGACGGGAGAGGGGTTAAGGTGTGGGCAAATGACCCCTTCCGTTTTGGTTGAACCGAAGTGGATTCCCGCTCTGTTGTGTCAGAACGTGAAGAGGCAGAGCGGTGTTAGATGGAATGGCCACCGGTGTTAGATGGAATCGATTCCATCTAAAAGTTCGGCGGCATGAAGCGCAGTACCAACTAGAGCTACAAGGAGGTCGGGATGGGCGAAGAGCCGGGTGGCGCGAAACAACTTGGTAGCCCCAAGTTTCTGTCACAGAGCAGTCTCATTGGGTTGGTCGTCGCCTTCTGCGTCGCCGTACCGGTGGCGGGTGCCGCTACCGAGGAAGTCGGCGGCTGGGCCGGTGTCGCACTCTGACTGATCGCGTGGGCGGCGATGACGGCCGTGGGAGCGGTCGTCACCTACAAGTACGCGAACCCGTTCCTGCCAACCTTGTGCGGCGTGATGGCCGGAGCTACTGCCCCTCGGCCGTCGGAGGCGTGGGTCAAGCAACTCGTCGGGGAAGCCGGGGGCCGAGTGCTGAACCTCGTCATTGCGATCGTTGCCATCGGGATCGGGATGGCAATCTTCCGCGCGATCGCAAATCGACACCAGCCATCGGCGGGTAGGTAAGCATCGGCAACCATGGGGATGTGGCGCAAACGCCGAACCAGTCGCGCTACCTGACCGGCGAGGCATGTAGGCTTTCTGGGGTTCATTGTCGCTTGGCGGCCCCGGCTGCTGAGCTTGGCCTTTCGGTGGCATACGGAGGTTCCGATGGGTACGTTCCAAGGCTACGTCGATGACCTCGACTTCATCGTCAATCTCGATTGGTGCCAGGCCATCCTGCGCAAGGACGGCGAGCAACTCGTCGCGGTGACGAAGGAGCCAAGGATGCAGGCGCTCCTCGAACTGGCATTCACCACCCGGAAGTACGCCGAGGTGTCCTACGAGGAAGGCAGCCCGAACAAGCTCACGCGGGTCAAGGTCAACGTCGAGTACCCGCCAACCAAGTAGCATGGCGGGTGCGAGCCGAGGCCGAACCAGGCGCAGCAGCAGACCCCGCCTCATAGGTTGTTCCCAGGGTTCAGCACCCCGGTGGCGCCGCTGCTGAGTTGGGTCGTTCGGCGAGGGAGGGCGCGAGGATGGGGAAGCGGGAGTTGGCCAGGGCTCTTCGTCACGCCCACCGCGACCAGTACGGAGAAGTGTCACCGCGGCCCGACCCCGAGGAGGCGGAGGGAGCCATCGCCGAAGCCGAGGAGGAACTTGGCTTCACCCTGCCCAAACTGATCCGCGCGGTATTCACTCTCGCCGGTCCGGACTTCGTCAACCTGGAGTTCGGCGTCTCGAAGTACTGCGAGCGGTACGGCGCGGACAAGGCTCCGGACGCCCCGGGATACTGGCCGGCGCGGATGCTCCCGATCAAGGACTTGCAGGGCGAGGTGGATTGGCTGTGCGTGGACTGCACCGCCGGGGCCGGCCCAGTGTACGTGTTCTACGACAACTGGGACAGCGGCGAGCCGTGCTGGCCGGGCCTGTTCGAGCCGGTGTCGGCGTCGCTGGAGGACTTCCTGTACGGGTTCGCGGAGGGCGGGGTATTTCCGCCCGGGAGGACCGACGTCGAGGACCCCGACGGCCGGGCCTAACCAGGCGTGCCACTGACCCGGCGGGCCTGTAGGCTTCTGGTGACGGCTAGCTCCCCGTGCCCGCCGGTAGGTAAGCGTGGTCGTTCGGCGGCGGAGGACTTCGGGATGGACGAGCGTCGGCGGCAACTGCTCACCCACATCGATCGGGCGTTCGCCGGGGTCACGCTGGGCGATGGCGTCAGCCTGCACGAGTCGCAGGTCATCGACAACTACGGCACTGCCGAGGAGCGGTGGGCGGCCCGCGAGCCGGACGAGAAGACCGACTGGCGGCGTCTGGTCGATCACCCGGACCTGACCGTGTACTTTGGCATCGGGTACGCCGGGCTGAGCTTCCTGGACGCGGCCGGGGTGCGGTTCCACCTTCCGGCCTGCCTGTACCGGGCGGTGCGGGACTTCGACGAGGACGGCATCAGCGACATGTTCGAGAGCCTGTGCTACCTGCTCACCAGGCCGGACGAGCACAACCGTGGCCGGTTGGCGGTCCTGAGCGGCAAGCAGCGGGGGTGTGTCCGCGAGTGCCTGGTGTTCTTCCGCGAGGCGCTGCAGTCGGACGACGAGGACCTGGTCCGGGCCATCGACTACTGGAGTCAGCCGGCCAGCGAGTAAAGGCAGGCCGAACCAGGCGTTGCATCTGATCGGCGGGGCAACAGGGCTCTACAATCTCAGCGGTTCTCTCGCCTCGCCGGCAGGTGAGCGGGGTTGTTCGGCGGCGGAATACGTATCGAGAGCGGGAGTTTGACGATGGGAAATGGTGCAGCCGACCCAGTCGCGCCGAGGCCGGGGTTTGCCCGTCGCGCCGGCGTCTTCCTGCTCTGCAATCCGCTGACACAGATCGTGGTCGGGGTGGTCATGGTGGGCGTCGCCGCGTCGGTCACCCAGCAGGTCGGCCGACTGCTCCCGCAGCCCGGCCGGGTTTCGGCGACCCTGCTGGCTGCGTGTGCCGCCCTCGGGGTCTATGCCCTGTTTGTGCGGCTGTACGAGCGGCGTTGGCCGG
>JAXMAV010000004.1:0-487479 GCA_046350255.1 Gemmataceae bacterium
TTCAGTGTCGCCGAGTATGAGCAGCTGGGCAAGCTGGGCATCCTCGGCGAACACGAACGCGTCGAACTCATCCGCGGGGAGATCGTCCAGAAGATGACCATCGGCGAACTCCACGCGGCATGCGTGAATCGTCTGACGCGTCTGTTCACCCGGGCGCTCGACGACCGGGCGATTGTGAGCATCCAGAATCCAGTGCGGCTGGCGGACAGCGAACCGGAACCGGACGTGGCGCTGTTGAAGCCGCGCGAGGATTTCTATGCCACTGGCCTACCCACGGGAGCCGACGTGCTGCTCGTCGTCGAGGTGGCGGATACCTCGCTGGAGTATGATCGGCAGGAGAAGGGCCCGCTGTACGCCGAGGCCGGCATCCCCGAGTTCTGGCTGGTTAACCTCGTCGAGGGCCGACTCGAGGTGCATCGCCAACCGCAGGCAGGAGTCTACCAGGAGAGTTTCACCTTCGAGCGTGGCCAGGAGGTGGAGTTGATCGCGCTGCCGGGAGTGCGCCTGGCGGTCAGCGCGATGATCTGACAGGGCTTCGCCGATGTGGATTCTGGTGCAGGTGTGTTTGTTCGTGGCGCTCGGCACCCTGGTGGGTTGGGTGATGTGGCGCGAGGATTTCGACGGGATGCGCTCGTCCTGGGAGTATCATCGCCGCTGCCGGTCGCGGGAGGCGCTCGACGGGGCGACGTTCTTCGCACGCTACTATGCCGAAAGCGGCCTGCCGCGCGAGGTGGTGGTGGACTTTCGTGACTTCCACGCCACTTACTGGGGAGAAGACCCGGCCCGGCTGCGGCCCGAGGATGATCTGCTGCGGGTGAACAGCGGAGCGGACTGCACGGACTGGGTGCAAACGATGGGGCAACGGTATGGCCTGGCCCTGCCGGAGCCATTGCCGCGCGACCTGACGGCGGTGCTGCCGGTGACGGAGCCGACCTTCGACGCACTGGTGCGGTGTCTGCACGGGTTGGGGGCGAAGGTTACTCCGGGGGGAGATCAAACGCCGGATGGGACGTCACTGTTCCCTGGGGCGCGAGGCCAGCCAGGGGCAGGGTGAGGACATACTGATCGGGGACGCCTGGATAGGTGATGTCGGCGAGTTGCTGGAAGCCGAAGCGGGTGTAATAGGCGGGATTGCCGACCAGGACGCAGCCGGCGGCGTGGCGTGCGCGCAGAGCCACGAGGCCGGCCTCGACGAGCATGCGACCGATACCACGACGCTGGAAGGCGGGCAGCACGGCGAGAGGGCCGAGGAGATACCAGCCGGTGGCATGGTCGCCGATCTGAGCCGGCGAAAAGGCGATGTGGCCGACCACTGATCCGTCGAGGTCGGCGACCAGCGAAAGTTCCAGGGCGTCGGCGGCGCGGAGGGCGTCCACGATGCGATGTTCGGTCTGCCGGCTAACAGGGTGGTTACGGAATGCATCGAGGTTGACCTGGCGGATGGCCGGGTGATCGAGGGAGGTTTCGAGGCGGATCGTCAGCATGGAATACCTCGGGGCGAACGAGAGGGGTATGGGCGATCCGGAAGGGATGCTACCTGATCGTTGGCAGGCTAGTGGGGATCGGCTCGAAGGGCGTTGAAAGCCTCCTGCACCTGGGCCGACTCGTCGCCGGGCGGATCCCAGCCGGCCCAGGCCTCGGCCAGTTCGGCCTCGATCAAGGGGAATAGGTCGGGCGGGTTGAGCAGGCGTGCCGAGGTGCGGGCGAGCCAGGGGCCAAGGTCGGAGTCCTGCACCGTGCAGAAGGTAGCGAGAGGCTGGTCACCCCAGGTGAGGTGGCCCTTGTTGCGGGCGATCTCCAGGCCCTCGACCAGGGCGGCGAGCCAGGCGGCCTGTTTGGCCGGGCGCTCGCGTGCCAGAGCGGGGTCGCGCTGGTAGGTGGGGTCGCCCAGCCTGTCCATCAGGGGAGTCACGTCGAGTTCCATGCCGGTGGCGAACCACTCGGCGGGTTGCCAGCGAGCGACAGCGCCGCCGGACGACCGGGCAAAGTGACTTTCGGAGTTGGCAGCCTGGCACACAGTGGCGAAGTCGTCGCTCACGACCAGGGCGAAGACGTAGAGTTGCTCGTGCGGCTGATGATGGCCGAGGTTGCCCAGGGTGGCCGCAACCTGCTGAGAGATGGACAGAGCGGCGGCTCGAAGAGGAGTTAAGGGCATGGGCACCTCGAAGGGGAACACAATCGGACTGTCCGGTTGGGGGCAGATGAGCGGATCTTCTAATCGCCTGACTTCCTGGCGTGCAAGCAGATTCCGGGGCGAGCCAGGGGATGGTCAGCGCTTCTGGGCGCGGCGAGCGATCTCGGCCTGGGCCAGGCGACGGACGGCGCCACAATCCAGAGAGTAATCGTACCGCTCGATCTCCTGACGGGCGAGACCGTGGGGATCATCGGTCATGGCGTCGAACTCATGGCGGGTGACCGAGCGCGTGCGAGTTTCGGAGGAGTCGGCCAGGGCGACCACCTGGCGCAAGGCCGGGAGCGGGACGGCGGCGGGGTGGTTGGTGAGGATGGCTTCCAGCCCCTGGAGCGCCTTCCAGGAAAAGCCATGCTTCGCGGCCACGCTTTCGACCAGGCGGCCCACCAGGCGAGGATCGTTCAGCTCGCACAGCAGCGCGTGGATCTGTCCGTCCCGCTGGACGGAATGGGTGTCCAGCCAGGCCAGGAGAGGGAGGACCACCACGGTGCCCATCTTCACGAGGCTGTTTTTGAGATAAACCGGATCCCAGCTGGCGTTCGGGTGGTCCATCTGCTGAAGCGCATCGAGGAGCGGTAGGACGGCGCGCTCGTCCTGGAGCCGACAGAGACGATGGCCCGCTTCGCCGATCCAGTTCTTGCGATGACTCTCATCGCGCCCCGGGGTGGTTAGGCGGGCGAGCAGCGCGGGCACCTGGTTTTTCGCGCGGTCGGAGCGCGGCCAGGCGGGGTCGAGCTGGTCCAGCACCTCGACGACGGGAAACCAGAGGACCTTGTCGAGCGCGTCGATCAGGGCCGGCACAGCGGTCCGCCCCAGGGCCAGGACGGTTGCCTTATCCTCCAGGGCGATGGCCCGAGCCAGGCGGTCACTGTCGGTGGTAGGGCGCCAGCCGAGCAGGTCCAGGCCCTGAGCGGTGGGCTTGGCGTAGTGCCGACGGAGAGAATCGAGCAGCGTGGGGAGCGCTGCCTGTGCCTCGGGCGTCTGGGGCCAGTGCCGATCAACCTGTGCCAGGTACTCCTTGAGGCGATCCACATCGTTGTGGTGCCAGTCGTGAGCGAAGCACTCGACCAGGGGACGGATCACCTCGGTGCCGCCGACCTGGGCAAGCAGACGGACCAGCGTTGTTGGCCAGCGGCCCTGCGAAAAGACCCGGAGCAGCCAGCGGCGCAGGGGCACGACAACGGTCGGCTGGCGCGGGAGATCGAGATACTCGATGGCCTCGTAGAGTTGCTTGCACGCGCCCTGCGGCTGTTGCTCTAGGCGAAGAAGTTCGTCGAGCAGTTCCTGGCTGCGCCCCGCTGGGTGCGCGACACGCGCCAGCTCCTGAAGCCGATTGACCAGGCTGGACGTAGGTCCGTCCTGAATGAGACGGCGAAGTAACGGTTCGATGGCGCGGGGGTCGCCGAGCTGGGCAAGGGCATTGACGACGGCGACCTGAACATTCGCGTCTGGATCCGCCTGAAGCCGAACAAGGGTGGGGATCGCCCGCGGTCCCAGCGTCCTGGAAACGACCGGAATGGCACGGAGCCGAACATGCGGCTGAGGATCGGCGAGCGCGGCCTGCAGGACAGGGAGCACAGGGCGAAGTGGTTCGAGGTTGGTGAAGAGGTGGCCCAGTCGATCGAGTGCTTCCAGGAGAATGAACACGGTCACGGTGTCGGAGCCACGGAGGGAGGCCAGAAGAGCAGGGATGGCTTGCGGTTCACCCAGTAAACCTAGCTGCCTGGCGAGTTCGGGTCGCAGAGCCTGGGGGCCGCTCTTCAGCAGGTCGATTAGGAGAGGAGCGGCGGCCTTACCGAAGTGCGATAGCGCATCCACGGCCTGGGTGGCGAGGTCGGGTTGGCGGCAGGCCCAGGCCAGCGCCGGCAGGGCGCGGTCATCCTTGATGCGTCCGAACAGTTTCAGGATCTCCGGACGGAACGTGCAGTTAGGTGATTTCAGCGCGGCGATCAGGTGGGGGATGGGTTCCGCACCCAGCAGTTCGAGGGCCCGGGCGACGGCATGGCGAGAATCGTCGTGCCGGAGTGCCTCGACCAGGGGCTGAGCGCCACGGGGGTCCCTGATGGTCGCCAGGGCGTGGGCCGCCTCGGATCGCACGCGGTCCGAGTCATCGGCGAGCGCCTGGACCAGCGCGGGTACCACCTGTGAGGTGTTCAACTGGAGGCGGAGAATCTCGACGGCATGATGGCGCACTTCCACGTCCGGGTCGGAGACGGCGGCCATGATGGCGCGGATCACCCGGGCCTCTTTGAGGTAGGGCGACTGGCGCAGCTTCAGTAGCGTCTGATTGCGTCGCTGTGGGTTCCGCGACTTCAACCCCCACAACGTCCACCAGAGCATGGGGCACCTCTGTCGGTAACGACGCTGGTGGTTCGGGGATGAGGCTGAGTGGAGACCTTAGACGATCTCGACTGTCGGGTAATTCGGACCGACCTCATCGCCGGCGATGAGGCACACGATGGAGTAGCCGCACCTCTCCGGGCTGGCACTGGCCCAGTTCTCTCCGATGCCATCGGACCACTGGCCCATCGTGTAGTGCACCAGCAGGTTCAGCTCAGGCCCTGTGAGCGGTCGGCGGGTTTGGTACTCGGTGACCGCCGTGAGATGATCGCCGCCCTGATAGCTGAAGCGGATGATTCCGCCGGGTTCCAGCGCTGCGAGCAACTCGTTCTCTCGGCGGGGCCCTCCGAGGTAATCGGTGAACCGCTCCTCGTCGTAGACCAGGCCATCGAGTGATCGCAGGATCGCAGGGTCGGTGACAGGTTCGTCGTCCCGGAAAACCGAGGCCACACCACGGATGACAATGCGTGCCATGATCTCTCCGCTGGGGAATCGGTTCGTGGACAGAATGACCGAGATGGTCCAACCCGGAACGATGCCCGGCGGGCTCTCCTGCGTGAAGAGAACTCGCCGGGAGGTCCGAATGATGGACAGCGGGTCAGCGGGTGACCAGGCCGAAGTCGCCGTTGATGCGGCGCCAGGCGCTGTGGATGTGGTTGGCGGGGTTGCCGGCCGAGTCGCTCTGTTCGTTGATCAGTTCGATGACGAAGGTCGGCCCCTGGACGCGATACTTGTACGGCGCGCCAGGCTTCTTCGGGAACTCGGAGAAGGCGAAGGTGACCTTGTCGAGACCGGCCTTCTTGATGGCAGCCAGCTCGAACGCGGCGATCTCGGCGGGCATGCGGCCAGCGTAGCCCTCGATGAGGCGCCACAGGAGCTTCTGCTGCGCCTCGGTCAGCTTCGCGGCGGAGAGGCCGACTGGCTCGACGAACTTCCACTGGGGGATGTTCTCGTCGATCTCCTTGAAGAGGTCGGGCTGACGGGCCGCCTTGCGCTGGTCATCATCGAGGGCGGCGAGCAGTTCCTTGTAGGGGGTGATCGACTCGGGCAGGGCGATGGTGCCCTTGTGCTTGCCGGCCTTGACCTCGGCGGGGTTGGCGCCCAGGAAGAACGGCGTGGCCGACACGACCTGGCCGCCCTCGAGGGTGAAGTTGAGCGACAGGTGATGGCCCTCGATGCGCCAGCCCCATTTGCCGGTCTTCGACGGCGTGCCGAAGATGGTGACGAAGTACCAGAGTGGGTCGCGGACCATGGCGCCCTTCTTGGCTTCCAGCTCGGCCAGGATCGACTCGAGGCTGATGACGGTGGCGACCTTCTTGTAGCCGGACTCGCTGGTGCCGGTGCGGATAAGGTTCATCGCCAGCTCGCGCTGCTTGTCGGTCATGTCCTCGAGCGGGATACCCTTGCGGGTGTACTTGCGGCCGGTCTGCTGCGGGGTGAAGAACCAGCGGAGGCGTTCCTTGTTGTCGAAGTCGAAGGTGGCCTTCTTCTTCTGGGGTCCGTCGAGGCTGGCAAGGAAGCGATCGGCGGCGGCAGTCATGCGACCGCCCGGCGCCTCGGCCTCGCGGGCGACAAACGCCGCCCCGCCGAGTAGAGCCATCAGACCGGTACAGATGGCAAGTTGTTTCAGGTTCATCGAGAGGCCCCCTGACGAGAGTGGAACAGAACGAGCGTGGCGGCATTTCATCGCGCGGCCGGGCAGAAGGCAAGGGAAAGCCTGCTTCTTCGCAGGTGCGCGGATGCGATGGCCTTGGGTTTGGCCGACGCCTAGATTGCGTAGGAGGCTCGTTCGCGGAGGGACGGGCGACCGGTAACCGCGGGAGGAGCGTGCGCGATGGGGTTCATCAACATCAACGACTTCGAGGCGATTGAGCCGGTGCCGGGCTGTCGGATGCGGACGCCGTTCGGGCAGCATCTGATGCTGTCGTACCTGGAGATGGACGAGGGGGCGGAGATCCCGCTGCACTCGCACCCGCACGAGCAGGGAGGCATGTTGCTGCAAGGGCAGATGCAGCTGACCATCGGCGAGGAAACCCGGCTGTGCCAGCCAGGTAGCATGTACCTGATTCCGCCGAACACGCCGCACCGGGCGGTGGCGGTGGGTGGGCCGGCGCTGGTGCTCGACCTGTTCAGCCCGATCCGGGAGGACTACGCGAAGTTCTACAACAAGTACATCCCGCCGGTGAAGCCGACTGAGTGAGTGGGGACATCCGACCTCAGGGCTGGACCAGGTAGCGCTGGAGCCAGTCGAGGACAAGTCGGCGCATGGCCGGGGTTTCCTCGTGGCCACTGTCGAACAGTTCGATGCGGCAATCGTCGGCGTTGCCATGCCGGGCGTAGAGCGGCTGCAGATGGGCGCGGATGCGTTCGACGCCGGCGACGGGTGTGAGGGCGTCGTGCCGGCCGTTCAGGCTGAGGCGTGGCCGCGGGACAATCAGCTCGTTGATTTGGGCGGCGGAGAACTCGGGAAGCAGGCCCGGGACGAAGTAGTAGAAGCTGTGACCGCGCAGGTTGCGGGCGGCGATCAGTTCGTCGAAGTCGGTCAGGCAGCAGAGATCGATGCAGAGGCGGATGCGTTCGTCGAGAGCGGCGAGCCACCAGGCCTTGGTGGCCCCCATCGACATGCCGAAGGCGCCAATCCGGGTGGCATCGACGTCAGGGTGCGCGGCGAGGAAGCTGAGCGCCTGAAGTTCGTCGTGGAGCATCTGGCCCCAGAGGACCTGGCCGCGCCAGAGCATGAGCTTGAAGGTGTCGTGCTCGCCCTGCCGGCCGTGTGGGGTGTGGCAGCGCGCGCCGAAGCACCAGCTATCGCAGGCCAGAGTGATGATGCCGCGCTCGGCGAGGACAGGGGCGTAGGCGTCGAGGCCGCGGCGGCCGTGGATCAGTTCGTCCTTGCCCAGGGCGTAAGTGCCGCCATGGGCGTGGAGGTAGAGCAGTGCCGGGGCGCGGGCGGGGCGACGGTGCGGCAGGAGCAGGTAGGCGGGGACGGGCTCCTGGCCGTTGAGGTCGAGTTCGAGCAGCTGGAGGGTGTAGCCGGGATGCTCGGTGGTGGCGAGGAGGCGAGCCCGGGGAGAGTGGGGATGAGGCAAACGGCCGAGGAGGGCGCGCAGAGCGGCCCGGCGCTGGATCTGGTGGTGCGAGAAGGAATCCATGCGGCGCATCGGGGGGTTGCGTCAGCCGGCGATGGTGCGAGTGGGGTTGTTAGGAAGCAACCCGGGAGGGCCGGCGGGCTGGGCCTGGCGCGTCTGGAAGATGAACTGGCGGTTGCAGATGCGGATCTCGTCGCCGGGCTTCAGGGCAGTGGGGCCGGCGATGCGGGCGCCGTTGATGTAGGTGCCGTTCTTCGAGGCGACATCTTGCAGGATGCAGACGGCGTTGGAGTGGACGAGAATGGCGCAATGACGGCGCGAGATGTACAGATCCTCGACGACAACGTCGTTGTCGGCAGAGCGGCCGACGGTGTTCAGGCCCACCTTGAGGGGGTAGATGAACTCGCGATCGGCGAGCCAGATGTCGAGAGCGGGGGGCGGGCCGTTGCCGAGGTTGTGGATGAAGGTGGTGCCAGGTTCGGGGTCAGTTTCGCGGACCCGTTCGGCGTAGATGGTTTCGTTGCCCCGGGCATCGAGCAAGATATCACGAGCACGCCGAAAATCCTGACGGCGGGTCGGATCGAGATGCACGCTGTTAAGTCGGGGGTCGCCCATGAAGGGCCTCGGACATGAGGAGCCGATCCATCGCCACTCCACACCACTCTACTATAGTACGGAACGTGGGGAGGAGGTCAATTCAAAATGCCCGGGAGGGCGAGGGATCGGCCCGAGTTCGCGGTCCGGCTGTAACGGTTGGCTAGGCGGAGACGTTGATCTCGACGATTTGATACTTCAGGATGCCGCGAGGCACCTTGATTTCGACGGTGTCGCCGACCTTCTTGCCGAGGAGGCCCTGACCACGGGGGGAGGTGGTGAGGATCTTGTTGTTGTCGTAATCCTCGTCACCGGGGCCGACGAGTTCGTAGACCTCGAATTCACCGGAATCGAGGTTCTTGATCTGGACGCGGGCGCCGAAGACGACGGTATCTTTCGGCAGGGTGGAGTGATCGACGATGTAGGCGCGGGCCAACTTATCCTTGAGGGCATCGACGCGTGCTTGCAGCATGCCCTGGTCTTCTCGCGCCGCGTGATATTCGGCATTTTCGGACAGATCGCCCAGGTCGCGGGCTGCGGCGATGCGTTTGGCGACCTCGATCATCTCAGAATTCTGCATCCGGTCGAGATCTGCCTTCAGCTTCTCGTAGCCTTCCCGGGTCATCGGCACACGATCGGTCGACATGGCCTGTTGATTCCTGGTAGTGTTGCCAATCAAAACGACTCGATCCCTGTTCGACGTTGGAACAGGGTGACGGTGGTTACCTGAGTCCTTGGCATGGAGGGTGGCCCAGAGTCCCCCCATGTAAAGGCCTCACCGGGAGAGGCTGGTAGCCCCTCCCGGCGATTCACTTATCTTGGCTCTCGCCGGGGTGGTTGTAAAGGTGGATTCTTCATGATCGCCTCGACATCCTGTGGGGTTTGTTTCGTTCGGTGAACTACTCCTCGATGACACTGCGCAGGATCTCGCGGCGCCAGTCTAACTCGTGCAGGGGCCAGCCCTGGACGCGCCAGCCGGCCTCGTTGCGGACGACGGGCCGACTGTAGCGCTGGACCTCGCGCTGCACCTCCTGTTCGACGGGCGACAGCGTGCGAGAGACGCGCCAGGCGTTGCTGCGTCGCTTCGCCACCTGGCCGTTCTCGATCAAGGTGATGATGCAGGGCTCGGCCAGGTCGAGCAGCCGAAGCGCGATGCGTTCGGCTCCGGCGGTGGCGAACGTCTCGCGCAGTTGCGTCAGATCCCAGCCACTGCCCTGCCCTGCCTCGCGCAGCCAGCGCGTCGGCAGTAGCAGACGATCGACGAGCAGCCCCACGAGCGACTGGCCCAGCATCGGTCGCCGTGCGTGGGGATCGACGCCCAGGGCGGACAGGGCATCGGGCTGCCAGTGCCGGGCGATGGCCTGGGCGGCCTGCAGCTGCCGGGCTTCCTCCTCGGCGTCGGGGTCGAGTTCCAGGCTCAGGTGCAGCCGCTGCCGGGCCAGGTAGACGGCATCGACGGGCGGCTCCTGCACCAGGGGGGCGAGACGCTCCTCGACCAGGCGATCGAGCTTCTCGTGAATCTCCTCGCGCGTTAACTCCTCGGGCATGACCGTCCCTCCCCGGGCCGTTCGTTCCACCGGCCACTAATGTACAAACATATCGCATCCAGGGGAAGGGCGGTCGGCGCGGAGACGTCGCGGGCAGGCGGATTCCCACCGCAGGTTGAGGGTGGGGGGAAGATGCTTGACTACAGGAAGGGGGGTGGGCACCATGGCGACATCGCTTGCCATGGTGGATAGTTCGGGGAGGTTGAAGCATGGGGCCTCGCGTGGGGACGGTGCTGGTGGTGCTGGGGCTGGTGTCGTCGCTGGGGGCGGCAGCGCCGAGGCCGAATGTGGTGTTCTTCCTGGCCGACGACCTGGGGCGTGCAGATTGCGGCTTCATGGGGGGCAACACCATTCAGACGCCGCACCTGGATCGGCTGGCGGCGGCGGGGGCGAAGCTGGACGCCTTCTACGTGCAGCCGGTGTGCAGTCCGACGCGGGCGGCGTTGATGACGGGTCGCTATCCGATGCGGCACGGGTTGCAGGTGGGAGTGGTTCGGCCGTGGGCGCAGTATGGCCTGCCGCTGGTAGAACGCACCCTGCCCCAGGCACTGCGCGAGGCGGGTTACACCACGGCCATCGTGGGGAAGTGGCACCTCGGCCACTTCGCCCCGGAGTACCTGCCGACCCGGCGCGGCTTCGACCGGCAGTATGGGCACTACAACGGGCAGATCGACTACTTCACTCACATGCGAGATGGTGGGTTCGACTGGCACCGCGATGATCGAGCGTGTCGCGATGAGGGGTACAGCACACACCTGATCGCCCGGGAGGCGGTGCGCTTCGTGGCGGATCAGGCGGGGAAGAAGCCGTTCTTTCTCTACGTGCCGTTCAACGCGGTGCATGCGCCGCATCAGGTGCCGGAGCGTTACCTGAAGCCGTACGGCGCACTGAAGGGCGAACGGCGGAAGTACGCCGGGATGCTGGCTGCGATGGACGAGGCGGTCGGGCAGGTGGTGGCCGCGGTGGAGAAGGCCGGCGTGGGGAAGGAGACGCTGTTCATCTTCAGCAGTGACAATGGCGGACCGCAGCCGGGCGTGGTGACGGACAACGGGAAGTTTCGCGCGGGCAAGGGGACGCTGTACGAGGGCGGTGTGCGCGTGGCGGCGTTCGCCACCTGGGAGGGACGCATCAAGCCAGGCAGCACGGTGACCGCGCCGTTGCACATGGTGGACTGGTATCCGACGCTGGTGAAGCTGACCGGCGCGAAGGAGGAGCAACCGCTGCCGGTCGATGGGCGGGACCTGTGGCCGACGCTGACCGCGGGGAAGCCGTCGCCCCACGAAACGATTCTGCTGAACACCACGCCGACGAACGGAGCGATTCGCGCCGGCGACTGGAAGTTGATCGTGCATCGGGACGGGGATGAATCCGGCGATGGCGCCCCGCGGAAAAAAGGAGCCCGGGCCAGCGTCGAACTGTTCCACCTGGGGGATGATCCATACGAGAAGACGAACCTGGCGACGAAACACCCGGAGCGGGTGAAAGAGCTGCGAACGAAGCTGGCCGCCCTGGCACGGGAGGCAGTGCCTCCACGGGCCGCGCCCAGGCCTGCGGGGTACAAGACTCCGAAGGTGTGGGGCGAACGCGATTGATCTGAGCTGGCGTGAATCCCTGGCCTGCATGGCAGGTCGCCCGAACGCTGGAAGCACGATGAGCGAAGAACCACCGATCCGCACGACCGATCATCAGGCCGACGTGGCCCCCCACGCCGCCCGGACCCAGGACCACCTCCCCACTCCGACCACCCATCCGCTCAGCGGCATCGACCCGGGTCTCGAGATGGGGGTGGTGATCGGTGGCCGATACACCCTAGGCGAAAAGATCGGCGAGGGCGGCATGGGCGAGGTCTGGGTCGCCTGGCAGACCGAACCGGTCAAACGTCAGGTGGCCCTCAAGCTGATCAAGACCGGCATGGATTCGAAGGCGGTGCTGGCCCGCTTCGAGCAGGAACGGCAGACGCTGGCCCTGATGGATCATCCCCACATCGCTCGCATCCTCGATGGCGGCTTGACCCACGACCGCCGCCCCTTCTTCGTCATGGAACTCGTCCATGGTCTGCCGCTCACCAGTTATTGCGACGAGGCGCGGCTGACACTCCGCCAACGGCTCGATCTGTTCGTACCGATCTGTCAGGCGGTGCAGCACGCCCATCAGAAGGGGATCATCCACCGCGATCTCAAACCCTCCAACATTCTCGTCACCGTCGTCGATGGCAAGGCGATTCCCAAGGTGATCGACTTTGGCGTGGCCAAGGCGACGGGCAGTCAGCTGACCGACGAGGCGGTCACGACCCAGATGGGCGCCATGGTCGGCACCCTGGAGTACATGGCTCCCGAGCAGGCCGGGCTGACGGCAGACGTCGATACCCGGGCGGACATCTACGCACTGGGGGTGGTGCTCTACGAGTTGCTGACCGGCTTGCGTCCCTTCGACAGTCAACGGCTGCGGAAGGCAGCCCTGGAGGCCCTGCTCCGCATCCTGCGCGAGGAAGAACCACCCCGGCCCTCGACTCGACTGGCTGGCAGTGACACCGCGGAGACACTGGCATCGTTACGGCAGACCGAGCCGCGGAAGCTCTCAACGCTGTTGCGGGGAGAGCCGGACTGGATCGTGATGAAGTGTCTGGAGAAACAGCGCGATCGGCGGTACGAGACGGCCAACGGGCTGGCACGCGACATCCAGCGTTATCTGGCGGACGAGGTGGTGGAGGCGCGGCCGCCCAGCGCTAGCTATAGGCTGCGGAAGTTTCTGGGGCGGAACAAGGGGCAAGTGCTGGCGGCGAGCCTGGTGGGGCTAGCGGTGCTGGGCGGCATCACCGGGGTGGTGGTGGTGCAGGTGCAGGCGAACCGAACCCTGGCCGAGAAGAACGCAGAGCTGGAGGCAGCGAGAGAGCAGGCCGAGGAGCGGTTCCGCGAGGCGCGCGAGGCGGTCGATCAGTTCTACACGGAGGTCAGCGAGAATCCCCGGTTGCTGGCCAGGGAGCCGGGCACCCAGGAGCTGCGCAAGACCCTGTTACTGAAGGCGAAGGCGTACTACGAGAAGTTTGCGAAGGAGCGGGCCGATGATGTGAGCTTGAAGCTGGAGACGGCGAAGGCGTTCGAGCGACTGGCCAACATCACTAATGACATGGCGTCGGGGAAGGAGTCGGAGGAGCTGTATCGGACGACGATCGAGCGTTACCGGGCGTTGATCGAGGAGGATCCGACGAATGAATCGCTGAGGGCGAGCCTGGCCGAGCTGCATCGGAAGCATGGGTTTGCCCTCTATGTTCTGGGCCGCACTCAAGATGCGCGAGAAACGCTGGAAAGTGGACTGCGGGTCTTGGAAGGAATGATCAAGACTCCAGAAGACCGGACCCGACATAGGGGAACTCAGGCGAGCTTTTACAACTACCTGGGACTTGTGGCACGGCAGGAAGGGAAGGCCAACGAGGCCGTTGACTGGCTGACCAAGGCTGGGGCGATCGACGAGAACCCCTCGAACCTCGGGAACCTGGCCGTCGCGCTGCGTGACGTCAGCCGGTACGACGAATCGAACCGACTCTATGAAAAGATCCTGGAGCAGACGCAGGCACGCCTCAAAGTGGCCCCCAAAGATAATCGCGCACGGGACCAACTCGGGCGAACGAACATTATGTTGGCTACCAACTACGGGAAGATGAAAAACTGGAGCAAGGCCGCCGAGCATTCCCGCGTCGGTGTCGATGTGTTCGAGCGCCAGTTTCGCAGTAATCCGGGGGTCATCGAGTATGCGAAACTGCTTCTCAGTGCGCTGACCACTCTCGCCGGCATCGAACTTGCGCAGGGGAAAGGTATGCAGGCGGCTAATACCTGTGCCCGAGCGGCAGGCTTCGCGGAAGAGATCACCAACCGCCACGGCACGGATGTCGAGGTGAACAAACGCCTGGGAGATCTGGGGTTCCATCAAGCGTATGTAGCACTCCTGCTACACGAGGTGGATGAGAAGGTTTTGTCTCCGCTCGATCGAAGCGAGGAGGCCTACCAGCGAGTGCTTCGAGCAACGCCGACGGCACCGTTGATTCATGAGGGGATGTCGAGTGTGTTTCAGTTACGGGGTGATTGTGCCCTGCGACGAAGTCAGCCGGCAGAGGCTGATGCCTTGTATACGAGTGCAGTGTCGTGGGGGGAAAAGGAAAGGGTTCTGTTTCCCAAGAATCAGCACGTTCTCCAGAATCTGGCCGAGCGTTATGCAGGGCGGGCCCGTGCTCGGGCGATGCTGGGACAGCGGGCGAAGATGAAGGCCGATCTGGATCAGGCGGTGACGCTAAATGTCTCTCATGCCATCGACATTTACCTGGGCTGGATGATCCAACTGAAGGTGCTGCCACCGAAAGGCACCTCGCCGGGCGATTTCTGCTATCAGACGGCGATGGAATTGCTGGAGTTTGCGCGGTTGGCGCCCAGGAACTCGCCTCTAGCACGCGGCTATCTGGAGGCAGCAATGGAAGCTCTTCGCCTGGCCAAAAAACACGCCTTCACCGACATCCACCGCCTGAAAACCGACAAGGCGCTCGACCCATTGCGTAGCCGGGACGACTTCATGAAGTTGCTGGCCGAGATGCAAGCGAAGCCAGCGACCAGGGAAAAGAAGTGACCCAACGTCCCCCGAATCTCGCGGATGGAGTGGGAGCCCACGACGATGACCGAAGAAACGCTGTTCGAGCAAGCCCGGTTGCTATCCGTCCACGAACGCGTTGCCTTTCTCGACCGTGAATGCCCGGACCCGGCCTTACGGGTGCGCGTCGAGGCGTTGCTGGCGGCGGATGCGGCTGCGAGGTCGCCGCTCGATGCAGGCATGGTGGGCGACCCTCCAGGGACGCGATCGCTCATCGACCCGAACCAGACGGGAGCGCACATACCTTCGCCAGGAGAGTCGCAAGGTGAGGTCGAGGGGACCCAGATCGCCGGTCGCTACACCCTGGTTGAACCGATCGGCGAGGGCGGCATGGGCCGCGTCTGGCGAGCGAAGCAAACCGAGCCGGTGAAACGCTTCGTGGCGGTGAAACTGATCAAGGCGGGCATGGATTCGCGGCAGGTGCTCACACGCTTCGAGGCCGAGCGTCAGGCGCTGGCGTTGATGGATCATCCCCACATTGCCCGGGTGCTCGATGGCGGCATCCACGACGGTCGGCCGTTCTTCGTGATGGAACTGGTCAAGGGCGTGCCTATCACGGAGTATTGCGATACGAATCAGTTGAATCCGCCGCAACGCCTCGGACTGTTTGTGCAGGCGTGTCAGGCGATTCAACACGCGCATCAGAAGGGCATCATTCACCGCGATATCAAGCCATCGAACGTGCTGGTGGCGCTGTGCGACGACCGGCCAGTGGTGAAGGTGATCGACTTCGGCGTGGCCAAGGCAACCGGTGGCACGCTGACCGAGGGGACCCTCGACACGGGGTTCGGCGGGGTGGTCGGCACGCCACAGTACATGTCACCCGAACAGGCGACGTTCAACAACCTCGACATCGACACGCGCAGTGACGTGTATGCGCTGGGCGTGCTGCTGTACGAACTGCTTACAGGCTCGCCGCCATTCTCGGGCGAGGAGTTGAGGAAGCGGGGATTGCTCGAAATCCTGCGGGTGGTGCGGGAGGAAGACCCACCACGCCCGAGCAGCAAGCTCTCGACGGCGGAGGGGTTGCCTTCGCTCAGTGCCAGCCGGGGCACGGAGCCGAAGAAACTGATGGGGCTGCTCCGCAATGAACTCGACTGGATCGTGATGAAGGCGCTGGAAAAGGATCGCACGCGGCGTTACGAGACGGCCAACGGTTTCGCAGCGGATGTGCTGCGGTATCTGGCGGGTGAAGCCGTGCAGGCGCATCCACCAAGCCGGGCGTATCGGCTGCGGAAGTTTCTGAGGCGGAACAAGGGCCGCGTGCTGGCGGCGAGCCTGATCGTGATGGCGTCCCTGGTGGGCATTGCGGGGGTGGTGGCGGTGCAGGTGCAGGCGAACCGGGACCTGGCCGAGAAGAACGCGGAGTTGGAGGTGGCGAGAGAGCAGGCCGAGGAGCGGTTCCAGGAGGCAAGGGAGGCGGTCGATCAGTTTTACACGGAGGTCAGCGAGAATCCTCGGTTGCTGGCCAGGGAGCCGGGCACCCAGGAGCTGCGCAAAACGCTGCTCCTAAAGGCCAAGGCGTACTACGAGAAGTTTGCGATTGAACGTGCCGATGATCCGTCACTCAAGCTGGAGACGGCGAAGGCGTTTTATCGGTTGGCGAACATTACGAACGACATGGCAGTCGGGAAAGAATCGGAGGAGCTGTATCGGACGACGATCGAACGATATCGGGCGTTGATTGAGGAGGATCCGACGAATGAGCGTTTAAAAACGAGCCTGGCCGAGATGCATCTGCAACATGGGTTTGCTCTCTACATGCTGGGCCGATCCAGGGATGCGCGGGAGACACTGGAAAGCGGATTGCGCGTGGTGGAGGAGCTGATCAAGACGCCTGAAGACCGGACCCGGCATCGGGGGATCCTGGCGGGCACTTACAACTACCTGGGACTGGTGGCACGACAGGAGGGGAAAGCCAACGAGGCAGTTGACTGGCTGACCAGGGCCTTGGCGATTGACGACAATGTGTCAAACCTCGGCAATATGGCCGTTATGCTCAGGGACCTTAGCCGGTTCGATGAATCGAACCGGTACCTCGAGAAGTGCCTCGAGAAAACTCGGGAAAGCATGAAGGCGTACCCAAACAATGCCGGTACGCAGGCCCAGCTTGCGCGAACGCACATTATGCTTGCTACAAACTACAGGCTCATCAGGAACATAAGTAAAGCAGCCGAGCATTCCCGCGTCGGCGTCAACGGGTTCGAGCGGCTGTTTCGGAGCAATCCGGGGGTCATCGATTATGCGAAAAGTTATCTCGGCGCACTGAACAATCTCGCCAGTAACGAACTCGATCAGGGGCAAACTGCGCAGGCGGCGACTACCTGTGCGCAGGCAGTAACGCTCGCGGAAGAGATCACCCGACGCCACGGCGCGGATCTCCTGGTGAACCAACGCCTGGGACACCTGTGGTTCAACCAGGCGTACGTAGCACTCTCGTTGCACCAGGCAGACGAAAAGATTCTGCCTGCGCTTGATCGGAGCGAGGAGGCCTACCAGCGAGCCTTGCGTATGGCGCCGATGGTATCTGAGACTCCTCACGGGATATCGGCCGTGTTTCATTTACGCGGGGATTGTGCCCTGAGGCGCGGCCAGCCAGCGGAGGCGGCGGCCCATTATGCGAGTGCGGTGACCTGGGGAAAAAAGGCGCGGGAACTATCTCCCCGGGATCAGCACATCGTCGACACACTGGCGGAGCGATACGCGGCGCGGGCACGAGCCAAGGCGATGCTGGGGCAACGAGCAGAGATGAAGGCCGACCTGGACCAGGCGGTGACGCTGAATGTCTCTCATACCATCGACATTTACCTGGGCTGGATGATCCAACTGAAGGTGCTGCCGCCGAAAGGCACCTCGCCGGGAGAGTTCTGCTATCAGACCGCGCTGGAGATGATGGAATATGCGCGGTTGGCGCCCAGGAACTCGCCTCTAGCACGCGGCTATCTGGAGGCAGCAATGGAAGCTCTTCGCCTGGCCAAAAAACACGCCTTCACCGACATCCACCGCCTGAAAACCGATCAGGCTCTCGACCCACTGCGGGGGCGCGACGACTTCAAGAAATTGCTGGCCGAGCTGCAAGCCAAGCCGGCAACGAAGCCCTGAATCTGGCAGCGCCGTACGATGACAGAAACGGATCGGATGAACCTGCAGGAGAGAGACGCGATGAAGGGTGGCATGTTGATGGTGGCGCTGGCGGTGCTGGGAAGTCTGGCCGGGGTGGCGGGCGGTAAGGAAAAGGCGCGGGTGCTGGAGGTAACGAAGGCGACGCCGAAACTCGATGTGAGCGTCTCGCAGATTGGGTATCGCGATACGCTGCTGTTCTACACCTTTGCGGACAAGCAGGCGGTGCTGAAGCTGCAGATCGGGAACAAGGACAAGACGTTTCCGATGACGGGGACGGTCTATCTGTTCGCGGAGAGTGTGAAGGAAGAGGACCTCAAAAAGTGGCTCAACAATCAGCATTCGGACGGGTTGTTTCCCGAGGTGCCGGTGCCGACAAGCACGCTGGCCGTGCCGGCGAAGGCGTGCAAGGTGACCTCCAACAAGTTCGTCGAACACACGAAGCAACCCCTGGCCGGGGCGTTTGACACCTACACGGTGACCTTCGAGGTGACCGGGTTCAGCCCGAAAAAGGGCATCGAGGTGAAGGGGTTCACGGGGACGACGAAGGTCCATGTGCAGGCCAAGTAGGCACAGGCCAGGTAGGCGCAGGCCAGGGGGGCACCTGATGCGAGATCAGGTGCCCCCCTTGACGTAAACGGAGACCGTGAGAACCCGAGGGGTTACTTGGAGGTCACCTCGAAGTTGAACTCGTTGGGACCGGAAGCAGTGACCTCGGCAGAGAGGGTCGTGTTGGAGTTGTAGCGATCGGGCAGGTAGTTCTCCTTGCTGCCCTGGTTGACCACCTGGCCACCCATCATGACGGGGGCAGCGGTCTTGTAGGCGCGGATCTCGACGCGAGCCTTGCCCTGGTTGGCCGACCCGGAGTACGCGCCGTCCTTGACAGCGAGAGTGCTGGGGACCTGGCCGGGGACGCTAAAGAGGATTTCGCCATCGGCCATGGGCTTGCCATCGAGTTTCACCTGGCCCTTGACGGTGCTGGATTGCACCCCAGATTTGGCACCGCAGCCAAGGATCAGGCAGAGGAGCAGGCAGAGGAGCAAGAAGGAATAGCGTGGCATGGGAACACCTGGAGAGAAGATCAAGGTCAGGGACCAATAGAAGGACAACCCTGGCGAGGCGGGGGTAAGACCGTCCAGGCCAGGGTTTTATGCGATACAACGGGCAGGTTAGTTCAGCTGCAGGACGAGGCCATCGTCGCGGGTGGCGAGCATGGCCAGGATGGAAAGAGCGGTCGAGTTGGCGACGAAGCGGACGGAGCCATCCCCGAGCAAGACCACCACGCCACCCGAGTGGGCGGAGTTGAGGGGGATGTTGGCGCCGGTGTTATCGCAGACACCCACGCTACCGCAATTGCCGGGTGCATCGGGCCAGCCGGTCTTCTGGTTGATCGGCCAGCGCACCGTGGTGGTGTTGAAGGTACGGGCATCGGAGATGGTTCCGCCGCCGGTAAAGGTGGAGTTGGAGTTACCCCAGCCGATGGTCCAACCGTGAGGACCGGCGGCGTTCCAGGCGACCTTGGAGCCGTTGAGGGTCTGGAGAAAATCGCCCTGCTCGCTGACCAGCATGGTGTTGCTGGTGCCGTCAGTGATGTCGGCGAAGCGAATCTGGCTGTTCATGACGAGAGCTCCACCACGGCTGATGATGCCACCGGAGCAGCAACCGGCCGACCCACCGGGATTGGCGTAGCGGGTTTCGTTATAGGTGGTGCCAGCGAAAGCGGTTGGGGCGGCCCCCGAGACAGCCACATAGGTGGGCAGCATCAGCTGACCGCTACCCGGGACGCCGGAGGTGGTGAGCAACGGAAGAGGCGAGGAGGGGCAGCGATAGGTCTTGATCTGCAGGTTGGTGTAGAAGGGCCCGTTGGCGGCGTTGCCGTAGCCGGTGCCACCACCGATGACCAGACTCTTGTACAGGTTATCCTGTTCGATGTAGGGGAGCATGTAGATCATCCACGATGCACCCCAGTTGGAGGCACCGGGGCCGAAGGGGGCCTGATCCTGTGAGGTGGCGGGAGGCAGGAAGCCACGGGTGTCGTGGTGGTTGTGCATGCCCAGCCCAAGCTGCTTCATGTTGTTCTGGCACTGCATGCGGGCGGCGGCTTCACGTACTTTTTGGACGGCTGGTAGCAGCAAGCCAATGAGGATAGCGATGATGGCGATCACTACCAGCAGTTCGATCAGCGTGAACGCACGACGCGATCTGAGTTTGACCTGGTTCTGCATGTGGCAACTCCCTTGGAATGTGAGAGAAGGAAGAAACGAAACCGAGCGTAAGAGAAGGAACTATATCCAGGCGAGAGTGGGGCCAGGACCTGGGTGAATGAGAGGATCTGGAACCCCATCAGTACGGCACATCGGACTATGGTGACCCTATGATAGAGAATAATCGATGAAATAAACATGAGAAATTCGGCTTCGCTGATTAGATACTCAGACCAAAAAGGGAGTAAAAGGGCCGATTTAAACGGGATCAAACAGTCTTCTTTCAACTGCTCGTGCAGCTTGCTCCGTGCGATGGGAGGGTGGCTGGTTGCCGTTGTCCTGGAAGAGCTTATAACCAACCAGGTTCGAGGAGCGGAGGCGTTGCATGCGTACCCCTGCGAGATGGAAGCTGGCGCTGCTGAGCCTGGTAGGGGTAGGGGTAGCCGGTCTGGGGGGATGGTCGGTCAGCACATGGGTGCGGTTCTGGCGACACGACCAGGCGGCGAGGCAGGCGCTGGAGCGCCGCGATTTTGCGGAGGCCAGTGAGGAGCTGCGACAGGGTCTGGCGTTGATGCCGGGACAGGCGGCGACACTGGTGCTGGCCGCGCAGGCGGCGCGGCGCGGCGGTGATCTGGCGCAGGCGAACCGATACCTGGAAGCGGCGCAGAAAGCCGGGAGCATTCCCGAGGCCATCACCCTGGAGCGACAGCTGGGGCGGTTCCAGAGCGGCGAGCTGGCCGACGCGGAGCGGCCCCTGGCGCTGGCGGGAGAGCATCCGGACAATCCACAGGCCGCCCTGGTACTGGAGGCGGTGATTGTCGGGGCGTTGCAGGCGATGCAACTGGACATGGCGGGGCGGGCGATTGCTCTGTGGCTGGAGCATCGGAAGACGGACGTGGAGCAGGCCCAGGGACTGGTCTGGCGGGGCGAGCTGGCGTTGCGACGAGGCAACGGTGAGGCGGCCCTGGTGGCGTTTCGCGAGGCGCTGAAGCTGGATCCGACCAGCGAGGCGGCCCATCGGCACGCGGCGGAGATTCTCGTGCGGTATGAGCCGCGGGATGCCCGTGTTCACCTGGACTGGTTACGGAACCGACTGCCGCGGGATCGCAACCTGCGACTACTGCAGGCGCGCTGCCATCGGGCGCTGGGCGAGGCCGAGGCGGCGCGGCAGTTGCTCGAAGCGCTGCTGGCGGAGCGGCCCAACGAGGCGCAGTATCTGCTCGAACGGGGCCAGGTAGAACTGGACCTGGGGCGGGCCGGGGAGGCAGAGCCGTGGTTGCGGCGGGCAGTGGAGCGGGCGCCTCAGCTGCGAGATCCCAACGCAGCGCTGGCGCGGTGTCTGCGGCAGCTGGGGAAGGCAGAGGCGGCCGAGTACGAGCAACGGACAGCGCGGATCGATGCTGAAATCCAGGCGAAGATCGACCAACTCTTTCCGAACAAAAAAGAGCCGAAATGACCACAGCGTCTGTGCGGTGGTGGGGGCTGGTGCTGCTGATCCTGGTGGTGCTGGGCGGGGCGACGGCCGTGTACCTGGGAAGGCCACCCGCTCGCGTGCAGACGGACGCGCCAGAGGAGACGGAGCCAGCGGCAGGCGGGCCGCTGTTCGAGGAGGTGGCCGGGCGAGCGGGGGTGGAGTTCACCTACCGCAACGGCGAGGAAGCGGATCGCTACACCATTCTCGAATCGGTGGGAGGTGGCATCGCTCTGCTGGATTATGACGGGGATGGTCTGCTGGATCTCTACATCCCGGGGGGAGGCGGCTTTGCGGGAACGGAGACACCCCGGGTGGTGGGGCTGCGAGGCCGGCTGTATCGCAACCTGGGCGGGTGGAAGTTTCAGGATGTGACGGAGGCGGTGCTTCCAGCGGGCGAGCCGTTTTACAGCCATGGCGCTGCCGTGGGAGACTTCGATGGGGATGGCTGGCCGGACCTGCTGGTGACGGGGTATGGCCGGATGGTGCTGTACCGGAACGAGGGAGGGCGACGGCTGGTGGATGTGACGGCGGCGGTGGGCCTGCGCGAGGAGCAATGGACGACCAGTGCGGCATGGGTGGATCTGACCGGGAAGGGGCGACCGGACCTGTACGTGTGCCGATACCTGGACTGGTCGTTTGCGAATGATCCGCGGTGTGGCAGCAAGGGTGATCCGAAGGTGCGCGACGTGTGCGAACCGGCGCGGTTCAAGGCGTTGCCGCACGCGCTGTTTCGCTTTCAGGGGGGAAAGTACGTCGATGTCTCCCAGGAGATGGGACTTCGCCGAGATGGGATGGGGCTGGGAGTGGTGGCGGCGGATGTGGACGACGATGGCAAGCCGGATGTCTACGTGGCGAATGATGCGGGACACAACTTCCTGTATCGGAACCGGGGGAAGGGGCCGCTGGAAGAGGTGGGGCTGCTGGCCGGAGTCGCGGGAGACGACCTGGGGCGCTACAACGGAAGCATGGGGGTGGATGCGGGGGACTACGACGGCAGCGGGCGAGCGTCGTTGTGGGTGACGAACTATCAGGGGGAGTATCACGCGCTGTACCGGAACCTGGGTAAGGGGCAGTTCGACTATCAGACGCGCGCCTCGGGTCTGGCCGCGCTGGGTCAGCAGAACGTGGGGTTCGGGACAGGGTTTATCGACCTGGAGAACGATGGCTGGCTCGACCTGATACTGGTGAATGGGCATGTGCTGCGTCACCCAGTGAGCGCGCAGTTTCGCCAGCGAGCGGTGCTGCTGCGGAACGAGGCAAGGTCGGGGCGTCGATTCTTCGCGAACATCAGCCGACAGGGGGGACCGTACTTCGAGGAAGCGACGCTGGGGCGCGGGCTGGCCATCGGCGACCTGGACAACGACGGCTGGCCGGATGTGGTGGTCAGCCATTGCAATCGGCCGGTGGCGATGCTGCGTAACACAGCGCCGCGATCGGCGAGATGGCTGGGAATCCAGCTGCGGGGGAAGCAACACCGGTGCACGGTGGGAGCGCGGGTGACGGTGGAGGTGGGAGGGCGGACGCTGACGCGTTTTCGGACCGGAGGGGGCAGCTACTTATCGGCGTCGGATTCGCGGTTGCTGTTCGGGCTGGGGAGCGAGACTACCCTGGGGCCGGTCCACGTCCACTGGCCGTGGGGACAGACGGAACGCTTCGAGGGTCTGAAGGCGGGTCAGTACTGGGAGTTGATCGAGGGAATAGAGAAGGCCCAGCCGATGGGTGCCATTCGACCGTGAGGCGGGTGACGAGTGCGCTCCAGCAGGCGCAATCATTGAAGGAGATGTTCTACATAGGAAACAGAAGAGCCGCCAGAACTTGTTGTCCTGACGGCCCTTGTGGAGTGGAGCTGAGGGGGATCGAACCCCTGACCTCTTGAATGCCATGCAAGGGACGACCGTTCGCAAGTCGTTACCTGGAAAGAGGATAGGCAAGGCATCCCCTTCGGCTTGCACTGTAGCTTGCGACGAATCGGCCGGCGACGATCCCGTCGAGGGCATCGTGAGGAGGATACGGCAGCTGACGCCAGAGCAACGGACAAAGCTGATAGGAAGACTACTTGGAGATGTAGGAGGGTATGCTGTTCTATCCCTGAGCTGTGGCGACCGTAACCGTTGGCCACACGTCGCGAAGGATCGAATGCCAATTTGCCCGGCGGGGGTATAGGGGCTTCCTATCTCTGAGCGATTCGACCTGCAACCGCTAGTCCGTACTGCACATATGTCTGCACGGGTTTTCATGTTTTTCATGTCGTGCTTTCCCTGTGTCCCCAGTTGTCTAGGTTCTCCTGAGCCTTGTTCGTCCCTGGATGGTACGGGGAACACTTCATGTCATGCAGACACTTTCTTTCGCTTGTGCGTGCCAGGTGGAATCTGGATCTGACATAGGTAAAATAGACTTGTCAGGGTGGCGCGTTTGCCGGCCAGCGAACGTGCCCAACGGGCCGCGGTTCGAGGCGATTCTACCCGCGTCGAGCCGCGGCCGCCCAGGCACTGAGGGTAGAACCGCATGGCAGACTCGATTCCGTCCGACGTTCTCAGTTTCCTCCGCACCGACCTGTTCGCGATCCATCACGATCGGCTTGCCGCCTGATGGCGTCGGCCTGCTGATGACTGACAGCATGGCACCCACGATTGACCGGCCGAACGGGCGAACCCTGGAAGCGATCCGCCAGGCCGGAGCGTTCCCGCGGCTTGCGTGTTAGAAGCCGACTTCGTGGCGTTCCTCGAAAGCCGCAGCTACGATCCCTGCGAGATCATCGACGAGTTGGCGCGGAAGCTGCGTTTACAAGGTCACCCTGGAGCTGGGCTCGCCTGGCGAATCTGGGCCAATTTCGCCGGGGCAATCGCTCAAGAGAAAGACCTGGGGGTGCGCGCATCCGGCCTTTCTCCCCGGTCTGCATCGGCGACCATCGCGGTTCACGCCGACATCATGGGCACCCGACCGACGCCCGGCACCTCTGGCCGCGGCAGCCGAAGGGGATGGCGTTGATTCCCTGAGTGGCGACTGCCAGGGGAGCGACCGCCAGGCCGTCGAGGCGGCTGAAGATCCGCTGAGCGAGAACTCACATAGCGTTGCCGCCTGCTGGCGGACAAGGGGGAACCCTCTAAAGGCCGGAACCATCCTCAACACGATTGACGATATGACCGCCATCTTCGGCGGTGATGGGAGAACTGGCCGATCGTGGCCTCGTCGTATCAACAAGGGGGCTGTCGGGAGGATACACGCTACTCCCCGCCGGCAAGCTGGCGGCGGCCGAACTGAACTGGGCAAGCCCTAGCTGCGATGTCCGGATTGTCCGGATTACGTCCGAACCGGGTGTCCTGTTTGTACAGGCTATGGTGCAATACTGTGAGTGTCGAAAGCGGATAGCGTTTGTCCGCGATCGCACACCACGGATACCCGATGTCTCGAGCATTGCTACTGATTCGCATGTTGACAGTTCACGAAGTGGCGGACCGGCTGCAATGTTCCTGGCGACACATCTGCGCCTGGCCGACGCCGGCAAGATGCCGTTCGGCGTCAAGCTGGGATCGCTGTACGCTGGCCGGCTGGACGAGCTTGAAGCCTGGATCGCCGCCGGTTGTCCTGCCGTGCGAAAGGCGGTGGAGCTGATGAGCCGCCGCGACGAGAACCTGGCCGATGGCCGCGAACTCCGCAACGCTGACGGCGCCGCCGTAGCCGCCGGCTGATCGTCCGGGTGGGCTACACCGTCGAGGCGACCGGCCCGCCATGCTGGAGCCGCTGCCATCTGGGCGGCCGGGTCGGACGCCGCGGCGATCCGGCTCGCACGCGCCTACCTTCGGCGTTCGATCGCCACGCTGCAATCGTCCGACCGAAGCAACCAACTACTCTAAGTCCGTTTTTCAACACAACGGGCCGGAACGCCTGCGACGCGAACCGGCCCGATGGGGATGCCATGTCTGCGAATCATCGGCAGCTGAGCGACGTTCTGGTCAAACGCACAAGCCCCGGCGAAAATCTGGGCATCAACAGAGGGCCGCGGCGACCTGACGCCTTTGCCAGGCGAATATCGCTGCGCTGCGGGCCCTCGACGGCTCGCCGTTCGAGAGCCGGCGGCACGCCGGGTTTCAAGTTGACCCTGGAAGTAACAGACGGCGACCACGCCGGCCGGCGACTCTGGCTTGATTCCTGGCTGACTCGCCGCGATGTCGATGACATTGCCGCGACCTGGCGAAGGTGGGTATCACCGCGTTTGAGCAGCTGGACAAGCTGTTGCCGGTCGGAATCTTTGCTCGACGCGAAGGTGGTGATCCGGAAGAACGACGACGGCGACGAGTTCAATGTCGAAGTCGATCACCGCGGCCGGCGTCGAGAAGGCCGACGCCCTCGCGCCTCCCGAGGAGGCCGACGGCGACGACGACCAGGCCGACGACGACGACCAGGACGACGGCGACGACGCCGCGGCCGCCGATGAGGCGAGCAAGCCGAAGGCCGGCCGGGCCGACCGCTGGCAAGAAACCTCTGACCTGCGGCAACACGTCGAGCGGCCCGTATGGCCGGGGAGGGGATCGGCGATGAGCGACCCCCGCCGATTCGCGTTTCGCGTTCTCGGCGGGGTTGAGGGACGGCGTCGGCTTGTAATGGCCGACGCCGCCTTTCTGGCCTACTGCCGAGGCGACGCCACAGCCGAAGTTGACTGCGAATCCTACTTGTCCGCGTCGCTTCGCGAGTTCTGAAACACCTCGAAGCGACCGGTACCACGAAAGGCTGCGCGCTGCTGCTGCTCGTCGCGGTGGCTTTGGTCAGGACATCGACCGCGAAGGCGACCTCGACGCCGCCGTGAACGATGCTCGACGGCTCGTCGGGTACGCACTGGCCGATACCGATCCCTCGACGCCGAGGGGATGTCCTTGACGTTCTGGAGCGTGCAGGGCAAGGCCTGGCGGTCGGCTTCGCGCCTCGCTGAGCGAGTTGCCGCCCTGCCTCGACTTCGCCGCGATCGCGAAACGGTCTGCGTCCGACCCAGGTTGCGCGATGATCGACCTGGGGAAGTCTTCGACAAGGTCAGGTTGTTCGCTCCGAATTCACGGCACAAGAAAACTGGACTTCACAGCCGCAGGCTGACATGACGAGTTGTTACATCAAGGCCTGACGCCTCGCCGAGTTGGCACGGGGAACTCCCGGGGTTCGACCGCTGGCGGCAAGCCGATCGACCGACGCTGGTGACGACTGCGGCCGCCGCGCAGATCGCTGCCGTCGAGGCCGCGGGAAAGCGCTCAACGCCAGGCCGCGACCGCCGCGGGGGAAGGCCGGCCGACGCGCCGGACGATGGAGACGATCCGCTGCGAGAATCTGGCGGTCGGCGACCGACATCACCTGTTCTCCGCGGCCGCGAACCTCGCCGAGCTGGGATGCACGGCCGCCCTGGCTCATGAGCTGCTGACCGAGGTCGGCCTCGACCAGGACTCTCGCCGAGCGACGTTCGACGGCAACGAGCAAGGTCGACCACGGTGCACCCAGGACACCGCTATACCACGCCGATCGCCGTGCCGGGGGCTGATG
Organism: Gemmataceae bacterium; assembly: GCA_046350255.1. Lineage (GTDB taxonomy): Bacteria > Planctomycetota > Planctomycetia > Gemmatales > Gemmataceae > CALDUY01. The sequence goes on from JAXMAV010000004.1 coordinate 26,718, forward strand.
CGATGCACGCCTGGCGTGATGACCCGCTATCCGGCACCGCGCGCCGCCACGCTGGCCGCCTGGCCGGAACCGGGGCACTGGCCGACGCCGTCGAGGCCGGCCGGGGCACGTCATCTTGCTGGGCGGCGCCAGGCCAGGAAACCGCGCGTTGACGATGGCGCCGCTGGTGATTGATGCCCTACGGCGACGCCAGCGGCTGGTCGTCTCGTTTGCAACGTCGAGATGGGCGCCGGCCTGCTGCTCGATCGCATCCTGGCGCGGCTGTCCGGTGTCGAGTTGACGCTAATCCGGTCGCGCCAGCTGACGGCCGACCATGCGGAGCGGATCGACGGGGCACTGGCGACCCTGGAACCCGCTCGTCGAGCGGTTGACGTTCCTCCGGCCGCCATACGACCTGGCGAACGGCCGGGCGGCCGCCGACGCCGTCGAGGCCGACTTGCTTGTCCTCGACTACCCGTGCCGCATCAAGCCGGGCGGCGAGCATGGCGACAGCTGCGCGCGGTCGATGCCGCGATGGATGCACTCAGAGGATTCGCGGACGCTGGCGTCGGGATCATTGCCCTAAGCGCGGTCGGTCGATCGAAGGACAACCGGGGCCGATCGAGCTAAGCGACGGGCTGTCGCTCGCCTCGTTCAGGGAAAGCTCTGAGTTGGAGTTCGGAGCCGATTCCGTGTTCATCTTGGTACCGACAGCGACGACCCCGACCGCGTCATCTTGAAATGCCTCAAGAATCGGCATCAGCGCGACAATGGACGTTCCGTTGACGTTTCATCGCGACTGCCAGCTAAGCTTCGAGCCGACCGACGCGCCACCGTCGAGGAAGCCGGCCGGCAAGCGAGCGAAGAAGCCGACGCGGGCCGGATGCAGGCCGCCCTTGCCGAATTATGGGCGAGTACCACGCCGGCCGCGGAGGACGCGGAGGAATCAATCGATGAATGACGACTCGATGGACGAGTATTCGCCTTCCGACTGGGATTGCCAATCGTGTGGGGCTTGCTGTGAAGATCCGTTTCAGCGTGAAGCCTATGTGGGACTCACGCCGAAAGAGTCCCGCCGATACCTACGGTTGGCCCTGCCGGTGATCGGCGACGCACTGGCGACCAGGCCGGCCGAACCAGGATCGGGGCGGACCGTCTGTGCCATGCTCGATGGCTCGATTGGCGGTCGTTGCGGTTGCCGGATCTATCACGACCGGCCGGCCGTTTGCCGGGAGTTCCTACCTGGCTCTTTCCAGTGTCGCACCGCACGCCTGGACGCGGGGTTGCCGCCCTACCCGGAGGACGTATGACCACGCCGCGACCGATCAACCTGCCGCCGCCGAAGCCGATTCCGGTCGGCATGGAACCGCCGCCGATGGTATCGGCCAGGCCGACCCCTTCGGCTTCCTCGAGGAGAGAGCCGAAGGGGAAGGCGCAGTCAGGTAAGCCGTCGAGCCGGTTCGCCATCCTGAACGCATTCGTCGACACCGCCCTGGCGAATTGCACTCCGGCCGAAGTGCGCGTCTGGTTGATTCTTTCCGCGACTGCCGCGGGATGGGATCGCCCAGACGAGCCAGGCGGACATGGAGCGCGGCGGGCTGGGCTGACCGACCGTTCCGCCAGGCGGGCTATCGATGGTCTGATTCACGCCGGCCTCGTCCGTCGCGTTCGCCGTGGCGGACCGAACCGCGGTTCAAGCTGCTACCGCATTCGGGGCACGCCGCGGAATCCATCCTGAGAGGACACCAGTGTCCGGTCAGCTACCGGACACCAGTGTCCGGTCACTTAGGACACCAGTGTCCTACTTCCCAGAAACACGAGGCGGGCGACCTGCTGTCGCAATCGCCCGCTGGCGTTGAGGAGATAAGGCGGCAAGGCCGGCACGCTGGCACGTCGACACGCTGGCGACTCGACGGCCGAACGGCCAGAAGGCCGCCAGGATGTCGCCAGAGGCGATCGGAGGCATTCAGACGACCGTCGGGCCGCCTCGACGGCCGAACGTCTCTAATAGCCTTCTAGAGCGATTGAAAGAGTATATTGACCCCTATTGTCCAGAGATGACGTTTCCGCTAGAACGTCGATGGCCGATCGGCGATGATGGCGACGACGAGGAAAGGGTAGGTGACGCGATGGGGACGACGTTCCGCAAGAGCTACACGAAGCCGATGCCGGCTGACGCCGAGATCGTCGAGCGAAAAGGCCAGCGCGTCGCACGCTGGCGCGACCGGCGCGGCAAGCTATGCACAGCGATGGTGACGACGGGCAAGGATGGAGCCGATCGGCTGTTGATCGAGACGGCGACCTATTACGGCCGCTACCGCGACGAGGCCGGGTTGCTGGTGGAACGCCCGACGGGCTGTCGAGACAAACAGGCGGCCGATCATGTCCTGGCACAATGGGAACGGACCGTCGAGAAGGTGAAGGCGGGTATCCTGACGGCGTCGGAGCGGTTGGCGATCGCTCACCAGGCGGCCGGAGTGAGGAACCATATCGAGGACTACGTCGAACATCTGAAGGCGGCCGACACCAGCGAAGTACATCGGGAGAACACCCGGCGATACCTGGAACGACTGTCGAGGGAATGCGAGATCGGCCGGCTATCGGACCTGAACGCTACCACGATGGAGCGCTGGCTGACGAGCCGGGAACGAGAGGGGATGTCGGCCCGGTCGCGGAATGCCCACAGGAACGCGCTCGTCGGCTTCGCGAACTGGTGCGTGCGGACCGGCCGGCTCGTCTCCAATCCCGTCGCGTTGCTGCCGAAGGCCGACGAGAAGAGCGACCCACGGCGACGGCGTCGAGCCTTGACCGAGGACGAACTGACGCGGTTGCTCGACGTGGCGCGCAGACGGCCGTTGATGGATGCAATGACGATTCGCACGGGCCGACGTTCCGGCCAGCAAGCCGCCCGGTTGGCCGATGAGACGAAAGCCCACCTCGACGAGCTGGGGCGTGAACGTGCCCTGATCTACAAGACGCTGGTGCTGACCGGACTCCGCAAGGGCGAGCTGGCGACGCTGACCATCGGGCAAGTTCACCTCGACGACGAGCCGCCACGGATCGAACTGGACGCGGCCGACGAGAAGAACGGCGAGGGGTCTACGATCCCACTCCGGCGCGACCTGGCGGACGACCTGCGCCACTGGCTTGCCGACCGACTCCACAAACGTCAGACCGCGACAAGGCCGAAGGGGATGGCCCTGCCCTTCCGGCTGTCGGCCGATGAACCCCTATTTGCCGTTCCGGCCGGGTTGCGTCGTATCCTCGACCGCGACCTGGCGGCCGCTGGGATACCCAAGCGCGACGACCGGGGCCGGACCGTGGACGTTCACGCACTGCGAACGACGTTCGGCACCATGCTGAGCAAGGCCGGCGTCTCGCCGCGGACCGCACAGGCCGCCATGAGGCATAGCGACATCAAGTTGACCATGGGCGTGTACACCGATCCGCGGTTGCTCGACGTGGCCGGCGCGGTCGAATCGCTACCCTCGCTGGCGTTGCGGACGAACGCATCCGAAAAGGCAACGGGGACGACGGGAGGGACTGAGCCGCCTCGTCAGCTTGCACTCCAGCTTGCACTAGATCTTGCTGCGCAGGCGTGCAAGCCGTCGCAAATCGAGACAACTGGGGACAAGAGTACAGGATGTGAACATCCGGATATGGTTGACGTAAGTCGTTGCCAGGACAAAAGAAAAGGCTCGCTGTCATCCTCTGACAGCGAGCCTTCTAGTGGAGCTGAGGGGGATCGAACCCCTGACCTCTTGAATGCCATTCAAGCGCGCTCCCAGCTGCGCCACAGCCCCAACCACCAGAAATGTAGCAGGGGGCGGGACGGCTGTCAACGGGGGTGGAGCAAAGATCTGAGGGGGCAGCCAGGTTCGTCTCGACATGGGAGGTGGGGGCGTCGCACAATGCGGGGCGGAGGGAGAAATCGGCCTGGGGGCGGAATGTGAACTAGACTTGCGCCAGTGCCGAACCGGAGCCCACGCCTACGTGAAAGGATGCCAGCTCGTGAATCGCCGACTGCTACTCGATGTCAGCAAGTATCTCCTGGCTGTGGGGCTTCTGGTGTGGGTGGTGCGGGCCAACTGGGCGCCGACGCCGACCCGGGCCATCGCGGCGCTGGCGGGCAGTACGGTGGGGCTGGGTGCCTCGCCGAGCGTGGCGCCGCTGGTGGCGGCAACCTCGGCGGTACCGGGGCGGATCGATGCCCGCGGGCTGGGCTATGTCTGGCAGCGGCACGTCGTCGAAAATCAGCCGATCCACCTTGGCTTTCTGATCGGTGGGTTCGCGGTCTACCTGGTGGCCATCTTTATCACGCTGGTGCGCTGGCATTTGCTGGTGAGGGCGCTGGACCTGGAGCTGGAGTTCCGCGATGCCCTGCGGTATGGGTTGGTGGGCATCTTTTTCAACACCTTCCTGCCTGGAGCGGTGGGCGGCGACATCATCAAGGCGGCAGCGCTGGCGCGGACGCAGAATCGGCGGACGGCGGCGGTGGCGACGGTGATCATGGATCGGGTGCTGGCCCTGTGGGGGCTGGTGTGGTTCGTGGCGCTGCTGGGTGGGCTGTTCTGGGCGCTGGGCTGGTTGACAGGACCCGCTGCGCCGGTGGCGCGGGCCATCGTGTTGCTGGCCATGACGATTGTGGGAGTCAGCGCGACGATCTGGCTGGTGCTGGGACTACTGCCGGAGCATCGGGCGCAGCGATTTGCCGGCCGGCTGGAGAAGCTGCCGGGTGTGGGCGCGACGGCGAGCGAACTATGGCGGTCGGTGTGGATGTATCGATGCCGACAGCTGGCGGTGGCGAAGGTGCTGGGGCTGACATGGGTAGGCCAGGTGGGGTTCGTGGTGGCGTTCTGGTGCTGTGCGGGCGTGCTGGGTAGCCCGGAGCTGGGGACGACGCCGACGTTGTTGCAGCATTTTCTGCTGGTGCCGATTGGGCTGGTGATGCAGGCGCTGGTGCCAACCCCAGGCGGGGCGGGTGGCGGCGAGTGGGGCTTTGCGGCGCTGTATGTGCTGTTCTGCGCGTCGGAGGCGACAGGAGTGCTGGCCTCGCTGGTGCAACGACTGATGAGCTGGGTGCTGGGGCTGGTAGGTTACGGCGTCTACCTGGCGATGGCTGCGCCGGCGACGGTGCGGAAGGCGCCCGCAGAATCGCTGCGGCTGGCTCGATCGGAAAGCCCGGCGCCGGCAGTGCCGGGCTAAGACGACGGCGCCCTACCGGGTATGGGGACCGGCGGATACGATGAGGAAAGTTCCGGAATCGCATAGTCCCCACGACGAGGGGCGGTGCCATGCGCTTTGACTTTTATGGGATGGCCTTCGAGACCCCCCGGGTCGTCTTTCACCTGTGGTCGCCCTGGCGTGCCATTCAGCTCGAGCACAAGTTGTTCGATGCGCTGCGGACGCTGCCCCGCGTGGAGGTGGAGGAAACGGCCGAGGAGCGGCGACTATCGGTGACCGATCCGAAGACCTGTCGGGTGGCCTTGCAAGCGGTGGCGCGCGTGTTGAAGGGCTGGCAGGAAGAAGCGGAAGCGGGCAGCGAGCGCCGGGTGTGGCGCTGGCTGATCGAGGGCGACGTGGACGACGCGGGATACGACCACAACGGCGAGCAGGCGAGCCTTTGGGCGTTTGTGCGGGTGGGCGTGGAGCGCGGCGGGTTCGGCGAGCCGGAAAAGGGTGAAGACGTGGATCTGGACGGGTTCGGCCTGGAGATCCCGGGGACGGGGCAGCCGTTCTGACGCACCGGTCGTGCCGGCTGGCGCGGGAGAGAGTCCCCTGCCCTGCCTGGTCGGCTGGGTCGGAGTGGCGAGGTGCCTGCTGGCGCGACGATAGGTAAGGTGTTCCCCTGGAGAACACCATGAAGCCGCCTCGCGCGGGGATACTCGCACTGTTGATTGGGATCGTGGCCATCGGTCCGGCAGATTCGCATCTGCTGCCGCGGCCTTTCGCCCTGGTGAAGACCAATCGGAAACTGGCAGGATACGTCGTCGATCACACCGCGAACCACGGGAAGGACCGGCGGATCTACAGCAAGGCGCTGCGGCAGAAACGGGCGATGTACGTCTATCTGCCGCCGGGCTACGATCCGACGAAGAAGTACCCGCTGGGCATCTACATGCACGGGTTCCTGGCGGACGAGTGGGGCTTCCTGAAAGAGGTGGTCCACCCGTTCGACGAGGCGATAGCGTGCGGGAAACTGCCACCGATGATCATTGCGGCCCCCGACGCGAGCCCGGGGGGGTACGACTGCCTGACTACGACCGGGACGTTCTATCTGAACAGCCAGCTGGGCAAGTTCGAGGATTACTTCGTCGAGGATGTCTACAAGTTCCTCCTGTGCAACTACCCAATCCGTCCGGAGCCGGAGGCGCATGCGCTGCTGGGCGTGAGCATGGGAGGCGGGGCGGCGTTTCGGCTGGTGATGCGCTACCGCGACAGGTTCGGGGTGGCTGCCTGCTTTGCGCCGCCGTTGAATCTGCGCTGGATCAGCTGTCGGGGTTGCTACTTCGATAACTTCGACCCCCAATGCTGGAGTTGGCGGACGGACTTCAGCGATGGACACGAGCCGATCGGCATCTTCTTCAACGGGCGAGTGAAGATTCGGATGCGCACGTTCCTGTACCCGATCCTCGGGCGGAAGAACCCCGACATGGCGGGGGACGTGGCGAAGGAGAACCCCATCGAGCTGCTGGACGCCTACAACATCGGGCCGGGCTTCGCCGAGTTTTACGTGGCGTACGGCGGGCAGGACGAGTTCAACCTCGACGCGCAGATCGAGAGCTTTTTGCATCGAGCGAAGCAGCGCGGAGTAGCGGTGGGTGTGGACTACGATCCGCATGGGCAACACAGTTCGGAGACGGCGGCGAAGATGCTGCCGAAGATGATCGACTGGCTGCGCGAGAAGCTGGAGCCTTATCGACCGCAGTGATGGACCACCCAGAGCAGGAGGCAGCAACACGATGCACAGGAAGTGGCTGGCGGTGATCCTGATCGGCCTGGCGGGGGCCACCGGGGTGCGAGCGCACTTAGTTCCGCGTCCGCTGGGGGCGGTGCGGGTCAATCTGTGCCTGAAGGGGCAGTTGATCGACCACACGGCCAACCATGGGGTGGATCACCGCTTCTGGGCGCCGGCGCTGTGTCAGAAGCGCGATATGTACGTGTATCTGCCGCCCGGGTACGACGCGCGGAAGTGCTATCCGCTGTGCATCTACCTACACGGGTTTCTCTCGGACGAGATCAACTTCCTGGAGCTGGTGGTGAAGCCACTGGACCGGGCGATCGCGAAGGAAGCTGCCGCCGATGATCATCGCCGCCCCCGATGCGACGGTGTCGGGGCACGACGTGCTGGTAACGAAGGGGACGTTCTACATCAACAGCAAGCTGGGGCGGTTCCAGGATTACCTGGTGGATGACGTGTACAGCTTCCTGATGGCGAACTATCCGATTCGCCCCGAGCCGGAGGCGCACGCGCTGCTGGGCGCGAGCATGGGTGGGGCGGCGGCGATCTGCAAGGTGATGAAGCATCGCGACAAGTTCGGCGTGGCGGCGGCGTTTGCCCCGCCGTTGAACGTGCGCTGGACGCACACCTGCCAGGGTTACTTCGGCAACTTCGACCCGGCTCACTGGGGCTGGCGGACCGACTTCAACGACTGCAGCGAAGTGATCGGCAAGCTGTGCGGCGGGCTGGTGCGGATTCGCCTGGGAGCGATGATCGAGCCGTTGTACGGCAAGAACAATCCGGAGACGCTGGCGCTGGTGTCGATGGACAACCCCATCGAACTGCTGGAGCGGCTGAAGATCGGGCCGGGCTTCGCGGAGTTCTACATCGCCTACGGTGGGCAGGACGAGTTTAACCTGGATGCGCAGGTGGAGAGCTTCCTGTACGTGGCGAAGCAGCGCGGCGTGGAAGTGAGTGTGGATTACGATCCGAACGGGCATCACAGTGTGATGACGGCGTTGCGGATGCTGCCGAAGATCATCGACTGGCTGGGCCCGAAGATGGAGCCGTACCGGGTGCGGTGAGTGCGTGCTGGTCAGGCGACCGGGGTGATGGTAGGCTGAGGGAAATCCTCAAGCACAATCCACGCCTGGGAAGTCGCCACCATGTCGTCGCCATCGCTACGGGAGTTGCTGGATCGCTGGGAAGCTGCGCGGGAACGCGGAGAAGAGATCTCGCCGGAACGGCTGTGCGCCGAGTGTCCGGAGATGCTGGAGGAGGTGCGTCGAGAGATCGAGGCACGCCGGATAGAAGCCACTGCGCAGGACGATGTCACGACGCCTCCGCCGGATGCTGAACAGGAGACTGAGGCAGGCATCGCGGACGAGCGAGGCGTGAAGGGGGTGTGGCGTCACACGGTGGTGGCGGCGCTGGCGGTGGCGTTGCTGGGGACGTTGACGGCTGGCGTGGCGGTGTCGAGGTGGTTTGCCTACCAGGCGCGCCAGGAGGCCCTCGCTGCCCAGCAGGCGAAGCAAGACACGGAAGAGAAGCGCGAGGAAGCGGTACGCAGCGCCAACGAGGCAAAGGAACACCAGCGCAAATTGGAGTGGACGAATTATGTGGGCAAGCTGGTGCTAGCCCAGACAGGGTTAAACAAGAGCATCGCAACGGGTGCATACCGGCATCTAAACGAATGCCAGTGGGATCTGCGTGGCTGGGAACATGGTCATCTTCGCTTGCGATTCGATTCCAGCCAACAGATCCTCCCGGGGCACACAGGCTCTGTGACCAGCGTGTGCTTCAGTCCGGATGGCAAACGCATTCTCACCGGTAGCTGGGACAACAAGGCGAAAGTGTGGGATGCGGAGAGGGGCACCCCCGTGTTCACGCTTCAGGGGCACAAAGCCTCCGTGCGCGGCGTATGCTTCAGCCCGGATGGCAAACGTATCCTCACCGGGAGCATGGACAACACGGCGAAGGTGTGGGATGCGGAGAAGGGCACACCCATGCTCACGCTCCAGGGGCACACAGCCCCTGTGACCAGCGTGTGCTTCAGCCCCGATGGCACACGCATCCTCACCGGAAGCGAAGATAAAACCGCCAAGGTATGGGATGCGGAGAGGGGCACCCCTCTGCTCACACTCATGGGGCACACAGGCAATGAGCGCAGCGTGTGCTTCAGCCCCGATGGCAAACGCATCCTCACCGGGAGCTATGACCACACGGCCAAGGTGTGGGATGCGGAGAAGGGCACCCTCCTGCTCCCTCTCCGGGGGCATTCGAGCGGTGTGACCAGTGTGTGCTTCAGCCCAGATGGCAAACGCATCCTCACCGGGAGTTGGGACCACACCGCGAAGGTGTGGGATGCCGAGAAGGGGCAGGAATTCCTCTCCCTCCAGGGTCACAGATTTACTGTGACCAGCGTGTGCTTCAGCCCGGATGGCACACGCATCCTAACTGGGAGCCTTGACACCAGGGCGAAGGTGTGGGATGCCGAGAAGGGCACCCTCGTGTCCACGCTCCAGCACACGAACGGTGTGCGCAGCGTGTGCTTCAGCCCCGATGGCAGACGCATTCTCACCGGGAGCGAGGACAGAACTGCCAAGGTGTGGGATGCGGAGAGGGGCACCCCCGTACTCACGCTCCAGGGGCACACAGACCCTGTGACCAGCGTGTGTTTCAGCCCGAATGGCCAACGCATCCTCACCGGAAGTTGGGACAACACGGCGAAAGTGTGGGATGCGGAAAAAGGCAAGTCCGTGCTGACGCTCCAGGGGCACACAGACCCTGTGACCAGCGTGTGCTTCAGCCCGGAAGGTAAACGCATCCTCACCGGGAGTGTGGACAAAACGGCCAAGCTGTGGGATGCGGAGAGGGGCACTCTCATACTCACGCTCCCGAGACATACAGACACTGTGCGCAGCGTGTGCTTCAGCCCCGATGGCAGACGCATTCTCACCGGGAGCGAAGACAAAACGGCGAAGCTGTGGGATGTGGAGAAGGGCACCCTCGTACTCACGCTCCAGCACACGTTCGGTGTGAGCAGCGTGGGCTTCAGCCCGGATGGCAAACGCATTCTCACCGGGAGCGAGGACAAAACGGCCAAGCTGTGGGATGCAGAGAAAGGCACCCTCGTACTCACGCTCGAAGGGCACACGAAGGGGGTGACCAGCGCGTGCTTCAGCCCCGATGGCAGACGCATCCTCACCGGGAGCTATGACCACACGGCGAAAGTGTGGGATGCCGAGAAGGGCACCCCCGTGCTCACGCTCCTGAGGCACGCAAACATGGTGAGCAGCGTGTGCTTCAGTCCGGATGGCAAACGCATCCTCACCGGGAGTTGGGACCACACAGCGCAGGTGTGGGATGCAGAGATGGGCACATCCCTGCTCACGCTCCAGGAGCATACAGATCAGGTGAGGTGTGTGTGCTTCAGTCCGGATGGCACACGCATCCTCACCGGAAGCCATGACAAAACAGCCAAGGTGTGGGATGCGGAGATGGGCACATCCCTGCTCACGCTCCAGGAGCACAGAGACTCTGTGCTCAGCGTGTGCTTCAGCCCCGATGGCAACCGCATCCTCACCGGGAGCCATGACAGGACGGCGAAGGTATGGGATGCAAAGAAAGGCACTCTTGTGCTCACGCTCCAGCACCAATTCGGTGTGCGCAGCGTGTGCTTCAGCCCCGATGGCACACGCTTCCTCACTGGAAGCGGTGAGCACAATAATAGCAATAAACCAGGGGAGGCGAAGGTGTGGGATGCGGAGAAGGGCACCCCCGTGCTCACGCTCCTGGGGCACACGGACGGTGTGACCAGCGTGTGCTTCAGCCCCGATGGCACTCGCATCCTCACCGGAAGCCATGACAGGACGGCGAAGGTATGGGATGCAAAGAAAGGCACTCTTGTGCTCACGCTTCAGCACCCATTCGGTTTGACCAGCGTGTGCTTCAGCCCGGATGGCACACGCATCCTCACCGGGAGCGGAGACAACACGGCCAGGGTGTGGGATGCGGAGATGGGCACACCCTTGGTCACGCTCGAGGGGCACACAGGCATTGTGAACAGCGTGTGCTTCAGCCCGGATGGCACTCGTATCCTCACCACGGGGAGCTATGAAAGGACAGCGAAGATGTGGGATGCGGAGAGAGGCAACCCCATGCTTATGCTCGAGGGGCCCACAGGCATGGTGAGCAGTGTGTGCTTCAGCCCCGATGGCACACGCATCCTCGCCGGAAGTTATGATCACACGGCGAAGGTGTGGGATGTGAAGAAGGGCACCTCCGTGCTCACGCACCCGGGGCACACAGGCACTGTGAGTAGCGTGTGCTTCAGCCCCGATGGCACACGCTTCCTCACTGGGAGCCATGACCTCACGGCGAAGGTGTGGGATGTGCAGAAGGGCACGCCCTTGCTCGCGTTCGAGGGGCACACAAGCATGGTAAGCAGCGTGTGCTTCAGCCCCGATGGCAAACGCATCCTCACCGGGAGCCTTGACCACACGGCGCAGGTGTGGGACGCGCAGAAGGGCACCCCCATGCTCACGCTCCAGGGACACAAAGCTTCTGTCACCAGCGTGTGCTTCAGCCCCGATGGCAACCGCATTCTCACCGGGAGCGGAGACAAAACGGCCAAGGTATGGGAGGCGGAGAGGGGCACCCTTGTGCTCACGCTCCAGGGACACAAAGCTTCTGTCACCAGCGTGTGCTTCAGCCCCGATGGCAAACGCATCCTCACCGGGAGTGGGGACAGCACGGTGCAGGTGTGGGATGCGGAGAAAGGCACCCCCGTGCTCACGCTCCAGGGGCACACAGACGGGGTGACTAGCGTGTGCTTCAGCCCCGATGGCAAACGCATCCTCACCGGGAGCGGAGACAAAACGGCCAAGGTATGGGAGGCGGAGAGGGGCACCCTTGTGCTCACGCTCCAGGGACACAAAGCTTCTGTCACCAGCGTGTGCTTCAGCCCCGATGGCAAACGCATCCTCACCGGGAGTGGGGACAGCACGGTGCAGGTGTGGGATGCGGAGAAAGGCACCCCCGTGCTCACGCTCCAGGGGCACACAGACGGGGTGACTAGCGTGTGCTTCAGCCCCGATGGCACACGCATCCTCACCGGGAGCGAAGACAAAACAGCCAAGGTGTGGGATGCGGAGAAGGTGAGGAATGCGGACAAGGGCACCTCTGTGCTCACGCTTCTGGGGCACACACTTCCTGTGACCAGCGTGGGCTTCAGCCCGGATGGAACGAAAGCATTTGCTCGGGATGCTACCGGCAAGTTGCTGGCCTGGGACGTGATCACGGGGCAACCAGCTGAGGCGAACAACCCGCCGCCGCTTTCCGCGTCCGGTTCGGCTATTTCTCCTGCTGGTCGATTCTCTGCCAAATCTGATGGTGGAACTGTCTACGTCGTCGATCTTCTTCAGCCGATGCCAGAAGGTTCGCCCTGGCCGTTTCCTGATCGGGCGGAGCGGTTGCGCTATCACGGCGAGAAGGCGGACGCGAATGAGAAAGAAGGCCAGTGGTTCGCGGCGGCGTTTCATTTGCGGCGGATGCTGAAGGATGATCCCGACAATGCAGCGTTGAAGAAGCGACTGCAGGCGGCCGAGGCGAAGCAGAAGGGCAAGGCGCCGTGAGCGCGGTTGTCCGCTGGATGCAGCGTTGGTAGGCTGCGCGGGTGTATCCTCGTGCGTTTGGGAGAGAGATGATGACACCCACTTCCGTGGTGAGCAGCAGTCCTCCGGTGGCGCCGGTGGTGTCACGGTTGACGGCGGAGTAATTTGCGGCGCGGTATGCAGGGGAGCGCGTCGAGCTGGTCGAGGGCGTCGTCAAGGAGGTGGCCAGGCCAGCGCTGGAACATGGGACCATCTGCATGACCATCGGGGCGCTGCTCTTCGCGCATGTCAAACAGCACGATCTGGGGCGGGTGGCGTCGAATGGCTCGTTTGTGAAGACGGGGCCGGAGTCGGTACGCGGTGCGGACGTGCTGTTCTACGGCTACGAGCGGCTGCCGCGAAACGAGGCGGTGCCACGCGGGTTCCACAGTAGCGCGCCGGATCTGGTGGTGGAGGTGAAGTCACCGTCGGATCGGTGGGGGGAGCTGTTCGCCAGGATGGGGGAGTATCTGCAGAGTGGCGTGCGCGTCGTGGTGGCGCTCGATGCGGCGACGAGCAGTGCGTTGGTGTATCGGCAGGAGGAGCTGCCGCAGACGTTGCACAACGGGGACGAGCTGACGCTGCCGGAGGTGTTGCCGGGCATTCGGGTGCAGGTGGGGCAGCTGTTCGCGTGAGCGAGAGATTGGCAGCAATACTGCTCTCCGGGAAGTGCGGGAAGAACTGGTAGAGTGCGGGGTGGCGCGCCAGGCGTCGGTGTGGGGGTGCGCCGTCGGCACACGGGAGTGATCGGGCGATGAGCGTCACCGTCAACAAACGGAGCGTAACGGTAGGGTGGCAACGTCGGGCGTTCATGGGCATGAGTGACACCGTCAACAAACAAGGGGTAACGGTGAGCCATCGGGCGATGGGCGCCACCGTCAGCAAACGGAGAATAACGGTGGGGTGGCAGCCTGGGGCATCGAACGGCGTGCGTGCCACCGTCAGCAAACGGGGAAAAACGGGCGAGAGGGCGAGAGGAGCGAAGCGGGGGGAGGATGAGGACTCGTGGGTCAAGTTGGCCTCCCCCGGAAATGGAGGATCTGCTAGAGTCGGCCTCGGTCGATGGTCCGGATCGGGGGATTGATCCGGGACGCGATCGGGGAAGGAGGTCTTCTGTGGCCTCACGCTGGCGAATCCGCCACAAGTTGTCGCTGGGTCTGGGGCTGGTGGTGCTCATCATGGCACTGCTGCTGCTGGGGACCTCGCGCGGGTTGTGGTCGAACTACGTGACAATGAATAGCATTCGCGCCCGGCTGGCCGAGCTGGTCGCGGCCGAGGAGCTACGCAGCGCGGTGTACGAGCTGGTCACTCCTGAGAATGCCTTCGACCTGGTGGAAAACCATCAGCGTCTGCCGGGGGAGATTCGCAAGCTGCGCGAGGTGCTGCGGGCCTACGAGCAACAGCTGGACGAGAACCTGACGGCCAACCGCGATCCGCGGCGTGGGCTGTACGAAAAGGCGCTCATCGAACGGCTGCGCGAAGATCTCGATCAGTTTCAGAAGGCGGTGCTGGCGCTGGTGACCCCCGCGGCGGTGCCCAACAGTCCGGAGATGAAGGAACGGCATCTGGCGGCGCTGTCCGGCCCGGCCTCGCGGCTGCGGCAGGATGCGGTCGATCTGCTGGATCACCTGAAAGATGAGCTGGGCCAACGACTCGGCGAGTCGCGGCGGCACTACCAGGTGTCGCTGTGGATCATCATTCCGTCGAGCATTGTCGGCCTGTTGATCATGGCCGGGCTGATGCGGTCGTTCTATGCCTGGGTGTTCAATCCGATTCGCGACCTGGAGGTCGGAGTCGGGCGCGTGGCCGGGGGCGATCTGAACCATCGCATCATGCTGAACTCGGGCGACGAGATGGAAGACCTGGGACGGGCGTTCAACGACATGCTGGGGCGGTTATGCGCGCTGTACGCGGACCTGGCCCGGCAGGTGAACGAGCGCAGCCGACAGCTGGTGCGGTCGGAGCGGCTGGCGTCGGTGGGCTTCCTGGCGGCGGGCGTGGCGCACGAGATCAACAATCCGCTGGCGTCGATCGCCTTTTGCAGCGAGGCGCTGGAGGCGCGGCTGGGCGAGCTGATGCAACCGATGCGGATGCCGGGCCGGTCGCGCGAGGAGCACGACATCTTCCGCAAGTATCTGAAGATGATTCAGGAAGAGGCGTTTCGCTGCAAGAACATCACCGAACGGCTGCTGGAGTTTAGCCGGACGGGCGAGCCGAAGCGGGAGATGACGGACCTGCGTTCGCTGGTGCAGGCCGTGCTGGACGTGACGCAGCATCTGCCCAGCCACAAGGGCAAGCAGATTGTCTTCGAGACGCCGACCGACCGGGCCGGCGGGCGCATCAGCGCGTGGGTGAACGGAGAAGAGATCAAGTCGGTGATTCTGAATCTGGTGGTGAATGCTCTGGAGAGCATGGACGAGACGGGCCGGCTGACGATCCGCCTGGGGCAACGCGAAGGGCGGGCCGAGCTGCGGTTCATTGACACGGGTGTAGGCATGTCGCAGGAGGTGCTGGACAACATCTTTGAGCCGTTCTTCACGCGGAGCCGATCCGGGAAGGGAACGGGACTGGGTCTGACGATCAGCCACCTGGTGATCACGCAGCATGGTGGAGAGATCGAGGCGAGCAGCACGGGACCGGGACAGGGAAGCACGTTCACCATCCGTTTGCCCATGCAACCGCAGGAGGCGGTCTCGGTCGTGACGATCGGGCAGCCAGCGGCGGTGGCGCGGGCGGCGTGAGCGACAGTGGACCGGCATCAGGGACGAGGCCGGCCGAGGAGCAGGAAGCATGACAGGACACAACCAGAGTCGCGGGGGGCAGTCGGGCGCCGGGGCACACCGGAGCCTGCGCGTGCTGTTCGTGGATGACGAGATGTCGCTGCGGGAGTTCATGCGGTCGGAACTGCCGCGGCTGGGGCACCATGTCACGGTGTGCGAAGATGGGCGAGCCGCACTGAAAACGCTGGAGAAGACGACGTTCGACGCGGCGATTCTGGATCTGCGGATGCCGGGGTTGTCGGGCCTGGACGTGCTGGACTACCTGAAGAAGGTGAGCCCGGACACCGAGGCGGTGGTGATGACGGGGCACGCCTCCATCGAGACGGCGACGCAGGCGATGCGGCTGGGAGCGGCAGACTACATCACCAAGCCGTGCAAGCTGGCGGACATCGAGGCGGTGCTGACGCGCATCGCCGACCGGCGTGACCTGAAGCACAAGAACATCGCGCTGGAGAACCGGGTGCAGAACGCCGAGGGGCCGAGCATCCTGCTGGGCAAGTCGCCGGCGATGCAGGAGGTGCATCGGTTCCTGTCGATGGTGGCGCCCACGGAAGCGACGGTGCTGATCCTGGGCGAGACGGGTTGCGGCAAGGAGCTGGCGGCGCGGACCATCTGGCAGTATTCGCACCGGGCCAACATGCCGTTCATCCCGGTGAACTGCGGCGCGCTGGCGGAGCACCTGGTGGAGAGCCAGCTGTTCGGTCATCGCAAGGGCGCCTACACCGGTGCGGATCGGGATCACAAGGGTATCTTCGAGGTGGCCAACGGGGGCACCGTCTTCCTCGACGAGGTGGGCGAGCTGCCGAAAAATCTGCAGGTGAAGCTGCTGCGCTTCCTCGAATCGAAGGAAGTGCTGCGCGTTGGCGAGTCGATCCCGGTGAAGACCGACGTGCGGGTGGTGTGCGCGACGCACCGCGACCTGCGGCAGATGATCCGCGAAGGGACGTTCCGCGAGGATCTCTACTTCCGCATCAACACGTTCGAGGCCCGGCTGCCACCGCTGCGCGAACGGCGGAGCGACATTCCGGAGCTGGCGTTGTTCCTGCTGGCGCGAGCGGCGCGACGTCCCCCGGACCAGGTGATCAACCTGCTGACCCCGGAGGTGCTGAAGGCGCTGCACGACCACGACTGGCCGGGCAACGTGCGCGAGCTGGCGAACGTGATGGAGCATGCCTTCATCCTGGCGGGTGGAAACAAAATCACGCCGGCGCATCTGCCGCACCTGGTGCGTCGTCCACCGGAGGTCGTGCAGGCGGCGGCATCCGCGGCGATGCGCGGAGGCTATGCCACGGGCGCCCCGGCGTCGACGGCGATGTACGATGACACCCCCAAGACACTGGAGGTGATCGAGATGGAACATCTGCTGCGCGTGCTGGAGAAGCACGGAGGCAACAAGACGTCGGCCGCCGCCGAGCTGGGGATCAGCCTGAAGACGATGTACAACAAGCTGAACCGCCTGAACGAGCGGCGAACGGCCGGCTAGGGCGAGCGTGCCGATGAGCGACAGGATCGCCTACCCATTGACATCCTTGACGGTCAGGCCGTGCTGCTCGCGGTGGTAGGGGCCATCGTAGAACTGGGTGGACTTGAAGCGTTCGTGGCGGCCATCGCCGGCGTGTTCCTTGACGCGAGCGACGAGCTTCTTGAAGGTAGCTTCGTCGAGCGGCTTGAAGGCGCGAGCGATGCGAAGATCCTGCTCGAGGATCTTCATGGAATCGATGCCGACGACGAGACTGGAGATGGGCTGGCTGAGCGAGTAGGTGAGGGCTTCCTCGACGGTGCAGACGCCAGAGGTGACGAGGCGGCCCTTGCCGTCGCTGCCGCCGGCGAGGCTCTTCATGCCGATGACACCGATGCCGCGTTTGTTGGCCTCGGGGACGACGCCGCGAGCGAAACTGCGATAGTGCCAGTCGCAAATATTGATCGGCATCTGGACGGTGTCCCACTTGTGGACGTCGAGCATCTGCAGGTGAATGCGAGGATCCTTGTGGCCGGTGAAGCCGAGGTAGCGGATCTTGCCGGCCTTCTTGGCATCGAGGAGGACGCCGAGGCCACCCTTCTCCACCAGCCATTCCGGATCGTTATCGTAGTTAATCTCGTGGAACTGCATGAGGTCGATGACGTCGGTGCGGAGACGGCGGAGGCTATCCTCGAGGTGCTGCTTGACGACGCGAGCATCGCGGCCGCAGTTCTTGGTCATGAGGAAGCATTTCTTGCGCATGCCGGGGGCGGCGAGCGCCTTGCCCATGAGTTCCTCGGCGGCGCCATCGTGGTAGTCCCAGGCGTTGTCGAAAAAGGTGAGGCCATTGTCGAGGGCGGTGTGCATGATCTTGATGGCCTCGTCATCGTCCTTGACGGAGCGGATGTGCCAGCCGCCCAGGCAGAGCAGCGAGACACGTTCGCCGGTCTTGCCCAGGGGGCGGGTGGCGAGGCCGGTCTTGTCGGCATCTTCGGCGGAGGCGAGCCCCAAAGCCGCACCAGCGGCGAGGGACGAGGCGAGGAAGTTGCGGCGGGAGTCGGACATGGGAGAGTCTCCGAGAAGCTGGGGCACTTCTGTGAGTATGGCCGGTGACGACGGAGGAGGCCAGCAGATTTTCCGCGGCGACGACTTGCTACAATGGCCTGGCTGGGAGAACGAGACATGGAACACTTTGCTGATCGTCTGTGTGCCGCCATCCGCCGCTGTGGGAACGCCCTGTGTGTGGGGCTGGATCCGCGCTGGGAGCAGTTGCCGCGTGAAATTCAGATCCGACATGGAGGAGAAAGCCCAGGACGGATCGCGGCGGGGTTCGAGGAGTTCTGCTCGCGCGTGCTGGACATCGTGGCGCCGCTGGTGCCGGTGGTCAAGCCGCAGGCGGCGTTCTTCGAGGCGTGCGGCCCCGAGGGGTTCGCCGCGCTGGCCCGACTGCAGCGCAAGGCGCGCAACCTGGGTTTGCTGACCATCCTCGATGGCAAGCGGAATGACATCGCCTCGACCGCGACGGCGTACGCCGAGGCGGCGTTCCGCATCTGGGAAGCCGACGCCTGCACGGTCAGCCCCTACCTGGGACGCGACGCCATCGAGCCGTTCCTGGTCAGCGCGCGGAAGTGCGGGGCGGGCCTGTTCGTCCTGGTGCGGACGAGCAATCCCGGCGCGGGGTTGTTTCAGGATCTGCGCGTGGAAGATGGCCGGCCGCTGTATCAGCACGTGGGGGCGGCGGTGGCAGCATGGTCGCGCGAGAACCTGGGGCAACACGGGTTGGGCGATGTAGGTGCGGTGGTCGGCGCCACGTACCCGGCCGAGCTGCGACTACTGCGCGAGCAGATGCCCGAGGTGCCGTTCCTGGTGCCGGGCTTCGGCGCGCAGGGCGGCACGGCCGACGACGTGCGACCGGCTTTTCGGCCCGATGGGATGGGTGCGGTGGTGAATAGCTCGCGCGGGATCCTGTTCCCGTTCCGCCCCGATGACGCCCGCTGGGAGGAACGCATCGAGGCGGCCACGCACCAGACGATTGCGATGCTGCGCGTGTGAGCTACACCAGATCGACGCCAGGTTCGCCGGCGGTGACCTCGCCGATGACGTAGGCCGGACAGCCCTCGTCGCCGAGGTGGCGGACGATGCTTTCGGCGTAGTACTCGCTGACGATCATCACGAAGCCGATGCCCATGTTGAAGACGGTGAACATCTCCGACTCGTCGACGTTACCGAGGCGCTGCAGCCAGGGGAAGATGGGCAGGACGGGCCAGGCGTTCTTGCGGATGGTCACCCGTCGGCCAGCGGGCAGCACGCGAGGCACGTTGCCTTCGAGTCCCTCGCCAGTGATGTGGGCCAGGCCACGCACCACCCGGCGTTTGAAAGGGTAGTTGGCCAGAACGCTGCGGAGGGCGCGGACGTAGATGCGCGTGGGTTCGAGCAAGGCAGCGCCGGCGGTAGTACCCAGCTCGGGAATGTGATCGTCGACCTTCAGGCCAGCGTGCTCGAAGACGACCTTGCGGGCGAGGCTGTAGCCGTTGGAGTGTAGACCGCTGGAGGCCAGACCGATGACGACATCGCCGACGCGAACGTGGCGACCATCGATGATGTGGTCGCGTTCGACGACACCGGTGCAGAAGCCGGCCATGTCGTAGTCGCCAGGGGCGTAGAAGTCGGGCAGGATGGCAGTTTCACCGCCGACGAGCGAGCAGTCGGCCTCGACGCAGCCATCGCTGATGCCCTGGATGAGGGCACGCGTCAGGGCGGGATCGTCCTTGGGCATGGCGATGTAGTCGAGGAAGAGCAGCGGCTCGCCACCGGTGCAGAGGCAATCGTTCACGGACATGGCGACGAGGTCGATGCCGACCGTGTCGTGGCGACCCATGAGGGCGGCAACCTTGAGCTTGGTGCCGACGCCATCGCAGCAGGAAACGAGCACGGGATGCTTGAAGTTGCGTGCGAAGAGGCGGGTGTTGAAGTCGAGGCTAACGAGACTGGCGAAGCCGCCGAAGCCGTCGAGGACGCGAGGCGAATGGGTGCGGCGCACCAGAGGTCCCATGGCCTCGATGCTTTTTTCATAGAGGGCGAGATCGAGCCCGGCGGTCTGGTAAGTCAACTTCTGCGGCGGTTGCATAAAACGGCATTCCCCGGCGAGGGCGGCTTGGGGCGACGGTGGCCCGCGCCCCGAACAGGCATGATACGCGCCCTGGCCGGGAACCGTCCACCATCAGGCGGCGCGGGGCCAGACCCGGACGGAGGCGAAGGGCTGATCGAGCATGGACCAAAGATCACGTCCCAGGGCGGCCAGCAGTGGGTTCAGGCAGCTGGCGAGCAGTTCCTGACGGGTGGCAGCCGGCCAGGACATCTGGGTGTGATCCCAGAGCAGGCGCACCTGAAAACGCTGGTCCGACGTCGGCTGCAGGGCCAGGGCAAAGCGGCGCGGCAGACCTCCCTGGATGATCATGCCCCCGGGAAGCTCCCAGGTTCCCTCGGTGTGAGGCCGCATGTCCGGCCAGCGCAGAGCGAGCACAGGCATCTTAGAATCGAAGGCGGGATCGATGCACTGGCGAATCACCTCGGCGTCGGGCAACGTGGTCAGCATGGAATGGCTCCTCTCCTGCGTCCGGAATCACGCGGAGAGGCGGTATGCCCTGTGCAGGCGCGCCTGTCAAGGGGTGGTCGGCTCGGCGACCTCCAAACCGATCTGGCGGTAAAGCTTGCGGCAGCGTTGCTCGTCCTGGCAGAGGTACCAGGCCATGCCGCCGTAGAACATCTGAAGCTGACCCAGGTATTGCTCGGCCATGCGCGGCATGGAGGCGCCGAGCAGGCGGGCGGCGAGAGAGACTGTCTTGCTATCACAGCGGAGCAGGAAGTGGACCTGATGCTCGACGGCGGGCTTGCCGGAGACATCCTTGCCCTCGCGATAGACCAGGATGGCCAGGGCGCGAAAGCTGGTGAGGGGGAGCAGAGCGTTGGGTTTGACCTTGCCCTCGGCATACCACATGTGCAGGCCGGTGGCCTTGAGCGCGCTGTGCCAGTTGATCTCGCTGCCGTGTTCGTCCTTCCAGATGTAAACGCCATCGCCGCGCTCCTTGATGTCCTGCACGCGAGCGCCAACCTGCTTCCACAACTTGACGGCGAGATCGGGATGGTCGAGCAACCAGCGGTAGACGTTGCTATCGCACTGGAATGCCTCGGGCTGCGCCTTCGAGGTCATGGCCGGGGAGTTGAGCACGCTCTGGACGCGTTCCTGCAAACCTGGGGGGACCAACTCGATGGGAATGCGCGGCAAGGCGGTCGGCGAAACCCGTTCGGCAGGGCGCGGAGCGAAGGGATAGACCGTGCGATCGTCTGCCTGCAGGACCAGAGGGCCGGTGGCCAGCCACAGCAGTCCGCCAAGGAACCATACTCGACCGGGCATCATCCACCTCAATCCCGGGGCCTGGAGGACCGCGCCCCCCACGCCCGGGGGACAGGCTATTTCATCGAACCGGGACAGGTGCGTGATTGAGAGAAACTGGCATAACCGGGGAAGTGGAAGAATCCGCCTGGAACGGTCAGGCTGGCGGGGTAGCGGAGGTTGAGGTTTCCGGCAGGACGGGCGTGCCGGGGGCAAACTGGGAAAGATACGAGGAGGCAGGCACAAGGTCCTACCTCCTCGAAGAGAAGATTCACCCACGTTCAGGGGGTCAGCCTGGAGTGGCTTAGCTGAACAGGGTCTTGCCCGGGACAGCGACGGGAGGCACGGGCAGGTTCATGTCGAAGGAGAGCTTCTCGGGCATGAGTTCTTCCTTCGAGTTGAGCGCCTCTTCCCAGGTGATCCGCTTGCCGGTGTAAGCGGACATGCGGCCCATGATGGCGGTGAGGGTGCTCTCGGCGACGTTGCGCAGCTCGTTGATCGGGTCTCCCTTGCGGATGGAGGTGATCAGGTCGGTGTGCTCCTGGACGTAGGGGCTGACCTCGCCGCGCTTGCCCCGGTAGACCGACTTGCCGTTGATGCGGTACTCGTTGACCTGGGAGTTACCCTTGCTACCGACGACGTACTCGGAGACGCTGTTGACGCAGTTGTTGATCTGACGGCACATGCTGTTGATGTGGACGCCACCTGGATAGACGTAGTCGATGGCGAAGAAGTCGTAGATGTGGCCGTAGTCGGGATCGGTGCGGGTGCGGAAGCCCATGCCGATGGCCTGGGTGGGGTGAGCCTGCAGCACCCAGTTGATGACGTCGATGTTGTGGACGTGCTGCTCGACGATGTGATCGCCGCACAGCCAGGTGAAGTTGTACCAGTTGCGCATCTGCCACTGCAGATCGGTCCACTCCTTCTGACGGGGCACGCGCCAGAGGATACCCTGCATCCAGTAGCAGGCACCACCGAGCACCTGGCCGATCTCACCCTGGTGGATGCGCTTGATGGTTTCGATGTAACCACCCTGGTGCCGGCGCTGCGTGCCAGCCGCCACGCCGAGCTTCTTCTTGCGGGCGTCCTCGTAGGCGGCCAGCACCTTGCGGATGCCGGGGCCATCGACACCGACGGGTTTTTCGGTGAAGAGGTTCTTGCCCGCGGAGACAGCGGCCTCGATGTGCAGGGGGCGGAAACCAGGGGGAGTGGCCAGGATGACGTAGTTGACGCCGGAGTCGATGACCTGCTTGTAGGCATCGAGTCCGACGAAGACGCGGCTGCCGATATCGACCTTGTTGCCCTTGGCCTTGATCTCCTCGGTCTTGCCGACGTTCTCGAGGCGGCGCTTGAGGCCCTCGGCGCGATCGGGGAAGGCATCGCCCAGCGCGTGGATGGTGACGCCCGGGGCCGCGTTGAGGACGTCCTCGGCAGCGCCGGAACCACGCCCGCCGCAACCGATCACGCCGACCTTGATCTCGTCACTGCCGGCCGCGTGCGCGCCGCCGGCAGCGAGGATGCCTGCGGTCAGCGCCGTGCCGGCCGAGGTCTTCAAAAAGTCCCGTCGATTCCCGTTCTGAGGATTGGCCACGAAAAAACTCCTTGCGTTGAGAGAGAGAGTAGGCGTTGGAGGGAGAGGTTACTTGCTCTCGCGGGTAACCAGCGAGCGGAAGCCCTTGAGGTTGTCCTGTTCCTCGATGGGGCGGACGATCCGGAAGCCGACAAACTCGGCACTGGTGAGCCACCAGATGCTCTGGGGCCGCTGGGGATCGAGGCGGATCCAGTCCTTGCTGCTGGGGCGACGCGCAGCGCTGCGGCACTGGACGGCCTCGCTATCCCAGCCACCGCCGCGCGTCACGTGGGACCAGCGCTGGCCGGAAGGCTTGGAGACCGGCTGCAGGGTAGGCTTGTCGCGCGGAAAGGTCGCGTAGAAATCCTTCTGGTACAGATCGATGCACCACTCGGTCGCGTTACCGTAGACGTCGTGCAGCCCCCAGGGGTTGGCCTTCTTCTTGCCCACCGGCTGCGGCTTGTCGTCGGAGTTGGTCAGGAACCAGGCGTGCTCGCCCAGGGTGGCGGGGTCGTCGCCGAAGTAGTAAGCGGTCGAGGTGCCGGCGCGGGCGGCCCATTCCCACTCGGCCTCGGTGGGAAGACGATAGACCTTGCCGGTTTTCAGCGAGAGCCAGCGGCAGTACTGCATGCAGGTGTGCCACGAGATACAAATGACAGGGTTGCCTTCGCGTCCCAGGCCGAAGGTCTCATCCGCGTAGGCGGGCGTCGGCCGGGTGACGGCGTCGGCGTCCTTGGGCATCTCGGGTTCCTTGTCTTCCTTCTTGCCAGGGCGGCCGCGCCAGAAGGAATCGAACTCGTCCCAGGTCACCTCGCACTTGCCGACCCAGAAGCCCTTCAGGGTGACCGGGTGCTGCGGTCCCTCGTCGGGGCTGCGACCCTTCTCGGAATCGGGGCTGCCCATCAGATAGGTGCCGCCGGGCACCGCCACCATCTCGAATTTGGTCTTGGTGCCGGGGATCGTTTCGGTGTAGCTGGCGTGGGTCATCTTGTCGATGACGGGGTACTTGACATCCTTCTCCGCGCGGGCGGGTACCAGGAGGGTGGCTCCCAGGAGAAGGGCCAGCCCGCCCGTCCCCGCGACATGCTGTATCAATCGATTCATCTGTGGTAAGCTCCAATCTTGCTTCGCCTGACCAGCGGGGGAAGCCAACCCGCCCTGCTCGCTACCGCCACCGGCCTGATCTCGTGGACGCGTCAGAGACTCACACCGATGCACGCACTCACCCTGTTCTTTCTAGCTTTTTTCGTGGCTCCGGCCGAGGGGACCGCCCTGCAGCGGTTCACGTTCGAGGAGCCGCACATGGGCACGGCCTTCCGGATTGTCGTCTATGCACCCCGGCGCGAGGTGGCCGAGAAAGCCGCCCGCGCTGCCTTTCGGCGAGTGACCGATCTCAACGCCATCATGAGCGATTATGTCGCGTCCAGCGAATTGATGCGTCTATGTGCGCGGGCCGGAGGGCCTCCTGTCAAGGTATCCGACGAGCTGTTCTTCGTCCTGTCTCGCGCGCGAAAGGTGAGCGAGGAATCCGATGGCGCCTTTGATGTGACCGTCGGCCCGCTGGTGCGTCTGTGGCGCATCGCGCGCAAAACGCGCCGCCTGCCCGACGCCGAGAAGCTGCAAGCGGCCCGAGCGCTGGTGGGATACAAACTGGTCGAACTCGACGAGAAGACCCGCACCGTTCGCCTCCTCAAACCTGGCATGCAGCTGGATCTGGGTGGCATCGGCAAGGGTTACGCCGCCGACGAGATGCTCAAGGTGCTGGCCGACCACGGATTGAAGCATGCCCTCATCGCGGCGGGAGGCGACATCACCGTCGGCGAGGCTCCGCCGGGACGCGATGGCTGGGTGGTGGCGATTGCCCCGGTGGAAGCGAGCAAGGAAGGGCCACGGTATCTCACCCTGGTCCGCGCCTCGGTTTCGACCTCGGGCGACGCCGAGCAGTTTGTCGAAATCGACGGCAAGCGCTATTCGCACATCGTCGATCCACGCACGGGCGTGGGGCTGATTGGCCGGCAAAGCGCCACGGTGGTTGCCCCCGACGGCATCACCGCGGATAGCCTGACCAAGGTGGTGGCCATTCTGGGGCCACAGCGAGGCTTCCCGGTGCTGGCCTCGTATAAAGGCGTGAGCGGGCGGCACGTCCGCCGCACTGACGACGGCGTCGAGGTGAAGCTGTCGCGAAACTTCCCTGCCCTGGCGACCAGCGGAACGAAGTAATCCCATGAACTGCCACGTAACCCACCTGGAAAGCGCGCTGGATGGCACGCGGTTCGAGGCCGGCCAGGTGCATTCCATCCATCAGGGCCGGCCACTGTGGGTGCGTTACGACCTGGCCACGGTGGGCCGCTCTGTCAAACCAGCTGATCTGATCGGCCGGACTCCCAGCCTGTGGCGCTATCGCGAGCTGTTGCCGTTGCCGCTGGACGCTGATCCGGTCACCCTGGGCGAGGGGATGACGCCGCTGCTGCCCTGCCCTCGCCTGGGTCAACGACTGGGGATGAGCCGGCTGGTGGTGAAGGATGAATCGCAGCTGCCGACCGGGAGCTTCAAGAGTCGCGGCATGACAGCGGCCGTGAGCATGGCGCGCTGGCTGGGCCTGAAACGGCTGGCCATTCCGACGGCGGGGAACGCCGGGGGAGCGCTGGCCGCCTACGCTGCCCGCGCGGGGCTGGAAGCCTACGTGTTCATGCCGCAGGACACCCCCATCATCAACCAGATCGAGGCGCACCTCGCGGGGGCGAAGGTCTACCTCGTCAATGGTTTGATCAACGATTGCGGGCGGATCGTCCGCGAGGGGGTGCAGGCGATGGGGTGGTTCGACTTCTCCACCCTGAAGGAGCCCTACCGGTTGGAAGGCAAGAAAACCATGGGGTTGGAGCTGGCCGAGCAGATGGGATGGGATCTGCCCGATGTCATCCTCTACCCGACCGGGGGCGGCACGGGGCTGATCGGCATGGCGAAGGCGTTCGCCGAGCTGGGCGAGCTGGGTTGGTTGCGCACCACGAAACGGCCCCGGCTCATCAGCTGCCAGAGCAGCGGCTGTGCGCCCATCGTTCGCGCCTTCGAGCAGGGCCAGCGCTTCGCCGAGTTGTTTCCCAACGCACACACCGTGGCCAGCGGCCTGCGCGTGCCCGTGGCCGTGGGCGACTTCATGATGCTCGATGCCATCCGTGCCTCGGGCGGGGCGGCCGTGTGCGGACGCGAGGAACGCATCCTCGAATGGATGAAGACAGCCATGAGTCTCGAGGGGATCTCGTTGTGTCCGGAATCGGCCATCTGTCTGGATGTGCTGGAACAACTGCTCGCAGAGGGGCGCATCGGACGCAACGAGCGGGTGGTGCTCTTCAACACCGGCGCGGTGCAGAAGTATCCCGAAACCGTGCCGCTCGATCTGCCGCGGCTCGATATCTCCCGCCCGATCGATTACTCCGCCTTGCAACCGGCCTGACGGGCGACAATCATCGAGACCGCCGGGGAGTTTTTTCGATCCCGCCGGGCGCGAGTGGGGTTCATAGTCGGGGACCACTCAACGGCGAGTAGTCCAGCAACTGAGTTCGCAGCGAGGAGAATCCCGTGAGCGGATGGACCAGGCGGGCATGGATGGGGACGAGTCTTGGCGCACTGGCCGCCAGCGCGGCCGGTGCCGCAGTGCCCGGCCTGGACGCGCACCAGGAACACTCCTTCCACCATGATCACATCCTGGGCACCTCGCTCGATGTGGTTCTCCTGGGCGCTAGTGCGACGGCCACACGCAACATCGAACGCCTGGTGCTCGCCGAGATGGAGCGGCTGCGCACCATCTTCAGCCCGTTCGATCCGACCTCCGAGGCCAGCCGCTTCAGCCGCAGCACTGGCCCAGTGGCGATCTCGGCCGACCTGGCGACCGTGCTGCGCCAGTACGATGCCTGGCAGCAGCTTTCCGGTGGTGCCTGCAGCGCCCAGCTGGGCGAGATTGGCCAGCTGTGGTTCGAGGCTCAGACGCGCGGCGTGGAACCCAGTCCGGAGGCGCTGGCGGAGGGCGTACGTCGGATCGCCGCGCCAGGCTGGCACCTGACGGCTCACCAGGCATTCCGCACCGGGCGGGCATCGCTGAATCTCTGCTCGGTGGCCAAGGGATACGCCATCGGCCGGGCGGTCGAGGTGGTGCGCAACGCCTACCCCGAACTGCCGAGTGTACTGATCAACCTGGGGGGCGACCTGGGCGGCTGGGGGAGCTGGCTGGTAGCCGTGCAGGATCCCCAGCGGCCTCACGAGAATGCCATCCCGCTGACGACGCTGCATCTGCGCGACCAGGCTGTCGCCACCAGTGGCGGCTACCAGCGCGGCTACCGCGTGGCCGATCGCTGGTACTCGCACCTGCTCGATCCGCGCACGGGTACCCCGGCGCGGGAGGTCCTCAGCGCGACGGTGGTCGCGCCCACGAGCCTGGTCGCCAACGCGCTGGCCACCATCCTGGGCGTGCTATCCCCCGAAGAGGGGCTGCGCCTGATCGGGCGCATCGCCGGGGCGGAGTGTCTGCTGGTCACGGCGGGCGGAGGGGTGCTGCGCAGCCGGGGATTGGCCGCGCTGGAGGTGGGAGCAACCCAGGAGGCGGGGAGCGAGGAGAAGAAACCGCAAAAGAAAGCGGCCTGGCCCGAAAACCGCGAAGTGGGCATCGCGCTGGAGGTCATCAAGCCGGCCAGTTCGCGGAGATACCGGAGGCCTTATGTCGCCGTCTGGATCGAGGACGCCGATGGGACCGCCGTCCGCACTGTGGCCGTGTGGGGCAACGCCTCGCGCTGGCTGCCGACCATGTCGGGCTGGTGGAAGGTGGCTCGTGGTAACGGCCCGCTCATCAAGGCGGTGACCCGGGCAACCCGGGCGCCGGGCAGCTATCGCATCGTCTGGGACGGCAAGGACGACGCAGGAAAACCTCTGCCGCGCGGCACCTACACCGTGAAGGTCGAGGTGCATCGCGAGCACGGCAAGCACCTCTTCCAGACGGGCAAGATCGTCTGCGAGGACGAGGATGCTCGCATCACGCTGGAGAAGAATGCGGAGATGGGCGAGACCGTGGTCGAGTACGTCAAAAGGAAGTGACCATGTCGCCGTTCCGCCGCGAGCTGGTGCGCTGGGCGCGCACCGTGCATCTCTATGTCACACTCTCCGGGCTGGCACTCGTGCTGTTCTTCTCCATCACGGGGTTCATGCTCAACCACGAGGACTGGTTCGTCCCCCCGGATTCCTTCACGCGCACCATCGAGGGAAAGGTGCCCACCGAGTGGCTCGCCGAGCGTCCCGACAAGCTGGCGGTGGTAGAACGGCTCCGGCGCGATTTCGGTGCAGTGGGGCTGGTCGATTCGGAGAACTTCGACACCGACGACGACCCGATCCGGGTGGTGTTCAAGCGGCCGGGCACCGAGGTCGAGGCGATCGTGCAGCGCGAGAACGGCGCAACCGAGGTAACCATCCGCACCCGAGGTTTCTCGGCCATCCTGCTCGACCTGCATCGAGGCAAATCGACAGGGCGTGTGTGGAGCCTGATCATCGACGTCACCTGCCTGGCGCTGGTGGTGCTGGCGGCCACGGGGTTGATCCTGTGGTCGTCGCTGCGCGGCCGGGGGCAGCATGGCCTGCTCATCCTGGTGGGTGGCACGGCGCTCAGCATTCTGGCCGTGTTGCTGTACGCTCTCTGAGCGCGCCAGGCGAGACGCTCACTCGCGGCGGGCGTCGTCGGCCTTCTCGCCGAGGAACAGGTTCAACCCGACCTTGGAGGTCTGCAGATAGACCGGCTCCAGGGCGTCCACCATGGTGCGCTCGCCGCGCCAGAAAGGGAACTTGCCCAGCCGACGCACCAGGCCCGCCGACAGGGGAGGCGTTTCGACCTCGCCGTAGAAATCCTCGGGCAAGGGGGCCAGCGCCCAGAAGGCGGACGGTTCGAGCGGCAACGGTTCGACGGCGGGGGCAGTCTCGCGCGGAGCCTCCACCATGGCCCGAGCCTGGTTACCCAGCTTGGCCAGCAGATCTTCGCGTTCGAGCCCGCGCAGGCGAAAGAGCAGGAACGGGTCGCGGTCGAACTCCTCGCCCAGAAGGTAGTACACCGCGGCGATGTGCTTGCAGGGGTTGGCCTCATCGGGGCACGAGCACTGTGTGCGCAGGTCTCCGCGCTTGCGCGGGAACAGCGAGAGGTTGGCCTGGGTGAAGACGCGCTCGATGTCCTGGGGCATCTCGCCGGCCAGGAGCTTGGCCACGAACAGCGCCTGGCGCGACAGCACCTCGAGCACCTGGCCCCACTCGGCATCGCTGAGCTGGGCGACGGCGATGGCCACGTCGTAGGGCTGCGGCCGCGATCCCTGGACCCGGGCGGTCACCTCGCCAGCGTGGATGTCGATCGACAGGACCTGTCCTGTGCGTGCGTAGGTGCGTCCGCGGGCCAGTCGGCCGCCGATGCGGAAACCTTCGAGGACGGCCTGCCAGCGCTTCGCCCACCAACTCTGTCCGAAATCGCCCTGGCGCGACTGCGCCTTGATGCCGCCCTGTGCCTCCAGGGGCTTGGAGCGCGGGGGGAAGAACTCTTTCCGCTCGGGCCGATTACGACGACGACGCATGCACTCATTCTCCAATGGCATCGTGCCGGAGCTGGAAGAGGTCGCGCAGCTGATCGTTGGACAGCTCGGTCAACCAGTCTTCCTTCACGGCGACGACGCGAGCCGCCACGGCCTGTTTCTTCTCAATCATCTCGTCGATGCGTTCCTCGACGGTGCCGGCGCAGACGAACTTGTGGACCTGCACGTTGCGGGTCTGCCCGATGCGGAAGGCGCGGTCGGTGGCCTGGTTCTCGACGGCGGGGTTCCACCAGCGATCGAAGTGGAACACGTGCGACCCGCGCGTGAGGTTCAGACCGGTGCCGCCCGCCTTCAGCGACAGCAGGAAGACGCGCGGCCCATCCGGTTCGGTCTGGAAGCGATCGACGAGACGCACGCGCTGTTCGCGCGGCACGCCGCCGTGGAGGAACAGCACCTCCTTGCCGAACGTCTCCTGCAGATGCCGCTTGAGCAGGTTGCCCATCTCGGTGAACTGGGTGAAGACCAGGGCGTGCTCGCCAGCCTCGATGACTTCCTCGAGCATTTCGGTGAGCCGGGCCAGCTTGCCCGAGCGGCCAGGAATGTCCGAGCCATCGCCCAGGAAGTGGGCCGGATGGTTGCACACCTGCTTGAGCCGGGTGAGCGTGGCGAGGATGACGCCCTTGCGCTGGATGCCGTCAGTCGATTCGAGCGCCTGGTTGAGTTCATCGACGACGGACTGATAAAGGGTCGCCTGCTCGCGAGTGAGCGTGCAGAAGACCTTCATCTCCAGCTTCTCGGGCAGGTCGGCGATGATGGTTTTATCGGTCTTGAGCCGGCGGAGAATGAACGGGGCGGTGAGGCGGCGCAGGCGCATGGCGGCGTCCACATCCTGTTGCGCCTGAATGGGGATGAAGAAGCGTTTGCGGAAGTCGTTCAGGGTGCCCAGCCAACCAGGGTTGAGAAACTCGAGAATGGCCCACAGGTCGCCGACGTGGTTCTCGACGGGGGTGCCGGTCAGGGCGATGCGATACTCGGCGGGCAGGGCGCGGGCCGCCTGCGATTGCTTGGTCTGTGGGTTCTTGACGTTCTGCGCTTCGTCGAGGATGACGCCGGCCCACTTGACCTGCTCGAACAGCTCGCGGTCCCGATGCAGTAGGGAATAGCTGGTCAGCACCAGGGCGTGGCGTTCGACTTCCTTGGTGAAAGCGGCGTTGCGCGCACGGCGGCCACCGTGGTGGATCATCACGGGCAGGTTGGGGGTGAAGCGCTCGGCCTCTTTCTTCCAGTTGGCCACCACCGAGGTGGGACAGATGAGCAGGCAGGGGCGCGGGCGGATCTGCCACTCCCGTTCGAGCAGGGCGAGTGTTTGGATGGTTTTGCCCAGACCCATGTCGTCGGCCAGGCAGGCGCCCAGGCCCCACTGGCGGAGGAAGCTCAGCCAGGAGTAGCCGCGAATCTGGTAGGGGCGCAGCGTGCCCTGGAAGCCATCCGGAGGTGGTAACTCGGCGAACGAGGCCTGGCCTTCCAGCTGCGCGAGAAAGTCGGCGACCCAGCCGGACGCCTTGACACCACCGAACGGCAGGCCGCCCGGTCCCTCACCGCCACCCAGGGCCATCTGCACCACCTCGCGCAGGGTGGCCTGGCCCGTGATACGACGTTCGAGCAAGCGGATGGCCGCCTGCACGTCCTCGGCGCGGACCTGGACCCACTGGCCGCGCACCTTCACCAGCGGCGCCTTGAGCTTGGCCAGCTGCTGCAACTCCTGCAGCGAGAGTTTCTCCTCGCCCAGCGCCACCTGCCAGTCGAACGAGACCAGCTCGTTGAGTGAGAGCTGAGCATTGCCCTGCAGCGCCGGGCTGCTGATCTCCGCCCGGACGTTCAGGGTGTGGCGGCCGCCCTTCTTCGTCCACCAGTTGGGGAGCAGGACCGAGAAGCCGGCCTGCTCGAGCATCCAGCAGGTCTGGTTGAGGAAGTTGTACGCGCCGGTGGCATCGAGCTGGAAGCCGCCTGGCGTGGCCGTCTTGAGGCTGCGTTCGATGTGCGGCGAGAAGGAGGCAGCCTGGCCCAGGGCCGTGAGGAGATACTCGCGCGGCTCGAACCCCCGGGCCTGGAACAGCGCGGTGGCCCGGCTCCGTTCCTTCCACGCCTCGGCGACCGGGATGTACAGGCTGGGATCGTCGCGCGCCTGGAGCAAATAGCGTACGCGCCACGGCGCGCCAGCAGGAGCCTCGGCGGGCGGTTCTTCGAGGCGGAAGCACAAACCGAAGGCGGTTTCCGACGAGACAGAAATGGGCCGCTGCCAGGCGCGGACCTGCTCGGTCAGGGTCTGCAGCTCTTTCTCGTCGGCGTGGACGATGCCATCCTGCGACAGGCTCAGCGCGTGGAGCCAGTGATCGTGCACCGTGGTGAAGTTCAGCACCTGCACCCGGCCGCCGCGCGCGCCGGGGACGATCGGCCCATGCAGAGCCAGGTGCACCAGGCCATCTACGGTGCGAGCGAGGAAGTCGTGGACCAGTTCCGCGGGGGGACGGTCGGGCATCGGCGCGCCGGCCCGGCTGATGGCCCGGCAGGCGTGCGGCATCGAGCGCACCAGGCGAGCCAGGCGGCCGCCATCGGGACCGGCGATGACGTGCTGCCAGATCGCCCGGTAGTGCCCGTTGACCCGGCGCAGCCCCGGCACGATCTGTTCGCGCGCCAGCAGCGCACCGGCGAAGCGAAACACCCGGGTCCAGTAGGCCAGCGTGGTGCCGATCAGCAGCCCCTGCCCCAGGGTGTCGCGCCCCTGGCAGGCGCACAGCAGATCGACCAGGTGAGTCACCGGCAAGGGCAGCGCCGTGATGGTCCAGGGGGCCAGGGAGATTTCGCCGATGGCGGGGACGTCGGCTACCAGGCCACTGGAGGGGATGGGACGTCCCCTGCTCGTGGGCAGCCAGATGACCGGCGGGTCGCCGCCACCGCCGGGGATCGACTTGCCCGGCAGCACCTCGGCCAGGGCCACCACCAGCTGAATGGGTCCGGCGTCGAAGGGGTACGGCTGGGGAGATGGATCGGAGGCGGCCTTGCGCGCAGGTTTGCTCGGTGGGGGATCGCCCGGCACCTCGCCCCAGACCAGAAACTGTCCCTTATCGATCCCGGCGTGCAGGATGATCATGGATTCTCGTCGTGCAGAGTCGCGCGACCTTCCCTCACGAGAATGCCTGCCGCGCGACACGGTCGGCACCGTGGGCACGGGCCGCCTCGTCGTTCGTTCTGTGATGCTTCGATCCGGTGTCGCCTACTCTGGTCCGGGGTAGTTGAGAGGGATCGAAGCTCTCCGCGATTAACCCCGATTATACTCCATCGCTGCGCGAAAGACAGGGCAGTGCTGGAAAGAAGCCCGGGCGCACTCACTCCGCGCGGAGGGCCACCCGGAAGCCGACGTTCTCGCTGGTGAACTCCGGGGCGTACTTGTGGCGGCGGGCACAGCGGCAGAGGTGGCCGCTGTTGTTCCACGAGCCTCCACGCACGACGCGTTGCTGGCTTGCCCCGTAGCGATCAGCGCACCACTCCCAGACGTTGCCATGCATATCGTACAGCCCCAGCGCATTGGGGTCGAAGCTGCCTACCTTCGTGGTCACCTCGCGGAAGGGACCGGCGGCCGCGCCTCCGTAAGGACGGGTGCCATCGAAGTTGGCCTGCGCGCTCGACAGGCTGGCGCCGAAGGCAAAGACCTTGTTGGTGCCAGCCCGGCAGGCGCACTCCCACTCGGCCTCGTCGGGCAGGCGGTAGACACGACCGGCCTTCTTCTCGTCCGCCAGGGCCGACAGCTTCTGGCAGAAGGCGACGGCATCGTTCCACGACACCTGCTCGACCGGGTGCGCCGGTCCCCCGCCCTGCTTGCGCTGGAAGTGCGAGGGGTTCTTCTTCATCACCGCCTCGTACTCCTTTTGCGTCACCGGATGGATGGCCAGGTAGAACGCATGATCGAGATCGCGCAGCGCCTGTAGTTCCTCGTCGTCGCCGCGCATGGCCTCGTCGGCGGGCGAGCCGTACCAGAAGGTTCCTGGCTGGATCAGCACAAACTTCATTCCCAGCGAGTTGACCATTTGCCGGGGTAGATCGTCGCGGCGCAGCGCCTTCTTCCGCTCGATGAGTTCCGGCGTCGGCGCGCGGGTACCCCGACAGGCAGGGAAGGCGGCGCAACCCAGGAAGTGGCCGCCCGCCTTGTTGACGCGCTCGACCATGGGCCCCCCGCAGACGGGACAGGCCGGGCCTGCGCCGCTGACCGGTGTCTCCTTCGCGGGTGTGACGGGTACGGCCACGGGACGAGCGGGAGCGGGAGCGGACTGCGCCAGCAATTCCGCCAGCGCGCCTGCATCGGCGGGTCGGTCTTCGGGGTCATCCTCCAGGCACGACGACAGCAGCTCGACCTGCGTGGGAGTCAGGCCCCCCGCCGCCAGGCGCATCGCCCACTTACTTCCGCCGGGCCGACCAGTGCAGAGATCGCCGCATAGCATCTGATACCAGATGACACCCAGCGCGTAGACATCGTCGCGCGGATCGGGCGGTGCGCCGCGCGCCTGCTGCGGACTGGCATACAGCGGGGTGTGAGCGCCACGCAGCGCGGTGACCAGGAAGGCGCCGTGGCTGATGCCGCCGGCGGTAGCTGCCACCGCGCGCTGGGCGGCGAGGCCGCCGATGCCGAAATCGGCCACGCGGAGAGTGACCGAGTCGTTGGGACCGGGTTCGACCAGGATGTTGGCCGGCTTCAGATCGCGGTGGACAATCGGCGGCTTCTGGCGATGGGCGAACGAAACGATGCCGGCCAGCTCGCGCAGCACTTCCAGAGCGCGCTCGCTGCGTCGCGGGTCGCCGCGCCAGCGGGCGATCAACCCGGCCAGGTCGCCGCCGGAGACATACTCGTACTCCAGGCACGGTGGGTCGGCGCTCAGGTAAGTCTGCCGCAGCTGAACGATGCCCGGATGCCGCCCCTGGCGCATCACCTGGTTGAGGATGGCGGCTTCGTGACGGAGGAGGCGATCCTTTGCGGTGGAGTCGAGGCAGAACTTCAACGCCACGGGTGGGACGGCGTCGAAGTGGGGGTTGCGTGCCTTCCACACCTCGCCGAAGCCGCCCGCGCCGAGCAACTCTTCCAGCTCCCAGTCGATACCGGGTAATGGCCGATCGCCGGGCTTGAAGCGCGGCAGGTGCGAGGGAAGCAGCGGAAGCACGCCTTCCTCGCCTTCCAGGGCCAGGTCGCCGCCAGCCCGGCGCAACGAAGCTCTGGCGGCTCCCGGCGCTAGCGACAGGAAGATCGACAGGCGCTCGCGAACCTCCGGTGGTTTGTCCTGGGCTACCTCGGCCACCACAGCATCGATGGCTAATCGCGCCTCCTGCGGGGGAGCGTTTGCTAGCGCCTCGACCTCAGCGCGACGCTGCTGCGGGCTGCGATCCTTGCCCCACCATTCGACCACCTGGCGAGCCACCTCGGGCAGGAAATCGCAGACCATGTCGCCAGCGACACCGGCTCCGGCCGCGTTGAGGGCGGCTCGACCCACCGCCTTGAGAAACGCCGCATACAGCGCCATGACACCCCCTCCGTCCCCTCGTCGTTGCGATGACATCCTCGCAGCGCGCCGCACCGCCGGCAAGCCTGGTAGCCTCGCTCGTGCGCGTTTCTTGCAGAGTGGTCTGGCGCTCAGGCCTGGGGAGGTAACTCGGCGGCGCGCACCATGAGGCGTTCGATCCGCGTGGCCCGGCCGGTCTCCGTGTCGATGTCCACCACGGCGCCGGCCAGCCGGACGTCGCCCTCAGCCACGTCGAACGGTGTGGGGATGA
This sequence comes from Gemmataceae bacterium, assembly GCA_046350255.1. Taxonomy (GTDB): domain Bacteria; phylum Planctomycetota; class Planctomycetia; order Gemmatales; family Gemmataceae; genus CALDUY01. The sequence goes on from JAXMAV010000004.1 coordinate 61,858, forward strand.
ACGTGACGGCGGTGCGCAACACGCGATCGATGCGGCGGCCCAGAATGCTCTCGTAGGGGCCGGTCATGCCCACGTCGCACTGAAACGCGGTGCCCGGGGGGAAGATCTGCTCGTCAGCGGTCGGCACGTGGGTATGTGTCCCCAGCACGGCACTGACCCGCCCCTTCAGATGATGCAAGAGGAGGTACTTGTCGGCCGTCGCCTCGGCGTGAACGTCCACCAGGATGACGCGAGCCTGGCCTTCCAGCTGAGCAAGCACCCGGTCGCAGGCGCGGAAGGGACAATCGACGGAGCGCATGTAGGTGCGGCCCAGCACGGAGAAGACGGCCACGGGCGTGCCATCGGGCAGGTTCATCAGAGCGTAGTCGCGCCCGGGGGCGTCGGCGGGGAAGTTGGCTGGCTTGCACAGCCGGTCGTCCTTCTCCAGCGTGGGGATGATCTCGTTCTTGCGATAGATGTGATCACCCAGGGTGAACAGATCGACACCCCCGTTGCGCAGCCGACGGAAGAGACGCTGGGTGAGCCCCGAGCCGCCCGCGGCGTTCTCGGCATTGGCGATCACCACGTCAAGACGCTCGCGCTGGCGCAGAAACGGCACGGCCTGGCGCACCACCTCCACGCCGGGCGTTCCCACGATATCGCCGATGAACAGCATGCGCATGACTTGGTCCCGCTCCTCCGGGCGCGGCCCGTCCCTAGCGGGCAAACTCGACGGCGCGGGTTTCCCGCACCACGGTCACCTTGATCTCGCCGGGATAGTGAAGCTGCTCCTCGATCGCCCGGGCGATGTCGTGGCAGACCTTGATGGCGTCGGAGTCGCTCGTCTGCGCGGCGTTGGCGATGACCCGGACCTCGCGTCCCGCCTGGATGGCGTAGGCATGCTCCACCCCTGGGAAGCCCGAGGCGACCGCCTCCAGTTCTTCCAGACGCTTGACGTACTTCTCCAGTGTTTCGCGCCGGGCCCCCGGCCGAGCGGCGCTGATGGCGTCAGCCGAGGCCACCAGGACGGTATAGACATGATCGATGGTCACATCGTCGTGGTGGCCAGCGATGGCATGCAGCACGTCGGGGTGTTTCTCGCCGTGCCGGGCGCACAGTTCGGCCCCGATCTTGGGGTGCCCGCCTTCCATCTCATGGTCGGCCGCCTTGCCGATGTCGTGGAGCAACCCGCAGCGGCGCGCCAGCTTGCCGTCCAGGCCCAGTTCCTCGGCCATCATGCCAGTGAGGAAGGCCACCTCCAGGCTGTGCTGCAGGACATTCTGGCTGTAACTGGTGCGGAACTTGAGCCGACCCAGGAGCTGAATCAGCTTCTCGTTCAGCGGAGTGATGTTCGCCTCCTGCACCGCCTGCTGGCCCACCTCCAGGATGTGCTTCTCCATCTCCTGTTGCGTCTCGGTCACCACCTCCTCGATCCGGGAGGGGTGAATGCGTCCGTCCTGAATCAGCTTGGTCAGGGCGATGCGAGCGATCTCGCGGCGGATGTTATCGAAGGCGCTGACCACCACCACGCCTGGGGTGTCGTCCACGATGACATCCACGCCGGTACACTTTTCGAAGGTGCGGATGTTGCGCCCTTCGCGGCCGATGATGCGCCCTTTCATGTCATCCGAGGGGATGTCCACCGTGCTAACAGTGGTATCGGCGGTGTGCTCGGCGGCGAACCGGTGAATGGCGGTGGCCAGCACCCGGCGCGCCTTCTCCTCGCAGGAAACCTTCAGCGCTTCCTCGTGCCGGTGCAGCCGGGCGGCGATCTGCTCGGCCAGGTCCTTCTCCAGCCGGGCCATCAGCACCTGCTCGGCCTGCTCGCGGGTGTAGCTGGCGATCTCGAGGAGTTTGTGAGCCTGCTGCCCCAGCACGGCTTCGACCTCGCGCGATTGCTTCTCCAGCTCGGCGCGGCGGTCGACCAGCTTGCCCTTGAGGTTCTCCAGTGAGCGTTCCTTGCGGGTGAGATGCTGCGATTTCTCTTCGAGCCCATCCTCGCGTTTGTCGAGCCGGCGTTCCTGCTCGCGCAGCTCGGCGCGGATCACCTCGGTTTCCCGGGTGAGGGATTCGCGTTGCTGCAGGAGGTCTTCCTTGGCGCGCAGCTCCGCCTCCTTGCGAAAGGCCTCGGCCTCGTCGCGAGCAGCGCGGAGCATCGCCTCGCTGCGAGCCTCGACGCCTCGCAGGCTGTACCGATCGATCAGCCGAGCGCCCAGGAAACCCAGGGCGAGGCCAGCGCACACCGACAGGCAGCTGAGGACCACGACAACCAGTGGATCCATTCAGCCAAACTCCTTCCAGAAGCCGACGCCTCCAGGGAATTGGCCGACCCAACAGACAGGCGCACGAACAGGTGACGCCGCCGGACACCGGCAAGCGTCCCGAGCCCGATGCAGGTAGAACCGCCTACGCGCGACGGTCGGGCCCCGCACGGGTCTGGACCTGAAACGCCGGCCAGGATCGCATGGTAGAGCGATCCGATCGACGAGCCAGGTCCGTCCGGTCAACGCGGACCACTCGGACTCGCTGCCCGAAGAACTGCAACCAGATTTCTTGCAGGAAGGTCCGGAGAGGGTAGCGACATGTCAGCCCGGCAAGCAGCAGACACACGCACAGGCACCAGAGCAGAATCATGCATTTCCTTTCGCCCCGACGGCATCCCGTCGGAGAAAGGGAGTTAAAACTGCGTCTCTGTGGGTCGTGCCCGGAAAGCGGCGGACCTCGATACAAGCGGGGACAGGGCCCGCGCTGTTGGGGGTCATGCCGAGATCTTTCAGGAAATCCGCCCCCGCTCAGGGCGAGTGCGGATCTTATGAACACTTAACTGTATTATGTGGGAGAAGTTGCCAGGACGTCAACGCAAAACTGCCAGGGGGTGGGTCCCACCCGCGCTTCTATCCAGGTGGGTTCGGTGTCGGGTTTGAATTTTCCTGGAAGGGTAACCGCCCCAACGGGAAGATACCAGAAGATCGCCGAGGCCAGGAGCCGTGGGCCCATGCATGCCGACCTGAGCAACGTCCTTTCGTTTCTGCAACGTCTGGGATTGCCCCCAAGAGGAAGCATCGGCGACGACCAGCCCCTGCTGGCTCGATTCGTGGCGGGAGACGAGGCCGCCTTCACTGCCCTGGTCGGCAAGTATGCTACCCTGGTCTGGGGAGTATGTCGGCGACAACTCGGCACCACCCCCGATGCCGAGGATGCGTTCCAGGCCACCTTCTTCATCCTGGCCCGGCAGGCTCGACGCCTGGCCGACGGTCCGCCTCTGGGTCCCTGGCTGCACACCGTGGCCCGGCGAACCGCCATCAAGGCTCTCCTGCGCCGGGTGCGACAGCAGGACCGCGAGCGGGCGGCTGCCTGTAAAGTGGCCTACCACGATCCCACGCCGACCGCTGATCTGGGACCCATCCTCGACGAGGAGTTGGCCCGTCTGCCAGAGCATTATCGCCAACCGATGGTGCTGTGCTACCTGGAAGGACTCACCAACGAGGAGGCCGCCCGGCGTCTGGCCTGCCCGCCGGGGACAGTGCTGTCGCGTCTGGCCCGGGCTCGCGAACGGCTACGGCAACGCCTGACCCGACGCGGCCTGTCTCCGGCCCTGGCTGCTTCCCCGGCTGTGGTTGCCTCTCCCGCCCCCGCGTCCCTTATTGCCCTGGCGGCCCAGGCCGGGCCAGCGTTTCTGGCGGGACGCCTGGTGGGACTCTCCTCGTCCGCTCTGTCTCTGGCTCAAGGAGTGCTTATGAACCTGTTGCTACGCAAACTTCTGGTGGCGACCCTCGTCCTCGGCGTTCTGAGCCTGGCGGCGGTCGGCACCGGCTGGCGAAGCCGACCGCCGCTGGCTCCGTCTGCTCAGGCGGCCCCCCGGGCCGATGTGCCCGCTCCCCAGGTCGTGGAACGCCTTCCCCCAGGTGACCCGGCGGTGCAGGCTCCGAAGAAGGCCCCTCCAGTCGATGCCGAGGGGAAGATCCAACAGGCACTGACCGGGATCGTGGTGGATCAGCTCGAACTGGAGGCAGGTAATCCCCTCGAGGACATCCTCGACATGCTATCGAAGAACTACGAAGTGGCGTTTGAGATCAATTACCGCGCCTTCAAGGGCGACGGGCTGGTGGAACCAGGGAAGATGCCACTGGAACAGCCCTTGCGGCTCAGCAAGGTCCCATTGAGCGAAGTACTGGACCGCTTGCTGACGCGTGTGCCTGCACCATCAGGGGCGACCTACCTCGTTCGCAATCATTTCATCGAGATCACCACCCACCAGGCGGTGGGCAGGGAACTGGGGCTGGCGATCGCAACCAAGGGAAGCGGGAACCCCAAAGCACCTATTCTTCAGCATCGCACCGTACGTCTGGTGAATCACAGCCTACACAAGGTCACGCTGGGCCAGGCGCTGGAAGAACTGGCCCAGGCCACGAATTTCAACATCATCGTGGATGTGCGGGTGAACGAGAAAGTTGCCCTCCCGGTCAGCGCCCGGCTGAACAACGTGCCCATCGACACAGCCGTTCGCCTGCTGGCCGACATGGCCGAACTGGCGGTGGTACGGATGGACAACGTCTTCTATGTCACGTCGCCGGAGAATGCCCGGAAGCTGACCGCCGAGGAAAAGAACCGGCCCGCTGGGGAAGAGCGTCACCTGAGTTCTCCCCTGCCACTACCCGAAGGGGGGATGTGATCCCTGCGTTCCGGGGGAGGCTCCGACGGGCCACCTTCCCCCCCCTGGATCGCAACCGACCTCGTAATACCCCCGGGGAATCAGGTAGGCTACCTCCTGGCCATCACCCCCGGGATTGCGTCCATGCAGCAAGATCTGTTCCCATCCGATCCAACCCCATCACTCCCCATCACGGGTCTGTTTGCTGAGGTAGTGTTCGATCGCCCATTGGATCAGGCCTACACCTACGCCGTCGGCCCGGATCTCGCTCCGCTCGTCGCTGTGGGGAAGCGTCTGCATGTGCCGTTTGGTCGGGGCGACCGACTCACTGTTGGCTACTGTGTCGGGTTGACCGACGTGCCACCCACCCGGGCTGTCAAGGAAGTGGCAGCCGTGCTCGACGAGGAAGCCCTGCTAACCGATCCGCTACTTCGGCTGACGCGCTGGATGGCGGATTACTACCTGTGCGGCTGGGGACAGGTACTCAACGCCGTCGTCCCCGCCGGCGCGCGCGAGCAGGCCGGCACCCATCGTCGGACCTTTCTGGAAGCTGTGCCGGTGGAGGAGCTGCCCGAGCCCGAGCCACGTCTGCCTCCCAAGCAGGGAGCCGTGCTGAAGCATCTCCGCGAGGCCGGACGCCCCATCGAGGCGCGTAGCCTGCAACGGCAACTGCAGGTGGGAAGCGCCCCACTCCGCGCGCTACTGGAACGCGGACTGATTCGCCAGGTAGTGCGCCGGGTCGAGAAGGCGTTGGCCGCCGAGGAGCAGCATGCCGAGGCAACGCCCCAGTTGAACGCCGACCAGGAACGGGTGTGGGCGACACTGCAACCGGCCCTGCACGCTGGCAAGTTTCGCCCCTTCCTGCTTCATGGTGTCACCGGATCCGGCAAGACGGAAATCTACCTGCGTGCCATCGAGGAAGTGGTGCGCCAGGGCAAGGAAGCCATCGTCCTCGTCCCGGAAATCAGCCTCACCCCGCAGACTGTGCAGCGCTTCAGCGGTCGGTTGGGTGAGGTGGCTGTGCTACACAGCCATCTGGGAGACGCCGAGCGCGGCAGCCACTGGCGGCGTGTCTTTCAGGGGAAGGTACAGGTGGTGGTTGGCGCACGCAGTGCCATCTTCGCACCGACCCGCAAGCTCGGTCTCATCGTCATCGATGAGGAACACGAAACGAGCTTCAAGCAGGACACCACGCCACGCTATCACGGACGCGATGTCGGCGTCATGCGGGCGCGGCTGGAGAACATCCCCATCCTGCTGGGCTCGGCCACCCCTGCCCTGGAAAGCTGGCACAACGCCCAGCGCGGCGCCTACACCTTGCTCTCGCTGCCACAACGCGTCCTTGATCGGCCGTTGCCTCCGGTGCATCTCATTGACCTGCGCCACCAGCCGGTCCGGCGAGGCCGTCCCTCGGCCCTGAGCGACGCGCTGGTCTACCAGATGCGCGAGGCGCTGCAGCGGGGCGGCCAGGTGATTCTCCTGCTGAACCGTCGCGGCTTCGCCACCCATGTCCACTGCCCCAGTTGTGGCCACGTCGAAGCGTGCCGCTTCTGCGACCTCGCCCTGACCTACCACAAGCAGCGCGACCTCATGCTCTGCCACTACTGTGGCTACGAGCAGGAGCCGCTGCAGAACTGCCCCCAGTGTGGCAAGTCGGCCGTGCGCTATCACGGCCTGGGTACCGAGAAACTCGAAACCGAGATCCAGGAGCGTTTCCCCGACCGCGTCGTCCGGCGCATGGATTCCGACACCATGCGCAAACCAGGCAGCCACGCCCGCACGCTGGCGGCGTTTCGCCGGGGCGAGGTCCACATCCTCCTGGGGACGCAGATGATCGCCAAGGGGCTCGACTTCCCAAACGTCACCCTGGTGGGAGTCATCAACGCCGACGTCGCGCTGAACATCCCTGACTTTCGCTCGGCCGAGCGGACGTTTCAACTGCTGGCCCAGGTGGCCGGGCGAGCCGGCCGCGGACCGAGCGGCGGCCGCGTGCTGGTGCAGACGTTCAACCCCGAACACCCGTGCATCGCCTGCGCCGCCCGGCACGATTTCCTCGGCTTCGTCGCGGGAGAAATGAAGCATCGCCAGGAGTACCAGTATCCGCCCTACCAGCGGCTGGCGCGCATCCTCATCCGTGCCCGGGAGCAACAGCCTGGCGCCGAGTTCGCCGAGCGCATGGCCACCGCCTTTCAGCAGGGGCTGGACGCCCTGCGTCAGCAAGGCCCCGCCGAGGTCCGCCTGCTGGGCCCGGCCGAGGCACCCGTCTTCCGCCTGAAAGGCCACTACCGGTATCACTTTCAGATCCAGTCGGCGGGGCCAGGGATTCTCCATCGCCTGCTCCGCGCCGTACTCCCGACGTTGCAGCCACCCGCTCACGTCGAAATCGCGCTGGATGTCGATCCGTTCAACATGCAGTAGTGCAAAAAATCGGCGCGGGGCGATATTGACAGCCTCGCCTCCCGCCACGCATGATGAATCCAGGAACCAATTCAACGGCAGGAGTTCCTCGTCTCGCGGTTGCCGGAGGCCGATCTCTTCTCCGGGTGCCGCTCGTACGGACCTTGCTTCGCCCTCGGCGATCCATTTCTGTCCTCGAGTGTTCAGTCCCCAGTCCTGGTCAGGTGCTGATCGTTTCGCGCAGGTCAGGCGTCTTTTCTTGCCTGGCGCATCCTGGAGGAGACTTCGATGGTGTCGAGGAGGGGACGTTCCGTCCTGGTGATCGCCTGCGCGCTCGTCGCAGGGGCGCTGTTAGCCCCGCAGGAGGTGCAGGCGCAGTGTCGTGGAGGTAGTGGTGGTGGTCGCGGCGGATCTGGCCAGCAATCGCTGATGGGGTCGCGACCACAGGCCAGTCAGTTACTCGCCGCCCGACAGCAGCAGTACGCTCTGCTGGCAGCCCAGCAGCAACAGCAACTACTGGCCGCGGTGCAACAGCAGCAACTGCTGGCGGCTCTACAGCAGCAACAGCAACAACAGATCCAGAACCCGGTCCTGGTAGCGGCCCAGCTCCAGCAGATGCAGCAGCAGAACGCCGCACTCGTGGCCGCGGTGCAACAGTTACAGCAGCAGAACGCTTTGCTGCAACAGCAACGGAACGCTCAACTCCGCGCCGTGCAGGGCGGTCGTTGAGACCGACGCACTCGGGGAGACCCGAGTTGGCACCCCGGACGGAGCGCCGTTCGGACGGGGTGCCTGTCTTCTAGCGCTCGACCCGGGCGCCGCCCCCGCGCACGAGTTTCTCGACCTCGGCCAGCGAGGCCATCGAGGTATCTCCTGGAGTGGTCATCACCAGCGCTCCATGAGCGGCTCCATACTCGACGGCCTGCTGGGCATCGCCCCCCTTCAAAAAACCGTAGATCAGCCCCGAGGCAAAGCTGTCGCCGCCTCCCACGCGGTCGAGGATTTCGACATCGGTCCGGGGCGTTGCCTCGAAGAAGCGGCCATCGTGCCAGCACAGCGCGCCCCAGTCATTGCGCGTGGCGCTGTGGACGGTCCGCAGCGTCGTCGCCACCACCTTGAAGTTGGGATACTCGGCGACAGCACGCTCGATCATCCGCCGATAGCTAGCGATGTCGAGCCTCGAAAGGTTGGCGTCGGCTCCCTCGACGTGAAGCCCCAGGCAGGCGGTGAAATCTTCCTCGTTGCCGAGCATCACATCGACGTGCCGGGCGATGCGTCGATTGACCTCCTGGGCGCGGGCATGTCCACCGATCGACTTCCACAGCGACGGACGGTAATTGAGATCGTACGAGGTGACTACCCGATGCCGCCGGGCTGCGATCAGCGCCTCCTCGGCCACCTGCGAGGTCGTTTCCGAGAGTGCCGCGAAGATGCCGCCCGTGTGAAACCAGCGCACGCCGAGCGTGCCGAACAGGTGGTCCCAGTCGATCTGGCCGGGGCGCATCTGCGAGGCAGCGGTGTTGCCACGATCGGAGACACCCACCGCCCCGCGCAGGCCGAAGCCGCGCTCGGTGAAGTTCAACCCGTTGCGTACCTGGCGGCCCACCCCGTCGAACGGCACCCACTGGACGAATGACAGATCGACGCCGCCCTGCAGGATCAGATCCTCGAGCAGGCGTCCGACGTCGTTGTCGGCGAAGGCGCTAACCAGGGCGGTGCGCAGGCCGAAACAGCGGCGCAGACCGCGGGCGACGTTGTACTCGCCGCCGCCCTCCCAGACGCGAAACTCACGCGTGGTGCGGATGCGTCCCTCGCCGGGATCCAGGCGGATCATCACCTCGCCCAGAGACACCTGATCGAACCGGCAGTCGCCAGTCCTGATCTCCAGTTGCGCCATGGCCCAAACTCCTCCGGGCCGATGTGGCCCCTTGCCCAGCCTTACAGGCCGTAGAACTGTCTCGCGGTCTCGCTGAAGATCTGGCGGTGCTCGTCGGGGCTGAGGGGGCCCAGCGCCTCGTTCAGCGCCTGGTAGACCTGCTCGTAGGTGCCGGCCAGCTCGCACACGGGCCAGTCCGAACCATACATGCAGCGGGCCGGACCGAACGCCTCCAGCGCGATCTGCACGTACGGGCGCAGGTCGGCGGCGGTCCAGCTGGTCCAGTTCGCCTCGGTGATCATCCCCGACAGCTTGCAGTAGACGTTCGGGAAGCGGGCCGCTTCGCGGAAGTCGGCTTCCCAGTCATCGAGGGACTTCTCGCGGATGCTCGGCTTGGCCAGGTGATCGATCACCAGAGGCAACGTCGGCAGGTGCCGCGCCAGGGTCGGCACATGCCGCAGGTGCTTGACGTAGAAGAGCAGATCGAACGGCACACCATGGCGTTCCAGTACGCGCAGGCCACGCAACACCTCGGGCCGCACGATGAAGTTGTCGTCCGGCTCGTCCTGAGTGACGTGGCGAACCCCGACGAACTTCGGATGTCGAACAAATTCGAGCAGTTGCTCCTCGCAGGCCTCGCCGGCCAGATCGACCCAGCCTACCACGCCCGCGATGAAGTCATGTTGCTCGGCCAGTTGAAGCACCCAGCGGTTCTCGCGCACGTCATGCTGGGTTTGGACGAAGATGCTGCGCCGCACCGGCGTGGGTTGCAGCAATACTTCGAGATGGTTCGGCAAGTAATCGCGCCGGATCGGCGCCAGCGCGGGGGCGTCGAGCCAGCGGTAGTTGAACGGCTGCGATAGCTGCCAGAAATGCTGATGCGCGTCAATCTCGGGGGTCATGGCTCAGTCCATGCGTACGCCCACCGACAGCAGGAGGTTGGCGAACCGCTGCTGGTCGGCGGTCTGGATGGTAAGGACGTGGTCCGGAGTGTCCACCGCCTTGTAGAACTCCCACTTCTCAATCGGCTCCAGCCCCAACGGCAGCCCCAGCGCGCCGATCACACTGCGATAGTCATCCCACACAGGCGGATCGGCCGACAGGGCGTAAGGGCCGGTCGTCTCGTACATCATGGTGCAGACGCGATCGATCGGGATGGCCGACAGCACCGCCAGCAGCGCCTGCGAGCAGGTAATGACGCCGGGCATGAGGTTGAGCGACACCACCTCGGCGTTGGGGCCCTTCTTCGTCGAGGCAGGGTAGTTGCCATCCGCGATCAGGATGGTGGCGTGATGGCCGGCGCGGGCCAGGATCTCGGAAATCTTCGGATGAATCAGGGTGTGGTTCAGCATGGCGGCTCAGCGGGGAAAGAAGCGACGGAACGTCTCGATGGTTTGTTGCGCGGCGGCGTCGGGGTCCGGGTACGATAACGCCTCGGCGGACAGGAAGCCGGCGTAGCCGATCTGTTTCAGCGCCTGCGCGATGGGGGCGTAATCCAGATGCCCCAGCCCGGCAGGGCGTCGGTTGGAATCGACGAAGTGGACATGCCCGATGTGGGATCCCGCAGCGCGGAGGGCGTCGGCCAGGTTATCTTCCTCGATGTTCATGTGAAAGAGATCCGCCAGCAGACGCACGTTCTTCGTGGTCAGCCGGCCGAGCAGGGTCGTGCCCGCGCCCAGGCTCGAGATGAGGTTGGTTTCGTAACGATTGATCGGCTCGAACAGCAGCGGTACGCCGCATTGCCGGGCGTGCTCGCCCAGCACCTCCAGCCCCTCGGCCATGTAGCCCAGCGCGGTCGCCTGATCGACGCCATCGCCCCAGCGGCCCTGCATCGAACCAATGATCGCCGGTGCGCCCAGCGATCCGGCCACGTCGATGATGCTGCGAATGAACTGGCGAGCTTTCTCGCGCGCGGCAGCATCGGGCTGGCACAGGTGCAGGCGATGCTTCACCCAGCCCGCCCCGGTGCCCATGGCCGCCAGCTTCAGACCGTGCTGATCGAGCAGGCCGCGCACCGCACGGACATCCACCGCCTCGGGGCCGGGTGGGAAGATCTCGACGCCGTCGAAGCCTAGCGCCTGCGCCTTGCGACAACCCGCCGCGAGATCGTCCCAGAAGATGAACGGCCCGCCGCGCACCTCGGGCACCAGGCTAATGGTCACGCTCGATCGAATCACCTTGCGTCTCCTTCACTCGCCGACTGCGACAACCGCCTTGATCACTCCGGTCTCGGGCTGGGTATACGAGGGGAACACATCGATCAGCTCATCGAACGCGGTGCGATGCGTGATCCATGGTCCGGTGTCGATTTGGCCCGTCTCGATCAGCCCGATGATGCGGGCGAAATCGGCAGACAGCGCGTTGCGCGAGCAGAGCAGCGTCCCCTCGGGGCGATGGAACACCGGATGGCGGAACTTGACTTCCTCGGTGGTGATCCCCACGAAGACCAGCCGGCCCGCGTGCGTGATGAGGCCGAAGGCGTTCGACATCGAGGTGCTGTTGCCCGTGGCGTCGAAGACGACGTCGGGCAGGTTGCCGTCGGCTCGCTCGCGCAGGTCCGCCTCGACACGGTCGCCAAGCAGCACCGTATGCTCCACCCCCATGACGCGGCGGCAGAAGTCGAGTCGCTGCTGGTTGACGTCGAGCATGAGAATGCGGGCGCCAGTCAGCCGGGCGAATTCGAGGGTAGCCAGGCCGATGGGCCCAGCCCCGATGATCAGGCAGGTTTCGCCGGCCTTCAGAGCCGCGCGATCGACGGCGTGGCAGCCGATGGCCAGCGTCTCGACCAGGGCCAGCTGCTCGAAGGTCAGCTTCCGCGAGATGTGCAGCTTGCGAGCCGGCACCAGGAAGCGTGGCCGCAGGCCGCCATCGCAGTGGACCCCCAGCGTCTGGTGCTTCTCGCAGCAGTTGGTGTGACCGCGTCGACAGGCGTAGCACTGCTGGCAGTTGATGTACGGCTCGACCGAGCAGCGATCGCCGGGGCGGACGTTAGCCACGCCAGCGCCAACGTCGAGGACCTCGACGCCCAGTTCGTGACCAGGGATGCGCGGGTAGCTGAAGAACGGCATCTTACCCAGATAGCCGCTCAGGTCGGTGCCACAGATGCCGACCTGATGCACGCGCACGAGCGCCTCGCCGGGGCCGGGTTTGTCTGGCCCGGGGATGTCGAGACGCTTCCACTGTCGGGGGGCTTCAAGGGAGAGGGCTTTCATGCGGACCTCAGCGGGGGTCGTTGTTTTCCGGCCGACCTTCGACGTAGAACCAGTTGTGGATGGGCTTCAGGATGGCCAGTACCTCGGCGAGGAGGGTCTGGTCAATAGGCTGCTCAGCCCAGGCGGCCCACTGGCGGATGTTGGCCGGGTTGGCCGAGCCGACAATGCAGGTCGCCATGTCGGGGTGAGCCAGCGAGAACTGCAACGCTAGCTGGGCGATGTCGACGCCGCGCGCCGTGCAGTGCTCAGCGGCCTGGCGACAGATGCGCCGTACCTCGGGGGTAGCCTTGTGCCACGGAGGCAACGGCGCGTTGGTGAGCAACCGCGCCGAGAAGGGGGCGGCGTTCATGATGCCCACGCCCTTCTGCTGGAGGTATGGCACCAGGTCGGCCAGCATGGTGTTCTGCAGCGTGTAGTGGTTGTACGACAGCACCACATCGAGCGGCACGCGATCGAGGACATAGCGGAAGATGTTCATCGGGTAGCCACTGATGCCGACGAAGCGCACCTTGCCCTGCTGTTGAATCTTGCGCAGCGCCGGCAGGGTCTCCTCGACAATCTGCTCCATGGCCACGAACTCGATGTCATGGCACAGGACGATGTCGAGATGCGAGACACCCATACGGTGCAGGCTGATGTCGATGCTCTCGACGACGCGCCGGGACGAGAAGTCGAAGTGTCCCGCGTCGTAGCGGCCAAGCTTGGTGCCCAGCAGGTAGCGGTCGCGCGGCACGCCGCGCAGCGCGACACCCAACAGGCATTCACTCATCCCCCGGCCGTAGTAGGGAGAAGTGTCGATGAAGTTCATGCCCAGGTCGAGAGCGACGCCGACCGAACGGATCGCCTCGTTGAGATCGACCGAGCGAAACTCCTGCCCCAGCGACGACGCGCCGAAGCTGAGATAGGGAAGCTGCAGACCCGTGTTGCCCAGCGGTCGATGGTGCATGATCGAAATCCGTCGCTACGTACCAGGGGACGATCTGGGGTTCATGCTATGTCGTGGTGCAGCGATTGGCAGCGAGGCGCTCCGCTGGCTAGAATGGCACCATGAACGAAGGTCCTGCCGAACTTCTGCGTATCCATCAACGAATCTCCCTCGACCGGGCCACGCTCGTCCTGGCGTTCAGCGGCTGGATGGACGGGGGCGACGTCTCGACGGGCACCGTCGAGCGGCTCGTCGATCTGCTCGAGGCACGTCGCTTCGCCGAAATCGACCCCGAGCCGTTCTATGTGTTCAACGCGCCAGGTCCGATGGACGTGGCCGCCCTGTTTCGCCCGCGCATCCGCATCGAGGACGGCCTCGTCGCCAACCTCGACTTGCCGACCAACTATTTCTACGTCCACGAGCCGGCCAACCTGCTGCTCTTCCTGGGCAAGGAACCCAACCTGCGCTGGCGCACCTTCGCCGACTGTCTGCTGCAACTGACCGACCAGGTGGGGGTGAAGCGGGCCATCTTCGTTGGCTCGTTCGGCGGCGCGGTGCCACACACGCGCGAACCGCGTCTGCACGTCACCTGCTCCGAGGAACGCCTGCTGGCCGCCATGGAACAGTTTGGCATTCGTCGCACCGACTACGAGGGCCCCGGCTCGTTCGCCTCGTACCTGCTCACACGCGCCCCTTCACACGGGCTGGAGATGACCTCGCTGGTGGCCGAGATCCCCGGCTACCTGCAAGGGCGCAACCCCATGAGCATCGAGGCGGTCACGCGCCGACTCGCCAAGATCCTGCAGCTCCCCCTCGAGCTGGGAGAACTGCGCACCGAAAGCACCGAATGGGAGCTGGAGGTGTCGCGCGCCGTCGACAAGAGCAAGGAACTGCGCCGCACCGTCCGCCAGCTCGAGGAAGCCTACGACGACGAACTGCTCAAGGAAGGCGACGAGGAGTAACCCCTCACCTCCCTCTGCATGGCAGTCTGGCCCAGGGCTCACGCCCCCACTGGCTCGGGTTCCAGCACTCCCGCCCGAACGATAAAGCGAGGCTCGAGCTTGTCGAGGATGTGGACGATTCCTCCATACTCCAGCTCGCTGTAAGGCAGCATGGCCGCGCCCGAGAAGCCCTGCCGACGGATTTCCATGGCCTTCTCCGCCGCCCGGGTGCGAACGGCATCCCAGAAGGGATGATCGAACGGATCGACAACGTCCGTCAGCTTGCCATCATGGACGCAGAAGGCGAAGCTGCAAACAATGGGCGGGCCGTCGAAGTAGCTGCAGCCGGTTCCCTGCCGCACCGGCATGAGCGGCCCGACGTGACTGCCACGCATGAAGCCGCCGACGTAGTGAGCGATGGCGTAGGGAGCGAGGATCTCACCCGTCGCCGGGAAGTTCTTCTGCACCCGGGCCAGCAGGACCGGATCATCCTTGCCGGTGTACTTGCCAGCGATGTTGTGCAGCCGCTGGGTGCTCACGGCGACGGCCTGGTCGCCATCGTGCCGGCTGTAGATCGCCTCGACGACGAAGCGGTCGTTATCGCGGAGCAACGCCGCCAGCGAGTAGAGATCCTCCGGGACGTTCAGCTCGATCACCCGGTCGCCGTCGGTGTAGCCAACATCCATGACGCGGAACCGGTAGCCCTTGGTGATCTCGGGGCTAAGAAGCAGCCCGCCCGTGTTCATCGGATCGGCGAAGGCGAGATAGAGCGGTAGGTTGTACGCGCCCGGCTCGGTCTTGTCGGCCATGAACATCACGAACGGTTCGTTGGGACGTTCCTCGAACTGCAGTTCGGCAACGGCGGGACCCATGCCGCGGACGTTGCCACTGAAGGCGTCCACCAGCAGATCCTGGCCGGCTCCATACAGCCCCTGGGATTTGGCCGTGCGGGTGCCAGCCTTGAACGCTTCCCAGGCCAGCCGATGCACCTCCTCGTCGCCCGGTCCGTGCTTGTGGACCATCAGGATGGCAATGTCGTCTCCAGTGACGCCGAGGAAGTAGTCGCTGACCAGGCCGCCTTTCTCGTGGCGGATGTGCTGGTCGATGGTGGCAAGCAGTTGCTTGCTGGGCGTGACGTGGCCGCCGATGCTGCCGACGTCCGCCTTGATAATGCTGAGGGTGGTGGACATGACTGGTGCCCTCGTTGGGGGCGCCATCTGACCAGGCATCGACCAAAGACCGCTACCCCATGACAAAGTATCACCCGGTCAGGCGGCGCGATCCTGATCAGACCTTACGCAAGTCGCGTGCCAGGCCCGGGAGAGGCGAATGCCTCCTATTCGCCGCGAGAATGTGTCACTCTCGCACGGCGTCAGTGCGTATCTGCACAGGCGACGCCTAGCGAATCGGTGGCCGGGGCACAATGGCCACCCCGTCGCGCACTCGGTCGCTGGGATGCAGCACTACTGAATCGCCCTCGCTCAGGCCCTCGACCACCTCGGCTTCCAGTCCGTTCCCGGGACCAACGGTGACCGGACGCAGCCGGGCTCGCCCCTTCTCCTGGCGAAACACAGCCCAGCCTTCGCCCTGGCGGAACAGAGCGCCGGCGGGCACGCGCAGGACGTCGCGGCCTTCCCAGGTGACAATCCGCGCCTCGACCCGGTAGCCGTCGCCCAGTGTGGGCCGACGCTCCGGCGGATCGATCAGATCGACGATGATGTTCACGCGCTGCTCCTCGACTCCCAGGGCCGACACCTTGGTGAAGGCCGAGGGCTCGCGCAGGCGCACGCGCCCGATCAGAGTATGTGGCCCTCCCCAGTGTTCGAGCAGGACGCGCTGCCCAGGCTTGACCTTCACCGCATCGGTGGAGAGCACATCGATCTCGCATTCAAGATCAACGGGGTCGCCGATCTCCAGCAGGCGCATGCCGGGCTGGGTGACCGTGGCACTCTCCTGAAACACTCGCAACACCACGCCCGTGATCGGCGAGGGAATCTCGAAACGGAACGGTTCGGTCTCTCCGGGCGAGCGCGGGCGCGTGTGGATCAGGGCGGCGCGGGCCTGTTCCAGCTCGAACGCCGCGATCTGCACGGCGAATTCGGCGGCGCGCAGCTCGGCGGCCCGGCTATCGACCGCGTGCACCAGCGCCTCGAACTCCTGATCGGCAATGCTCCGGCTGGGCCGCAACACCCGGCCCCGGGCCAACTCGCGGTTCGCCTGGGTACTGGCGGCCCTGGCTGACTCCACCTGCGCCAGCGCCTTCTTGTGGGTCGCCCGTGCGGCTTCCACGGTAGCCTCAGCCTGAGCACGCGTGCGCGCGTCCAGCAGCGTGGGATCGATCGGCTCGATCACTCCCAGGATGGTCTCCCGCGTGCGCACGGGATCGCCTGCTCGCAGGTTGATGCGCAGCAGTCTCCCGGTCAGCGGTGCAGACACGATGTAGCGATCCTTGACGCGCGTTTTGCCCTCGTGGTCGATGGTGACCAGGAGATCACCGCGAGTGACCGGCGCCAGATCCACATCAATCGGCGTGGGAAGAAACGACCAGATCACGCCTACCAGCACGGTCAGCCCCACGACGGTTCCCAGCAGGTGTTGGCGCGTCCACTTCACTGCCTCACTCCTTGCTCTTGAGCACCGCCACGAGGTCCAGCCGGTCGATCAGTTCTCGAACGATCAGCCCAGATACGAGAGCGGCTGTCAGGGTAACCGTGGCCGCAAAGCCGTAAGTCCAGCGCGAGACGACCAGGGGCATGCGGAACAACTCGGTGTCGTAGGCGGTGGTGATCACCAGAGCCGCCAGACCGCGCCCGATCACCAGCCCCAGCGGAATGGCGGCCAGGGTGAGGATGGCCAGCTCGCCCAGCAGCACCAGCGAGATTTCCGCGCGATAGAACCCCATGACGCGGAGCGTGGCCAGCTCGCGGCTGCGCTCGGCGAGGGTGATGCGTGCGCTATTGTAGACCACCCCGAAGGCGATGATGCTGGCGAAGACCACATTGAAGAGTCGCATCCGCAGCAGGTTCTCGGCCACCGTGCGGCGAAAGGTGGCCAGCGACGCCCCCCGCAGGGTCAGCGAGGCGATCCGTGGCGTGTTCTTCAGCGTCAGAAACAAAGACGCCTCGTAGGTGGAATCGACCGCCAGAAACGCTCCGGTGACCAGGGGGCCCTCGTCCATCATCCGGTTGACGGCATGCAGATCCATGTAGGCGGCCATGCCCGAGAAGTCGGCCACCAGCCCGGCGACTTGCACCGAGCGTGTGGGACGTCGGCCCTCCAGCACCTCGACGGTGACCGCGTCGCCGATGCCGACCCCCAGCACCTCGGCCAGCTTGGTCGAAAGCACCACGCCCTCGGGAGGCAGTGGGATCACCTGCCGGTCGATGTCCACCACGCGGAAGAGCCGGGCATCGGGCAGTAGCCCGGTAATGCCCAACCGACGGCTGCGATGCCCCTGACGCATGCGGACGGCCACGCCGCGCATCGGTTCACACCCGCGCACGCCAGGCAGGTGCGCCAGGTCGGACAGCACTCGCGGTTCGGTGGGCTCGGCGAAACCGACCGTCAGATCCTGCCGCTGGGCCACCGAGAACTGCGATTCCATGGCATGATCGACCGCGTCCACCATGAAGTTGCCCAGGATCAACACGGCGACCGCCAGGGCGATCCCTACGAGGGTGAGCGCCGTGCGTACCGGTTGCCGTTCGAGATGGCGAAGAATCATGCGTGCCGCCGGACTCAGCCAGCGCCCCAGGCCCAGGCGCTCGGCCAGGGTGGGCCCGTAGCGCGTGGGCGGCTCGGGCCGCATGGCCTCGGCCGGAGGGAGCCGGGCCGCCCGCATCACGGCGGTCATTGTGCCGATCACGGCGACACCGCCACTCAGGCTGGCCGCCTGCAACACCACCAGCGGTTCCAGGCGAAAGGCGAACACCGGGAAGTGGAAGAACCGCGTGTACATCTCGGTGACACCGCGCCCCAGCCGTGCGCCGACCAGGGTGCCCAGGACGACGCCGACCATCACCACCAGAAGCACCATCTGCACGTAGTGCCAGCCGACCTCGCGGCCGGAGTAGCCGAACGCCTTCAGCGCCGCGATCTGTTCGCGCTGGGTGCTCACCAGGCGCGTGACCACCACGTGCAGTAGAAACGCCGCCACCAGGAGGAAGATGGTCGGCACCACGCGGGCCATGCCGCGCAGCTCGCTCATCTCGTTGTTGATGAATCGGTGCGAGGGCTGATCGGCCCGACCGTAGGCGCCCAGCCCGCTATAGGGTTCGAGCAGGCGATCTATCTGGCGCAGCACCTCCGGTTCGGACGCTCCCGGAGCCAGCGTGGCGCTGACGTCGTTGAACGCGCCTCGCGAGTTGAAGGCCGCAGCCAGGTCGGTGTAGCCCATCCAGAAGACGCCGAAACGACGATCATCGGGCAGGAGGTCGCCCTGACGGATCTGGTAGATGAACTCCGGCGAAAGCGCCACGCCCACGATGCGCAGGCGCTGCAGCCGGCCGTTGATCACCGCCTGGACGGAATCCCCTGGGGTCAGGTGATGCGCGAGCGCGAACGCCTCGCTGACCAGCACCTCGCCTGTGCGTCCGGGCTCCGGGTGTCGGCCGGCGCGGAGGTAGCGTTCGTTCAGGCCCGGTGTAACTCGATCCGGGATCGACACCAGACGCGCCACGGCGGGCTCGCTCATCCCGGGCACATGCAGCGTCACATGCTCGACGATGCGGGTTTGCACCTGGGCGATACCCGGAATCTCGGCCAGGCGCTCGGCCAGGTGATCGGGCGCGCGCTTCAGATGCGCGAAGACGTCCGGGAAACGGTAGCGTTCGTAGTACAGCCCCATGGTGTGTTGCAACGAACCCAGCGTGCTCAGCGACAGGACGAAGGTGGCCACCCCGCAGCCGATGACCAGGGCAATGGCCAGCGCCTGCCCACGCATCTGCCACAGGTCGCGAAGCATCTTGCGGGTCAGGGTTCGCATGGTCCCCTCACCAGACGAGTTGGTGGGCGGCGATCTTGCCCGGATTCTGGCGGACGCTGGCCACCTGGCCATCCGAAAGGGCGATCACCCGGTCAGCCATACCTGCGATGACGGCGTTGTGGGTGATGACAGCCGTGGTCGTGCCCAGCTCGCGGTTGACGCGCTCGATCGCCTCGAGCACCAGGATGCCGGTCCGGACATCGAGGGCCCCCGTCGGTTCGTCGCACAAGAGGACGTCAGGTCGCTTGGCGATGGCCCGGGCGATGGCGACGCGCTGCTGCTCGCCGCCGGACATCTGGGCCGGGAAGTGATCCAGCCGTTCGCCCAGGCCGACCAGGGCCAGTGCCTCCTCCGCCGGCAGCGGATTTTGCGCGATGTCGGTGATCAGCGCCACATTCTCTCGGGCCGTCAGGCTCGGGATCAGGTTGTAGAACTGAAACACGAAGCCGACGTGGTCGCGCCGGTAGCGCGTCAGGCCCACATCGTCGGCCGCGGTCAGATCGTGATCGCGGTAGTGGACCGTACCACTGGTGGGCACGTCGAGCCCGCCCAGGATGTTCAGCAACGTGGACTTGCCCGACCCGGACGGTCCCAGCAGTACGACGAACTCGCGCTCGAACAGATCGAGGTCCACGCCGCGCAGTGCGTGGACCTCCACCTCACCCATTCGATAGACCTTGGTCAACCCTCGCGCCTGAAACACCGCCCGGGCCGACGGTGCAGGCGTCGGTGTACTGGTGATGCCCTGGGAAGTGGACGGCGTCATGGCAGCCCCTCCTTGGGGAGGCTACCTTCATCCTACCATTCCGGCGGCCGACCTAGCGCCAGCCATAGGCACCAAAGTAGGAAGGCGCCACCTTATCGGCCTTGCTGTCTCCGGCGAGGATGAAGGCGAAGCCAATCTCGCCGCGCCCCGCCTCATCTCGAATGTAAGACTGCGGTTGCCGTCCAGTCCGCGTTCCCGTGGCGAACAGCTCGAAGGAGGTGAACCGGTTGGTTCGGGGATCAAAAGTGGCGCGGCCCAGCAGGCGAAGATCGATCGACCGGGTACCCTCGCTGGCGCGGGTGCGACCTGTCAGGGCCAGACGCACCTCGTCTGCATTCCGCTCGGTGATCTCGACCTCTAACCGGGCCTCGGTCACACTGCGCGGCTGAAAGGGAGAGGTCTGCCCCAGCACGCTGTCGACCAGATGCAAACGAGCCAGGCGCTGGATCACGCTTTCGGGCACGGCGTAGCGATCGCCCTTCCGTGCAGTCGCAGGAACCATGCGCCGCACCTCGGCCGCCGAGATCCACACCATGTCGGTGTTCCAGGGATCTTCCAGATCGCCCAGCGTTCGGCGCGAGGCACCCAGATCCCGGGTGAACTGGCGCAGGACCAGACCATCGGCGGGATAGTGCGATTCGCCGCGCGACCGGCCTCCCGGGTTGGTTTCGGGGGTGCGCGGCAGCAGCCGGCGGTCGCGCGGCAACGCCTTCCAGCGAGCGAGGGCTACATCCATCATGCGGGCGACGCGCAGGGGATCGCGCGAGTTATCCGAGGCGAGAAGCTGCCCGCTGGGCGTGAAATAGTAGTAGCCCTGCTGCGTGGTGCCGCGACGACCGCCAGCGAACCCGGCCCGGGCCAGTGCCTGGAACAGTTCCGCTTCCGGTCCGCTACCGTTGTGCAGTGAGAACATCTCGTCGGCCACACACACGAACGACTTCATCTTCTGCTGAATCTCTGCGTTCGACCAGACAGACCGTCGGCCGTAGACGCCGTTGTTTCAGCACACCGCCATTGGATGACCGTTCATCGCATAGAAGAGGATCGGGCGATCCTCCTTCTGCGCTCGCACCACGGCATCCCAGAGTGTGACTTCCCAGTCGAGACGGAGCCAGGCCTGCTCCGCCGTCGACGGGACGATTTGCCGACGCAGGCGATCCAGATCCGAGTCACGGACCTCGGCAGGGCAGAGCAAGGCGAGAGTCAGAACAGTGGTGAGCATGATGGCTTCCTGAAAAGATCGGGCACGAGGGCTCTTGCATGAGAAATGGCCTACCTCGACACGATCTTTCAGACACCGCCCAAAAAATCTCCGCGCGAAATCCTCACCACAGCAGTTCCAACCCGACGTTGACGCCCTGCGCCCAGAAGGGATCGCCTGCGAAGGAGATGCGCGGGTCCGGCTGGTTGACCACCCGATCCACCTGCGAGGCGGCCCGTGCGGGGTCGGCCCAGTACAGGAAGGTGTAGCCCACGTAGCCGCGCAGGTGCTTGCAGACCTGGTAGCCGGCGTTCACGGCCACCTCGCCCACGGCGTCGAAGTTGCAGTTGCGCACGGTGCCAGTGTTCCCCGGCTGAACGAAGAGCCCGTACGGAGTCACCGTGCGCTCGCGTGGGGTGTGGTAGATGCGCTCGCCCCAGGTGCGCGACAGCTGGGCGTCGGCCCCCAGCGCGACGGTCGCCCGGGTTTGCAGGAAGAAGCGATCCCACTGACACTCGCTGCGCAGACCCAGCTGGGCGCCGTAGAAGGCGTTGTGCAGGCGGTAGTTATCGATGATCCCCGACAGGTTCTCCTTCGCGGGCAGCTCCCAGCTCGTCGCTGTGTGGTGGTAGCGATCGCGCATCTGCAGGAAGCGGGCACCGGCCAGCAGATCGAGCTTCCAGCCCTCCTCCTCGGCCAGCGGAATGATGGCATTGGCCTCCTGGCCGAACAGCTCGATGCGCGAGTAGCCGACGAAACCGCCCCACAGGAGCCCGCGCTTCGGATCCTGGCCCGCCACAATCACACTGGCCTCGCGCCCCGTCGTCGCGTCCACGAACGACAGAGCCATCAGTGGGTCGGCCTGATGGTCGATGGTGTGATAGGTCGAATCACGTTCGAGAAAGAAGGCCCGGCCCTCGAGCCCCACACAGCGTGACGCGTGCATCCATTCCAGGGCAAACCGCGTCCCAAAGAAGCGATCGTTGTGCCGGGTTTCCAGACGTTCGTCGCCGAACAGCGGTCGCGTGTCGGGCTGACCGAGTACTCCCTGCGAGGCGGTCGAGCTGGTCGTCAGCACTGGCGGAACGTAGGCGCGGCGCAGCCACCAGGCCATGTATTCAGCCGAGAAATGGATGGTGGAGCTGGGCTGTGGTTCCTCAACCGCAACCGGTTGCGCGAGGGCGAGACTGGCAATCACCACGGCGTACATGGTAGATTATCCCGGTTCGAGGAATGGGGCGTTCGGTGCTAGGGGTATCGACCGTGCCGGTTCGGGTGGTACAAACTCTACCAATCAGTCCGTGGATGCGCCCCTCTCTCGCGGTCGCCCTGTAGGGGTTGCTCCGGTTGTACTCGAACGCCTGCCTGCGCGAGGCCCTCCTCCCCTGCCCTCTGCTCTGTTTGGAAACGGTGAAGCTGATGGATCCGCTGGCCCTGCTCACAAGACGTCGCCTGCTCGAACTGGGCGGAGGCTACATGGGGCTCAACCTCGCTGGGCTGTGGCGTGCCCAGGCCGGCACTCCCTCGCCCGGCGCATCTCCGCCGCCCATCCGTGCCTGCATCCTGCTCTTCTTTTATGGTGGACCCAGCCATCTCGACACACTGGATCTCAAGCCGTCGGCCCCCGCCGAGGTGCGCGGCGAGTTTCGGCCCATTCGCACCCGTGTGCCTGGCGTGCAGATCGGCGAGCACCTGCCCCGGCTGGCCCGGTTCATGCACAAGATGGCCATCGTCCGCAGCGTGACGCACCAGGCCCGGCTGCACGATTCCGCCTCCATCCACGCCCTGACGGGCCGCCCCCTCGAAGGGCCCGACCGCGAACTGTTCGTCCCCCTGCCGCAGTTTTATCCCTCGTATGGCAGTGCGGTGGCCCACCTGCGCCATCGTCGGCTAGATGTACCGTTCGCCTCGCTGCCGTACGCGTTCCGCAACGTCCACGAGGTGCCGTGCCAGGGAGGGGGCTTCCTGGGAAGCAGCCTCGACCCCCTGCGCATCGAGGTGAGTGGCAACGCCCAGGGTTACCGTGTTGGGGTAGACGAAGGTGGCGAGCCGATCGCCCGGCAGCGCCGCGCCAGCCGTCGCGTGCTGGCCTCCCAGCTGGATCGCACCGGAGCAGGTCCGATGCGCAACCTGTACGAGAAGGCCTACCGCCTGCTCGAATCCGAGGCGATCCACCGGGCCATCGATCTGACGCGCGAGCCCGCCTCGGTGCGCGAACGGTACGGGTTCGATGCGGACCCGGTGCCACGCCCCAGCGGCGGGGCCGAGATGGGCTTCGCCCGCAATCTGCGTGGGCAGAACCTCCTGCTGGCGCGCCGGCTCGTCGAGGCGGGCGTGCCGTTCGTCAACGTCTACGACTTCAAGCAGCAGGGGCAGAACTGGGACGCCCATGCTCGCTGCGCCGAGCAGCACCGGAGTTATCTCCTACCGCCCATCGATCGCGCCCTGTCGGCGCTGATCGAGGATCTCGACGTGCGCGGTCTGCTCGACAGCACGCTGGTGGTGGCGATGGGTGAGTTTGGCCGCACTCCGAAAATCAACGAGAACGCTGGTCGCGACCACTGGCCCGACTGTTACAGCGTGCTGCTGGCCGGGGGCGGCGTGCGTGGCGGCGCGGTGTACGGCGCCAGCGACCGCATCGGTGCCTACCCCGCCCTCGATCCCGTGACGCCAGGCGACCTGGCAGCGACCATCTACTGGCGCTTCGGCATCGATCCGGGCACTGAGGTGGTCGATCAGACCGGCCGGCTGCATCGCCTCGCCACGGGGGACCCGCTGCGTCGGCTCTTCTGACCCGCTGGCGAAACTACTTCACCACGGGCGGAGGCGGCTGGAAGGCGGGTTGATTGAGATTCCGGCTGCGCTGAGTGTCGGCCCAGATGCCCAGCCCGAGGATGGTGCCACAGCCCAGAACGATGAGCGTGTTCAGAAGTGTGCCGATGATGCCGCAGATCCAGCCGGCCTGGGTGCTGCCGTGGCCGTCCGGATCGAGGTGCCCCTCGCGCATGCGGCGCAGATCAATGCCACCCAGCACCCAGGCGATCAGGCCCGGCACGATGGCCACCGGAATGAGCAGGGGGCAGACGAAGATCGAGGCGACGCTGATGACGCCCATGGCCAGGATGAAGCCGCCCCGGTGCGGCTCGTAGTCGCGCCGCTTGCGGATGGAGACATAATCGTCGTCCTCGTCGAGCAGCCCGTCATCGCGCAGCCGTGCGCCACATTCGGTGCAGCGCCGGCGATCATAATGCACCAGCCGACCGCACGACGGACATGGTCGGAGATCGTCGTGGTCGTCGTTGAGCCGGGCACGCTGTCGCGGCGCTGGAGAGCGTTCCGGTTCGGCCCGGGATTTGTCGGGCAACGGTGGCGGCGCCGGGACAGGCTCTGGAGGCGGTGCCAGTGGCGCGGCTGGCTTCGTCCCCGCCTGATCCAGCTCGAGGTCGAGCATTTTCCAGGCGTCCACCTTCTCGGTTTCCACCGGCGCTTCCAGGGGAGAAACGGCCGGGGGCTTCACCGGGGGTGGCGCTTCGGGGGAGGCCTCCCTGGTGCTGGTGAACGTGGCGTTGCAGGCAGGGCAGCGGACCTTCCGCCCCAGCAGGTCGTCGGCCACGCGGAGCTGACCGGAGCAGCTCGGGCAGGTCACGATGATTGGCATGGAGCTTCCATCGAGGAACGAGGGTGAAGAGGGTCCACTACACAGGGTATTCGCGCGACATCCTCGATTATTGTAGAAGACCCGTCAGCCGGCCATGACCGCGATGCTGATGATGGTGCAGAAGAACAGCACCACCAGGACGAACAGGACCGAGCCGATGATGCCGAGGATCCAGCCGACCCGGGTGTTGCTCTCCCCCTCTGGGTCCATGCGCCCCTCGCGGATGGCCCGCAGGTCCGAGCTACCCAGGATCCAGGCGACCATACTGGTGATCGGCCAGAACAGGCCGAGGAGGCCGCAGATGCCCAGCACCAGCACGAGAGTGCCACGATGCGGTTCCTGCCCCCGGCGCCGTCGGCGCGGACGGTCGTCGTCTTCGTCGTCGTACTCCTCGTCGCGGACCGAGCGCCGACGCCGGCGCGGGCGGTCGTCGTCCTCGTACTCATCGTCCTCGCGCGAACGGCTCGGCACCGGCGTTTTCGTCTCCGGTTGAGGGGGAGGGGGCGGGGGCGCGGCCTCTTCGGGACGGAAGACCGTGGCACACGAGGGGCACTTGACCGGATGTCCCTGCAACTCGGGCCGGACACGCAGCTTTCGGTCGCAGGATGGACAGGCGACGATATCGGACATGGTGCCTCCCCTAGAGACGGCCGAGCTGACGGTCCACGTGGTCGCGGACCTGCTGCACGGTCAAGATGTACCAGACGTAGAGCCCGATGTGGACCAGGAACAGCAGCAAACCGACGACGCACAGAGCGATCATCCCGCCGGTAGCGGCCGTGGCCGCTCGCGCCGCATTGGGTCCTCCAGGACCGCCCTGGGCTGCGGTGAAGATCCCCAGCCCAACGGCGAAGACCATCACCACCAGGATCATGCCGGCGACGAATCCATACGCCAGGAGCGAAATGAGGACGGTCACGACGCGCCCGGCGAGTTCCGTGTTGCGGAGATCGAGGCAGATGGCGCGGAGACAGAGCATCCAGCAGATGAAGCCGGCCAGGGTGAGGAGGTTGCTGATCCAGCCAAAGGCGTTGCCTGTGCCGGTCATGGCGAGGGCCAGGCCTCCCTGGCCGCCCAGGCCGCCGCCCATGCCACTGAGGAAGCTGCCGCCAATGTTGATGACGACCGCTGCGCCAGCGCACGACAACGCGGCGATGGCCAGACCGCGCGCCGAGCTATTGCGCGAGGCGGGTACCTGCATGCACATACCGATACCGACCAGTCGAAGCACAAACTCGGCGAAGCCGAGCAAGCCGACCACCATGAGGAAGATGCAGAAGCCGCCTACCAGGCCGATCAGGCCCGAAGCAGCGGCCGGGTTGGGTCCCTGCCCGGGGCCCGCGCCTCCCCCCTGCAGGAAGGCAGCAGCCGTCCCCACGCCGACGATCAGCAACACGCCGACCCCGAGGATGATCACCGCATAGGTGGCCAGCTGCAGCCAGCCGGCGATTACCACCAGGTGGAGCCCCATCCGTGTGCCCCGCCAACCCTTGCGGACATCCTCGCGACGGGGGGGACGCGGACCGTAGTCATCATCGTAATCGTCGTCTCGCCGCGAACGGCGGGGCCGATCATCGTCGTCATCACGGCGAACCCGGCGGGGGGCGTCCCGGTCCTCATCGTCGTCGTCCTGCCGGGTGCGACGGCGGGGCCGGTCGTCGTCCAGGTCGCGGTCGCGATCGCTGCCACTGCGCGAGCTGCGCCGATCGCTGAAGCCATCCGACCGAACCGGACGTCCGCGCGGCCTGGGATCGTCTTCTTCGTAGTTGTCCTCATCCCGGTCGCGCCGCCGCTCGGGGCCACGTCGGCTCTCAGTGGGCTCGTCGCGCTCCGGGCGCGACTCCCGGTCGCCGCGTGAGGGGCGAGGCTCTTCCTCGCGCGGCGGGGGCTCGGATGGAGCGGGAGGAACCGTCAGCGGAACGGCGTTGAACATGCCGCCGCACCCGGGGCAGCGCACCTTCTTGTTGACGTACTCGTCGGGGACGCGCAGCTTCCGGTCGCAGGCGGGGCAGCTGGTGATTTCCGGCATGGTTCCTCGCAGGCTGTGGGCAGGAAACGAGCCAATCAGAAGCCCAGGCGATCGAACACGAAGAGGATCCAGAAGACGCTGGCGGCCAGGGCGAGGAGCAGCCCCGTGATCGCCTTGTTCTGTCCCAGGCGGGTTCGTGCGTTCCCCCCTGGATCGGTCAGCCCCTTCTTCATTTGGCGCAGATCGTGGTGCGCCATCACCAGGGCCGAGATTCCCGCGCCCAGGGCCACCGCGATGCCCAGAACACTCAGACACAGAGACAACGCACCAAACACCAGTGCTACACTCCCCAGGGCATCGATCACTTCGGCCCGGTGCGGCTCGGCATCGCGCCGATACGGGACGGCTCCTTCGTCCGTGTCGAAGAGGTGCCCACAATGCGGGCACTGGACCGCTTCCCACCCCACAGGTCGTTCGCACCCCGGACAGAGCGGTACACTGGGACGTAGCGGGCCGTGACGGACACTCTCCGCCACGGGGGGCTGCGGTGCTTCCTGCAGCGGAGGGATCAACTTCGCTCCTGGCGCCCAGAGAGACGACTTCTCGGTCCGTGGAGGTTGTGCCTCGAACCGTCCCTGGCAGGCGATGCAGCGCATCGGTCGGCCCAGCATACTTTCGGCCACCTGCATTCGACATCCGCAGGTAGGACAGGTGACCAGCTCGGGCATGGATGGTGATACCGATCTGGCAATCTGGAATGAATGTACCGGACGTGCCTGGGGTTGTATAGATCGTACCGCAGGGGCGCAGCCGGGGAAAGAGTGGAGCGAGACCGGTGAGGAAGAACAGACGGAATGTGCCGGGCCAACGCGTGCATCTGCACCGGGCCCTGTCGAAGCTGGGGCTGGGCTCGCGCACGCAGGCCTGGGACTGGATCACCGCCGGCGAAATCCTGGTCGATGGCCGGGTGGTGACTGACCCGTTGACCTGGGTCGATCTCGCCCGGGTGCGCATCGCCCGGCGCGGCCAGGCGATCCCGTCCGAGCCTCACTGCACGCTGGCCCTGCACAAGCCACGCGGCTATGTCACCACGCGCAGCGACGAGCGCGGCCGGCCCACCGTCTACGACCTGCTCCCTCCCGGACTGCCCTACGTCTTCCCCGTCGGTCGGCTCGACGTCGAATCGGAGGGGCTGCTCATCATGACCAGCGATTCGCAACTCCAGGCGCCTGACCGATCCCGACCACCATGTCCCGAAACGCTACCGGGTGACGGTCGCCAGGTCCCACTGGAGGACGCGGCGCAGCCGCGCACGGCATCGACCTGCCCGATGGACGCACCCGGCCAGCCACGGTGACGTTCTGATCGCCGGCGCCACCACCGTGCTGGAGTTCGTGCTGACCGAGGGAAAGAACCGCCGACATCGCCGGATGTGCCACGCGATGGGTCACAAGGTGCGCCGGTACGCACGGCCATCGGTCAGCTTCCCTGAGATCTACCGGCGGGCCAGTGTCGCATTCTGACCTCCCGGAAGAGCTGGGCGCTGCTACGCTAGCTGGCCCCTCACACATGGACCTGCACGCCGCGGGCCGAAGTACTCCTGCAGAATGCGCTGCCCCGCGCCGATGGCACAGTGATGGAGATTGAGGGTCCGCAACGTGGCCGTGGGACGGAAGCCCGGCCGCCTGGGCTGCCTCGTTGTCGAGCCGCCGGGTTGCCGCCCAGGTAGATCCCTGCAGGGCGAGGAAGTGCGGCGAGGTGCATGCCCGCACCCCCTCCATGCCGACCTGGATACCCCACAGGTTCAAGGAACTGAGCTGGGACAGGTGGGGCGAGCCAGCCAGGGCCACGGCCTGGCATCACCGAGGGGTCTGGTTCAGATCCAGCCAGTCTACCGTAGCCAGCCCAGGCGAGGTGGCCAGGGCGCGCATCCCGACCGCACCAGTTGCGTCTGCCAGAGTTCGAGCCGCGTGCCGCCGGGCAATGACAGAGTAGTTCGCCGAGGCAGCACCCCCGTCATCGCCCAGCGGATCCATGCTCAGGTTCGTGCCGCTCAGGCCCTGCAACCAGGTAGCCCAGCGGCTCGCACTCCCGCGGCGGTCAGCCTGGTCCCAAACAGGTTCAGGTGGGTCAGCCGGCCAAGGCGCGGCGAGGGCGGCGAGGTGCACGCCCCCGACATCGCCCAGCGGATTCTGGTTCAGGTCGAGACTTTCCAGCGCAAAGACAGGGCGACGCTGCCAGCGTCTGTAGGCCTCGGCGTGATCTGGTTGGCCCCCAGCGCCAGGTAGCGCAAGGCCGATCCAAAGGCGAGCGCCAGCGTGCGCGGCGTCCTCGTCATCGAGATTGAGGCAAACAGATTGAGGAGGTTCGGTTCACCGAGCCTCCCCGCTGCCTCGCTGTCTTCAGACTGATGGGGTTCGTCTCGATGGTCAGTGTTTTGAGCCGGGTGAGGTGACTGATGCGCCCAGGCGACGCGCCCCGGCCGGACCGATTGAGTTTTCTCCCAGAGACAGTTTCCGCAGCCGGGTCAGGTGGGGCGATTCAGCCAGGGCGATGGCTCCTCGTCGCCGACCTGGTTGCAGTGCAGATCCAGCTCTTCCAGCGTGATGGCCACAGGAGAGCTAGCCAGGGCGAGGATGCCTCGTCGCCGATGTGCGATTTCTCCAGGTTCAGCGAGATCAGCTGGGCGCAGGTGCGGCGAGCCAGCCAGGAGCGTCAGCCCTCGTCGCCGACCTGGTTGTAGCCCAGGTAGAGGCTTTCCAGGCGAGCCAGGGACGGCGCGGCGGCCAGAACAGCCAGCCCCTGGGTGTGAGACGGCACACCCCCACGTTGAGAGCCAGCAGGTTGGGATGGCGAAGCGATTCGAGGAGGCGGACCAGCCCGGCATCGCCGATGTTCAGGCTGAATACGGTCAGGTGGCAGAGCCGAGCATACAGGTCGCTGGCCGGCAGGCTCACCTCCCTGGCATACGCCCCCGTCAGGTGCATGTTCCGCAGATCGAACCGACCGACCAGCGTCTCAACGTGCTGGGCGAAAAGCGCCCCATCGAGGACGAGCCGTTCAAGCAGCCCGCCGATGAAGTGGAGCGGATTGCCCCAGTCGAGTCCCGGCACATCGGGTAGCCCCACCAGCCAGCGCTCGCGGTTGGCCTCGATTAACTCCTTCTCGCGGAGGCTGTGTGTATTCTGCCACCCGAAGTAGGGGCCAGACATCTCGGCCAGCTGCAGGCGGATGAACTCGGCGCGGTCCGCCTCACCGTGTTCCTCGAGAAGGTCGGCCAGGATCAACCGCCGCGACCGGTCTCCCGGATCATGGGCGATGCCTTCCAGGAGAGGCAGGGCGGCCGGCACGCGGTCCCAGTAGGGCTCAAACTTCAGCGACCAGTCCACCACGCGAGACGACATGGCCACCCCCCAGTCACTTCGATCTCTGCGGAAGTGATTCTGCAACCGGGATCTCCCCACGCAGGAGTTTCCCACCCTGTCCGGCCAGCCAGAGGTAATGGTCGCTGGGCATCCCCTCCAGGGTCAAGAAGCGACTTTTGCCCACGGGCGGATCACCTGTGCATTTGAAGATGGCGGTGCCCTCGTCCATCTCGTCGAACATGGCCTGGTACAGCATCGTCGCCCCGGCCTCCTTGGCCTCCACATATTGCTTCCAGAGGAAGCGCCCCTTCAGGCGGGGAATCTCGTCCAGTGGCGATCGGGGGCGCAGGTTGTGCCAGCTGAACCCGGGAAAGACCACCGGCAGGTAGTCTTTCTTGTTCGCCTGACACCAGCGAAGATCCTCGGCCCAGCGCCGGCGCGCATGGTCAGCCACACCCGGCAGTGTACGGTAGCGACCCACGGTCCATGGACTGAGGATATCCGCCTGGCGCAACACCCGGTGGAGCGCAGGGTCGCTCACACTGTCGGCATCGAGGGTACGCCAGCCGGTCGGCACCCCTAGCAACACGGTGAAGCCGCCGTAGGTGCGATCGTTGCGCAGGAACTCCACCAGCCGTTCGCACTCGGCCAGAGTGTAGCGTCGGCCATCGTTGAAGCCGATGCCCCAGACCGCCACCACGGGTCGGCCCCGGTGGCGCAGGTGAGCCGCATCCTGGCCGATCTTCATCCGATCGACCAGTTGCTTCCAGTCCTCGATGACCTGCCTGGTGCCGCCCTCGGCGAGGCCCGATAGATCGTACATGACGGCATAGCAGCGCCCGTGCAGGTGAGCCCCCTCCCGGCAGTGCGTCAGGACGGTGTTGCAGTGGCGCAGATCCAGAGGCTGACGCGTCTCGACGGCGAAGCGCTGGACGAAGACGCCATCGATACCGTACTCGCGCATCCAGGCGAAGTGGCGAAGCACGGTCGGCCGCTGGTGCGAGCTGAAGACGTGGGCCACGCTGCCATCCGCGTGACGAAAGGGCGTCGGTATTCGCTCGCTGGGGGTTAGTTCACGGACATCTGGCCACAGATCGATGACGCAGGAACCCGGCTCGAACCGGGCACCCCGGGCATAATGACGCCAGCCCCGACCAGAGCCATCGCCGGGAGTGGTGAACCAGCCCTGGTAGCCGCAGACGATCTTTCCCGTCAGCGTCGAGCAGTCGACCCCCTTAACGGCCGGACCTTCGTAGGGCCGCATCTCCCGAAGGACATCGGCCCGGCTGGGGGGTGCCTGCTGCTCCTGCGCGGCCAGGCTGCATCCCAGAAGCAGGCCCCCGGCAATCAACCCAGGCACCAGGAGAGAAGGGAGCAGAACACGACCTCCTCCGCTCGTTAGCCGCCGAAGTCTGCCTTGCATGGTCGGCCCTCCTGGTAAATGAAGCGTTGCCTGGCCCAATCTCCCGACCTCAACCGTTGATCAGTGCACGAGCGATGCGGTTCTGCTTTTCGATGAGTACCGGCAGGTCGAGCGTCGTGACGACGCCTTCCTTGACGATCACCCTGCCATCGATCACGGTGTAATCGGCCCGAGCCGGGGCGCAGAAGATGGAGGCGGCCACCGGGTCGTGCAGACCGCCGGCAAAGTCGATGCGGTCGAGCTTGATCGAGAAGAAGTCGGCGCACTTGCCAGGTTCCAGCGAGCCGATGTCATCGCGACCGAGCACCGCTGCGCCACCGCGCGTGGCCATCTCGAGCACCTCACGGGCGGTCAGCCAGTACTTCTTCTCTGCAGGCGGGCCACCGGGGGTCTGGGCCAGCAGGGTGCGGCCCAGCAGCATGGCCATCCGCGCCTCGGCCAGCAAGTGCGAGCTGTCGTTACTGGCCGAGCCATCCACGCCCAGGCCGACCTTCACTCCCGCCTGCCGGTACTTCCACACTGGAGCAATGCCCGAAGCCAACCGCATGTTCGAAGACGGGCAGTGAGCCACTCCACACCCGGTTCGGGCAAAGGTGCCGATCTCCCGATCGTTTATGTGGATGGAGTGAGCGAACCAGACATCCTTGCCCAGCCAGTCGTATTTCTCCATCAGACCCACCGGGCGTACCCCGAAGTTCTTCGTGGTGTAGCGCTCCTCGTCCAGCGACTCGGCCAGATGCGTGTGCAGGTAGACGAGCTTGTGGGACCGGGCCAGTTTCGCCGACTCGCGCATCAGGTCGGCCGTGACGGAGAACGGCGAGCAGGGGGCGAGGACAATGCGAGTCATCGCCCCGGGTTTGGGATCGTGGAACCGCTCGATGACCCGCCGGCTATCCTTGAGGATCGCCTCTTCTTTCTCGACGCAGCTGTCGGGAGGCAATCCACCCCGGGAACGACCCAGCGACATGCTGCCGCGCGAGGCATGAAACCGGACACCCATCGCCTGGGCCACCTCGATCTCGTCATCGACCTTGCAGCCATTGGGAAAGACATAGCCCTGGTCGAACGCGGTGGTACACCCGGACAGCACCAGTTCGGCCAGCCCGGTCTGCACTGCCGTCTTCAGCGCCTCGGGTGTCATCCGCGCCCACAGCGGGTAGAGGGTGATCAACCAGTTGAAGACGTTGCCATCCTCCGCGCCTGGCACCACCCGAAACAGGGTCTGGTAGAGGTGGTGATGCGTGTTGACCAACCCCGGCAACACCAGCTGTCCGCGAAGGTCCAGCACCTCGTCAGCCTCGCGAAGGAGGTCGAGGTCGGGATAACCTGGACGATCTTGCCATCCTTGACGAACAATCCGCCACCGGGAATCTCCCGACGCTTCGCATCCATGGTCACCAGCACCGTTGCGTTCTTGACGAGCAGGGTCTTCGGCCGGGGTTTGACAGCGGCGGAAAGCCAGTTCTTCCGCGCCCTTGCAGGATCTTGCCCGAACTGGTCGAAGCCGAGCCCCCATGCTCAACCCCCGCTAACCGCCAGGAAGGTACGCCGGGTCAGATCCCCTTCCTGTCCCCGGAAATTGGTGTGTGCCCGGGATGAGGAGGATGGAAGCTCGGACATGGGTTCTCTCCTGCACCAGACCTGGAGGAAGGACGGCCATGCCAGAGCATCACCATCCTGAGATGAGGGGAACGGCCCCATCTGGCCACGACAGCCGGGGCAAACGACCTGGGGAAGTGCTAGGCTACTTCCCCGGGTTGTCAAGAGACAGAGCGATGGATCATCTCAGGGGCCAAGGGGGCTCCTTCCCACCTCAGCCCACTTCTCGTAAACCTGCGCACCTTTCCCGTCCGATACTTCTGATG
This sequence comes from Gemmataceae bacterium, assembly GCA_046350255.1. Taxonomy (GTDB): domain Bacteria; phylum Planctomycetota; class Planctomycetia; order Gemmatales; family Gemmataceae; genus CALDUY01. Next base: position 95,070 of record JAXMAV010000004.1, read on the forward strand.
AAGGTGGCGTGACCACCACCTGAATCCTTTTCTGCAATGCAGGCACAGCATGGCCCGCCGATGCCTTCTCCTGCTGGTGCTCTTGCTGTGCATGCTCGCTGCCAGACCCATCCACGCCAGGCCGCTCGAGGAGGCATCCGCTTCGAGCCGCGATGCGACGGGAAACACCAGCGCAGACAATCCCCCCCAAGCCAGACCGCCAATCTCCTGGATCGATTCCCTTCCGCCGACACACCTGGACGGCTCACCCTCCCATGGTTGGTCGTTGTTTGGTGGCTTTGATGATCCCCAGGGTCTCACCTCAGCTGCCCCGACCACCGCGCCGGGTATTAGCTCTGCGGACTCAACCTCCACAAGACCCATCGGCGGCAACCCAGCGGCCACCAACGTCGAGATTGGCACGGGGACCCTGGGCAAGCTGCTGCGACTCGACGAACTCGGCATCCGCCTGGGTGGCATACTCTTCTACGACCAGACCTATAACGCCCTTGGCGGCATCAAACCTGGAGGTTGGGCTGGGCAGGAACTGCTGCTCACCGAGATGGCTGTCGACCTGGAAAAACTGGTGGGCTGGTCCGGTGGACGACTCGCGGCCGACCTGCTGCAGCACAACGGCACCGCCGCCGGCAGCCTGACCGGCGACGTCATGGTGTTCGAGGGGTTGGACGGCGGCCCACCGCTGCCTCGCGTCGAGTTGTACCAACTCTGGTTCCTGCAGACGTTGTTCGACAACCGCCTGGCCATCCGCCTGGGCAAGCTCGTGCCCACGTTCCAGTTCGCCAACCTCGAAGGGGCTACCTCTCTGATAGCTACCTCCATCTTCACCATGCCGACCATGCTCGGTCGTCTCCCTGGCTACCCCGATTCGGCGTGCGGCGTGACCGTACAAGCTCTCCCCACCGAACACGTCTACTCCTACCTGGGGTTCTACGATGGACGGCTCGGGGGTAGCGGCGAGCCAACCGGGATGCTGGGACCGCAATTCAACGGCCAGTACTTCTACATCGGCGAGGTCGGGGCAAGGTATTCCCTGGGGGGTTCCAGGCGATTGGAGGGCAAGGCCGGCTACGGCGCCTGGTATCAGTCCGGCTGGCTGCCCCGCTTCGATGGCACGTTGCAGCGTGGCATGGCCGGGTGGTACTGCCTGGCCACCCAGCAGCTATGGAAGGAGACCCACGGCGAGGAAACCGAGGTGCTGACGGCGTTTTTCCAGGTCGGGCGGTCCGACCCCAACGTCCAGCAGGTGCCGATGTTCCTGAGTGGGGGTCTGACCTGGTATGGGTTCCTGCGCTGCCGACCCCGAGATTCGATCGGTGCCGGTGTGTTCTGGGGCGATCTGACCCGCGCTCCGGGGGCAGGCAACCTCCCTGCCAACGAAACGACCTTCCAGTGCTACTACCAGGGGGTCCTGGCCAGGAACATGTTCGTGCAGCCAGTGGTGACGTACATCCGCGACCCGGGGAGTAACGCGAATCTGGCCAGCCCGCTCGCTCTGACGCTGCGCGTAGGCCTGGTGTTCTGATCCCCCAGTGGCACCACCGTGAGGATGGACCCTGCTGACGTGTCATCCAACGGAGTAGTTTGCCGCTACTCCTCGAAATACGCTGGCGGATGCGCCACCGAGGCAGAGTTTCTGGCCAGTGGCCCCCTTCCTCATTACTCTTGGCCCAGCAGCGTGTCGATCACCCAGCAACCTCGCCAGTGCCTCCCTGGCTCCCGGCAGTGCTTGAGGATTTCAGCATCGGCGCATCCAGCATCTTCCAGCGCATCGCCCAGGATGGGCATGTCGTCGAAGCGACGCTCGTTGTAGATCGATTTCGCTAGCTTCTTCACTACCCCACCATTCGCTGCCAGCCAGACAGGGTCGACCTTGGCTGGCAGTGGGTAGAACGGACCTACCATCTCAGTGAGGATCGAGAAGAACTTACTCCTCCAGGAGACCGGGCAGTCAGGAGGGAGGCGTCGAGGGCCACTCCCCCGGTCCTGTGCCAGTCTTTCCAGGGTGCCGAGGAGGTGATGGCGGATGAGCTGCATCGGGTCCGGGGCCGTAGCAACTTGCATCATCTCGGTTCCGTAACTGAGCTGCATGCGGTGGGCACGTCGAAGCTCCTCGTTGCTCGCAAGCTCGTCCGCATGGCGATCGGCAACGTCCAACGCCCTGGTGCCGATGACCTGCTTCAGCACCTGTGTCAGCTCATCGTGGCCCTGGGACATGGCGGTTTGTATATCCTCTTCGGTCCCAAGCACGTCCAGATAGCGTTCGGCCAGGAGGATGGCGGGGGCGGGGAATTTCTGCCATTCGCAGCGGCAACAGGCGCAGGCGAACAGCCGCAGTTTGCGCATGCTGAGTTTCATTGCAAAGAAGGTAGACGCCCACTGCTCCGGGGTTGTCGAAGCCGCCAGTCTTTCCAGTGCGGTCGACGGATTGCTCACAGCTTCGACCAGCAACACTACAGAGCCAACCTCGATCAAGTCCTTGCCCCGCAAGAGCGCCGGTTCCGCACCAATTGTCACGCCGTTGAGCCTGGTGCCGTTCCTGGATCCCAGATCCCGCACCACCCAACCTCTGTCGGTCCCCTGGATCTCGGCGTGGCGGCGGCTGACCGTGTGATTCTCCAGGACGACGTCCATCGTATCGAGCCACCCGATGCGAAGCAGGCCCGAGGATCGCCATGTCTGGCCCTTCACTGGCTGGCTCTGCCCGCGCAGTACGATTTCAGGTGGCATGGTCCCTCCGGTCGAGATTGCCGTCGCTGAAACAGAGACGCACCCTCCAGATGTCCTTCGAGTCGCTGATGAAGCCGTCTAGTCGCATGGCGGGGCGGAAGTTGGCGAGGTTGCTGTCGATCCACTCGTTAACCCGACTCCGGCCCCCCTGGGGTCCACGGCGTCCCCTGGCGAATACTCGTTGTACCAGTCCTGGCACTACTACCATCCTACTCCGTGTATGTCGTGCAGGTCGAAGGCATTGGGCGGATAGCAGCCGACTGGCATCCCCGCCTCCAGCGCCATGAACACCTTCGCCTCGTCACGAGTGGTCAAGTTGCCGAGGTAGAAACGCATTGTTATCCCCGCCCGGCTGACGTAGTCCCACTCCGCCTCGGTCGGCAGGCGGTAGTGGATCCCATCGCGTTGCTGCAGCATGAGGACGAACTCCTGGCAGTTGTTCCAGGATTCGTTCTCCATCGCTCGGTGGGACGTGAAGGATCCGTCTCCCTTGACCGCCGACCACTGCCCCTCTGTGACGGGGTAGACGCCCATCCAGAACCCCCTGGTCAGCGTGAACTTGTCCCGAGTTTCGTCCTCCCCTTTATCAATCGGCCGTGAACCTGTACGACATGGGACTAGGCCACAATACCCACCTCTCAAGGTACAAATCCACCTCTCCCCGAAGGGTTTCGCCATCGAATTCCGCGCCGTGCGTGTGAACGGGATCAACCGGTGGACCGCTGACATTTCTACACAAGTGTGAACCATGAGCTACCCTTGAGCGAGGTCATTTTTGGCCCCTTGCTGCCTCTGCTCTCGCAAGGAAGGGAGAGGGGAAGGGCCCAGAGTGGTCCACCCACGGTTATCAGGGGGCTGCAGTGGCGGAGCAGTGTTGCCTCGCCTAACGCCCCCGCCAGGTATGCTGAGGATCGTCCCATGCTTCGCCTATCGACTGGCCTTTTCGCTGCCACTTACCTGCTTACCAGCGCTGTTGCAGTCCACGCTGGAGATGTGCAGTCCGTCCGTGTCAACGCAGGAAAGGTCATGGCCGTCAAGGACTTCTTGAAGGGGATGCCCAAAAAGTTCGCCGGGCACAAAGCGGAGGCGATTGCTTCCCTGGAGTCCGCCGAGGCCGAATTGTGGAAGGCGATTAAGTCCGGGGGGGCTAGCTCGGCCATCCGGTACGAGTTGTCCACAGGCGGTGGTAAAAAGCTGGCGAATTGCATCTCCCTCTTGCAGGAAGTGCGCCAGGAGTTGAAGGATGCTCAGGGAGGAATGGCAGGGCACTGCCTCAGGGCGAGACGGCACGTCGAAGCCGCTCTGGACCAACTTGAAAAAGCCCAGGGAGCAGGCAAGAAAGGCAAGTCCTGATCCCGTCCGATCCATGCCACGGTAATCGAAGAGACGGCTTCAGGGCCATACCCAGCCGTCTCTTTCCCTTCTCACCATCCTCGCATGTTTCATGCTTCAAACCACTGGCTACATGGCTCTTCCCGTCCCGGAGGTTCCAAGCCAACAGAGGCCTGGTCGGAGGTGTTCGCCAGTGCCGGTCCTCATTTCCCCCCACCCGGGTCAGTTCTCAGGGACGCGACATGCCGACGAAGCTGCCGTCGTTTTCTCGTGCCATCGCCCACAGGAACGAGCCCAGGTCGGGACTTTCGTAGAAAAAGCCGATGGTGTGGATGCGCACACGCTGCCCCTCCTGGGGGCGGTTCCAGGTGTAACGCAGGGTGGTGCGCACGTGCTTACCCAGAACCAGGCCGCGTTCGAGTCCCTTCAGCGTCACCTGCTGCGTGGGCGTGAGTCCTTCGCCGCGGTTGGGCAGGCCGTCGGATAGAACGTAGATCGTATCCAGCCCCTGCGGCCGGAAGCGGAAGGCTTCATCGAGGGCGGCGTACATGTTGGTGCCCCCCTTCGGCTTGATCGAGGCCAGGCTGGCGCGCGCCTTTTCCGGCGCGGTCTTCGGTTCGTGATTCAGCCAGGTGCCCTCCTGCCCCAGCGGGTAGCCGATCTTCTCAGCGAAGCTAATCACCTGATACTTTTCCAGCCGCGGCAAGCTGCGCATGACCCGAGCCACCGTCTGACAGACTTCGTCCCACTTCTTCGGTGCCTCGGTCGAATCATCGATCATTTCCATGCTTCCCGAGGTATCGACGAGAAAAATCACCCGCTGCCCGGTTAGTTCGATGCCGGCGAAACGCGCCTCGGCGGCAGCGGTAAGCGTGCGTTTGTCGGCTTCGGCCCGGGCCAGTTTGGCCTCGGTTGCATCCACCAGGGCTTGCCGCGTCGCCACCACCTTTTCCAGGGCGGTCACCTGCCCCCGGGCCGTCTCCAGCGCCTTCTCACGAGCCGCCAGTGCGGATTCGGCTCGTTCGCGCGCCCGGCGCATGTCGGCCAGGAGGGTATCGGTTTGCAACCGCAGCTTCTCCGTCGCATCGACCGAACGGGCCATGGTGTCGGCTCGTTCCTTCTCAATGCGCTGCCGTTCCTGAGTGGTCTTCAGGTCGGCCTGCAGCGTCCGCAGCGAGGCATCGCGTTTGTCCAGGTCGGCGCGGGCGGACTTCAGCGTCGCGTCGCGCTCGTCCACCTGACGGGCCAGGGCCGCCGCTTTTTTCCGCTCGGCGTCCAGGCGCGATGTCCCCTCGCGAATATCGTTTTCCAGCGCGACGACACGCTCGCCGTAGGTGCGCAGCTTGCCGGCCAGGTCGCGGGCGCGGCTGCGTTCGTCGGTCAGCTGCGTTTCCAGGGCCCGGCTGCTGGCCTCCAGACTGGCCCAGCGTTTCTTCAGGTCGGTCAGTTCGGTCTGCAGCGCAGCCCGTTCGCCGGTGAGACTGCGCACGCGCTCGGTGGCCCGGTCGTACTCGCTGCGTGCCTCAGACAGCAGGCGCCGACCTTCGCTGCGATCGGACTCGGCCTGCTGGGTAAGCGCATCGATCTCGGCGCGACGCTCGGCAGCATCGTCCTCGCTTTGCTTGGCGTTCAGCAGCCACACGAGGATGACGCACCCCAGGGCGCAGCACAGCATGTCTACCATCGACAGGCTGAAGATGGCCGGCACCTTGTGACGGATGCGCATTATCGCTCCTCCCGCCGTGCGGGGCTGCGGCGCAGCGATTCGCCCAGGAAGCGCAGCACGGGCCCGCGCGGTCCGAGGCGGATCCAGTCGCCGGAGTGCAGCGCCGTCTGCTGCACCGGTCGATCGTTCACCAACGTACCGTGTCGGCTGCGGTCGCGCAGCACGTACGAGCGCTGGTCGAAGACGATCTCGCAGTGCTGCCCCGAGACGTGCGGGTACAGTTCGCTCTCGAAGACCAGGTCGCACGCTGGGTCGCGGCCCAGCAAGAAGGCGTGCTGACTGAGCACGTGATCCTGTCCGCGGAACGACAGGCGCGGCGGTCCGGCATCTTCGGTCGGTGCGCCCTGGCCCGACAGCGCGATGGAATCGAGATGGCCCGGCGGGAAGTCGCCCTGGTGGACGCGCACCGCCAGCTCGTGCGCCACGCAGGCGGGGGTGTCCACCGGCAGCACACACAGCGGACCGACAGTGCGGATCACGCGCAGCAGCGACTCGCCGTAGTCGGTGTTCTCGTCGGGTAGCGGCGCGTGATCCTGACGCAGCTGGAGACGCGCCTGCAGGAGCGCGACAAGGCCGGGCAGCCCCGCCGCCGCGTGTGTGACCACCACGCCAGCCAACGAACCCAGGGCGTCGAGAGCCACAAGGATGGCGTCGAGTTCGGCCAGGGTCTGCCGCAGCAAGGGAGCAACGAAGCCGGCCATTTCGTCGGGATGCAACATCAGGTGGAAGAACCATCCCGTGCCCTGAATGTGCAGCTGGGCCAGGCGAGGCTCCCCCAGGGAAATGGCGGCCGCGAGTTGCTCGTAGAGCGATTGCTCGGTGATGGCCGAATCCCGCGGATCGCGCCGACTTTGCCGGACGCACCGCGCAGCGGCTCCATCGAGCAGGCGGCGCAGCCACAGCCCACGGGCCAGGTGCGTGGCGGGTTGTACCAGTCGCAGGCGCAACCGGCCGCCTAGCCGTTCGACAATCGACCAGGTCATGGCGTGGCCATCAACGTCGACAACCAGCACCAGGCCCTCTTCCTCACCCGGCAGGGAGGCTCCCAGGGCGGCAGCCACCGGAGCCGGCAGCGAGGCCAGCAACGGCAGGCGGGCGCGCTCGGCGAGACGGTAGAGCTGCACGCGCTGGTCATCTTCCAGGTAGGCGGGCAGCACGCAGCCAATCCCGGCCGATCGCCCCAGCAGCCGCGCCAGGGCAGCCAGCGTCACCTCCACCGCGCGGTCGGCATCCAGCCGATGCACACCGCCAGTCCAGACCCGGCCAGCGCCCAGGAAGGGGAGGAAGTCGAGACAGGCCAGATGCGGCCGTGCTCGCACCAGCGCCAGCCCTGCCTTGCCCACACGCAGCTGCTTTTCTTCCAGGCTCACCGCCAGGGGCAGCTCGACCTGCTCTCCCTCGAGACGGAGCAACGCCACCTTGTGCAGCGCCGGACCGGTCACGGCCCGCGCGCGGGTGGCATTCATATCCAGGCCTACCAGACTCATGGCAGGTACCTCCCCTTTTCCGGCGCCCGAGGCAGCGTGCTGACCAGGTCGCCAGGCAGGCCGACGGCCTCGGGCGCCTCGGGTTCGGCCTCGTACAGCCGACTCACCAGGTGCTCCAGGCAGTACTGCTGGCAGTCGATCACCAGCCCCTCTTCCTCGCGCTGCACGGCATGTAGCAGAAACATCACCACCAGACTCAGCGCCAGCGCGACCAGCGTGCAATCGAAGGCGACGTTTAGATGCCCGGTCGCCTGCTCGACGAAGGTGGCCAGGTCTTCCTTCGTGCGTCCGCCCAGGGTCAAACTGCCCGCCAGGCCGCGCACCGTCCCCAGAAAGCCAATGGCTGGGATCGCCCAGGCCAGGTAGTGGACGGTCGCCATGCTCGACACCAGCCGCCCCAGGTCCACCTCGGCCTGGCTATTCACCAGGTGGGCCACGTCCCGGCTCGACCGGCTGGTGGCAAACTTGCCCAGCGCCAGCCGCAGCATGTTAGCCAGGATGTACGGTCCACGATGGCCTACCCGATCCTCGATGCGCCGCTGCAGATCGCGGGCATCGTCCACCAGGATGCACTGCCCCGGCGGGAGAAGCTCCAGCGCGAAGGCGCCACGCTGGCGTCGGACTTCGAGATACCGCCCCAGCAGGATGAACGAGGCCCAGGCAAAGGCGCAGTAGCAGGCGATCTGCTCGGGACCGAGAAACAGCCGGGCCAGCCGATCGGCCGTCCAGTGGATGGTGGTGGCTTGCTCGCTCAAACTGGCGCGATGATACTGCCACAGGGGGATGCAGATGGCACACACCAGGGCGAGGGCCAGCACCAGGAGCGGCCATTCACGGGTGGGTCGCGAGGAAGCGGGGAAGGCCATGCTGAGTCCTACCTGGACAGGTGGTGCCGGCGAGGGGCGCCGGGCCGCCCCGATCTTTTTCATGATCGCCGATATTCTCGAAAGTGCGCTCTAGTTATTCTCTGGCACGAATATGGCCGGAGTCAAGCGACGGCGAAATTTGGGATTGTGCCGGATCTGCCGGGACGCGTCTCCGAATCGCCTCTCTCCAGCAGTTCGTCGGTGCCCCCGCGCACATTTTCATGCGTCTGCCTCCACGTGGCAGGCTCGCCATCTACCTCGCTTATTTCTCCCCGGTCCGGACGATATGCGAAGCCTCTTCCCGCGTCGCTGCAGCCGGCCCGACACGCACAGTCCGCGTGGCCGCATTCATCGCTCCAGTTTATCTGACTTTCTCATCCTCCGGGCACGACCCGGCTTGTCGGCGAAACGTCGGCGCGGCCAGAATGAAGGTATGAGGGCTACCCCCTCCCATCAGGCGCATCCTCAGCAGGACCACACCACCATGGGACACAGGCGAAACATCGCGGGTCTACGCATATTGATCACGGGGGCATCGCAAGGCATCGGGCGAGCCCTGGCCCTGGAAGCAGCGAAACAGGGCGCGCAGGTGCTGGCGGCCGCCCGCTCGGCCGACCTGCTGCGAGAACTGGTGGAAGAGGGCCGCACCGCTGGGTTAACCATCCACTCCGTGGTGGCGGATGTCACCTCGGTCGAGGATCGCGAGGCCATGGTCCGGGCGGCCCGCGAGAAACTCGGTGGGCTGGATGTCCTGGTCAACAACGCCGGCATCGGCGCCACTGGTCATTTCTGCGAGGCCAATGAGGATCGCCTTCGCAAGATCTTCGAGGTCAATGTCTTCGGCACGACCGAGACCACCCGCGCCTGCCTGCCGCTGCTGCAGCAGGGCAACACACCGGCCATCCTGAACGTCTCCTCCATCGCCGCCCGCTGTGCCATTCCGGCGCGGAGTGATTACTCAGCCAGCAAGTTTGCCATCCAGGGCTTCAGCGAAGCGCTCCGCGCCGAACTGGCCAAGGACGGCATCGACGTGATCGTGGTCAACCCCGGCCTGACGCAGACCAACTTCAGCAAGAACATGCTCGAGCAGAAGGCCCGCATCCAGATGGATCACCTGCGCGGCATGACTCCCGAGCAGGTGGCCATCGCCACCCTGCGCGCCCTGGCCCGCGGTCGGAACGAGGTCACGCTCACGCTCAAGGGCCGGCTGCTGGTCCTGGTGAACCGGTTCTTCCCCTGGTTCGTCTCCATCGTCACCCGCAAGAAGGTACGCTCGATCTTCAAGGACGAGATGGCCGCCCGTCGCGCCGCCACCCCGGCGTAACCGATGCTATGGCTCGAACAAATAACCAGGGCGCGGGCATTCTCGTTCGGATGCCCACGCCCTGGTTGTGTTCTCGGACTCACCGATCCGACTCAGGCCACCTCGTAGGCGCGGGCCAGCGCCTTCAGAAGCGTGTACAGCAGCAGGTGACGGCTGACTGGCTTGGGGATGACGCTGAAGAAATTCGCCTGGATGGCGGCGCGGACCACGCTCTCGTTGGGGTCGCCCGTCACCAGGATGCCCGGCAGTCGCGAGTTGAACTGACGCACGAGCCGCAGTGTCTCCACCCCCGACAGGGTGGGCATGTGCATGTCGAGCACTACCAGGTGAATGGGGCGTTCGAGGACAATGTCCACTGCCTCCTCGCCGCACGAGGCCACCAGGGTCTCGAACCCCTCGGGCTGCAGAATGTCGCGCAGCGCTTCCCGGCTGGTGCGGTCGTCGTCCGCTACCAGGATCGCGTAGTGTTTCTCTCGGTTTTGTGCGACGACCATTGCCGCACTCCTGTTCCTCAGCTTCGACCCATACGCCACCTGGGTCGCATCCAGACTCTCGCTTGCTGCAAATCACGTACCGCGCCAGCGAGAGGATGAAAGATCATCGATCTAACCCCATATATTAGTAGAACATCTGCGCCAGCGAAATGCAAGACGACCCCATCCTCCCTGCTTCGCCTCTCCTGCCAGGAACGTCACCGGCGCTGTCAAACTGACAGACCCGGAACGACTCCCCTAGCTGCGGCGCGAGCCAGGGTACGCCAGCAAACGAAAGCCCGAGCGCCAGTGCCACAACATGCTCGACTCGTTGCCCACCATCATGGTGGTGTGTAGCTCGGTGAAGCCGAGTGCCCGCAGAGCCACGACACAGGCGTTCAGCAGTGCCGTGCCGATCCCTTGCCCCGCTTCTCGACTGTGGACGAAGATCCACGTCAGATGGGGCCGACCGAGACGCCGGGCCAGAGCGTCGGTGGGAGGTGGGTCGAGCCACACGTAAGCGGCCCAGTCAGTGGGGTCTGCATTGGGAACCAGCGTGACCAGCAGCGCGCCCACCAGCTCGCCATCGCGAGACACCGCCGCGAAACTGGCAGCCTCGATCCATGGCCCGTCTCCACCCGCCTGGACACGTTCCAGGCATTCGCGCGCCACCAGCGCACGCGCCTCCGGGCTCAGACCGGCGAATGGCTGTTGCTGGGCGAAAGCATTTGCGAACACCGAGACGGCGGCATCCCAGTCGTCCGCGTGGAAGGGCCGCACCGTCACGGGAGCAGCGGTCGGCCCCGTCGGACCCTGCAAGTCGAGCGCGGCATGATAGAAGCGGGGGCAGGGTGACATCCACACCACCCCCTCGTGATAGCTGTAGCGATAAGCCGCATGGCGCGGCAGGCGACGAAATTCGTCGGGTGCCAGCCGCAGGTCGAGCAGCGGCATCCATTCCTCGGTGGACACGATCCGCCGCCCTCCCCTGCCTCAGACTAGCCGAGCAGCTGCTTGACCGGCTTGCCCTCGGGGCACAGCTCAATCGGTCGGCCGTCCTGGGTCTTGAACCAGGTGTGCAGCGGGATCCCCAGCGCCGTGTAGATGGTGGCCGCCAGATCCGCCGGGGTCACCGGGTTGTCGGTGACGAACTCGCCGAGTTTGTTGGTGGCGCCGACCACCTGGCCCCGCTTCACGCCACCGCCACCCAGGCAGGCCACACCGGCCGAGGCCCAGTGATCGCGCCCCGCCGAGGGATTGATCTTGGGAGTCCGGCCAAAATCGCCGAACCAGACCACCAGGGTGCTGTCGAGCAGCCCGCGATCGTGGAGATCCTCGAGCAACGCCGAGTAGCCACGATCGAGGACAGGCAGCTTGCGATCCTTGAGGCTGCGGAAATTGTTCTGGTGCGTGTCCCAGCCGCCATCGGTCACGGTGACGAAGTGCACCCCCGACTCGACGAGCCGGCGTGCCAGCAGGCACGACTGGCCGAACATGTTCATGCCGTAGCGCTCGCGCGTCTTCTCAGACTCGCTGGCCAGGTCGTAGGCCTTCTTGGCCCGGGGTGAGGTGATCAGGCCGTGCGCCTTCTCGTAGAAGGCATCGCGAGCCTTGACCGGGGTGGATAGCTCTTCGCCCGCCTGATCGAACCGCTCCACCTGGTTGAGCATGGAGTAACGTCGGGCCAGCCGGGCTCGCTGAGCGTCGGCCACCGACAGATCGCGCACCGTGAACCCCGCCTTGCTGGGGTCGTCTGGCACTTCAAAGGCGTTGAACTCATCGCCGAGGAAGCCGGCGATGCCGCCGTTGAACCGTCGATCGATCGACCGGCCCAGCTGAACGAACGGCATCATCCCTTCGTTGTACCCGCGCTGCTTCGCCACCACCGAGCCGAAGCAGGGGAACGGCAGCGTCGGGTTCCAGCGATGACCGGTCATCATGATGTGGTCGGCGACACCGTGGCTACCATTCTTCGGATCGTGTCCGCGAATGATGCTGTACTTGTCGGTGTTGCGCGCCAGCAGCGGCAGATGCTCGGCCACCTGCACGCCGGGCAGTGTGGTCGGGATGGTCTTGAACTCGCCACGCACCTCGGCCGGAGCGTCCGGCTTGGGGTCGAAGCTGTCGTGATGGCTGGGGCCACCCTGCATCCACATCAGGATGCAGCTGATCGATTTGCGTTGCGCGGCCGGCTGGGCGGCCTGGGCGCGGAGGAAGGTGTCGAGCCCCAGGCCTAGACTGGCAAGCCCACCCACGCGCAGGAACGTGCGCCGGGAAAGGCCCCGACAATCCGACGAGGAAGCACCAGTGAAGAGATCGAGCATGGCTGCTCTAACCTCGAGTACGGGAAGGTGGGTAATATGGCGGGACGGAGTGCGGGAGAGATCTCCGGGTGTATAGTGACGAACTTTCCGACAAAGTCAACTCAAAATAGGGTGGAATGCTCCGCTGGCGCGAGGCCCGCCGATGGGACACTCGCGCGGGCGGAAGCAATCCGGAAAGCCGGTGGGGTCCCCCTGCTCTGCTGGAGGCACTCCACCCGTTACTTCGCCTTCACGTCGTAGGCGTAGAGCACATCCCAGTCGCGGATGTACAGCACGCCGTTCGCCACCACCGGATGGGCCCAGGCCGGAAGCTTGCTGCGATCCGGCTGCTTGAAGCGGCCCCGCTCCTTCAGCCCGGGGTTGGCCTCGACCAGGCAAACGGTGCCATCCTCGCCCCGATGGTAGAGATGCCCGTCCGCGTAGGTGATCGATCCCTTGCCCGCGCTGCGAGCGCTGCCGGCCTCGCTGCCATCCTTGAAGTTCACGCACAGCAGAGTGTTGCTGCCTGTGCCGTAGATGTGCCCATCGAGCAGGATCAGGCCGCCATGGTGGTTCTGCATCTTCTTGACGAAGTACATCTCCTCGGCCTTGAAGCTGTCGCCGTCACGCACCACCCGGGCACGTCCGCCGCCGGTGCCGTACGACGAGGCAGCGAAGACGGAATCGTCGTGAAACAACGGTGTCGAGCAGTTGGCGGTGCGGTTCGCCGGTGCTTCGTAGTGCCACAGCACCTTGCCGTCCTTCGCCGCAACGCCGATCACCCCGCCACTCAGGAACTGGACATACTGCTTGACGTTGCCCGACTCGGCCACAATGGCCGACGCATACGCTGCGCTGGCGTAAGACCCGCGGTCCGACTTCAACCCCTTCGTCGTGGCTCGCCAGATCACTGAGCCGTCCTTCTTCTGCAGCGCCACGAGGGCGGCCTTTTCGCCACCCGGCGTGCAGACGAGCACCTCGCCATCGATGAGCGGCGACTCGGCGTAGGCCCAGGGCCCGACTCGCCCGCCGAACTCCTTGCGCAGATCCTTCTGCCAGATCAGCGTTCCCTTCTCGGCGTCGAGGCAGGCCAGCACGCCGTTCGAGCTAATGGCGTAGGCGCGCCCCTGATCGATGGTCGGCGTCGAGCGCGGCCCGGCCCAGTCGCCCATCGTCTGGCCAATCTTCGTCGCCCAGAGTTCCTTGCCCGTGGCCGTATCCAGGCAGAGGACCGACTCGTCAAAGGTACCCTTCACGCGCCGCTCGTCGGGCATATCCTTCGCGCCCATCACATACAGCTTGCCGCCAACCATCGAGGGTGTCGAGTAACCGCCGCCCAGGCCGGTCGCCTTCCACAGGAGTTTCGGCGGGCCGTCGGCCCAGCGAGTAAGCAATCCCTTCTCTTTCGAGATGCCCGTGCGGTCGGGGCCGCGCCACTGAGGCCAGTCGGCCGCGGGAACGGCCAGGGTCAGACTGAGCAGGAGAAACAGAGATACAAACGATCGCATGAGGATCTTACTCCAACGCGGGGAAGGCGAGTCGGCGGGACGCTGGCAGGAGAGAGACGCAGGTCACCGGGTTCGCAGATCATAGCACAGCAGCACGTCCTGATCCCGCAGGTAGAGCTTGCCGCCCGCCACCACAGGATGGGCCCAGGCGCGCTCGCGGCTTCGGTCGGGCTGCTTGAAGCGTCCTTTTTCCTTGTACTCCTGCGGGTTGGCCTCGACCAGACAGACCACGCCATCCTCCCCACGAACGATCAGATGGCCATCGGCGTAGGTCACCGCACCCTTGCCCGCGCTGCGAGCCGACCAGCGGACCTTGCCCGTCTTGAAATCCAGACAGACCAGCGTGCCGCGCGTCGTCCCGTAGACATGGCCATTCACCAGGACCATACCGCCGTGGTGGTTCTGCATCTCGTCGGCGAAGTATACCTGCTCGGCCTTCCAGGCGTCGCCCGCGCGAGTGATCTTCGCCCGTCCTCCGCCCACGTTGTAGCTCGCCGCGGCGAACACCGAATCCTCAGCCACGATCGGCGTGGAACAATTGGCGTTGCTCCCTGTCCCGGGGGCGTCGTAGTGCCACAGGAGCTTGCCGTTGGCCGCGTCCACTCCCACCACACCGCCCGCCAGGAACTGCACGTACTGCTTCACGCCCTGAAACTCGCCCACCACCGCCGAGGCATACCCCGCCTCGCCGTAGGTGCCCGGGCCGCGCATCTTCCCCTTGCTTTCGCGCGGCTTGACCTTCAGCCCGCGCACCGCCGTCCGCCAGATCTCCTTGCCGTTGGCCCGATCCAGACACACGAGGGCGGCGGCTTCGCCTCCTGGCGTGCAGATCACCCGGTTGCCATCCACCAGGGGAGACTCGGCGTAGGCCCACTTGCCGTGCCGCCCGGCGAAGTCGGCCTGCAGATCGCGCTTCCACAGCACGGTACCCTTGTCGGCGCTGACGCAGGTCACCTTGCCATCGCTGCTGAGTGCGAGGACTCGATCCCCATCCACTGTCGGGGTCGAACGTGGCCCCGGGTAGCTGCCGCGCTCCGCGCCCACCTCGGTGGACCAGAGCGTCTTGCCGTCCTGCAGGTTCAGACAGCGGAGGTACTCGGTACGCCCCTTGGCTCCCAGGAGGTAGATGCGATCGTTGGCGATCGACACCGTGGAGTAGCCACTCCCCAGTCCGGTCACCTTCCAGGCCAGCTTCGGACCGCCCTCCGGCCAGGTGGTCAGCAGCCCCGTTTCGCTCGACAGTCCCGTGCGGTTCGGCCCACGCCACTGAGGCCAGTCGCTCGAGGCTGCCGCGAGAAGAGTGGTGGTAATCAACAGGATGAGGACGGTCAGACGAGGTCGCATCGGCTTGCTCTCCTGGCATCGAGATAAAGTCTCCGCAGGATTCAACCCCGCGAGCGCTCATCGGCACCGCGCGAAATCTTCCTCTCCCTTCGTGCCGCCGAGGTAGAATAGCCCATTCCATCCTCGCCAGGGCCCGGGCCATGACCACTCCTTCCGACGCGTTCGACCCCTCGCTGAGCCTTCTGGAACGGTTCGACCGCGCCTGGCAGCAGCACGGGTACCCCGACCTCACCTCGTACCTGCCCGGGCACGACGATCCGGCCCGGCGCTCGACGCTGCTCGATCTGATCCGCATCGACCTGGAATATCGCTGGAAGAGCGAGAATGGCTGCCTCATCGAGGAGTACCTGGCCCGCCATCCCGAGGTGGCCGCTGACCCCGATGCGCTGGTCGAGCTGATCGCCTGGGAGTACGAACTGCGCCAGCGTCTCGAATCCGCACCGACCGTCGACGAGTACGCCCGACGGTTCCCCCAGCTGGCCGAGCAGCTCGCGGAGCGCCTGGCCCGGATCGACGTCGAGGCTGCGCCTGCGTCCCGACCGGGCCCGGTCGTTCGACCATCGCTGCCAGGTTATGTGCTGGAAGAGGAAGTGGGCCAGGGCGGCATGGGAACCGTCTACCGCGCCCGCGAGGAGAGCCTGCAGCGCGAGGTCGCCGTCAAGCTGCTGCGCGACGACCGCGTGGATCCTGGCCTGCGACAACGCTTCGTCGTGGAGGCACGCATCACCGGGCAGCTGCAGCATCCAGGCATCCCTGCCATCCACGAGCTGGGAACCCTGCCAGACGGTCGACCGTTCCTCGCCATGAAGCTGGTGCGCGGCCGAACGTTGCAGGCGCTGCTAGCCGAGCGTTCCGAGGCCGACCACGAGCGCGGCCGCTTCCTCGCCATCTTCGAGCAGATCTGTCAGGCGGTTGGCTATGCTCACGCCAACGGGGTGATTCATCGTGACTTGAAGCCGGGCAACGTCATGGTTGGCGCTTTTGGCGAGGTCCAGGTGATGGACTGGGGCCTGGCCCGGGTGATGGGCAGTTCTGAAACCACTGGCGGAACCGATACGGCGATCACCACGACGCCAACGCACGACCAGACGCAGGCGGGAACGATCCTGGGGACGCCGGCCTACATGGCGCCGGAGCAGGCACGAGGCGAGCGGGACCAGATCGACGCGCGCAGCGACGTGTTCGGGCTGGGGGCCATCCTCTACCAGATCCTGACGGGAGAAATGCTCTATCGCGGATCGGCCATGGAGGTGGTGCAGCGTGCCCGCCGCGCCGACCTGGCCGAGGCACTCGGCCGACTGGCTTCCAGCGGGGTGGAGTCCGAGCTTGTGGCACTGGCTCAACGCTGCCTGGCAGCGCTGCCCGCCGAGCGTCCCGCGGATGCCGGTGTCGTGGCCGCGGAGGTGGGCCGGTTGCGGGCTGCTGCCGAGGAGCGCGCCCGCCGCGCCGAGCAGGAGCGCGCGGCTGCCCTGGTCCGCGAGTCCGAGTCGCGCAAGCGCCGCCGGGTGTGGCTGGCCCTGGCGGCAGTTCTGTTTGCCGGGGTGATCGGAACCACCCTCGGTATGATTCAGGCGAGAAACTTCGCCGAGGCCGAACACTCCGCCAACCTCCAGGCCCAGCAGGAAAAGATCAACGCCAGGGTGGCCGAACAGGCGGAGAAAGCTGCCAAGGTACAGGCACAGCTAGATCGGGACCGCAAGGAAGTCGAGCGCCGCTATGCTCAGGCCATCGCCGACTTTGTGCAGTTCGATTTCCTCGCGTTAACAAGCGTCGAGGGTCAGGACCGCTTTGGTGGCGAGGGGAAGCTGTCCCTGCACCGGAACACCACGCTGCGAGAACTGCTAGACCGGGCCGCAGCCAAGCTTGACCAGCGCCAGGACCTGGATCCTAGAACAGAGGCAGACCTTCGCTGGATGATCGGCGTGAACTATCGCGCAGTCGGTCAATTCGAGCGAGCGGTTATCTGGCTCGAAAAGTGTGTCGCCCTCCGCGAAAAATACCTTGGACCTCTTGCGCCCCCCACCCTCGAGGCTCAGAACAGTCTGGGAGTGGCCTATCGCGCCGCGGGTAGACTATCCGAAGCCCGGGCCGTCCAGACCAAGCTACGAGACACCTATTTGGCTCAAGAAGGTCCTCAATCCCCCAGAACCCTTTCTGCGCGGTATAACGTGGCCCTGATCCAGCACCTGCAGGGGAATCATGCCGAGGCTCTTGCCGAGTTCACGGAGGTCAGCAAACTCCAGGCCAGCGTCCTCGGTGCCCAGCACGCCGATACCCTGCGAACTCTTAACGCCCTGGCTGCGACCTGCGACGCGGCGGGCAAACTTTCTCAGGCCATCGCGCTTTATGAAGATCTCCACAAGCGCATGGCGAGCACACTGGGAGCCACGCACCGCACCACTCTTTCCACATTGGGCAACCTGGGCAACGCTTACTACCAGACTGGCAAACTGACTCAGGCCGTTGCTCTCCATGAACGTGTGCTTGAGGGAAGAAAGAGCACCCTGGAACCGGATCATCCCGACACCCTGCTGGCCATGAATAACCTGGCAGGTGCCTACTGCGCTGCCAGGCGTTTTGGTCAAGCTATTCCCCTTTTTGAACAGGTGCGCGACCTGCAGATCCGAACCCTTGGCAGTGACCATCCCGACACACTCACCACGCTCAACAATCTCGCCGTGGCTTATCACGACTGCGGTAAGCTTTCTCAGGCCATCACTCTTTATGAGCAGGTGAGAGCCATCCGCATGAAAAAGGGGGAAGCCGGCCAGACTGCTCTGCTCACCACCCTGAACAATCTGGCCATGGCCTATCAGGACTCCGGCAAACCCGAGCTAGCCTTCCCCATCCTCGACGAGGTCCGCACAGCCCTCATTTCCCGGGTAGGACGCGAGCATCCCGCCACCATCCTGACCACGGCAAACCTGGCCTCCAACCTTCAGGCGGTCAATCAGTTACCCCGGGCTCTTCCGCTCTTTGAAGAAGCAGCTGTGGGCCTCGAGAAGCTCCGATTCCAGCACCCCCATTGCGATACCATTCTTCCCAACACCATCACGGCATGCGAGCAAGCTCGACAGCTGGATCGAGCGGAACACTGGCGGCGCAAATGGCTTGCCGTGGTGAAGGCTCGCAGTGGAGCGACCCACGCCGACTATGCCGTTGAACTTGTGGGGCTGGGCGGGAACCTGGTGCAGCAAAGAAAGTGGACCGAAGCCGAAGTCCTTCTGCGAGAGGCGCTGGCTATTTTGTCCCGAGCGCACCCATCGGAATGGGCCACCCTGGCTGCCCGTTCCCTTCTGGGCGAGTCGCTGGCTGAACAGAAGCGATACACCGAGGCAGAGCCCCTCCTTGTTGGGGCTATGGACGAAATGAAGAAGCGCGCCTGGCGGCTCATGTTGGAACCGAATCGCCGGCCACTTATCCTGGCAGCCATCGACCGGCTCATTCAGCTCTATACAGCCACCAGCCGCCCCGACGAGGTCAAGAAATGGCAGGCCGAGCGGGCGAAGTACGCCGTGAAGAAGTAGGCCGGCCTCACTCGGCGCCGTCGAGCTTCACCCGGACGCGCTGGTTGATGCGCAGCACGTTCTTGGCGTCGTTCTTCAGCTGGATAATCACTTCCAGGGTGCGGATGTCGTTGTACTGCATCGGCTCGAGCAAGACGGCCCGGCGCTGGGTGAACCAGTCGGAGATGCGCAGCACCTCGCCACGCCACTCACCCGACCCGGTGATGTCATCGCTGATGGTGGCCTTCTGCCCGATGTGCAGCTTGGCGGCAAACTCCTGCTCGACCTCGGCGCGAACGATGCGGTCGCCAGAGGGGCAGAATTCGATGGCCGGCCGACTACGTGCCGCGCCCAGCATTTCGCCGACATTCACCAGGCGGCGGAGAATCATTCCCTTGCAAGGAGCAGTCAGGGCACATTCGCGCAGGCCAACGTCGGCCTTCTGCACCTGCTCCTGCTTGGCTTCCACCTCGAGTTGAGCCATGCGGACGGCGGATTGCGGATCCATCGACTGGGCCAGTTCCAGCCGGGACTCCTCGACGCGGACGCCGGCCTGGGCCTCAGCCACCAGCTTGTTGGCCGATTCGACATCCTCGGAGGTGCCGCCCACCTTGTCCTGGAAGAACCGGCGAGCCTTCCGCGCCTGGGCCTCGGCCGCCTCCAGCTTCCGGTTGGCCGCGTCCAGGGCCGCCTTCTGCATGATCACGCGCGTCTTGTGCTGGGCGATCAGCTTACGCGCCTGCACCAGCTTCTCGCGGGCGGCCTGCAGATCGACCTGTGCCTCCTTCAAGCGCGCCTGGGCCAGGGCGTCGTCCACCTTGAGCAACACGGTCCCCTCGTCCACTTCCTTGCCCTCGGGTACGTTGGCCTCGACGACGCGGCCCGGCAGAGCTGGGTAGAGCGGACGCACACCGCCTTCGACGTCCACGTAGGCTACCGCGACGGCGCGCCGTTCGGATTGGCTAGGCGGCGGTGTCGGCGTCGAAGGCCTGGCCAGTGGGCTGATCGACAGGCCAGCGATAGCAAACGACACGCCCATCGACAGTAGCCCCAGTCCCATAAACCAGGGAGTCCAGCGGCTGGCCGTGTTCGGAAGTGGTGCCTTTTCCATGATTGCGGGCCGGGTTGGAGTCAGGACAGGGAAGCGGTCCATGGCGGACTTCTCCAGGGGCATGCCGCGGGGGCGGTGCCTCTCAGTGGGTCATGGTTCGCGGCTGGTACCGCCCGTTAGGAAAGCCAGGCGTCCCGCTGTCAGGGTGATCCTGTAGTCGACCGTCCTCCAGGTAGAAGACTCGGTCGGCGAAGGGAATGATGCGGGCGTCGTGAGCGACGATGAGCACGCTGGTACCGCGATCGTGCGCGGCGTTACGCAGCAGTTCGATCACCTGTTCGCCGTGGGCCCAGTCCAGGGCACTGGTCGGCTCGTCGGCGAACATCATCCGGGGATTCTTGATTAGCGCGCGGCCGATGGCGACGCGCTGCTTTTCGCCGCCGGATAGCTCGAGCGGTCGCAGGTGCGCCCGCCGGGCCAGGCCAAGTAGCGACAGGATTTCATCGGCCCGCCGTCGCGCCTCGCGGGCTGATGCGCCCTCGCCCCAGCGAGCGATCATCTCCAGTTGCTGCCGGGCCGTCAGGGCGGCAAACAGGTTGTAGCCCTGAAAGATGAACCCACAGTAACGCAGCCGGAACGCCTCGCGCTGTTGCTCGCTGAGCGACCACAGATCGTGCCCCAGGGTCATCACCCGGCCGGAATCTGGCTGCAACAGGCCGGAGAGCACGGCCAGCAGTGTCGACTTACCGCTGCCGGACGGCCCCATCAACAGCGACACCTCGCCGGCATGGATGTCCAGGGACACGGCGTCCAGCGCCGTGGTGCGCGTGCTGCCGTCTCCGAACGATCGGGTCAGCTCTTCGCCCTGCAAGGTGATCACTGGCTCTTCCATCTCCGCCTCCTCTCAGAAGGCACACCGGCTGGTCTCACCGGAGCAAGGTGGCAGGTTCCACCTCGCGCAATGACCGCAACGCCATCAGGCCGGACCCCAGCGCCATCACCAGCGTGACACTGGCCGCCGACGTCAGTAGCCACCAGGGCAGCAGAATCTGCACCGTCAGACGATCGGCCAGGGCGGCCAAGCCGTAGACCGCCGGTAACGCCAACCCCACGCCGATCAGTCCGACCCACATCGCCTGGGTTACCACCAGCAGCGACATGCGCCAGCGCGGGATACCCAGGGCCCGCAGCACGGCGAACTCGCGCAGCGATGCTGCGGTCGCCGCATAGAGCGTCTGACTTGTGACCACCGCGCCCACCAGCAACCCCAGCGCCGCGGCGTAGCCCAGCGCGATGCCCGCCTTCGTCTTCGTTAGCCAGTGCAGCCGCGACCGGTACGAGAAGTCATCCTTCGTGAACGCCGAGATGTTCCGATAGTCGTCTTGCAGACGGCCCACCACCTGGGCGGCGTCCTCGCGGCTGTGGCACTTCCCCAGCACGTAGGTAATCTGGTCGGGCAACAGCCGAAGCAGCGGCCGCGCCGTGGGGATCGAGCAAAACACGTAGGGACCCGCCAGGCTGCGCAACCCCTCGGTGAAGCCGACCACGCGGACCCGCAGGCCCGACACCTCGGCCGTGTCGCCGATTTCTTTTACACCCAGCCGATCGCGGTCTGAGCGATCGATCACGATGGTGCCCGGTTCGGTCAGGCGATCGCGCAGCTCGGGCGTGAGCCGGTTGATGGCCCCCAGCGCGTTGTCCGCCAGGCGCGAGCCGATGATCATGCATAGCTCGGTCCCGCCGTCGCGCTTGGTCCAGTAGGCGAACCCCTGGATGTAAGCCTCGCAGCGTTCGATCTCGGGGTTGGCAGCCATCCGCGCGGTGTAACTCTCGCGGATGGGCCGACCCAGATCGACTGAAAGGACGCCTGGGGCGCCCATCCAGACCTCGGCCTGGTTATTGTCGATGGGGATCGACGTGATCGAGAACAACCCCAGCAGCAGGCCGCACTGCAGGGCGATGAGCAGCGCGCTAAATCCCACTGCCAGCACGCCGGGAAGGTAGCGCTGTCGTTCGTACCAGAGGGTGGCAAGCGAGTAAGACATACGACTCCCGGCGATCTGAACTCATCCGGCCACGGCGGCCGGCTGGAACGAATCCGCCAGCGTGGGCAGATCGGCCAGCGAACCGTCGAGGAACGTGTGGTGCCACAACTGCGTGGACAGCACGGCGACCAGGCCCATCTCGATCGACGTGCGCTTCAGGCTGCCCGCCCGCAGTTCGCGGAAGGCACGCCGCCAGTGCGCCACCGCCTGAGCATCGAAGTAGCCCGTCCGCTGCAGCGATTCCTCGCTGAGCAGCTGATCGACGAACGGCGGGGCGACATCGAGATGGAAGCTGTCGAACGGTGCCCGGAACATCGCCTTGCGCCGCCAGGCGATCTCCTTCGGCAACCAGCGCGCCGCCACCATGCGAAGAAGGTATTTGTCCTGCAGACCGCGCAGCTTGTACTCGGCCGGCAGACGCGACAGAAACTGGAACAGGTCCTCGTCGAGGAACGGATAGCGCGTCTCGACCGAGGAGTGCATGGCCACGCGATCACCCTTGGCGTTGAGAAGTAACCCTGTCAGGTGAATGCGGGCGGAGAGGGCCAGCTCTCGATGCAAAGGATGCCACTTTTTCAGTTTTTCCGTCTCGAGGCCCATCTCCTCGTACGGGATGCGATGCAGGACCTCCTCGCGCAGATGCGGCGAGAAGAAGCGCAGCTTCGACAGGCTCATGAGCCCGTAGATATCGAGCCAGCCGTTGTGGCCGCCCACCATCGACTGCACGCGCTTGACCAACTCGCGTGGGAACAGCGGGGTGCCGCTGAGTCGAACCATCGACCGCCGCAGCCACTGCGACACCGGCAGGCCGAAGATGTCGAGCCACGACAGCGCGCGGTTGATCTTGTGCCAGGGGTAGCCGGCGAACCACTCGTCGGCGCCTTCACCGGTCAGGGCCACCTTGTAGCCGCGATTGTGCACCTCGCGAGCAAGAAGCATCAGGGCGGCACACGACGTGTCGACCACGGGGGCTTCCGCCGCGCGGATCAGTTCGGGATAGCTCCCCAGGACTTCCTCGGCTCCCACCGGCACGATCACCGGGGTCGTGCCGATGTGCCGGGCGACGATGCCCGCTTCGGTCGTCTCGTCGAGTTCCGGCGTCTTGATCTGGATGGTGAAGGAGGGAATCGGTTCCTTTCGGATGTGACTGGCGATGGCCACCACCGCGCTGGAATCGACACCGCCGGACAGGTACGACACGACTGGCACATCGGCACGCAGCCGCCGGGTGACCGAGGCCACCAGCAGATCGTTGAACTCGTCGGCGAGCTTCTTGACGTCGCGACGGTCTTCCTTACCCTGCTCGGCGTACTCCAGCCGCCAGTACGAGCATTCACTGACGCGGGCGCGCTCGCCAGGTCCACCTAGCTGAATGTCCAGGTAGCGACCGGGCGGAAGCAGCGACACCCCCTGGAAGCAGGTGGTGGGCCCAGGCATCGAGAAGAAGGTGAACAGGTGGTTGATCCCCTGGGGATCAGCCTTCGGCTCCACCAGGCCCGAGGCCAGGATCGCCTTGATCTCCGATCCGAAGATCAGCCAGTCGCCCTGCCGCGCCCAGTACAGCGGACAGATGCCGAACCTGTCTCGACCCAGCACGATGCGTCTACGACGGTCGTCGTACAGAGCGACGGCGAACTGCCCCTTTAGATGATCCCAGAACCGCGTCTGGTAGTCTTCCCACAGGTGGGGAATCGTCTCGGTGTCGCAATGCGTCCGGAAGCGATGGCCGCGCGACTCCAGCGAGGCTTTCAGCTCGGGGTAATCGAACAGCTCGCCGTTGAACACCACGGCGACGTTGCCATCCTCGTTGCGGATTGGCTGGCGTCCGTCGAACAGGCCGACGATGCTCAGTCGGCGCGAGGCAAAGGCCAGGCCTGGCAGTTCCAGGTAGCCATCCTCGTCGGGACCCCGGTGAACGATGGCATCCGCCATCGCCTCGATGGTGTCATGGGGGATCGGCCTGCGATGGCCGGATAGATCGATGATGCCTGCAATTCCACACATGGTCTCGGCCCTCCCGTAGCCGCCTTAGCGTTGCACCTGGGTCTGCCCGTGTAGGCGGGCTGACGCCAGGCCGCCCCTGGCTTCCTGCTCGTACAATTTGCGAACCTTCCTGGCCATCAGTCGATCCACCAGCCAGGGCAGCCAGCGGTTGACCCGCAGGATCCACCGCGCCTCCCAGCCCAGGACCGTCTCGCGCCGCCGTTTCCGCAGTGCCCGGAGGATGCCCTCCGCCACCACCTCTGGTTTCATCCCCTCCTCGAAGTCGATTTTCAGCCGGCCAGTGTTGTGCAGCAGGTTCTCGCGGAGCGAGGTCTGCGTCAACCCGGGGACAATCAGCAGCACGTCCACATCGAAGCGGGCAAACTCGGCTCGCAACGCATCGTTCAGTCCGCACAGGGCGAACTTGCTGGCCGAGTATTCCGGCCAGGCGGGCACACCTCGTCTACCACACATGGAAGCTACATTCACGATGGCCGGGTGGCGCCCCTGGGTCAAGAGCGGTATGGCCAGGCGCATTAGCTCGGCGGGGGCGAAGAAATTCACCTCCATCACCTGCCGCATCACCTCTTCGGTGGAGGTGGAAAAGTGACCGAAGCTGGCCACCCCGGCGTTGTTTACCAGCACGTCCAGCCCGCCGAACCGCTGCACGGCAGCGTCCAGCATGCGCTGGCGGTCCTCGGGTCGGGTCACATCACCGACCACTGGCACGATCTCCGCTCCGGGCAGCTCACGCACCAGATCGTTCAGACGGACCTCGGAGCGGCCCACCGCGATGACCCGAGCCCCCTGCCCGGCAGCCAGACGCACCAGCGACCGGCCGATCCCACTCGAGGCTCCCGTCACCAGGACCCGGGCCCCTTTCATGTCGTAAGCCATGGAATGTGCTCCCCTCCACCGTCCGGGCCAGACTGCCTGCCTTGTGTATCCTCTCTGAATTTACCGGGTAACGCTCGTCGGACATAGTGTTGCGCGGGCGAAAATGTTGCCTGGAAGGAGTCCTTTGCCAGTCTGAACGGTCCTGCGCCGCACGAGGCAAACAACTGGCAGGGTTGGAGCGACCGCGAGAACCGACCTGTTCATTCTACCCGGCCCGAGGACGGCTGTGGGAGGTGGGGCCCGAGGGTGTTCCCGGCACAGAACGCCGGGGTGGGCTTGTCAAGTGGCCCGTCGCCCCTACAATGGCCCTTTTACGCGAGTGGGTGGTCCCGGGGGCCAGCGGTCGATCGCTTCCGCTCCCATGGACCCGCTTGTTGTTCAAGGACAACCCCTGGGACTCATTCCCCATGGCGAGGAGGTGATTGAATGGGCAGTCGTCGAGGAACGGGTCGGCGGAAGGTGGGGCGGAAGAAGCGCCGCATGCGTGCTCGCATCCGCCATCGCAAGTAGCAGGCGAACACCCACGAAGCCCGGTTCGCACGTGCCGCAGCGCCATGCGAACCGGGCCTCGTGTTATTTCCACCACTCCTTTTTCCCTGCGCAGCTGATGCTGAACCAGCACTCCGCGCGGTCGCCGCAGTACAACCAGCGGTAGGGCCGCTGCCAGCCGCAGCTCAGATCCAGCCAGTGATCGGTCTTCAGATCCTGGGGATCCACGAACCACGGCTTGGCGGCGCAGCGGTCGAGCAGGCCTCCGGCGATCAGGCCGGCCACCACCAGCGGCGAGCAAAACCAGCGATCTGGTTCAAGCTCCTCGTCCTTCACACAGCGATGCCGATGCTTGGGGATCGGCTTGCCGAACATTGGGATCAGCACACCCAGCGTGTAGAACGGCTTACCCTCCTGTCGGCAGGCGAACTCGGTCAGGCAGCGCGATTGCTCCGGGGTGACCGGACACTTGCGCTTGCGCACCCACACGCGCCCCTTGTGGTAGCAACGGCGCGAGGGAATATCGCTAATCATCACCGGGTAGTCGGGTCCCGGCGCCTCCAGCATCCCCAGGGTACCATCAGGCCGGGCCACAACCAGGGCCGAGTGCGTCACCCCGGCGGAGCAGCCCAGGAAATAGGCGATATTCCGCAGCCCCCCGGGCGACTGGAAGAGGAGGATGTCTCCAACTTCGGGTTCGTAGTGCGTCGATTCGGGAGTTGCCGAGGCAAGCCCGGCGGCGAGCAGCAAGGCGACGGTGGTGTGCATGAGGACTCGAGGTTAGCGCAGGGTGGATACTCAGGGTGTATCCTCTGCATCGGCCAGCGCTCCCAGCTGCCCTACGCTCTTTCTGGCTGCATGACTGCGCCTGGCTCCGTAGGCCCCGGCACAATCGCTGCTCTCAGTGCGACACGCGCAGCACCTCGCTCGTCGGCACGTATTCGATCCCCAGGGCACAGCCATCTTCACGGGCCCGGGCCTGGTACAACCCCGCAGCCGGGACATCCAACCCGGCCGAGGCGTCTTCCACCATTACCACGCGGAATCCAACCTGGCGCAGGTCACGCGCCACGAAGAAGCAACAGATGTTCGTGGCAATGCCACACACCACCACCGTGGTGATTCCCGCGCCGCGCAGGCTGGCTGGATAGTCGGGGTGCTGCGCCGTCAGGGCGTACGCCTCGAACTGCTTCTGGTAGCCCTTGCGCCAGATGGTGTGGAAGCGCCCGACATCCAGCCCCGGCAGAAACTCCGCCCCTGGCGTACCTGCCACGCAGTGCGGCGGATACAGGTTGTCCTCCTGGCCCAGGAAGCTGCGATGGTCGGCCGGGTGCCAGTCCTGGCTGGCATCGATGCGACGCCAGCCCAGAGCCAGCAGTGCGTTGATGCGCGGCACGATAGCCACACCGCCGGGCACCGGCAGTTCTGCGGGACACAGCTCAGTGAAGCCGCGCTGGGCATCCACCACCAGCAGCGCAGCGTGCGCCAGCTCGATCGCCTGCATGAGCATGTCCTCGACCAGGGGGACGAACCAAGCGCGCCTAGTACGACTTGGCCAGGACGACGCGCCCCTCGCTGGGCTTGCCCGTTACCATGCACTGGCCGGGCTCCTTCGGTCGGTTGGAAGGAATGCAGCGGATGGTCGCCTTCGTCTCTTCCTGAATGCGGTTCTCCGTCTCCCGGGTGCCGTCCCAGTGCGCGAGGAAGAAGCCGCCCGGCTCCTCGATCTTCTTCTTGAACTCGTCGTAGCTGTTCACCTCGTAGGTGGCTGCGTCGCGGTAGGCCTTCGCCTTGTTAAACAGATCGGCCTGCATCTGCTTGAGCAGCGCCACGATTCGGGTGGGTGCATCCGCCAGGGGCACCCCCATCTGCTTGCCTTCCTTGCCCATGTCGCGGCGAGCCACCACACAGGCGTTTTGAGCCAGGTCCTTCGGCCCCAGTTCGACGCGCACCGGCACGCCCTTCAGCTCCCACTCGTTGAAGCGGAAGCCCGGCGACTGGTTGAAATCGAGATCGACGCGCACCGTCAGGGGGTCGTAACCAAAGAACTCCTCGCGCGGCAGGTCCCGGAGCGCCTGCGCCAGTTTCTGCGCTGCCTCGACGGTGCCGCGGCGGTCATCTTCGCTCTTGCCGATGGGGACGATGGCGACGTGGACAGGCGCCAGCCGAGGCGGCACGATCAACCCCTGGTCGTCCGAGTGCGTCATGATCAGGCCACCAACCAGCCGCGTCGAGACACCCCACGACGTGGCGTAGGCGAACTCGCGCTGCCCCTTCTCGTTCTGGAAGGTGACATCGAACGCCTTGGCGAAGTTCTGGCCCAGGTAGTGGCTGGTGCCTGCCTGCAGGGCGCGTTTGTCCTGCATCATCGCCTCGATGCACAGGGTGTAGACGGCGCCGGGGAACTTCTGTCCCTCGCTCTTGGGCCCGACGAGCACCGGCATGGCCATCCACTCCTCGGCGAAGCGGCGGTAGACCTCGACCATCTGGTGGGTCTCGTCCTCGGCCTCCTTCTGGGTCGAGTGCGCGGTGTGTCCCTCCTGCCAGAGGAACTCAGCCGTGCGCAGAAACAGCCGAGTGCGCATCTCCCAGCGCACCACGTTGGCCCACTGGTTGATCAGCAGCGGCAGGTCGCGATAACTCTGGATCCAGTTCTTGAAGGTGTTCCAGATGATCGTCTCAGACGTGGGCCGGATGATCAGCTCTTCTTCCAGCTTCGCCTCAGGGTCCACCTCGATTTTCCCATCGCGCGAGCGCAGCCGGTAGTGGGTGACCACGGCGCACTCCTTGGCGAACCCCTCGGCCATTTGCTCTTCCTTCTGGAAGAAGCTCTTGGGGATGAAGAGGGGGAAGTAGGCGTTGACGTGGCCCGTGTCCTTGAAGAGACGATCCAGGGCGCGCTGCATCTTTTCCCAGATGGCATAGCCCTGGGGTTTGATCACCATGCAGCCGCGCACATCGCTGTTCTCGGCGAGGCCGGCGCGCTGCACGATGTCCAGGTACCACTGGGAATAATCCTGCGCACGCGACGTGATCTTCTCGGCGGCCATCACTGGCTCCTGCAGTCGGGGGATCCTGATCGATCCTGCGATTATAGCTGTTCGACCCCCCAGGGACAGGCGAGGTTCGGGCCCACATCGACGACCGTGGGCCCTTCCGGGTATAATGCTGGCGTTCAGTCGCAGGGACGCTTGCTCTCCAGTCACGAAGGAGCCGCCATGTCGGCCGTTGTCAGGGCCAACGGAACCTCCACCTCCGCGGAATCGCGGCCGGTCACCGTCCCCGATTTTCAGGCCGCCCGGGCCCGCGGGCAGCGCCTGACCGTGCTGACCGCCTACGACTACACGATGGCGCGCCTGCTCGATGCAGCCGGGGTGGACTGTCTGCTGGTCGGCGACTCGCTGGGCATGGTCGTGCAGGGGCAGCCCGATTCCCTGGCCGTCACCCTGGACGAGATGATTTATCACACGCGCCTGGTTGTCCGGGGCGCGCGTCGATCGCTGGTCGTGGCCGACCTGCCGTTCATGACCTACCAGATCAGCCCGCAGCAGGCTCTCGAGAACGCCGGACGCATGATCCAGCAGAGTGGCGCCCACGCGGTGAAGCTCGAAGGTGGCGTCCGCAGCGCCCGGGCCGTCGAGGCGATCACGGGAGCCGATATTCCGCTCATGGGCCACATCGGCCTCACGCCGCAATCGGTCCGCCGGCTGGGGGGCTTCAAGGTGCAGCGCGATGCCGCCCGCCTGCTCGACGACGCCCTGGCCATCGAGGCCGCCGGCGCCTTCTCCCTGGTGATCGAGTGCGTCCCTGCCGACCTCGGCGCTCGCATCACCGAGGCAGTCAAGATTCCCACCATCGGCATTGGCGCGGGCCCGCACTGCTCGGGTCAGGTCCTGGTCACGCCCGATCTGCTGGGCATGTTCGACGAGTTGCGGCCCCGGTTCGTCAAGCAGTATGCCGACCTCGGCCAGGCGATCCGCGAGGCGGCCAGCAACTACTGCCACGAGGTGCGCGAGGGCGCTTTCCCCGGCCCCGAGCACGGCTTCCGCTGATCGATCAGGGCCGTCGCGGCGCGCTACCTGCTTCACGGAGTAGCACGGCGACCAGTTCGGCCATCTGCTCCTGGGTGAGTCCCTGCTGATCCTCCCAGGGGCCAGGATCCGGGTTCACTTCCGCTGGTGCCTGTAATCGAGCGGCCTTCTTCGCCTCCATCTCCTCCGCGCGGGCGCGGAGCATCACCACCTGCTCGTTGATCTGCCGGGTCAGAGACTGCCGCGCCACCTCCACGGTCTGCTTCACCTGGTCGCGCAGGCGAAGGAGGCGCGGGGCCAGATCACCCAGCGAGCCGTTGCGCTGCGCCTGCGCCACCTCGCCCTGCACCTGCTGCAACTCGGCAAGCAACTCCTCGGGACTCATCGCAGGCTTCCTCCTCGTGTCAGCTGCGGGGCCGGTTAGAACTGCCCGGGACCGGAGCGCTCCAGAGAAACTTGCCGCGAGCCACCTGCATCCCCAGAGCGATCACCTGGCGATGGGCTTTTTCCATCTCGGGGGGAGGAACCGAGGCCACCGCCAGGGTGAGCGCGGCCAGCAATCCCTCGTGGGGTAGCTCCAGTTTCGGCTTGACCACGGGCATCCGGGGCGGAAACAGACTGCCACCCGTCCAGGCCACCGCCTGCGCCAGAAAGGCAGCGGCCGAGCTGGTGCCGGCGAACGGTTCCACGGCCTGGCGGTGCTTCTCGTCGGGTTGGAGGACCCAGTTCACCACCGCATGCAGCGCCGTCGCCTGCGGGCCAGCTAGAGTGGGTTGCAGATGGCGCAGAGCAAGGCTACCCCACCAGATGCCATCGCGCGGAGGCAAGCCGAAGGCCAGGTAGCGTTCCGCCTCGGGGAACATCTTCTGCTGCAGCAACTGTTCGAGGTAATCGCGCAGCGTGCCGCGTTCGTGCAGACAGGCCAGCGCCGCTGCAGGCATCTTTGCTCGAGTACAAACCTCGGCTGGAGTCTTCGCCGCCAGGCGGCTCAACGCCAGCGCGTCGGAGTAGGTCCCCATGATGTGCGTGGGCCGGGCCGGGTGTTGCATCGTTCCACTCCCTGGACCATCAAGGACATCAGGTGATCATCGTCGCGCTGGCGCTGCGCTGCGCGGAACCCGCCACCGACTCGGTCAGAGCCGT
Source organism: Gemmataceae bacterium (assembly GCA_046350255.1). GTDB lineage: Bacteria > Planctomycetota > Planctomycetia > Gemmatales > Gemmataceae > CALDUY01. Next base: position 125,305 of record JAXMAV010000004.1, read on the forward strand.
GGCCGAGAGTTGATAGTTTGTTGCTGTGGTTCCCATCTGCACCGCCTGGATGGTGATCTGCCCGCCGGGTTGCAGCTGCACGGTGGCGCCGGGGAAGCTGAGGGTGATCCCCTCGATGCCACTCAACTGCAACGTGGCCTGGCCAGCCTGCAGCTTCACCTGCCCAGGGGCCAGAGTCACGCTCGCCTCCAGGGGGGTGCCCTCTCCTACCGACAGGGTGACGCCTTCGGGCTGCACCTTGATCTTGCCCCCGATCTCGGCCAGCCCCGCCGCCAGGGTCAAGAGGGTAGGCGTCAGTGACGCGGCCGTCTGCTCGCCGGGCTCGGTACCGGTGAACATCAGCAGCGAGTTACCCCCGCCAATGACGCGAGCATCGCCGTTGTACTCTGCGGTGGTGTCCGAGCTGTAATGGCCCTTGCTCATCGATCAGTTATCCACTGGGTTGAGATTATTGAGCGCCACGGCCAGTTTTCTCAGAGCATTCTCGTCGTCGACCAGGGCATCGGCCGCGGTAGCGTTGAGCGCGCTGGTCAGCTGCGTCCAGGTACCGATGATGGTGTCCACATCAACCAGGGTCTCGGCCAGGGCTTCGCCGGCTCCTCGCATGGCATCCCACAGGGCGGCGTTCGCATCGGTGTAGACCCTGGCGGCGGCCGCCACGGTCACGGCCATGGTGTAGGAAGAGGCCAGCAGCGCCAGCGTCTGGCTGATGGCCGCCCAGATCTCCGCGGGGGTCAGCTTTGGATCTTTTTCCGAAAGTTTGACTCCCCAGTTGATGTCGCTGGAGATCGTCGTCCGACTCGAGCGATTGATGTAAACAATCTGCCCGTAGACGCTGAAGTTGTAGGTGCCCATGTAGAGGTCGGTGTCGCCGCCAGCCAGCGATGACACCGGATTGACGATCGAGGACATCACGCGTGACAGAGCGCTAGCCTCGCCACCGACACCTGCCAGATCGGTGAGCATACCGGCGGGGTTCATCACCAGGTTGAATTCCTGACCGACGACCAGGGAAAAGCACACTCCCAGGACTACCGACTCCTCCAGGCCGCAGGTGGCGCTCAGAGAGACACCGACGCGGCCACTGCCGACGTGGCCATCGTAGACAAAGGGAGTGTCACCAGTGTCGGTGAAGCCACCGCCCGAGCCACTGCCACCTGGCAACGCCCCGACCCGAACGCGATGCACACCATTGACGTTCACCTCGTGCCAGCCATCGATCGAGTGGCGATGGCTGTGTTCGCCGAAGAAGGCGATGTGCTTCTCGCCATGCAGTTCGAGCTGCTCGCTGCCACGATCATCGTTGAAGACCAGGCCATTGAAGTTGGTCAGAGGATCGCCCAGAGCCTGCAAACTCCCCGTGGAGGTGAACGACTTGATGCCGGCCAGACGGCGATTGGCTGGTAGCTCGAACGGCGGCATGTTGGACTCGTTGTACACGCTGCCCAGCACCACCGGCCGATCAGGATTGCCAGCGAGAAAACTGACCACCACCTCGTGGCCCACGCGGGGCCAGAAGAAGGCGCCCCAGCGGTTGCCAGCCCATGGCTGCGACACGCGAAGCCAGCAGGAGTTCATCGGTCCAGTTTGCTCGTTGCGATCCCAGTAGAACTTCACCTTCACCCGGCCATACTTGTCCACGAAGAGATCGTTGCCTGGCGGCCCGACCACGATTGCATTGTGGTAGCCGCCCACCAGGGGCCGGGGCGTGACCCGAGGTGGCCGAAACGGCAGAGCAGCGGGATGGGCAGCGAAACGGTTGCTGTAAAGAGGCGTCTCCGGCCCAGCCGACGCCAGGTAGGTGGCTTCCAGGTCGAGGTGATGCTCGACCCGGCGCACCAGATACTGCCCATTCCCTCGCGGATGCTGAGCGAACGTGAAGCGTCGGCCCGGTAGAAGGTGACCGCAGTCGCTCTCGCCCTCCAGAGTCACCGCGTGCGTCGCTTCCTCCTCCATGCGCAGACGGGTAATCCGCTCGTTGTCCTTGAAGAGCATCTGCAACCGGTCGGGTTGCTCGTCGCCACCGGGACTGATCCCGTCGAACCGCCAGCCATAGCCTTCGGAATGGGCATATAGCTCGGTCCGCGCCAGTGGCTTCAGATTGAGGACGTGCTCGACCTCGCCCACCTGGACGTGTTCCTTGATGTGGGAAATCGCTTCGAGCGTGCTTTTGGGCACCTGAAAGAAATGATCGCGCATCCGCACCGTGGTGGCGCGCAGCGATTGACGTTTGCGCCAGGTCCGCACCCTTCCCGCCGAGCGCGAGCCACCGGTCATCGACTCGTACAGCAACGTGCTGGCGCCATCCAGCTCTGGGTGCCCCTCGATGTGATCGGCCAGGATCAGTGTGTGTTCGTCGGCTGTGTGCTCGAAGTAGAAGCAGATGCCCGCTTCTTCCATCTGCCGCCGGACGAACGCCAGGTCGGTCTCAACATACTGGACGCAGTAGTCGCGTACAGAGTAGGTGTCGCGGAGACGCATTTGCAGCGCCAGGCCCCACTCGTCGCGCAGAATCTTCCGCAACAAATCGGGCACCGCGATTTCCTGGAAGACCCGGCTCTGTTGCCGACGACCGAGCATCCACAGGGAGGGAACCAGCTCGGCCCGGTAGCGCAGGAACGTCGCTGGTCCCTCGGGCCCGGGGACGGCCTCGCATTCCTCCAGGCTGGACAGGATCCCGTGAATGTGGCGCGAGGGACTGCCCGGAATCGCTAGTCGGATGCTGGCAGGTTGTCCCAGTAGCTTGTCGAATGGAAGCGGAGCCGGAGCCAGGAGGTCGAGGTGGAAATGGAAGAGTTCCGAGATGCACTCGACCCCCTGCAGTTTGACCAGCAAGGCCGCATCCTCACCAGCGGGAGTGGTGATCCCGGCTGGCTTCTCCGACTGCGAGTAGATCGTCATCAACCTGACGCTCCAGCGCGAGTAACCGAACTCGTTTCGTTGGAGAATCAGTCTAGGAAGCCGCTGTTCAGCTGGCCGCCTGGAAGCCGGTGCTCGCACCGCGCGCCACGCGGTGGAACTCGAGGTCGTTGATCAGGCAGGGATGCTTGTACTGTTCGAGGGTCCCACCGTTGCGCTCCAGGCGCTGGCGGTCCCAGCGGCCCCAGAAGCCCGGAGGCACCAGTTCCAGGCGCAAGGGAGCCAGGCGTCCACTGGCGCGCTTGCTCTCGTATTCGATGTTCATCTGCGCCAGCGATTGTTCCAGCCGACCGACCAGCGCCTGCGCCTGGGGCAGTGGTAGCTCGCCCTGTTCGAGGAACAGGCTGGTAAAGGGGCTCGGCGTCGTCGTCGGGCATGCACGGGGCCACGCCCGTAGGTTCCCAGGGTCAGGTTCATCTCGCCGCTTGGCACCTGCGCTTCCCGACTGGGTCACCTGATACTCCGACCTTCTCGCCCGTCAGGTTGGCGAAGCCGAGCCCTTGCTGAGAAGGAAACTCGATCAACGGGGTTGCGGGTTGTAGCGAGAGCCGACGACCCGCACCAGATCGTGGATGTGATGAAGACCGTACCCGGTCAGAAGGATGAAATGCCCAGCGCCCTCGACCAGTTCGTGAGCGCCCCAGCACGATCGGCGCCGAGTGGGCCTCGTCCTCGGGGATGAACTCGAAATGTGAAAATGCGAGGTGACGTGAGCACCCCGCACCCCGGCGCTGGCGTGCATTGGCAAACGGGATGGTCGGCGGCCTTCACGCACCACGAGGCCGACATCCCGGACGTAGCTGCTGCCGAAATAGGCGGCTCTGGCAAGATACACGTACTGCCGCCGTCCAGTTCGAGGGTCCCGACCAGGCGTCGCCGGGTAGGGAGATGAGCAGTTGCGACGCACCACTTCTTCCGGCTCGCGAGCGCGGCGCGAGGGGGCGGGCTTGATCCGGGCCTCAATGGCCGCGCGAATCTCGGGTCGAGATGCAGCTCGACGAACAGGGTGCCATCATGCACGTCGCGGATGAGCGATTCCTTGTCTTCGGTCGCAGGCACGAGGCCAGGTTCAACATCGTGCTGGAGTTGGCACGAACGGTCCACGGTCGAGCAGCGCCAGCCGCATCACGGCGTAGTACTTCGATGGCCATCCTTGATGCGCGACACGGCAGGGCACCAAGAGCTTGCTGTGCAGCTCTCATCGTCGCCGTTAGCCCCGTCACCGCGCTGAGATGCCGGCCTCGGTGCGAAACTCGTCGGCATCACCGGCCATCTGCACAATCGGCTTGAGAATCAGCTCGCGATGATCGGTGAAGACTTTTAGGCCCCAGATGTTCCAGCTCTGGCGATAGTCGTCGAGGTACCGTGGCGTCACGGGGATGAATTTGCACGTCGCCGTCGTGCCGCTCGTCAGGGCGAACATGTAGACCTTTGCGGTCGGCCAGCAGGCCTGCGTCACCGCGACGCGCACCGGGCGATGTACAGCTCGAGCGCTCGTACTGGCGGCCTTTGATGTGGCGGAAGTCGGCAGCGCTTCCAGCGATCTTGTTGAAGTGATGATCGCGACCGTATCCATTGGCCCGCCTGGATAGGATGTCCTTGAGCACCGCCTCCTGGACCCGGAGCGGATCGCAGGTGAAACGCCTCGAAGCGGGCCAACCGACGCCGCGGGATGGCGATGGCCTTCAGCACGACCTTGCGGGAGGAAATTGACGACGCTGTGGAGTGCGTGGCGTAGCATGGTCGGACCTACTCCCGTGAAGCGAGCCACAAGGTGGCAGGCGGGTGCAATCACCCCCCAGCGCGGGCTCACCGGATGCGGGCGCGGGCGGCCGACCCTCCTCCGCACTCCTCCGCAGCAGAGAGGAATCCGGCGATGCAGCAGGTGTTGCTCGAAGAACCGCAGCACACTGGCGTGCTCCTCGCCAGACAGGTGCAGCGCTTCCTGATTGTGCTTGGCCCCCTCGACCAGCCAGAAGCCGGGGCCACTCCGGCGTTCGTAGAGCTTGCACTTCATGTCGGCAGCTGATGTAGGTGTCCTGACTGCCGTGAATCATCAACAGCGGACGGTCGTACCGCGCGATCGCCTTCTCCAACCAGGGAAGTGACGCGCTTGCTGCCTCCACCTCGCGCAGCGTGATCCACGCGACAAGGAGGAAATACCCGGTCCGGCAGCAGGATGTAGGGAAGTTCGCGTTGTAGATCTTCACCCGGTGACGCATGTACGGCACCAGCGTGGTGGCCGTGGCGAACATGCCATCGCTGACGAACAGCGGACGTAGGGATCCCGACTGGCCACGAACATGCCCGCGCGGCACCCTTGCTGATGCCGAAGAAACCCACCAGGATCGGCATCGGGTCGGTTGCACGTAGCCGAGGGCGGCCTCGGCGTCACGCCTCGTGGTCGGTCACCCACTGCAACGGCTCGTAGCCGGGCATGGCCTCGCTCTGGCCTTGGTTGCGCGATTCGAAGGCGAACACGTCGAACCCCTGGGCGACAAGGTGTTCGCAGTATTGCCAGGCCGACCAGCAGTTCGAGCCAAACTCCAGGCCGAAGAGAATCACCCCTCGACGCTGGCCCTGGACGCGGAAGTAGCAGCCGTTGAGCGTCAGGCCATCGCTGGTGGGAAAGCGCACTGTTTCCGCATCGTCACGAGGCTGGCCCCGCGGCACGATGAACAGCGGCTTCTCCTGAAAGATCCGCGCCACCTTCGGGATGTACTTCCGCATCACCCGACGATGGACCCAGCAAGCAGCGGCCACCAATGCAAGCGGCCCCGCCAGCATCAAGCTCAGTCCGACGAAGAACAGTACCACGGTTGCGCCTCGCTGGTCACATCTTGCTGACGATGAGCGAGATGTTCTGTCCGCCAAATCCAAAGCTGTTACTCAGAGCGTGCCGCACTCGATGCTGTCGGGAGCGGTTGGGCACGTAGTCCAGGTCGCAGTCGGGGTCGGGGGTCTCGTAGTTAATCGTCGGCGGAACCCAGTCCCGGTGCATGGCCTCGATGCAGGTGATCAGTTCCACGACCCCGGCGGCGGCGATCAGGTGACCCAGCATGCTTTTGCTCGACGAAACGGGAATCTGGTAGGCCCGCTCGCCGAACACCCGCTTGATCGCCAGCGTCTCCACATGGTCGTTGACCTGGGTGCTGGTGCCATGGGCGTTGATGTAGTCGATCTGGTCGGCAGCTAGCCCACTATCCGCCAGCGCATCCTTGATGCAGGCGATGGCACCGCGGCCTTCCTCGTGGCTGTCAGTCACCCGGAAGGCATCTGCCGTCGATCCGTATCCAGTCAACTCGGCGTAGATGGTGGCGCCACGGCTCTTAGCGTGTTCGTACTCTTCGAGCACGATCATGCCGGCTCCCTCGCCCAGCACGAATCCATCGCGATTGAGATCGAAGGGCCGCGAAGCTTTTTGCGGCTCGTCGTTGCGAGTCGAGAGGGCCGTCAGCAGGTTGAACCCCGTCACACCGAACGGGTGAATCATGCTGTGGGCTCCACCCGCCAGCATTAAATCGACCTGGCCCTGGCGAATCATGTCGGCCGCCTCGCCGATGGCCTGGCTGGATGCCGCACAGGCAGTCAGGCAGGTGAAGTTGGGCCCATCGAGATGGAAGTAGCCGGCCAGGTGGGCGGCCGTGGTGTGCAGTTCCTGCTCGGACTCGCGCTCGGGATGAAACGCCTTCAGCGTCTCGCGCTCGAACCGGGGCAGGTCGATCTCCCGGCGCTCCGGGTTATACGACTGCGCCAGCTGGTAGAGCAGGTTGTGAAAATCCTGCACGCCCTCGCCCGAGCCGAGGTACACGCCGATCTGTGAACGATCGACCTTGCCATCGTCAAGCAGGCCGGCGCCCCGCAACGCTTCCTGGGCAGCACCCGCGGCGAACTTGCTGTTCAGGCCAGCATGAGCCCAGCGGCTGGGGTCGCTGATGTACCGGCCAAGGTCGAACTCCTTGACCTGTGAGGCGAACTTCGTGGGGAACGTCCGCGCGTCGAAGTGGCTGATCGGCCCGATGCCGCTCACCCCTTCCAGCTGGGCGTCCATCATCGCCTTCACATTGTGGCCAACGGGCGTGACCGCTCCCATCCCGGTGATGACAACTCGACGTCGCATGGCTGGTACCCTTTGAAATCCTGGGTGGTGCGCTCGGGCGGGTAGCCCGTTACTCCCACTTCTTGACCACGATGGCCGCACACTGTCCCATGTGGGTGAATCCCACCTTCAGGACATAGGGTTTCTCGACCCGGCGCGGCTCGCCCGCGTGGACGCGGATCGGACAGGCCGGATCGGTGTTCTCGTGATTCAACGTGCCTGGCAGCAGGCCGCGCTGCAGAGCCAGCAAGCTGACGACCAGTTCGGTGGTGCCACTGGCGGCGCCCAGGTTGCCGATCGCCGACTTGGCGCCGTAGACCGGCACCGACTTGCCGACCACCTCGGCCAGGCCCCGGGCCTCCCAGATGTCTTCTTCGTGCATGCCATAGCCGTGGGCATTGACGTGATCGAGGTCGTCCGGGCCGATCCCGGCTTCCTTCATCGCCATGCGGCAAGCACGGGCCAGGCCGGCCCCGTTCAGATGACGGTCGAACCCCGCCCCGGTTCCGACCACCTCGGCCAGGATCGGGGCATTTCGGCGCTTCGCGTGCTCCAGATCCTCGACGACCAGCACCGAGGCACCCTCGCCCAGGACGTGGCCATCGCGGTCGCGGTCGAACGGTCGGCAGGCACGGGCCGGATCCTCGTTGCGCTTCGAGATTTCCTCGAAGAGGCACTGGCGGACCATGCTGAGCGGGTTGATCTTGCTCTCGCAGCCGCCCACCAGGAAGAAGTCGGCCGCGTTGCGGCGGAGGATGCGGGCGGCCTCGCTGAGCGCCAGAAGGCTGGCGGCGTCGGATTCGGTGATCGAGTTATTCGGTCCCTGAGCGTCGTGCAGGATCGAGATGTGGCAGGCCGGCATGTTGGGCAGATACTTCAGCATCCACAGAGGCTGAATGGCGCTGATGCCCTTCTCGCCCCAGGTGACGAGATCGATCCGACCAGGCTGACAGTTGACGCTGACCCGAGCCGCGTCTGCGATTTCGGGAAGTTCACTGGCGATGAGGCCTGCACCAAACTCGACGCCGAACCGCGTCGGATCGACAGCCCCCCGCTTGTAGCCAGTGTGGTCGAGGGCGCGCTGAGCAGCCGCCACGGCCAGCTGAATCGGCCGGGCCATCACCTTGAGGCTGCGTCGCTGGCTCTTCTCGACGTATGCCTTGGCGTCGAACCCCTCGATTTCGGCCGCAATGCGGCACGGTAGACCGGAGGTGTCGAAGGAACGGATGGTGCGGATGGCGCTTTTGCCGGCCAGCAGGGCATCCCAGAGGGTGTCCAGGTTTTCGCCCAGCGGCGTCAGCGAGCCAATCCCAGTGATCACGATGCGTCGAGACGACATGACGACAAAACCCCTCGCTCTTGTGGCACTACCCGGAGGGTCAGGACACGCTGCCAGGATTCGGAGCGGCGGCCGCGGGTTTCCGCGCCACCGACGTGAGTTTGTCTACCAGGGCCTTCATCTCGCCGCCGAAGACGAAGTTATGGTTGCCGAAGATGGCGGCAGATCGATTTTGGTCCAGGTGCGCGAAGAAAATCTCGGCCTCGACCGTGACCTGGTTGTCCACGATCACCCGAGCATTGACGGCGGCTCCCTCCGGACGGAGGTGGATAACCTCGGCCTCGTAGTAAAGGGTTTCGCCAGCGACCATCTCGCGATGAAAGACGGCGCGCGGGACCTTGGCCAGGATCACCTTCTCCTGGAATTTGTTGACCTCGCCAACGAGAATGCCTCCCGTCTGGGCCAGCCCTTCGAGAATCAGCGCCGCCGGCATGATCGGATAGCCCGGAAAATGCTGGGCGTAGTGATCCTCCGCCAGGCTCAGATTCTTGATGGCGCGGGCAAACTTGCCGCTCTCGAAGTCCGTGAATCGGTCGATCCAGATCCAGCGCATGGCGTCTCTCGAATCGCGAAGTGGACTGGGGGAAACAAGGCCCCCCGTGGTGTACCACGGACGGGGGGCCGTGAATCTGTCGCCTGGTTCGTCGGGGAGGTCGCGCGTTCCCCGCTCGAAACTGCGCCGGGCACCCAGTCAGGGCCCCGGAAAGTCGGGCTCGCTCAGTTCTTCTGAAGCTTGCCTTCGATGTAACGAGTGATCAGTTCAACCGTGAACAGGTCGCTGAGTTTGGACAGCTCGGGGTTCTTCTCGAACGCCGCGAGGTCGGCGAACGGCATGCGGGTCCGCAGCTCTTCGAGCCCCTTGGACGTGACCTTGCCGTTCTGCACGAACTCGGGGTCGCCCTGGAAGATCGATTCGGGAAACAGCTCGCCGCGCGGAATCTTGATCCCGAACTCGCGCTCCAGGCGGAAGACAATGTCGAGGAAGTCGATTGACTCCGCGCCAAGGTCGCCCTGCAGGGTAGACGTCAACTTGATGTCTTCCTCGTCCACATTCAGCGCCTCGACCAGGGTCGCAGACACCTTGTTAAAGATTTCATCCTGGGTCGGCATCGCAAACAACCTCCTCAAATGTCGCCCGGCTGATCAACCAGGCGCTGGGATATAGGAGACAACGACATGCGCCTTCCGCTGACGATCGCGACGTTGCCTGCTGTCTGGCCGCGCCGCCGCTCCCCACACAGGGAGCCTGTACTGAGGGAATCCGGAAATCGGCCAACTTACTGCGCCGCGACGGCACCCAGGCTGAGCCCGCCGTCCACGGTAATCACCTGGCCGGTGATGTACGAACTCTCGCCGCTGGCCAGAAAGACCGCGACGCGAGCGATGTCCTCCGGAGCGCCGATGCGCTTCATCGGGATGAACTTCTTGATCATGTCGCCCGCCTTGTTGCGGACGGCCGCGCTCATGTCGGTTTCGATGAAGCCCGGCGCGATGGCGTTCACCGTCACCCCACGCGAGGCCAGTTCGACGGCCAGCGCTCGGGTGAAGGAGTTGATGGCACCTTTGCTGGCGGCGTAGTTGGTCTGGCCGACATTGACGTGCTCGGCCGCCACGCTCGAGACGTTGATGATCCGCCCTGCCCGGCGCCGCATCATCGGGTAGGCCACGGCCCGGCAGAAGTTGTAGGTGCCGCCCAGGTTGGTGGTCAGCACGACATTCCAGTGCTCGGGCTCGAGCCGAACGAACAGATCGTCATGGATGACCCCGGCGTTGTTCACCAGAATGTCCACCGGCCCCAGCTCTGCCTCGATCTTCTTGACACAGCCTTCCACAGATTCGAGGCTGGCCACGTCACACTGGTAGGCCTTCGCCGTTCCTCCCTGGCCGGTGATCTCCTGCACCAGTTCCTCGGCAGCCTGCTGGCTACCGCGGTAGACGATCGCCACACGGGCTCCCTCGGCAGCAAAGGCCTGGGCGATGCCCTTGCCGATGCCCCGACTGCCACCCGTGATCACGGCGATCTTATCCTTCAGTCGCATCGAACTCTCCCCTTCACCGTGCCGCGACGGCGTTGGCCAGATCCGGCGGCTTCCCTCCGGGCTGGCGGTACACAAAGAGCGATTGCCGCCGCAGGTCCGCGACGATCCCATCATCCACCGGGGCAAACGATGGGTCCCGATCCCGCAGGTTGTAGCTGGCCAGGATCACCCGGGCAGACACCGTCTGCTGCCCTTCCATCTCGCCCTTGCCCTTGAACGTGGCCAGCCCCTCGCTTCGCTCGGTCATCTCGACGGAGATATCCATCGATTTGCCCGGCTCCATGAAGGTGCCGTACTTGATGTTCTTGACCTCGCGGAGGACGATGACGCTGTGGCGGAAATCCTCAGAAAGCCGCAACAGCCAGGCGCCCGCTTCCACGAGCGTCTGCAACATCATCACCCCAGGCATCACCGGGAAGGTGGGAAAATGATCCGCCAGGTATTCCTCGCCCAGCGTCAGGTTCTTGACTGCCCGCAGGCTCCGGCCCGGATGAACCTCGACAATTCGGTCGATCAGGTGGAATCGCATTGGCAGCGCCCTGCATGGTCGCCTCGCAGCTCATTCCCTTGAACTGCCTGGCTAAGGGATGGGAGTATAATTGTCCTTCCCAACCCCGACAACCCCGAACCTTTGCTGGCTACGCATCCCTTCGCCAGCCTGTCCACATCTCCCAGTTTCCGTGCTACAAAGATGCCCAATGCAGAGACATTTCTCAATGTGGGATGATTGCAAAAAGGAGGAAAGTCCGGAGGTTCAGACATTCTAGCAGGCATAGACAGAACAAGCAGACCAGTTTCACCGGGGTCGCCCGGCCTCGGCGCGCTGGCCCCGCTTCTTAGCAAACAAAATCGTTTTCCGTCTGATTTTCTCTTGCCAGCCGGGCGGGATCCTGGTCTAATAAAAACTGTTCCGCCGCGGTGGTATCGGTGACTGGGCGACGCCGAGACAATCGTGAGCGGAACATTTTTATGCGCTCACCTTTCTCTGATCCTCTCTCTTCCACCCAATCAGCATCAACAGCACAAACACCAGGCCTGCACCCCATTGCACGGTATGTGCCCACAGGTAAACCCGATGCGCCTGGTAGAATGCTACCGGCTCGTGAACAATTAGCCCCCGATCCACCATTAACCCACTGAGATAGTCGTGGGTGCGATACAGAAGTACCTGGCAGGCCACCATGAGCGCCCACAGGCCGGTACGGCTGGCCAGACGCCAGCGGGACGGGTCTCGGGTCAGGAAGATGTCCACCGCCAGCAACCCCAGCGTGATCGAGCCAATGAGGTTCAACCAGCCGGTAACCTGGCGCGTGATGAATCCCTGGCGCAGGGCGGAGCCCAGCACCTCGGTGGCCACCGGAACCACCACGCTGACGTAGAAGGTGAAGCCGCCTTGCCAGAACATCAGGGCAATGACGACCAGGTAGCGTCGCAGGATTCCCATTACAGATCGGCGATGCTGCCGCGCAGGAATCCGCTATCGGCCGGAGCGGTGTAGCGAACATCCAGTTCCGGAGTTTCGATACGTGTACCGCGCTGCTGGTGACTTTCCATGGCCGAATCGAGGATGCCGGTCGTCAGGAGCGTGCGCTCGGCCGGAAGAGGCGACTTGCCGGTGGAGAAGAATTTTTCCAGGTTGGACACCTGGGCATCGAAAAACCGCGCTCCTGGCGGCGGGGGCAACACGAACAGGCAAGAGGCCGGCCGGGGTTCGCCCCGCAGCTTCGCTGCGAATACGAAGTCGCGGTGATGGCCGTTCAGCAACAGGATGGTGCCCCGAGTTCCGTCGCGGTACTCGATCAAAAAGGCAGTGGGCGGCACGATCGGATGGCCTAGCACCTTCATGGTACCAGTGTTGACCCGAATATCGCCGGGGTTGACCGATTCGCTCCGCGATAGGGCTGCCTCGAGCAGGTCCCAGCTCCACTGGCCCTTGTCGGCCGCCTTCCACACGGCATTGCCGACCAGGCAGGTGACCGCTTTCACCCCGGTTTCGCCGCCCTTGCGACGTTCCATCATCGTCTGCAGAACTTCCAGCGCGTGGAAGCCGTAGACCTCGATGGGGCCGTATGCCGCCACCAGGGCATCTTCGATCGGCGAATCGAGTTTGAGTTCCAGTTCCGGCCGACGCCAGACCACAGGCAGGCTCGACCCGGCCATGACCGGGAAGCCGAGTTCCTTGCCACGATCCAGCATCTGCCGCGCCTTGGCATAGGTGTACGAGAGGTGCTTGTCGTTGAAGACCGGCACACTTCGGCCCACCTTCTTGAACACCCGGGCAATCTCCTCCATCCACTCGAAGCGCGGGTAGAGGATCTGCCCCTTGTCGTTGAGCGGATAGTTGCCGTGCTCGCCAATGAGTAGCACGCCATCGACGGCCAGCTTGCCGCCCACAGTCAGGGCGTCCTCGATGCTCCGGGTGACCTTGACGCCAAAGTCGCGTCCCAGATCGCGAGACAGGTCGTTGTCGGGCACCTGATGCACGAACAGGGAGTGCAGATACTGCGGCGGAACGTGCAGCCGGCCCTGCAGAGCGTAGCCATGCACGAACCGCCCCGCGATGTGGTAGGCGTGCGACAGTGGCCGGTACACCGTGGTAATGCAGGCCAGGGGCTTGCGCCCCTTGCGCGAGAGCTTCGCTGGCCGGGTGCGCGACAGGGGTGGTGATTCGACGCCCTCGTCAGCCGTGGACGCCTCGGCCAGAGTCAGACCCGCCGCCGCAGAGGCGGCCATGAATTTGCGTCGGGAGAGACGCTCGTCGCGATCGTGCATGGGAGCTGCCTGTTCCAGGTGGGAGGAATCTCTTTCAGAGTAGCACGTCGCATTTCGCTCTACCAGAGGCATGTCCGACACTTCGATTGACATCCCCCTGTCTCTCTAGCTATAGCCCCCGCGGGGGAACAGAACATGGCACGATGGGGTTGGATGCTGGCGGTCGCGCTGAGCGCCTGGGGAGCGCTGGCCGTTCCGCGCGCCCAGGCACAGGAACCGCCGCCGCCACTCAGTCGGCCTGCGTCAAACGAGCCGAAAACCGAAGCTTCCAAACCAGAAGCACCGCGCAGCGAGTCTGAACCGGCCAGCGGCGAAGCGGAAAAGAAAGAACCTGGCAGCGAAGGCGGTGTCGAGCGCGAGCGCTATCCGCTGAACATCGCCTTCGGGGAAGGGGTGGAGATCTCCAACCGCGACGGCGATTTTCAGCTGCGTCTTCGCCTGATGGAGCAGACAGACTTCAAACTCTTTGTGCCAACCTTTCAGGAGCCGGCCCGCAGCGGAGTCTACATCCCGCGTTTCCGCGTCTATTTCGAGGGCCAGGCGACACGCACCTTCGAGTACGAACTCTCGCTGCAGCGCAGCGTCGAGGGCACCTTCGACGTGCTCGATGCGAACGTCAATCTGCATCTGGACGACGCCTTCCAGCTCAAGGTCGGGCGCTTCCTCGTGCCGTACAGCTACGAGTGGTACGACCACCTCGAACAGTTCTTCATCGCCCCCGAACGTGGGTTATTCCCGCTGAACTTCGGCCTGTCGCGCGAGGCGGGCATGATGGTGTGGGGACGCCTCGACGGCGGCCGCTGGCAGTATGCCGTGGGCGGCTTCGACGGGCAGCTGGCTGGGCTGGCCGACAACAACACCACGCGCGATGGCGTGGGTTATCTCAATTTCCGCCCCTTCTTCCACGAGGCTGGTTCGCCCTACCGTTATCTCAACATCGGCGGTTCAGTGGCCCTGGGCAAGCAGGCCTACGCCGCCGAGCCGCTGCCGTTGCGCACGGCGGTGCAGTCGTCGGAGAACGACGAGGCCGCACGAGGCGCCTCGGCCATCTTTCTCGATTTCGAGCCAGACGTCATGGCATACGGAGGGCGTTTCCAGGCCGCCGCTCACATGGCGTGGTATTACCAACACCTGTCGCTGGAGGCCGAATGGCAAACCGGACGGTTCGGTTACACGCGGGTGGGCATCACACCGACCACGCACGTCAACACCTCCGGCTTCCACGTCGCGGCAGGCTACTTCATCACTGGTGAGGTCGTGCAAGGACGCACCACCGTTGTCCCACTGCGACCCTTCGACCCGCGGGCAGGCACCTACGGTCCGGGCGCCATCGAATTGTTCGCCCGCTACAGCCAGCTGCAGCTAAGCGACAACATCTTCAGTGCTGGCCTGGCCGACCCGGACAAATGGACCCGCCAGGCGCTGATCACCGACATCGGGTTGAACTGGTATCCCAACCGCTACATCAAGGTCTACTTCGACTGGCAGCACGCCGTCTTCGGCAAGCCGGTACTCCTTAACGAGGAGTATCAGCAATATCGGCGCAATAACGACCTCTTCTGGGTCCGGGCCCAGGTGTGTTACTGAAGTTCAGCCACACCTCACCCCAGGTCATTCGCCCGGGTTGGTCGGAGTGGAAGTGGCGCTGGCCCAGGCAAAGTCGCGGTTCATCCGGTGGATGAAGACCATGCTGATCTCCTTGGGGCAGGCCGCCTCGCACTCACCGTAGTTGGTGCAGTTGCCGAACCCCTCAGCGTCCATCTGCGTCACCATGCGCAGCACGCGAGCGGCCCGTTCGGGCTGGCCCTGCGGCAGCGTGCCCAGGTGCGACACCTTGGCGGAGACGAAGAGCATGGCGCTGGCGTTCTTGCACGCGGCCACGCACGCCCCGCAGCCGATGCACTGGGCGGCATCCATCGACCGTTCCTGGTCCTGCTTGGGGACCAGGAGGGCGTTGCCATCGGGAGCGCCGCCAGTGTTGACACTGACGTAACCACCCGACTGCATGATGCGGTCGAACGCGCTGCGATCGACCACCAGGTCCTTGATGACGGGGAACGCCTTCGCCCGCCACGGTTCGATCCAGATCGCCTGGCCATCGGTGAAATCGCGCATGTAGGTCTGACAGGTCGTCTTGGCCTCGCGCCGTCCGTCCGCCAGCATGCGCCGGGGCGCGTGCGGCACGCCGTTGACCACCAGACCACACGAGCCACAGATGCCTTCGCGGCAATCGTGGTCGAACGAGATGGCATCTTCGCCCCGTGCGATCAGGTCCTGGTTGACCACATCCAGCATTTCGAGGAACGACATGTCCGCATTGACGTTCGTCGCCTCGTACTGCTTCATCTCGCCCCGTTCGTGGGGGCCCTTCTGTCTCCAGACGTGCAACGTGAACTTCATCGGCACCTCGCAGCTAGCAGCGGAGCGTTTCCGGACCGCTGGAAAAGATCACTTGTACGACCGAACCGAGGGATGGACTTCTTCCCACACCAGCGGTTCCTTGTGAAGGACCGGCGCCTGGCCTTCGCCCTGGTATTGCCAGGCGGAGACATGGCTGTATTGATCGTCGTTGCGCTGGGCCTCGCCCTCGGGCGTCTGGTACTCCTCGCGGAAGTGACCGCCGCACGACTCGTTGCGGGCCAGGGCATCAGTGCAGAGCAGCTCAGCAAACTCGAGGAAATCGGCGACGCGGCCGGCTTCTTCGAGAGCCGAGTTCATGCCCTGCGCGGAGCCAGTCACGCCAGCCTCACGCCAGAACTGATCGCGCAGCTCAGGGATGCGGGCCAGGGCCTTGCGAAGGCTCTTGTCGCTGCGGGCCATGCCGCATTCGTCCCACATCAGCCGGCCCAGCTCGCGATGGAACGAGGTGGCCGTCCGTTTGCCCTTGATGTCCAGCAGCTTCTTCTGGCGGGCGGAGACCTCGGACTCCACCTGCTTGAACTCCGCCGCCGTCGTCTCCACACCGCCTGGCTTCACCCCTGCCAGGAAGTTGCCCAGCGTGTAGGGGATGATGAAGTAACCATCGGCCAGCCCCTGCATCAGGGCGCTGGCGCCGAGGCGGTTGGCACCGTGATCGGAGAAGTTGGCCTCGCCCAGGACGAAGAGCCCGGGGATGGTGCTCATCAGATCGTAATCCACCCACAGGCCGCCCATGGTGTAGTGCAGCGCGGGGTAGATGCGCATCGGCGTCTTGTAGGGGTTCTCGTGAGTGATGTGGGCGTACATGTCGAAGAGGTTGCCGTACTTCTGGCGGATGTAGTTCTCGCCCCGACTCTTGATGGCGTCGGAGAAATCGAGATACACGCCGCGCCCGCCCGGCCCCACGCCACGCCCCTCGTCGCAGACGCGCTTGGCCGCCCGCGAGGCGATGTCGCGCGGAGCGAGGTTGCCGAAGCTCGGATACATGCGCTCGAGGTAGTAATCGCGGTCGCCTTCGGGGATCTGATCGGCTGAACGCTTGTCGCTCGCACTTTTTGGCACCCAGATGCGCCCATCGTTGCGAAGCGACTCGGACATGAGCGTCAGCTTCGATTGATAGTCCCCGGTCACCGGGACACAGGTGGGGTGAATCTGAGTGTAGCAGGGGTTGGCGAAGGCGGCCCCACGCTTGTAGGCGCGCCAGGTGGCGGTGACGTTGCAGCCCTTGGCGTTGGTGGACAGGAAGAAGACCGGGCTGTAACCACCGGTCGCCAGCAACACGGCATCGCCGACGTGCGAGGTGACCTGCCCGGTGACCAGATCACGCACCACGACGCCGCGAGCCCGTCCGCCGACCACCACCACGTCGAGCATTTCGGTGCGCGGGTGACTCTTGACGTTGCCCAGGCCAATCTGCCGGCACAGCGCCGAGTAGGCGCCCAGCAACAGTTGCTGCCCGGTCTGACCGCGGCAGTAGAACGTGCGCGACACCTGAGCACCACCGAAGGAGCGGTTCTCCAGCTGCCCGCCATATTCGCGGGAGAAGGGGACGCCCTGAGCGACGCACTGGTCGATGATGTTGGTTGACACCTGGGCCAGGCGATAGACGTTTGCTTCGCGGGCGCGGAAATCGCCACCCTTGATGGTGTCGTAGAAGAGGCGGTAAACGCTGTCGCCGTCGTTCTGATAGTTCTTGGCGGCGTTGATGCCGCCCTGGGCAGCGATGGAGTGAGCCCGGCGCGGCGAGTCCTGGAAACAAAAGGTCTCGACACGATACCCCAGTTCGGCCAGTGAGGCGGCCGCCGAGGCACCCGCCAGGCCGGTGCCGACGATCAGTACCTTGTACTTGCGTTTATTGGCCGGGTTGACCAGCTTCATGTCGAAGCGGTGCCTGTCCCACTTCTCGGCAATGGGCCCGGAGGGAACGCGGGATTCGAGCTTCATCGGTGAGTGCCTCAGATTACTTGATGATGCCCAGCAGGACGGCCAGCGGGATGGAACAATTTCCCGCGACAACGATAACCGCTAGAGTGGGACCCACGCAACGCACCCAACGGGCATAGGCGAAGCTGTTCAGCCCCAGCGTTTGCAGAAAGCTGGAGGCGCCATGCCAGAGGTGCAGGCCCAGGAAGGCCATCGCCACAAGGTAAGTCACCGTGATCCACCAGACCCGGAAGCCATTCACGACCATGCTGTACACGTCGTGCCGGACATCCAGTTCCTTGTGATTGACCTTGCTGTAGTCCTCGGAGGGTCGGGGCTCGTAGACCTTGCCCTGCCGCACCTCGGTGAGGTCAAGGTAGTTCTTTTTGACGTCCACCAGTTTACCGGCGACGACCTGGACGTCGGCCTTCGTGACCACACCCAGAGTGAAGTGGGCCAGGTGATACAGCAGGAACGCCAGGATGACGAGCCCGGTCAGCACCATGTGACGCGAAGCCCAGCTCGCCTTCAAGGTGTCCTCGTAGACATATCGTTCGGGGCGAGCCGCGCGGTTTTCGAAGGCCAGGCGGAGCGCGAGACCGAGGTGGATGGTGAACACCACCAGAAGACCGATGCGGGCGCCCCACAACAGGGGCGGCTTGGCCTTGAGCGCCTGCGCGTAGGAGTTCAGTGCATCGGGACCGGCGTAAATCAGCAGGTTGCCCGCCATGTGCCCGATGATGAAGAGGGTGAGCAGCAGGCCGGTGATCGCCACGACATATTTCTTGCCAAGCGAGGAGCGGGCCGGCCGGAGTAGCAGGTTCATCAACGTCCCTTCCAGGCCCGGCCGAGGGGGTTGGGCCAGCCCGCCGGGCCGCGATGACTCCAGATTGGGCCGGCACTGCACGGGCCAGCCCTTCTACCTCCAGTTATAGAAGCTCCCCCACCCGGGGGCGAGGGGCGCTTCCTGGAAAGAATCTCATCGGATGAAGGCGTCGCTCAGGCGGTGGCCAACCGGTAGAGAATCTCGCTGGCGGCTTCCACCTCGGCCAGCTCAATCCATTCATCGCAGGTGTGCGCCTGCGTGATGTCGCCCGGACCAAACACCACCGACGGCACGCCGGCCTCGGCCAGCGTCGAGGCGTCCGTCCCATAAGGCACCGGCATCACGCGATGCTGGCCACGCACCTGGTTAATGGCGTGGCCCAGCCGCTGCACCAGGCTTTCCGACCCCTCCGGCCCCAGGGCGGGGCAGCTGAGCCAGGGTTGACTCAGCGACCAGCTAATATGCTCGGGCGCATGTTGCCGCAGATAGTCGCCCAGCGCCGCGGGAACAGCAGCCGTGGACTCGCCGGGCAGCGTGCGGCGATCAATCTCCACCTGGCAGCTATCCGGCACGGTATTCACGCTGACGCCGCCCTCGATCCGCCCGACGCTCAACGTCGCGGAGCCCAGCAGCGGATGGGTCTTGCTGGTGCGCAGCTGATCGGCGTAGCGCTCGACCAAGCCCATCAGCGCGCCCATGTGATAGATGGCGTTGATGCCCTGCTCGGGCCGGCTGGAATGACACGATCGCCCCGTGGTGCGCAGATGCCAGCGGACCGCACCCTTGTGGGCATGGACGATATTCAGCCCAGTCGGCTCGGCTACCACGGCATGCACCGGGCCAGACACCCCACCGCTCAGGTCGTCTCGCACCAGCCGTTGCACGCCCAGGAAGGTGAACTCCTCGTCCACGGTGCAGGCCAGGACCACCCGGGCCGAGCGCGCCGGCTTTTCCCGCGTCAGACGGGCGAAGGCGTGGACCATGGCCGCCATGCCGCCCTTGACGTCGCAGGCACCGCGCCCATACAGCCGCCCCTGCTCGATCTTCGCTCCAAATGGGTCGATGGTCATGCCATCCACCGGCACCGTGTCCTGATGTACCTCGAAGATGAGTGTTGAGGTCGCCTGGGCCGGCTCGTAGTAAGCGACGATGTTCTCGCGGAGGGGGGCGACCGGCTGCCGTTCGTATCGCACGCCCAGCGCGCGGAAGTACTCCTCGAGATACGCGGTGACCTGATGCTCGAAGATCTCGGGGCCCTTGAGAGGACGGCCCATCGGATTCAGGGAGGGAAGCGCGACCAGATCGCGCAGCAACCGGGTGGTGTCGTGCATGGAGGGATCTCGACCGGGTGGGAACATACGCCCCCACGCTACCGCGCAACCGAGAGCGGATCAACCGCTCGCCCGGGTCGGACCCGTGCGGGCCGTGAAGTTGTACGCCGCCTGGGCCAGGCTCAACAGGGCGGTGTACGGCGGGGCGACGGTATGGCGGGCAATGCGGCCGATCCGCTGGGCCTCGTCGGCCAGATCGGCCAGCGCGGCCAGTTCCGGCGCGTGTTTCCGTCCACAACTCTGACAAACTGGCTGCTGGGTGGCGGCCAGAACGAGCTGGGTCGCCGGCACCGCTTCCTCCTGTCCACATAGCGGACAGGTCTCGACGGAGGTGGCGGCGGCCACCCTCACGAAAAGCTGCGTCATCGATGTTCCTTCACCACGTGGCCCCACCCCCTCGCGAACGCGGTAGGTCGGCCACGACCTGTTCTCCTCCTAGATCGACCAGCCGCACTCCGGGGGAAATGAGAATTCAGCGGTTCCAGCACCGCGCGGGCCGGCCCACTCGGCGAGCCGACGCATGGGGGGAAGTTTGCCGGCCGGGACGTTCGCCCTATAAAAGCCGGATAAATCCTCGCCGGAAACTTGCTCGCTCGAGGCACCATCGATGAAGATTCACGAATACCAGGCCAAGGATCTACTCGCCGCCGCCGGGGCACCCATCCCACGCGGCATTCTTGTCACCACCGCCGCCGAGGCGGTCCAGGCCTTCGATTCCTTCGGCGGTAAACCGGTGGTGATCAAGGCGCAGGTCCACGCGGGCGGTCGCGGCAAGGGCCACTTCAAGGGCGCCAACGCCGACTTCGGCGGCGTCAAGTTCGTCACCAAGCGCGACGACGTCGCCCGCATCGCCGACGTCATGCTCAAGTATCCCCTCGTCACCAAGCAAACTGGAGAAGAGGGGCAAAAAGTAGCAAAGCTGCTGATCGTCGAGGCTGAGGCCAAGATCGACCGCGAGGTCTACGTCGGCATGGTGCTCGACCGGGCCATCGGCCTGCCCATCGTCATGGCCTGCGCCGAGGGCGGTGTGGACATCGAGGAAGTGGCCCAGAGTCACCCCGAGAAAATCCTCAAGGTGCCCGTCGATCCCCGCAGCGGCCTGCAACCCTACCAGGCGCGCAAGCTCGCCTTCGACCTCGGCTTCACCGGCAAGCAGGTCGAACAGGCCGAGGCCATCTTCCACGCCCTGGCGAAGGTGTACCTGGAGAAGGACTGCTCGCTGGCCGAGATCAACCCGCTGGGCGTGATGTCGACCGGCGATGTGCTGGCGGTGGACGCCAAGATCACCTTCGACGACAACGGGCTGTTCCGCCACCCGGAGATCGTCGCGTTGCGCGACGAGGCCGAGGAGAACCCCGCCGAGATCCGCGCCGGCAAAGCCAACCTCAGCTACATCAGCCTGTCGGGCAACATCGGCTGCCTGGTCAACGGGGCCGGCCTGGCCATGTCTACCATGGACATCATCAAGTACCACGGCGGGCAGCCGGCCAACTTCCTCGACGTCGGCGGCGGGGTCACCGCCGAGGGCGCCATCGAGGCTTTCCGCATCATCCTGGCCGACTCGTCCGTCAAGGGCGTGCTGGTCAACATCTTCGGCGGCATCGCCAAGTGTGACCTGATCGCCGAGGCTCTGCTCAAGGCGGGCCGCGAGGTTGGCTTCAAGGTACCCGTGGTCGTGCGCCTGGAGGGCACCAACGTGGAGAAGGCTCGCCAGATCCTGGCCGCCGCCCAGAAGGAGCTGCCCACCATGCAGACCGCGACCGACTTGACGGACGCTGCCCGCAAGGTTGTGGCCGCCGCCAGGTAATTCCAGACACCATCCCACTGTCGGGCCCGCGGCGCCTGATGCGTCGCTGCCCCCGGTCCGAACTCACGAACCCAACCGCGAAAGATTCCTCCACCATGAGCATTCTCGTCAACAAGAACACCCGCGTCATCGTCCAGGGGCTCGGCAAGGCCGGGACGTTCCACGCCAAGGGCTGCCAGGAATATGGCACCCAGGTAGTCGGAGCTGTCAAGCCAGGCAAGGGTGGCACCACCCAGGAAGGCTTCCCGCTCTTCAACACCGTGGCCGAGGCCGTCGCCAAGACCGGCGCCAACGCCTCGATGATCTTTGTCCCACCTGGTGGCGCTGCCGATGCCATCCTCGAGGCCGTCGATGCCGGCATCGGGGTGATCGTGGCCATCACCGAGGGCATCCCGGTGCTCGACATGGCCCGGGTCAAGCTGGCCCTGGCCAGCAAGCAGAGCCGGCTCATCGGCCCCAACTGCCCGGGCATCATCACCCCGGGCGAATGCAAGATCGGCATCATGCCCGGCTACATCCACAAGCCCGGCCCGGTCGGCCTGATCAGCCGCTCGGGGACGCTGACCTACGAGGCAGTGTGGCAGCTGTCGCAGCTGGGTCTGGGTCAGTCCACCTGCGTGGGCATCGGCGGCGACCCGATCATCGGCACCAACCAGATCGAGTTGCTCAAGCTGTTCCAGGACGATCCGAAGACCGAGGCGATCCTGATGATGGGCGAGATCGGCGGCACGGCCGAGGAAGAAGCCGCCGCCTTCATCGCCAAGCACGTCACCAAGCCGGTGGCGGCCTTCATCGCCGGACAGACGGCTCCCCCGGGCCGCCGCATGGGCCACGCGGGCGCCATCGTTTCGGGTGGTTCCGGCGGCGCGGCTGAGAAGATCGCGGCGCTGCGGGCGGCCGGTATCCTGGTGGCCGACAGCCCCGCCGACCTGGGCGTGACCGTGCAGAAGGCCATTGCCGCCCGTCGCTGAGACTGCCAGGTTACAGCGATTTTCTCGGTCGCACCGATTTGACATCGGTTCGGGATGACCTAAGGTTGAGCTGGAGTCCGGGGCAGCTGTCTGCCGGCAGGCTTCTCCTGCGCAGACACTGCGCTCGTGGCATCAGTCCTGTACCGTCTGGGTTTGGCTCTCCCCCTCCGTTTACGAGCCAGGCCAGGCGGCCCCTGGTCCACACCCTTTCCCGACCAAGGGCTGTGCTCCGCCTGTAGCTACTCCTGGCGCCACGGAGACTATGGCGCGCAGCAGACTGAGAAGGGCTTGGTCATGCCGGTTCCCACTACTTCTGCGGAGTTACTCGACGTCGTTCGCAAGAGCGACCTCGTGGCTCCTGCCCGGTTGGATGGTTTCCTCCAGGAGCATCCCGACCTGGTATCTCTGAAGCCTCACGATCTTTCCACCCGCCTCATCGCCGCCGGGATCATCACTCACTTCCAGAGCGAACAGTTCCTCCAGGGCAAGTGGCGCAGGTTCACCATCGGCAAGTACAAGGTGCTGGAGCGCCTCGGCTCGGGCGGCATGGGCACTGTCTATCTGTGCGAACATCTCACCGTGTGCCGCAAGGTGGCCATCAAGGTGCTGCCCACCAGCCAGAATTTCAATCCATCGGCCATGGGCCGCTTCCGTCGCGAGGCTCGCGCTGCCGGCGTGATCGATCATCCCAACCTGGTCAAGGCGCACGACTTTGACTGCGAGGGCGATCTGCATTTTCTCGTCATGGATTACGTCGATGGTTCCAGCTTGCAGGACATCGTCACGCGGTTCGGCCCCATGGGAATCCTCCGCGCCTGCCACTACATCCGCCAAGCGGCCACCGCCCTGCAGGCAGCCCTGGATGCGGGCCTGATTCACCGCGACATCAAGCCCGCCAACATCATGCTCGAACGCAACGGGCGCATCCGGGTCCTCGATCTGGGACTGGCCCGCTTCTACGACGACGACGTCGATATGCTCACGCTCAAGTACGACAACCAGAACGTGCTGGGCACCGCCGACTACGTCGCTCCCGAGCAGGCGCTCGATAGCCATACCGCCGACATTCGCGCCGATATCTACAGCCTGGGTGGCACCTTCTACTTCCTGTTGACCGGGCAGGTGCCGTTCCCGGGAGGCAAGGTGGCGCAAAAGCTGATCTGGCACCAGGTGCGGCCCCCAGACCCGATCCGCAAGCTGCGCCCCGAAGTGCCCGAGGAGCTGGAAGCCCTGGTCCAGCGCATGATGGCCAAGGATCGAGATGATCGCTTCCAGACACCCGCCGAGGTGATCCAGGCGCTGCACCGCTGGACACGCGACCCCATCGAGCCGCCCGCCGAACAGGAGATGCCTCGCCTAAGCCCGGCAGCCACGGCAGCGACCACCTCGTCCGTCTCCGCTGCGCGACCGATGGTGACCCCGATGCAGCGTAAATCGTGGCCCGGCACGACGCCTCGGGTTCCACAACGGCCCGAATCGAGCGTGCAGGTTTCGACGCTGGAACATTCGCCGTCAGCCGCCGAGATGGCCACCCCGCGCGACCTGTCGCGGGCGCAGACTCCCACCGAAACCGAACAGCCACGCCCGGCGCCCGCGGTGGCGCCCTCGCGGGTTTTGCATCCCTCTGTCGTGCCCGCTCCGTTGATGGAGCGAGCAGGGTTGGGGATCTCGGTGATCGTCATCGCGTTTCTTAGCGGGATGATCGGCGTCGGCCTGACCGCCTGGTTCCTGCTGCGCTAGACATCCTCGGACCTCAGGGCGTGACACTTGCCACCGACCCCGGGGCGCGCACCTTGAAATCCACTGAGGCGCGAGTCTCGCGTGCCGGGCTGGTGGTGACGTCCTTCACCTTCACCCACAGGGTGTACAGCCCGGGCGACAAACCGGCTGGCACGTTCAGCTGGAAGTTCAGGAAGTAATCGTGGCGCGGCGTCCGGCTGCGATCTCGGCAGGCTTCCAGCTCGATGCTGGCCACCGTCTTGCGCTCGGTGTTGCAGATCTCCAGTGTCGTCTGCAACGTCGTCTCGTGCTGGTCGTCCACCATCTTGCTGGCGAAGTTTCGCACCTCGGCGTACACATGCACGCGCTCGCCCGGCCGTCCGTCCTGCCCTGCCTCGAACTCGTGCTGCGTCGGCACCGCCACGAAGCGCCCGAACCCCTGGATCTTCTTGCACAGGCAGACCTTGTCCAGCTGCAACGGCGCCCGGGCTCGCATGCCACTGAGTGCGGCCGACAGCTGATCCATCGCCCGGGCAACTTCCTCGGGAGAGAGCTTGCGGGCCTCGTTCTCGCCGAACCCGGCGGTCAGACGAACCAGGGCCAGCAGTAACTCGCGGTCGTTCTGCGAGTAGCGTTCGAGGAGCTTCCGCGCCTCGTCGGGATGATTTTCGAGGGCACAGCGCAGCGCAGCCACCAGGGGCGCCTCGGGAGTGGCCCGGGGCATTGGCTGCGGTTGCGGCTGCAGTTGCGGTGCGGTCTTCTCTGTTTTCTCTGTCTTCTCGGGAGAAGTCAATTGCGTGGTGGCCGTGAGCGGAGGAACAGCCCTGTCCCTGGCCTCTGACTCGTTGTGCGACACCGTGCGAATCGAGGCCGGGCCGGCTGGGCGCAGATTGTAATCCGAGGGCAACGGCGGCGGGCCGGGCACACTCTCGGCCGGCTTGCTGGCGGAAGCCAGCGCCGCGCTGCCCGGGTCGCCGGTCTCCTCGCGCACCGTCTGCCCTTTCCACCAGCAGCCCGTCGTCAGCAACAGGCCCAGGCCCACGCTTAGCCACCCGGTCTGACGCAATTCCATCTCGCGACCTCCGTTCCCAGTCGCGGGGTGATACCCATCCCGAGGCGACCGGTCAAGAGTGGTTCGACCAGGCCCGCGATGCTCGCTGTGGCTCTCGCGCGCTCCGATGACGAACCCAGGTGCCTGAGCACCCCAGGAGTGTCGCGCCACTGTTAGCACCGAGAGTCGGAGACGTTCACCACACAGCGAACATACCCAGACTTCTTTGTTCACAACGGTGCGTTCCTCATCTCGTTGCTCTCCCCTGGTTCGCCGCGCAGTCTCTGTTCCGGTTGATCGCGCCGGCTCCCCTGGGGTATAACCTGTCTTCGTGGCGACCGGAGGTCGTCCTGGCCCGGGCATGGAGGCTTCGCATGCGAACCCGACTGGTGGTGCTCTCGCTGGTGGCTGGCTGCGTCACCCTGACGTTTTCGCTCCTGCAAGGACAGGAACGCACTCCCGAGCCCGGTTCTGCTCCTGCTGCCGCACCAGCACCTCAGCCCACCGCCCCGACTGCCCCGCTGGCCCCACCCCGCGATCTTTCCCAGCTGTCCAAGTTGCAGCAGCAGATGCTCTTCACGGCCCAGCGTGGCGCCGACTGGCTCTTCCGCATGCACGGTGTCAAGGGCCGCTTCCTGCCCGGCTACAACCCCGCGCTCAAGCAACCGCTCGAGGGCGATAACTTCCTTCATCAGGCCGGCGCCGCCGCCGCCCTTGCCCAGGCCGCCCGCTTCATCGGTGAGGAACGCTACGCCGCTCGCGCGACTCAGGCGCTACTGGCCCTGCTCGAAGACACCGCCACCGATCCCACCGATAGCCTGTCGCGCTACACCACCTTGCCGCCCGTGGTCGTCAACCGGGTCGGCGCAGCCGGGCAGCTTGTCCTGGCCATCCATGACCTGCCCGCCCCGCAGAAAGACCTGGCTGACCGTGCCGAGGAACTGACGCGCTACATCGCTCGCTCCGCCCAGGCCGACGGCTCGCTTCGCTACCAGTTTGGCGACGGCTTCGCCAAACCCGACGAGGGCATGAACGTCTACCCGGGCCTGGGCCTGGCCGCTCTCGCCCGAAGCCATCGCGCTCGCCCCGCCCCCTGGAAACTCGACCTCGTACGCAAGGCGCTACCCGTCTACCGCGCCTGGTGGAAGCAGCAGCGCTCGACCGATTTCGTGCCGCGCCAGTCCGAGGCGTTCGCCGAGGCCTACCTCGCATGCCGCGACCGCACTCTCGCCGACTTCGTCTTCGAGATGAACGACTGGGTCTGCTCGCTTCAGTACACCCAGATCGATCCACGCCGCATGTACTGGTACGGCGGCTTCATGAGCTGGCGGGACAACCGCCCCATCGAGAGCGAACCGCTGGTCCACGGCGCAGCCCTTGCCGAGGGTCTGGTCCAGGCTGCCCGCATCGCCCGCGAGGTCGGCGACGTCGAACGCTTCACTCGCTACAGCGAGGCCACCGAACGCTGCCTGCAGTTCCTGGCCACCTTGCAGTACACCGAGGCCGGCACCCAGCACTTCGTCGCCTGGTATCGCCCCCAGCTGGTAGGTGGCTTCCACGCCTCCACCCAGGATGGCAACCTCCGCCTCGACTACAACCAGCGCGCCGTCGCAGTTCTCCTGGGCTACCTCGAACACATCGCCACCGCGGGAAAATCCGGGAGGTAATTTTTCCATGCTCTCCCGGCCGAAAATGGGCCCCGTCTTCCGCTTCGGGGCTCGAGACAATCACAGCGGCGCTAGCCTTCCTCGAGGGCGTGGCGTATAGTATCAACCTGATTCCCCCATCGACCCGTTTTCCGGGACCGAGTCAGGCGTTCTTTCCCAGGTGGTCGTCTTTCATGAATGAAGAGCGAGTTCCTTTGCCGCGCCCGCGCTGCCGTCGCTTGATGGGAGTGCGCATCGCGAGCACCGGCAGCTATGTCCCGGACGTCGTCGTTACCAACGACCACCTGCATCAGCGCTTCGGCTTCGACTCCGACTGGATCGTCAAGCGGACCGGCATCTACGAACGGCGCCACGCCTTGCCGCACCAGGCCACCAGCGACCTCTGCCACGAGGCTGCCCTCCGCTGCCTCGATCGCGCCCCCGTCGCCGCCCGCGACATCGACCTGATCGTCCTGGCCACCTTCACGCCGGACATGTCGTTTCCGTCCACGGCCTGTCTGCTGCAGGATCGCCTGAAGATCTCCTGCGCCGCCATCGAGATCGAGGCCGCCTGCGCCGGCTTCCTGTACGCCCTCATCACCGGTGCCGCCTACGTCGTCTCTGGTGCGTCCGATCACTGCCTTGTCGTCGGTGGCGATTGTAACTCGCGCATCCTGAACCCCACCGACATCAAGACCTACCCGCTGTTCGGCGATGGCGCCGGCGCCGTTCTCCTCACCCGTGGCTCGCCCGAGGAAGGCCTCATCAGCTACAGCCTCGGCGCCGATGGTGGCGGTGGCGACCTGCTGAGCCGGCCCGCTGGCGGCAGCCGCATGAAGCTCTGCGCCGAGACACTCGCCAAGGGCCTGCACTACATGCACATGGACGGCCGCGCCGTCTTCCGCTGGGCCGTCGCCATCCTCTGCGACACCATCCAGGACGTGCTCAACGACGCCAAACTCTCTCCCGAGGATGTCTCGCTCTACATCCCTCACCAGGCCAACATCCGCATCATCAACGCCGCCATCGACGTGCTCGGTATCCCGCGCTCGAAGGTCTTCAACAACCTCGACCGCTACGGCAACACCAGCGCCGGCTCCGTGCCTCTGGCTCTCGACGAGGCGCTCACCGAGGGACGCATCCGCCGCGGCCAACGAATGGTTCTGTCCGGCTTCGGTGCTGGCCTCGCCTGGGGCACCACCGTCCTGCAGTTCTGACCCGTTCGCGCCTTTTTCTCGTTGCCTGCACACTCTCCCTGGTGTTTGATAGACGAACCTGGGGGGATCCTACCGATGCTGCGCCTGTGCGATCGACTCACCCGCCGCGACTTCCTGCGACTCAGCGCCCTCGGTCTCGGCCTGCCCGCCGTCACCGCTTCCGCCTCCTCCGCCTCCCGTCCCCGCGCCCGTAGCGTCATCCAGCTCTTTCTCTGGGGCGGCCCCGCGCAGCAGGAAACCTTCGACCTCAAGCCACATGCCCCCGACGGCATCCGCAGCCAGTTCCGACCCATCGCCACCCGCACCACTGGCATCCGCATCAGCGAGCATCTACCCCGCCTCGCTGGCCTTACCGATCACTACGCCATCGTCCGCTCCTTCGCGCATACCGGGGTCAATCACGGCACCAGTGCCTACCACGTGCTGACCGGCCGTATCCACAAGGCGCCTGGCACGCTGCGCCATCCCGAACCCGATGACCAGCCCTCCATGGGCAGCATCGTCACCCGGCTTGCCCCCGCTCGACCCACTGTCCCCTCTGCCGTCTCGATGCCCTCCGTGGTGCTGGATGGCGACGGCGGGGAAGTCCCGGGGCAGGGCCCCGGCCTGCTCGGCACACGCTACGCTCCCCTGCGCGTTATCGCCGATCCGACCCGCAGCGATTTTTCGCTCGAATCGCTCAGCCTGCCCGAGGGAGTCACTCGCCCCCGGCTGACCGGCCGTCGCTCGTTGCAGCGTGCTCTCGATCGCCTGCCCAGCTTGGCCCCCGATCTCGACCCGCTCTACGAACGCGCCCTGCGCATGCTCGCCAGCGACGACACCCGGCGTGCCTTCCGGCTCCGCGACGAACCCGAATCGGTCCGCGACCGCTACGGTTGGCATCCCTTCGCCCAGTCGTGCCTGCTCGCCCGCCGTCTCGTCGAGGCCGGTGTTCCCTTCATCACCGTCTACTGGAACGCCCCCAGCAACACCGACAACCAGAGCTGGGACACGCACCACAGCGAGGCGATGCGCCTCAGCCAGCACGTCCTGCCGCCCTACGACCGCGCTCTGTCGGCCCTGCTCGAGGACCTGCAGACCCGGGGGCTGCTCGAGCAAACCCTCGTCGTCAGCGCCGGCGAGTTCGGCCGCACCCCGCGCATCAACCGGGCTGGCGGCCGGGACCACTGGGGCTTCTGCCAGTCGATTCTGATGGCCGGCGCAGGCGTACGGGGCGGCCAGGTCTACGGCGCCTCCGACGCACATGCCGCCTACGCTGCCGAACGCCCCGTCCGCCCCGACGATCTCGCCGCCACCATGCTCGACGTCCTGGGGCTGCCGATCGATGGCCACCTCCACGACGCCCAGAACCGTCCCCAGGCCGTCTGCCTCGGCAAACCGATCGCCGGCCTGTTCTAACTCGCCCGCCTTCTCAGGCCATGCGCACCGAGCGGTCGATGTGGAGCAATGCCTCGAGCAACAGATGGAAATGCTGCTCGGCCCGGCCGTTGGTCATCTCCATCTGGTTCAGCGTCGCCCCGAACAGGTAAAGCCCCGTGTCCACCCGGTTGGTCGGATCCGGCAGGCGCAGGTAGCGGAAGAACAGCCCGCCATACTCACAGTCGAACACCAGCCGCCGGTTGTGCCCCTGATGGGCCGTCTCAACCAGCTGATCTAGCTCCTTCATCCGTTCGTGGATGCGGCTCGCGATTTGCTGCCAGAACTCGACCTGATCGGTGGCCGTGCGTGGCCGGGCGGGTTCGTCGTGAAACTTCACCTTGGGCAGGTTTTCGCCCCACGCCTGAACCTGGCGCAGGTCGGCCTCCTCGACCAGGACCTCGCCATCGCCCAGCGCTAGCAACGCGAAGTCCAGCCCCCCGCGCAGCCCCACATAGTAGCGGAACGCCGCCTTGCGGTCCTTCGGCGCCCGGAAGACACTGGGATCGCGCGGAAAGACCACCACACACCAGCCGACCAGGAGGATCAACACCAGGCCCAGGAACAGCGCCACCGATGCTACCTTGACACGGGCCGGCGTCGGCGCATCGGACACTAGCTGGCCCAGCAGTTCCCCCCAGATGGACAGGGCCCACGAGCCGGCCTCCCAGCGCATCAGGCTGAGGCCCACCCACAGCACCGAGACGCCGGCCATCAGCCACGTGAACCGATGGGGATTGACGGCCTTGAGCAAGAACTGCCGCTGCCCGGTGATGGCCACCAGTACCGCGTACAGCGCCGACCCCAGAGCCAGGACAACGAACAGGTCAGAGAAGTTCATGACCGGCTTCCTCGTACCGTGGACCGGGAACCCGCTGGACAATTCGGGGCGATCACCCAGCCGGTTCTCCGGCCCGATGGTCGCCCCGTCCTGGATGCACTCGCGCCCGAGGTTTACTCCTTCCGGTTGAACTGCTTCACCAGCTCGTCGACCTTTTTCCGGCTGTAGGGGATGTTGTTGTTGTCGCTGTATTCGAGGCGCAACACCTCCCACGATGTTGGCTCGCTCGAATCGATGTGGACCACGATGTCGGCCAGGTACTGCTTCCCCGTCGCCGCTCCCTTGTACGATCCCTTTATCGTCAGCTTCGTCCGGCCCTTCTTCACCTCGTCCAGGGTGTACTTCTCCAGCGTCCGCTCTTTCCCGCTGAAGTGCGCCGCCTTCAAAATCGTCTTGCAGACCTCTGTCACGAACTTCTTCTCCTGGTCCGTGCGCGACTTGAACGAGGGAATCTTCTCCTCGTCCGCCGCCCACGCCAGCGTGGGAACCACGGCCAACGCAGCCGCCAGCAGCAGAACCTGACGACCATGGCTTGCAGACATCATGGGCTCGATCTCCTTGGTGGTGAAACAACCCGTCCCATTATAGGCCTTCCTCGTACCAGGGCTATTCGTCCGCTTTCTCTGGGTCTTGCTCCTCTGGCACTTTTTCACCCAGCACCGAACTCAGTACCCGCTTCGTCGTGCGCCGCACCGTCCCATCGGCGAATCCCACGTAGATCTGGTCGCGCGGTCCTTCCACCTCGTACAGCACGGCGACGGTCCCGCGCGCCCGGCTCAGGTCCTTCGCTGGCGCCAGCCGATACTTCGACGGATCGACCGCCTGACCTTCCACCTCGCCGGGAAGGATCTCCTCCACCCGCGTCGGCCAGGGCCGCGCTCCGCCGTACTGCCCGTCCACGAAGTTGGCCACCGCTGCCTTCATCACGTCGCGCCGCCGATCTGCCGAACGGACCGTCCCTCCCAGCAGGTGCACCGCCAGGGTCACGCCCGTCACCACCATCAGCACCAGCCCCACCCCAATAACCAGAAACTTCCCGGTGCCCTTGACCGCTTCCGACATGCTTGCTTTCTCCTCTACGTCCTCACCATCGTCCACTCCTCGCCCCCCCAGCTGGAGGTACCCTGCTCGATATTGCTCAGCTATGCTATCTTGTCTTCCCACCAACAGTGACTTATAATCAGCCCCGGTTCATCAACCTTATTCCGCCTGCGTGTCTCCACTCTCCCCGCCAGGTTTTTCTATTCCTTTTGTCCCGTTCTGTTCATCGAGAGGTTCCCCATGTTCACGCGCAAACGCTCTCGCCCCGCGTTCACGCTGATCGAGTTGCTGGTGGTGATCGCGATCATCGCCATCCTCATCGGTCTGCTGCTTCCTGCCGTGCAGAAGGTCCGCGACGCTGCCGCCCGGATGCAGTGCACCAACAACCTCAAGCAGTGGGGCCTCGCCGCCCACAACTACCACAGCACCTTCGGCGAGTTTCCCCTGGGCGCTTACAGTGGCAACTCTGTCCAGATCCGCCTGCTCCCCTACATGGAGCAGGACAGCATCTACCGCAACTACAACGTCGATGTCGCCTGGTACAGCTCTGGCCCTAACCAGGCCCTGCTCGCCTTCCGCTTCAAGAACCTGGCCTGCCCGTCCGATCCCAACCCTAGGCCTGACACCCCCATGGCGTGGACCAACTATCGGATGAACTACGGCATCTGGCACAGCCGCTCTGGCAATGACGGCATCCAGGACGACAATACCGCCAACAAGCGCCGCCTCCAGAACATCCCCGACGGCACCAGCGGCACCGCTTACATGGCCGAGTCCGGCAATGGCCCCACAGGCTCCCCCAGCCAGTTCGGTGACTGCTTCAATAGCTCCATTCCCACCCCCGGAGGCGTCCAGACCTTCGCCCAGCTTGCCACTCTCCGCGCCTCGTTCCTCGCCCTGAACTGGAAAACGGCCTCCATTCCCTGGAGCGGCACCTGGCGCTGGAAGGGCTACCCCTACGCCGAAAGCTCCGTCTGGCGCACCGGCTACAACCACCTGCTGCCACCCAACAGCCCCTGCTGGCTACCGACTGGCGAGGATTTCCCCAACATCGTCCTCCCTGCCTCCAGCTATCATTCCGGCGGTGCTGGCGTCCTCTTCTGCGATGGCTCCGTTCGCTTCATCACCAACGGAATCGCTGCCGACCCCTGGATGGCCGCCGGCAGCCGCAATGGTGGCGAAGCCCTCAATCTCGACTGATCCTTCCCCCCCAAGCAACGGAGACTCGCCGCATGAACCGCTTGCTCTGCTTCCTGCTCCTGGCCTACACCTTCTCCCTCGCCCCGGGCTGTGGTTCTTCCGCCCCCACCGGCCCCAATTTGTCCGAGGAAGAACGCAAGAAGCACATCCAGCAGGATGTCCAGAACATCCAGAAGGAACGCCAGGGTCCCACCAAGAAACCCTGACACTTCTCGGCTTCCCGGCCCCTCGGTCGGGCCAGGGGGCCCTAGGCGTTATTCTCCGCCAGGCGTGCTCGCACCAGCTTGCGCACCAGAGCGGCAGGAAGGGGATGATCTGGCGCGAACCGGATCGTCCCCTTGCTCGTGTCGTATTTCGCCACCTCGTCCGGATACTGCTCCAGCAAAGTGCTGCTCATCAGGTAGAACGCACAGTGCCGCGCCGTGGCCCCGTAGCCCACCAGCATGCCTTCCTGGCGATACGCGCAGATGCCGTAACTGATGCACTCCTCCGCCTGGGGCGCCGCTGTCCGGATCAACCCACGCAGGCGCTCCAGCGCTGACCGGCTTGCCTCGTCCAGCCGTGCAAGGTACTCGTCGTGCGTTGTCGGCTTGCTCGTCATTCCTTGCACTCCTCGTTGCTCCCCCCGCTGGCCAACCACGACACCGCCAGCAGCACCAGCGGTACCAGGTTGATCAGGGCCAGGTAGGGGAACGACTTTACCCCGATCCACCCAAAGAAGGCTACCGTCCCTACCAGGGTCAGCACCATACCCAACCAGGGGCGAAGGATCGTCACCCCCAGTCCGATCAACATCGCCAGATGCAGACCCTGCGCCGCCCACACCCAGACGGGCGGATAGGCCCCATCGTCCCGCAGAAACCACTCGCTCAGATGCTCGACGAAGAACGCGCCCCAGAACAGGAGCAGCACCAGAGCCGCACCGCGACCCAGCCAATTCGCCGCGATCCCAACCACTTGCCGTGCTTGCATGATCCGCTGGCCTCGTCTCGATGCCCGCGACCGTACCCCGGCCGCAATGCACCTACCCTAACAGGCACCCAATCTCCGCGCGGAATCACGCACCTTTTTACACATCAATACCGATCTCACTCATCCGCCATGCGCTGAGCGAACGCCAGCGTGTAGCCATCCGGATCG
This sequence comes from Gemmataceae bacterium, assembly GCA_046350255.1. Taxonomy (GTDB): domain Bacteria; phylum Planctomycetota; class Planctomycetia; order Gemmatales; family Gemmataceae; genus CALDUY01. The sequence continues at coordinate 159,020 of JAXMAV010000004.1, forward strand.
CGGATCCCGAACTCCCGCGTGCCGTACTCCTGCGTCTCCAGCGGCCAGACAATCTCCGGCCGTCCCGCGACCCGCGCATAGAGCGCGTCCACTCCCTCCATCTGGAAGTACAGCGTCCCGGTAAATGAAGGCAACCCACCCAGGTGCGCATCGTTTGACAGGAGCACCTCCAGCCCGCCGGCCTGCAAGAAACACTGGTCGGCCCCGTCGATGTGCATCCGCCCCGCTCGCTCGAACCCCAGCACCGCGGTGTACCACTGCACCGACCGTTCCAGGTCCGCCACCTTCAGCACCGGCATGATTGCCAGATACCGCACCACCTACTCTCTCCCTATGGCTTCACCTGAAAGTAGCCCCACACCTCGCTCGTTTGCCCGTCCTCCAGTGTCACGTCAACCCGGTAGCTCACCGGCCCCGCCGCGAACGCTCGCAGGGACACCTTCGTGGGTGGCTCACCCTGCACCTTTGTTGGGATGGTCTCCCACTTGCCGAATAGCTCTGTTTGTACGCGCACCTGCAGCGACTTCACCCGCGCACCGCGCGGCCAGCGCAGCTCCAGCTCCACCAGCTTGCCCGCCTGCGGTACCAGCGGTGCCTGCAGCGCCCGGAACTTCGAGTACAGGTCGCCTGCAAGGTCCGGCTCCTTCTCCGGCGCCTTCCACCCCAGCCGCTCCTTCTGCTTCCGGTTCAACCGCGCCTCATGGATCCATAACTCGTACTGCGCCGTCCCCATCACCGAGTTGTCCAGCGGATCCGGATGTGGCAGGCCAACCGTGTGCCCCAAGCCCTCGTGATAGATCACGCAGTCCGACCCGCTGTACGGCACTCGCCAGCCATCGCCGCTGACCAGCCCCATCCCGAAACCCGGCTTGGCCACATACGTCGCCCGCGCCCCGCCAGATTCCGCGCCAGGGAAATGTCGCCCATTCCGCGCGATGCTCCCTTCAAAGATCTCCTTACCCTTCTCCATCCGCACCCGGCGAAAGTCGTCCAGCTCGCGCCAGTTAATGTCACTAAGCACCAGCAGCACCGGGAAGCCATCCTTCTGCGTCGGTTTCCACTTCAACAGGCGTCGTACCTCGTCCATGGTGCTGAAGAACGTCTGATTTTGGTCTCCCCGTCGGAAGTTGGCCGACGGTAGGTCCGTCACCAGCGGCTGTGGATGCAGGTCGATGCGCAGCTTCGAGATCCCGTCCAGCTCGCGCGAATGGAACGCATTCACCCGTCGCAGGTAGTAGTCCACCCGATCTTTCCAGTCCGGCAACGGCTTGCGGTCCTTCGGCACGAAATAGACCACCGTCAGATGGATCGTCGAGATGTCGTGCTTGCCGTCGTACGTCGTCGGCCCCGCGAGGCAGGGCAGAGGGGTGCACGCAAGCAGGAAGACAACCATTCCCAGGCGTTTCATCAGATTCGCGGGCTCCTCAGAAGGGCTGGTCAGTGGCCAGGACCTTCCGAGGCCACCCTGTACCTGCCCCGGTCCTGACTCGGGGCCTCCCTGTCGGTGCTCGCTCCGCACAAACCGCGCACCACCGCCAGCACCTGCTCCAGGTTGACCTCCACATCTTCGTTCTGCTTTTTTTCCTCCAGACGGACAAGAGCCAGGGCCAGATTTTGCTGATCCTGAGGCAGGGCTGACCGGACCAGCGCCAGGGTCCGCTCGATCTCCTGCGGATCGCATTGGACCTCGACCAGCAGGCCCGCCAGCAATGCGGCCGCTTCTGGTTTGGGTTCGGCCGGCTCAGTCGGCTTCCCCGCCTGGCACACGCGCTCGATCTCGTCCACCGACATTCCGCGCCGGAGCAGCTCTTCCTTCATCGCCGACTCAACTCGTGCCACCGCCAGCTGCTGCCAGGCCCAAATTCCCACCAGGGCCAGCACGAACGCCACCCCGATGCCAATCAGGCTGATGGACTGGAAAAACGGAGGTATGTTGGCCAGCAACGGTTGCATGATGTGTCTCTTCTCGGGTCGCATTGACTGGCAGGATACGGACGACACAGCTCGTTCGATCCCACAGCGCATTCTCCCGGGTTATTCGCTGCCTGGGATCGAGCCTTTGCTCTCACCTCGGGGAGGGGTAGCGCCGCTGGTCCCTCGATCCGCTACCCCGGCGAGCTTCCCTCAATCAAACGAATAGCCCGCGAACATCACCTCGTCCGGTTTGCCGTCATGATACAGGAGAATGTACACAGCCTGGCCGCGCTCCACCTCCTCCAGAAACTCCAGATTCGCCTCTACCTGCTCCCTCGTCGGCTGGGTCGTTCCATACAGATCCTCGAGCACCTCGTCCGAAAGAGGCCCCGCCGTGCAGAAGTCCGCCTGTTCTCCGATCCCGAGGATGTCGAGAATCGACCGGGTCCCATCCGCGTCTGCCTCCACCATCGCTTCCTCAATGCTCTCATGCTGGACACCCGGGGAGGGCGCATTGAGATCGATCGGAAACCGAATGAACGGCATCACCGGGTTGTAGCGCCCCGCCCGAAACTCGCGCTCCCGCAACTTGTGCAGGGCCACCTCCACATCTCCCTCGTACTTCACTGTGTACCAGTATGGATGCGCCCCCATGCTCTGCTCCTCGTCTGTAGACAAGAGATGACGACCCGACCGCCCATCTGCCCGATCTGGAACCTCTGGATGTCAATCTGTCGGCAACAGCAGATATTTTTGCCCGCGATCGGCCTCTCGAACCATGCCTCGGTCAAGCAGCTGCCGATTCACGAAATCGAAGAGTGCCTGCCGTTTCTCCTTCTCGGCCGGTAGCTCGACCACCATGTGCATGGGGTCGTCTCCGTCCTCGTCCAAATGCATCTCCGCGAAGGTGACTTTCACCGCCCCCTGCTGATACAACCCCTCCACAGCCTGCCGCAGATGCAACCGCCCCACCGCCACGCCGTCGATGCGTCGCCCCGGCACGCCAAGCCAGGCCCGCGCCTCGGTCGCATCGCGCGCACTCAGCAAACGCTGACACTCCGCATCCACCTCCCCCGGTGACATCGGTGTGTCATGTGTACGAAACCCGCCTCGCAACATGTGCATGACCAGCAAGATGATGCCAGCGGCGGCGAACACCCGGCCGATCCACACCATCAGGCAGGCCGCCCACGTCTGCCCCCAGCGCGTGAACGAGAACCACGTGTCGTAGAACGGCACGTACATGCAGGCCAGGTACTGCATGTAGCTCTCTTCCTTGGCAATCGCCATGATCCACCAGGTGCCAATGGCGGCCGGCACCACCCCGAACACCAGCATCACAATGGCCCCACCCTTGTGGAACCACCCCGCAATCAGCAGCACCACGAACAGCAGCGACAACCCACCCGACAACAGCATGAACAGCGTCGAGTTCGTCGAGTCAGCCTCTTGCCTCCGTCGCCGGCGCTTTCGCCGCGGCCGTTCATCCTCGTCGTCGTCGTCCTCGCGCTGACTGCGTCGTCGTGGCGTCTCGTCTTCTTCGTCGTCCTCGTCCCGCCGATTGTGTCGGCGAGACGCCTCGTCTTCGTCGTCCCCAAACGACGCCAGCCGAGCCTTGCGTCGCCGTGGCGCCTCGTCTTCGTCGTCCTCAGACGATGCCAGCCGAGGCTTGCGCCGCGCGATGCTGTCACTGCCCGTCTTCACCGGGCTGGTTTTCGGGCGTGGCCGGGGGGCCGGTTCTTCCTCCTCGACCACCTCCACGTCCGACTCGATCTCCTCCTCCGGCACTCGCAGGGCGCCTTTACACCCGGGGCAGCGGACTGCCTTGCCGGCGTACTCATCGGCAACCTTGAAGGGTCGCTCGCAGCTCGTGCAGCTGAACCGAATCATCCGCTTTTCCCCATATCGGTTGAACCAGGGCGACCGGAGTATATCTGCCCGCCTGTCCAGGCACAAGCTTCGCCGGTGGTCCCCGCAATCTGGCACCCACTCACTGGAAATGGTTTCGCCAGCTTACCCGGTCGACCGCCTTCCACGACCGGTCGCGCACAAGAAGTGCCTCCTCCTCCCAGACGCCGCATCGCATCGTCTGTGACCGTCAGGCCCCTTGCTCCGCAAGAAACAGAAAGAGCCTGTCCATCGGGACAGGCTCTGGAGGTCACCCTGGTTGACTCAGGTTCACTTCTGCAGGTACAGCCACACGAACCCGGTCATCTCCTGCTTCATGAACTCGGTCCGCTTCCCGTACAGCTTCTGGAACTCTTGCGACAACTTCTTCTGTTTCTCCTCGTCGGGCTTGCTGCCTAGCTCCTTCTGCAGGTCGCGCAGGGAACTCTCCCACGCCGCGTACCGCTTCTTGAACTCCTCCTCAGTTAGCCCCTTGGCCGGTGCCACCAGCGTGACACTGTCACCCACCAGCAGGTCGAGCTTGCCATCGCCGTTCACGTCGGCGACCCACACCCGGTTGCCGTAGTTCGGCCGCTTCAGGTCCTCCTCGCGCACGATGGATGCCCCGCCCGACATCTTCCCCGGCGGGATCAACTCCTTGCACTGCTTCAGCACAGGCGGCTTGCCCTTCCCCGCCGTGTTCTCCGCCCAGTAGACACCACCATTGGACGAGCCACTGACAATGTCCAGATCGCCGTCGCCGTCCCAGTCGATGACGAACGGATCACTGTGGACTCCGGGGATCTTCAGCGGTTCCTTCCCCACGTCGAGGCGTTCCGCCTTCGGCGCGAACTTCCCCTTGCCTTCACCCTTGAACCAGAAGAACGTTCCCGCGAAGTTCCCCACCACCAGGTCGAGTTTTCCATCGCCGTCCCAGTCCACCGCGAACGGTCGCGTGCAGATCCGGTCGGTCATCGTCTCCTCGCCCTTGCCCGGCAGGATAAGCGGTTCGCCATCGGTTCCCTTCAGCACTTCCGCCTTGCGGAACGTCCCGTCCTTCTTCCCATACAGCACATACAGGAGTCCGGCCATGGACTTGTCATACCGCGAATAGGTGCCCGAAAGAATGTCGCGCGCCCCGTCCCCGTCGATGTCCACAAACTGTGGAGTGGAGGACGTGCATCACCACACCCCGGGCACCTCGGCGTCCTTCCCCTCAGCCTGAAGCCACGTCCCCGCGGCATACTGCCCGTCGCCTACTCCTCGGTAGACGCGCATCTTCCCCTGGGCGAACTGTCCCACTACCAGGTCGTTCTTGCCATCCCCATCGACGTCGACCCAGCAGGGCGCCGCATAGCCGGGCGACTCCACGCGCACCGCAGCCTTGCCCGCCTGCATCCGCACCGGAGCCTGAAACTCCGCCGCCTGGGTCAGGGACAAGCCTACGCTTAGCCCCACCACCGCCAGCATTCGTAGCCGCATGGTCTGCCTCTCCCAGTAGCCAGGGATCTCCGCGCAGCGCCGAGGAAACCACCTCGCCGCCATCCTGCGCGGCCCAGACGGATCGTAGCAGTGCCCCCACGGATTGACAAGCAACCCGCTCCCCTACCTACCGCTCGAACGGCAGCTTCCCCTTGCCGCGCGGCTTGACCGCGCCGGGCCCGCCCACCTTCTCGTAGACCCTCACGTAGTCCACCACCATCTCTGCCGGAAACACCGTGGTCCTGTCCGGATTGCCCAGGAACTTCCCTCCCACCGCCACGTTCATCACCAGGTAGAACGACTGATCGAACGGCGCCGGCCATGCGTTCAGGTCCGCCTCGCTCCGCGGCTTCTGTCCCTTGCCTCCCTCTACCCTGCTGCTGCTCCACCAGAACGTCTGCCGGGCGTACTCCGTCTCATCCACATACCAGCGCATCTCGCCGGGCTCCCACTCGATGGCGTAGGTGTGAAACTCCGCGATCGACTGGCCACGCGGGAACAGATACTCGCCCCCCGTGTGGACATTCCCCGGCCAGCGCGAGCCATAATGCAGCGTCCCCAGCACCTTGTGCGGCTCCTGCCCCCGCGCCTCCATCACGTCGATCTCCCCCGACGATGGCCACGTCCCGTACTTCTCCGCCTGCGGCAACATCCACAGCGCCGGCCACACGCCCCGACCCGTCGGCAGCTTCGCCCGAAACTCGAACCGCCCGTACTTCTGGTTGAACAGCGCGCTGCCGTCCCGCTTCCGGCTCTTCATCCGCGCCGAGGTGTACCCACACCCGTGCAACGACTCCTTCACCGCCCGGATATACAGCTTCCCTTCCTTCACGAACGCGTTGTCAGCCTCGCGCGTGTAATACTGCAGCTCGTCGTTGCCCCAGCCACTGATCCACTGGTTGGCGTCGTAGCTGAAAAAGCCGTTGCCCAGGTCGAAGTCCCACTTCGCCCGGTCGATCTCCTTGCCATCGAACTCGTCGCTCCACGTCAGCTTCCAACCCGCTGGCCCCTTCTCCGGCGCCGCCCCCGCGCCGACGGCCGCCAGCAATACCCCCAGCCCCAGCGCAGTGATCACCAGCCCATATCGTGCGTGTCGCATCGCTCGCGCTCTCCCCTGGCTTCACCGGCCTGGCCGGCTTCCCGTCGCTGCTCTCATCCTACAGCGCCCGGCCACCGGCCTCACTTGCCCGGCGTGGGGTACATCGCACGTGTCCTGGCCATCGACCAGGCCACTACCTGCTCCAGCACCGGCAGCTGCACATCTGCCAGCCGCTTGATGTACAGGCACGCCTTTGCCGTCTTGTACTTCCCCAGCTGCGCCAGCAGCGCCTGCATCGCCGGATCCTCGAATCCCCCTGGCACAAGGTAGATGCTGAGGTGCGCTTTCCCCGACGAGAAGCCGACCACGCACATGTCGCCCTCGTGCCCGCTCGCGTAGCGGTAGTGATAGCTGTCGAATCCCACGATGCTCTTACCCCACATCCGGCCAGGATGCCCGGTAACCTGCTCCATCAGGCTCACCAGCGCCTCGCAATCCTGGCGCCGCTTCTCATCCGCGATCCCCGCCAGGTACGCTGCCACGCTGACATCCGTTGGCCGTGTTTTCGCCTCTCCCATCTGGACTCCCTCCCAGGTTTCCTCGCGTCGTCCTCAATCCTCAGCCGTTCCGGCTTCGCTCGTAGTCGTCTCGCAGCTTCTTGATCCCGTCGATGTTCCGCTTCCGGACCACGTTGACGTCGCCGTAGTTCTTTTTGAGGCTCCCTCCCTTGCCAAGGCTGGTTTGCACCCCGCGCGTCAGGAACTCGCCCCCATACTCGCCGATCTGCCTGGCGTGCTCGATGCACAGCCGGGTTTCTGGCACTGCCTCCAGCCGACCGGCCGAGATCACCGCCCCGCAGATTTCACACGCTCGCGTCTGCTCGGACATCTCATCTCCCGGGTTAGCGTTCGTCGGGCCCGGGCCACCTGGGACCCCAGGCAGAGAGATCGGCCTCTTCCATCTCCTCGCTCGCCTTTCTCCCCACTCGTAACCGTCCGGCTCCCTCCATTTTTTCGCTCGAATCGGGTCAGCCCGGCGAGGTGCAGCCGGCCGCCTTGACCACCCGATGGCTGGAAGCCGGATACCGCGCCAGCAATGCTGCCGCTCGCGACGGTCGCCGAACCAGTTCGCCCCCGCAGTTCGGGCACCGCCCTCCGAGCACCCCTTCTGCACAGCCAATGCAAAAGGTACACTCGAACGAGCAGATCCGCGCCTCCGTCGAATCCGCCGGCAAATCTCGGTCGCAGCATTCACACCCGGGCCGCATCTCCAGCATGGCTCTTGCTCCGTTCCACCTATATTTCTCCCACACACGATCAACGAGATTTACCGCCCAGGGTGGTCGCTAACCGCACGCCCCCAGGAAACGAGCACGATGCCTCCCATGCTCAGGCCGAACACCAGTGCACTTGCCAACGCCCCTCGGCCCATTTCTGCCTTCCAGGCAACCCCGCAGCCAAACGCCGTAGAGCAACACAGGACCGCCAGCACCTGCGCGGGCCGAACCATGGTAAAGGAGTTATTCATCGAACTATCCTGTATCGTGGATTTCGGACTCCGCAACGCCGCCAATGCATCCGCTGTAAGTGGCTAACTCCGATCAACTGGCACCGCGCCGGGTTTGCCCTGCCCTTCAGCGTTCGCTTTCCAGGCCTCGCTAGATCGCCGATACAGCATCACCCCCGACGCTGCCAGCGCCACTACACCAAACACCACGCCCCCGACCACGTCCGGCCCGCCGGAGATGGCTCCACCTACCAGAGCTGCCACGCCCACCACGCCAACCAGGAAGCCAGGCACCCACCATCCGCTGTTCATCGACGTGTCCTCGCAAGTTCCGGAGCCCACTCGATTGCCAGCCTCATCCCAGCCATCGAGGAACGCGCATCACCTCAAAGCATCACCGCATGTCAATGCGCGGAACCGACTCCTGCAGCATCATCTTGCTCATGGCCTCGGTGAAGTGCCGCGATTTTCCCACCGGCTTCGCCGGTCGTTCCATCAGCGATGCCAACCTTCGGATTACTTTTCGGACCTCTTTAGTCTTTTCTGGCCGATCCGCCCGCCACGTTATCCACCGGTGGCGGGTAATCCCCGACGCACAACCGGACTAGCAACTCCTCGGCCACAACCACCCGAGCATCCTCGAACCGTTCTGCAGAGACAAGGCCAGCATCCACCAGCGCATCGACTGCCAATGCCGCCACGGTCGCCACCCACTTCTCGGCCTCGCTTCTGCCTTCGCTCATGGACATACTCTATCTCAGAACTTCATGCTCTACCCGATAGCTCGAAGCACCGGTACCGCCAACGCCATCACTACCCCGCTGCATCCAAGCACCGTTGCGGCCAGGATGCGATGCCAGTGAACCCGCGGCGACCCCAGCAGCACTGCTGCACCAAACAGACCGGCCCACGCCACCGGCATCGCCACCAGCGCGAGCCGCTCCGCCATCGAACAGGGGAGCCCCGCTGCTATCCCCCCGAGAATCGCCCAGCCCACGAGCAGCGCGGCCAGGCTGCCCAGCCCCAACCACCCGCGCGACCGCTGCAGTAGCACTTCCATCGCCCTCCACCAGAGGATCAACGCCCGCACGTGCTCAGTCACACTCATTTTCTATCCTCCACAGAGCCCCCACTGGTTTGATCCGCATTCGCTTCTCTCACTGGCTGATGGTACACCGTCACTCCAATCCGCCAAACCAGAACTGCTGCCCACAGCCCCGCAGCGATCCACGCCCCATTCACACGACCCACAAGGTATCCCACACCGGCAATCAGGCCAAACCCCACAAGAACTCCACTGAGAGAGAGGTACCCATCCTCCGAACCAGGTTCGCTGTCTTTCACGACCTCCTCCGACTGCAAGTAAACTCGCACCAGATTCACACTCTGGCAAACGAACTCCAGCCGACTTCGCGCATCCAAGGTGAACCACATCGGCATCCCGTCGAGTTCCGGGATTCCTCCTGCCCGCACCACCTGGCCTAGCTGCTGCGCCATCACCAGGCAAACCTCGGGGGTCACGTTCGCCGCCGGAAATGCCACGATCATCGCCCGCGTCAGCACCGCCGACAGATGCACACCCTCTACCTGTACCGCCGGCTCCAGCGCGGGCCAATCGAACTGCTTCTTCCACGTCGCCTTCTCTGCTAGCAGTTGTGTCTCGTGGGCCGGATCCTGCACTAACGTCTCGAACCGCGCCAGCAGTTCCTGCCGCGCTTTCTCCCGCTGTCGCATCGCTTGCTGGCGAGCTTTCTCCGCGGCTTTCAGATCGCTCACCGCCTCGGCTATCCGTCTTCGGTCGTCCCAGAGAAAGTAACCAAATCGCCCAGATCAGCACGACGATGAGGCTCAGCAGTAGCACCGTCCTCACCATGTCGTCCGTCATCGCGCCGCCCCTCACGCGTTCATCATCCGCCCGCTCACGGCCTACTGGGCCTCTCCGCACAGAAGATCGCCATGGTCCGCAGTTGCCCCGTCTGACGCAACCGATACCCTGCCGCCTCCAGCGCCTGCACCAGCCCTTCTTGCATGACCTGGCCCTTCTCCGGCACACACACCACCAGCCAGATCCGCTTGCCTCGCCCCGCCTCCACCACCACCGCCGGGGGATCGTTCGCGCCCAGGCAGCGCCGCTCCTTCCCCAGGTAGACCTCGGCCACCTCCGGGTGAGACACCCACCAGAGATCGCCGACCTCCTCCTCTTGTAACACCAGCCCAAATGCCTCGCGAAACTCTGCCTTTGGCTTCACCACCACCAGGTAAGTCGCCGCCCGCACAACCCCGGGCACCACCAGCAGCGCCAGCGCCGTCCCTATTACCCAGGCCATCCTCCCCCGTAATCGACCCATTATGTAGCTTACCCCCGCTGCCGCGCTCAGCCACACGCACGGGGTAGCGAAGAACAGCAGCCGATCGTCCAGTGGATACAGCCGCAGCACGTTCGGCACCATGGCGATCCCCAGGGGTGCCGACACCAGCAAAGCCAACGCCCGCGACCGCTGCCACATCCCCGCCACGCCGACCACACCCAGAAGCACCAGTGGGATTCCCAGACTCGTCGTCCCGTAGTTTCCCACCTTCACCAGGTACTGCAGCGTCCACGGCACAACCCCCTCGACCGATGACAGATCGAGAAAAGCGTGGTTCCAGTACTCCTCCAGCGACCGCGTACGTTGATGCCGAGCACTCAGCAGCCCCACCGCCGCTACCGACAATAACGCTAACCCATTCAGGCTACCCCACGCCAGCCAGGCCCGGCGCGTCTTCTTCTCCCAGGCGTCCATCGCCAACGCCAGGCTTGCCCCTCCAAGGAGAAACACGCTCGGATACGACAACCAGGGCCCCAGCCAGGCCACCCCCAGCAACCCCGCCCACCAACGATTCCGCGCAGGGGAATCCGCCTCCGCCGTCAGCATCCCGCTGGCCATCAGCAGCAGCAGGCTGCCCATTAGCAGATCGAGCGTGTACGGCTTCACCTCCACCGCATGGGTCATGGCATGATGCGACACCGCGCAAAACCCCACCGCCCACATCCAGCCCGGCTCACCCGCCACCTTCCGCGCTAGCGGAAAAAACACCAGCAGCGCCAACACACTGGCGACGAACGCCGGCAGACGCATCACCCATTCACTGGGCCCCACCCACACATACAACCCGCGCAGCGCCCACAGAAACAAGGGTGGCGCAGCCTGATCGCAGCGCAACGTTCCCGCCAGCTCCCTGTAACTCTTGTCGAACACATTCACCAGCAGATACGCCTCGTCGTACCAGAATGACGGCATGGCGGCATACTGCCGCACCCGCACCGCCAGGCCAAGGCAGACAATCACCCCCAACGCCACCATCCCCATGCGCGGGCCCCACCCCACCACCTTGCCGGGTTGTTCTTGCTCGATCAACACCGGGCAGACTCCTTTCCTTCTGGCGCGCGTGTCCTCCCTGCCTCCCAGGGGAGCCCAGCCCCATCAGCAGGGAGTTGAACACCACACCCTCCACCCGTTTCCACGCCAGGCATCCTACCCTCTCATCCCTTCCGATTCACCATGGCACGTACCCAGATCGGTACAAACGGTGGCGTGCACCCCTTGGACACCGGCCAGTCCCGGTACAACCCCAGCTTTTCACCGATGGCGATGGCTCGCTCGCGCAGCGCTGGAACCTGGATCCCTATTGCCGCCAGGGTGTTGTTCATCGTCCACTGTACCTCGGGGGCCGCACCCCCCATCTCCTTCTCAATTCGATCCAGAAGCCCCGGCAGATCCAGACCGTCCGGCTGCTTCACCACCCGCTCGGCCGTCAAATGCCACCCCGATCGTGCCGCCCAGCGATCGTCCGACTGCATCCACTCCGTCCGCAAGGTTTCCTTGGCCGGATGCTTCGACACTACATACGAGTTGAGCCAGTCCGCCACTCGCACAAACGCGATCGACCGCACCAGATGTTGCATCTGCTCGACAGACAGTTTCTTCGGGTCAATCATCAGCGCCGCCAGAAACTGTGCGTCCACGTTCCCCGTTTCCCACAGGTCCAGCGCCAGCGCCTGGTTCGCCCGGATCTTCTTCGCCACCGTACGAATCTCGCCGAGACTGACGCCAAACTGATTGTCACCTGCACCATGCTTCGCGTTTTGCGCCCGCACCTTCGCGTTGCCCAGCGACTCCAGTTGCTTCAATACCGCATCGAGTGTCATGACGTTCCTTCCTCACAGGACACTGTAGCCATCCATTACTCACTGACACTTCACTGTCATGATCGAAAAGTGAGCCAACCGAACCCCAATCCCGTGATCACCGCGATCATGAACAGAAGGCCCAGCATCACCGACCAGCGCATCCGCGCCGGACTGGGGGTGCATTGCACACACACTGGTCGCCGTGCCATCGAAATGCCTGAATCATCCGCATCGGTCGCCCAGCACCAGCGTTGCCCCCCATGCACGGTGCAGAACGCCTCCCCGCAATAAACGCACGTCTCACTCCGCTCCTGCCGACAGATCGCACAGCCTGTTCCTCCCTCGGGGGGCGCTGCTGTTCCACCGCGGCGGTTCCGATGCGTTGCCAGCAGCACTGCCCCGCCGAAGAAGCACGCCCCTGCCAGCCAGAAGCGCACGAACACCGCGCCGGCATGGGGGATCGCGTCATGCACTCCGTGCTTGCTGGTCCGGTCGACCGCGGGCATTCGGTACCAGGCCAGGCCACCGCTGCCAAGCAGCCCCAGCCCCACCAGAGTCACCATCCCCACCACCAGGTCGCGCATCCGGTCGCCCTCCATTGGTAGGGCAGAACCTACCCGATGGCCTCCACCAACGCAAGTAACCACCGCATCTCTTGCATCATTCCGTGCAGAGTCCAGCGACCTGGTATCACCGAAAGATGAGGGTCAAACTTGTAGACACGAACACTCCCCATATCCAGGAACCAATCTCACTTCTTGTCGGCCCCCTTCCCAGCCAGTTTCTCATATTCGGCCTTCGTCGTTTTCACGTACTCCGCCAGCGGGGGTAAGCCCAGCGCCGCCCGACGAACGTCTACCTGCTTCTCATCTTCGATCGGTAGTGGCTTGAAGTCCGCCCCCAGTTGTGTGCCGTACCTCTGCGGCTTGCGCTCGCCCACCAGAACCCGATCGGTCAGGTAGGCGATATCTTTCCCCGCCACCTCGCCGGGCGCGGCTGCCTCCATCAGACGCAGACACTGCGCCTGAAACTTGCGGTCGGCGTCCGCGTGCTGCACCAGCAACCAGGCCGCGTGCGCCCCATCGCTGCCCACCAGGCTCTTGCCCGGCCAGCCGTGTTTTTCCACGATGGCTTTCAGGCGGACCCGATGAGCCGCATCCACTTTCCCCAGCTTGCGAGTCTCCTCCGCCAGTACCGCCAACGCCTTCAGATCAGTGATCGGCTTTCCTCCGGCGAAGCTGATCCCCTGCTCCCCCAACGCCTTCATCATCGCCGAGCGAGCCGCCTGGTCCACCTTCTCCATCTGAATCAGCTCCTTGCGGAGTGCCTCATTCGATGCGGAAGCCTCCCCTTTTCCGGGCTCCGCGGCTCCTGCCGTCATGTCACTCGCCAGAACCAGCCACGTCAACAAAACAGCCATGCTCTCTGCCTCCTATCGTGCCTGCTTGCCCGCCTCCAAGGTCTGGCGCTTGGCTCGCACAAACCCAAGATGATGCTCCAGATGAGCGACGGCCTTGCGCACCAGTTGCTCCAGTGTTTGTTCGCCTTCCTTGCTGTGCAGCCCCACGCGCTCCCAGGCGCTCGCTGGTTGGGAGCGCAGAATGCGTCCCATCTGGCGGCGCACCGATTCGATCACCGCGATTTCCTCGTGCGCATCTCGCTCGGCATACGCCAGCGCAGCAACGCATCGTGCCGGATCGACAAACGGCAGCGTCGGCCGCTCCTCGACCAGCACTCGTTTCATGCGTTCGGCGAACAGCACCTCGCTATCCGCGAGATGACAGACCACCTCCAGAATGCTCCACATCCCAGCTACTGGCCGAGCGCCCAGCTGGTCTGGTGTCAATTTACACACCGCTTCGCCAGGCAACCGCGCCCCTGCCAGATAAGCCTCGATTAGCTCCTTACGCGCGATCATCGCCAACCTCACCTGTTACCCTGCCATCCTTTTCTCGCCCGTCCGTGCAATCTCGATCGGGGAGGAATGGCATACGCAAAGGGCCAGGAGATGGATTTGTATCGCCATGCCAACCCAGTGCTTCCCTCTTCCTAATGGGGCTGGGCTCGTCTGGAATTACTCCGCGACGAGCCCAGATGCGTTGCAACGAAAGATGAGCCAACCCAGCGGAGGCATACTGAAGGTAGGGGTGCGTTGCGGATCTCCCAACCGCCCTTACTACTTCTTCGCTTTCACTAGCACCGCTCCGGCTTCCTTGGGGTCGAAGTTGGTCGGCCAGGCCGTGTCGTCGTCGTACTCCGCCCCCTGGAATTGCGCCGTCTCCAGGTTCTTCGCGTTCAGGAAATCCGCTCCCTGCAGCTTCGCCTTGCGCAGGTCGGCCCGGTTCATATCGCGATGTCCCTTGGTGTTTTTCAGATTCGCTTCGCGCAGATCGCAGTCGAGCCAGAACATGTTCTTGAGGTCCACGCCCTCGAAGTTCGCCTTCTGCAGTTTCGTCCGCAGGAACTGGGCATACTTCAGATGCGCCCCGCGAAAATCAGCGCCATTGCAGATCGCATCTTTGAAGTTGGCGCTTTCACACTCCGCCTTCTTGAAGTTGGCCCCCGTCAACCGGCTCCCCACGAACTTTGTGTTGAAGCAGTTCGCCTCCTCGAAGTTGGCGTTCACAAGGTTCTTGGCCGAGAAGTCCTTCATACTCTCGTCCTTGCCCTTGGAGTTGCGCCCCTCCTGGGCGCACGCCATCGCAGCCAGACTGATTCCCAGAACGACAGCCAGCATTCTCCGCATGAGCGTACTCCTTGACCGAGTTAGATTGAGCCGGAGAGATATGCCTATGAAATCCATTGCCTCTCGGGCTCACATTTCTTACCTCCTCGGCCACCGACGACACCTCTTCAGTACCTCATCGAAGATAATGACCACTTCTTATGTCTCCACATCGATAAGATACTCCCCCTTCCCCTGAAGAATCAGCGTCCCGCTTCTGAAGAAGCGGGAGCCCCACTGCCTCCACCTACCCAGTTGCTTCCGCAAGGCCGCCATCGCATAGAATGGCCGCCGACCAGCCAGTAGAGACACCGCCACCACCATGATCAGGATGGCCACCGTGGTCAGGGCCGCTGACACATTCTCCGAGGAGATGACTCGTCCTGTGCCGCGTTCCATGGTGACGCACTGAATCCCGCACGCGCCACCTGCCAGGAGCATGGGGACGTACAGCATCGCCCCAAGAAGCGTCACCATCGATTCGGGATCCAGGGGCCGGCGCACCTGCCTCGCACAGGAGTAGCAGACCCAGCATTCCTTGTTGCGCACGTCTTTCAGGTAACTCATTCGCTTGCGACAGGCCACCTCTCGCGCTCCCTACAACCACGTCCGTTTCACCCGGTCGGTCCGGCCGCATAGGCAACAGTGTTGCGATTCCGCCGTCTCCACGTGCAACCCTTCCCAGAACGGCCACGACGCCGACTGTCGCAAGAACCCCACGAACGGCGAAGCCTCTGCTGGGCCACAGCACACGGCTGTCCCGCGTAACGCTTTATAACCTCACACCATCCCACCGATTCCCACTGCCAGACCCATTCAGATCACCAGGAACAGCGGTCCCATCAACCCATTATCCAGGCTGCTCCACAGACAGCTCAGCGTCCACTCCGAATGCAAGGGCAGTACCTCTGAATGCTCGACCGGGAAAGCCCGCTCCACCTCCGTATGTACCACAACCCCGTGGCACACTCACGCCGGCACCAGTGCCAAGAGTACCGCCAACCCTTCCACCCAACGCCCTATCCACCGCCACATGTCGCGTCTCTCCTGGTGCAGGAACGCCCACCAGTGCCGCGCCACTCAGAATGTCACCAGATGATACAGCGCCAGTGCCACCACCCCCACTTGAAACGCCAGCATCCCGAGGCGGTGCTTCCGTTCTCGGGGCAAGAGCCACTCGAACTTGCGGGCCACCGCCCAGTCGGCCCCAAGCAACTGGCTCATCAACGTCGCCAGACTCAGCACCCCCAGTAGTACCGCCGGCACACTCACCCAAACCACCTGAAAACCGAGGACGGCCATTGGGGGCCCCCCGGCCTGCTGGCTCCACAGGGCGCGGGAAGGACCGGGCGCCACCCACTGGAGCAATAACATACTGGCGCTCACCAGAAACCAGCCACTTGAAAGCAACTTGTCCCACATGGCGACGTCCGTCCCCCGTGCCGTCTCACCCACACGCTCCGACTTGCTCTGGAGTTCTAACCCGGCCCAGGCCCCACCGGCAAGGCTATGCGCAGGCCAGGGCGCCGGCTTGCCAGCAAACGTAAACCGCTCGATGGAAGTCGGCCTCCAGGGCACATGGCTTCCCACCGCACGGGAGACACTTTCCTCACGATGGCAAACGCCTCTCGTCTGGCCCGCCACCTCGGCCAGTACCCACCACGCGTGACTATACCAGGTAGCCACCTGCTCCAGATATGCCGTGTCGCCCAGGTCCCGAATTACGCGTGCCGCCATTCGTTGGCCGCCCCAATCAACGTGGGCACCTCATGCAGAGGCTCCGCCTCGGCCAGCATGAGTCCTTTCCGGTCGCCTCCTGCGCTATTACGAAACTCGATTGAGAAGTCCCCCCCACATCGCTTGCCGACAGTTATGTGGCCGACGCGCCGTCGGGGCCGGCTCCCCACACTGGGGGCACTCGACCGGTCGAAGGTTCCCCCCCCAGTTCCCGCGCTGCCGGATGGCGTCCCGGATTACATCGCCAACCCCGCCAGCAACACCATTCCCACAAGGATGCTCAGGCCCATCATCGCCATCAGTGCGATATCGATTTTCACGCTCACTTCTCCACTAACGCCTCCGTCCCCCGGATGGATGCTTGCTCGTTGGTACACAACTCCCCTAACCTGTGCCCACACAGCCCGGCCTAGAACGCGAACACCTGCGCCTGCCCGCCGGGACGGCCGCCCCTGGTGGAGGAAAGCTCACCCGAAGCCCCGGCGCCCCCACCAACCCTGGCTTGATCAACCCTGGTTTCACTGGAGTGTCAGTTGCCGCAAGCAGACTGGCGAAGAGAAGCACGGTAGACGACACCAGCCAACTCCCGACCATCCAGATCCAACACAGTCGGCAATGTTGTTCTGGCCAGGCACTATTAGCGGCAACCAAACGCACTGATACCGACCCGTCAATCGCGAGCATTTACACCAACGCGGATCTCTCTACAATCCAATTTGCGCACCCCTTCATCCTCACGAATGCTTCGCAGGCGTGCGACCAACCACGAGCAGGGTGCGAATGGGCAGCCGGAACTCGCCGTCGGCGTCCTGAGTGATATCCAGTTCGGCGAGCCACGCGGCCGGAGCTGCGGCCAGTCGTTCGCGGATGGCACGCAACGCCTCGTCACCCGACCGACCCAGTTCACACCACCGCAGCACCGTCAGGCCCACCGGGAACTCCCGCCAGCGCCCCTCGCATGCCACCACCTCGAGCCCCGCGGCCACGAAGAACTCGCGCCACCGGGTCGAAGTGTACGACCGCACGTGAGTCGGGTCGTGCAGCATCTCGATGTCATGATTGAGCGCATCGATGGCCGGGTCCGCGTTCCCTTCCAGGTCGATGATGGCTACATGTCCCCCCGGCCTGGCGAGCCGGCTCATCTCGCGCATGGCCGCGGCCACCTCGGTGAAATGGTGGGCAGCCAGCCGACAGACGACGAGGTCGAACGATGCGGTTGGGAGCGGAATCGCTTCCGCGAACGCCTGCACTGTCTCAATCTTCACGCCCTCCTCGGCCGCCAGTTCACGACACTGAGCTAGCATGTTCGGAGCCGCGTCCACCGCCACGATGCGCGACGCTTTGTCGGCAAAGGCCAGCGCGGTGTGCCCGGCCCCGCTGGCAACGTCGCAGACCGCGGCGACGGTCGGCACGATTTCTCGCAGCCGCTCGACGGTCGGACTGGCGCGATGGACCTCGCTTGTCCGGTAGTTTCCTGCCAGGGAATTAAACCTCTGTGGCGAGGACTGATGCATGACTGTGCGCCTCCGGATACTACCCTGCCCCTGGCCGGCTTCTCCTTCCGACTTCTGCGGGTACTATACCACCGCCCCCGATTCCCCGCTCGCCCTCTCGACAGCGCACCCCGGAGCCGCTACGGCTCATTCTGGTCCGGCGCAGCCGGGGCGCCATTTGGTATCTTCGACACCCACGGTAGACTGCCGGGCCATCGTCGTGCAAAGGCCCCTCCGCCCATGTCGATTCATTCATTGACCTGCGATTCCGAACCGCCTGGCGCAATGACCCGCGGCACACGCCCGGCATTCGTTGTCCTGGGAATACCTCGATGCGACCTCGGTTACGGATCTGCTTCGAGATAATCTCAGGCGTCGGCTGGTCGGATCAACAGATGCTTGCGAATCTCTTCCGGGAATACCCGCTGGGGCGCGTTGTCCTCGGGGCGAAACGGCGGCAGCGTTGGATCGTCGGCCACGGCGCCAAGGTACTGGCGCTTGTTGACCCGGGTTCCCCACAGAAAGTAACGCGGAAAACCCCTGCGCAGCCGACCCCGATGGTTCCATTCGCGATCGATACCATGCTGATAACCCTGGACGTAATGGCGTTCCACTCGCACCGAGGTCTGATCGTCGTTCAGCCACCAGGTGTATCCATGTAAATCGCCATCTCGCATGTAGTGGACTTCGGACAGATAGTGCGGATTCGCGTCGATCCCCTCCAGGGCGTTCCAGAACAGGTCGATGCCTGTGCCGCGCACCATCTTGTAGCTGCCAACCAACCTTCCACACCTGGCCCACTGCTTCGCCACCCCGTGCGGTACGCCATCCACATACGGCGCCGCCGACGTGAGCACACCATCGAAGTACCAGGTGTATTCGACGCCATGCAAAAGCCCGTTCTTGCACGGCCGTTCCAGTGAAAGATACCCGTCATCGTCCCAGAATCGCGTCCCAACGACCTGGCCATCGACCACGTACTCGGCCAACTTCCGGGTCCCATTGTCATATCGTTCCAACACACGCTCCAGCGCGTCTACTGGAATGCTCGATTTGTATCTTCGATCCGGTCGCATAACACCTCAGCCGGGCCAATCGAGGAAGCTCAACCTGATTAACATCCCTGGTGCTGGAACTGCCATGATAACGGGGTGTTTATTTGGCTGACTCGGACCTAATCTGCCGCATCGGAAGTGAATGAACCTGAGTCCTTTTTTCCGTCTCGCATCGAGTGACCCCACCTTGAAGCTTGGCTGGCTCCAAGAAAGATGGCCCGCGCGAGTTCTTCGATGTTCTGGAGTTCATTGGTAAAGATCATATGGTCGCCATCTTACCGCCGCACCGTGACCTGTTGAGAGGTATGTATAAAGGTCCGCCTTGTCGTACCCGGGATCGGAACCACTCCACCAATCGCCAGGTTAGATTCCTCAAAGTGATCCATCACCTTGGTCTGTACGTCCTCGATGTCGTCCCATCGACAGATCCAGCTGGTACAGCCATCGCGGTAGGAAAGGCCCCGGGCATGTACGGTGACAACGACATGCCTTAACCGGTTCGCCTTCTTGCAGAGTACCCACCCACACCAGAGCAAGCTCCCCCCAACGGCAAGGTAGATAAGGCAACCGAGTATGTCCCTGTTCCCCTCTCCCCATAGTATGTTGGCCACGACAAGTAGCAGAAGAGCCCCAAGCCCGCAGGGCACAACAGCCAGCGCGAAACTCCAGAACAGGGTCTTCCTGCTGGTGCGGCAGACCAGACTCGGTTCACCGAGCAGAGCCAGCGCTTCGGAATCGAGCTCCTGGGACTGACGGATCATGGAAGCACTCACGAAGGAGGTTATTCATTCCTGTCATTGATCGTACGTCCCGACATACCAGCCCAGTCTGCGAGCTACCACCCAGCTCACCACAGCGTGAAAGTCGACAGAAACACTCGCTCCTCTTTTCAGAAGCCGCACCCTACCGCGCTGTACTTACGTCGTCAAGCACCAGCCACGCCGAGGCACACGACAATGACTCCATGACAGAGCTTCTAAAGATGCAATGCTGCATCCTCAGCAACCGGCTTCGCTCGCTCGGCCTCTCCTGGCCTCCTGGCGTCTCCTAGTCCGAGCAGCAGAGTGCGTCACATGTCCAGACTCCGGGTAGCCACCACCAGTGTGTTCTCCGATCCAGCCGCCTGGACCAGCGCGGTACCATCGAGGCTCCGCAGAGCGCTGCGTCCCACCGAGGCAGGGGTACCCACCGACGCGGCAACGACTGCGTTCACCTCCCGGGCCGTCTGCAATGGCATGGTGTCGCGAACAACTCGAATGGCGGCCCAGTCAGGTACAGCGATACGGTAGCCACTACACCGTGATCGCACCAGAGAGCCACCCTTGCAACAGCGCTTGCGCCGTGGGAGCAAGCGGCACAAACCTGGCCTCGATCGGATACCACGCCCATAATCCCGTGTGTCCGCGCCGATAACCCCAATCGATTCCATCGACACCTGGGCCGCCGATTACCAGAAACTGACGCTCGTCATCCTCGTAGACCTGGTCAGCGGACACGATGTACCAGTACTGGCCTGGCTCGTCCCAGTAGCCGTGCTTCGCCAGTTCGGAACTGAAGTAATCAGCACTGCCAAAATCGCGCCACCGCATGGGAAGCGCTGCTTTCTCGCACTGAACGCCTGCCGCTTCAACAACACGGTCCACGAGTGCCCGTCCATGGTCGAAATGAACCAGGCTGACCGCGACCTCGGTTGCCTGAAGCACTCCCGTTTGATCGTGCTCGCGCCTCAATGCGTCCAGTTCCGGGAGACTGCCGAGACCGCTCTCTCCCAGTTCCTCCGCCAGCGGGGCGACCAACCGCGGCCATCGCTCCGATGTTCGCAGCTGGTCGAGCCCAGTAACCACGATGTACCTGCTCATATCGATGGCGTTCTCTTGCGGCTAAAGAATCGATGCAAGCCCTCGGGAATGCGCTACGATCGGGACAGACCCAGTGCGCGCCCTCCGCTGCTGAACGAACCCCCGCCGGCCGGGAAGTGACACGTCGGAAACAACTGAGGCGGCGGGGGGCTGTTGCAGCGGAAGGTTCGGCCTCTGGTGCTACCACCCGGCCGCACCCGCCCTGGATTGCTCGGCGAACCATTCCCGCGACAGCACAACCCGGTCGGGCGGGTAGACAACGACCCCGGCACCGGACACCCGAACCAGCCGGCCCTCCCCGCCGTCGTCGTTGTAGTACACGATCAGCCAGTGCGGGTCGGAGACGGAGATGCCGGCGAACACGGCCTCCCGGAACTCCAGGGCCACCCGGAACACGTTCCGGCCCACGCCATCAACGACCGCCGGCCCGGACACCTCGACCCGGTCGTGGTCCAGTACCCGGAGCAGCGGTACGTCCCGCGACCCCTGCTTGTGCAGGAACGCCCACGACGGCACGGCGAAGGTGGTGTTGTGCACGACCGCCGTCCCCCGCCGGCAGACCCCCAGGTCGAACGGCCCCTGGCCGTAGCACGCGTACTCGGGGTTGGACACGAAGGACACCATGAGGTGGGCGCCCTCCACGTTCCAGCCGATCTCGATGGCGTTTACCGTCTCCGGGAACCCGCCCCCACGGAATCGCGCCGCGGCGAGCGACAGCATCGCGACGAGCGTGTCCGTCTCGTCCCGTAGCGGGTACCATTCGCCGTAGTGTTCGTAGAACTCCTCGTCAGTCACACCGCCCATCCGCCAGCACCCTCTTGTGGCCGAACTACCAGGCTCACCTGCCCGGCGGGAGCGGAGAGCCACGTCACTGGGAAAGCCTACATGC
Organism: Gemmataceae bacterium; assembly: GCA_046350255.1. Classification (GTDB taxonomy): domain Bacteria; phylum Planctomycetota; class Planctomycetia; order Gemmatales; family Gemmataceae; genus CALDUY01. The sequence continues at coordinate 180,777 of JAXMAV010000004.1, forward strand.
CCGCCGGGTCAGGTGCAGCGGCCTTGTTCGGCCAGCTAAGACGGCCCGATCAGCCACTCCAGAATCCAAACACGACCTTCTCTAGCGCGGCACTGCCGGAGGAGTTCCGCCTTCGCGCACCCGGCCTCCTCCAGCGCATCGGCCAGGATCGGCAGCAAGTCGGCCGCATCAGTCTCCCGGATCGTCCGCGCCAACCCCACCACGCCGGAGGTGAGCCACGCCGGATCTGGAGCGGCAATCAAGTCCGCCTGCTTTTCTAGCATGCAATCCAGTGCATGTCGCGCCTGGATGCGAGTCCACACCTCCACATTACTCTCGTCACAGTTGACGGAACTGACGCTGCCGTTCGGCTGCCGGATCCACAACCCACGCTCCGCAATTTCGAGAGCATCCCTGTCACCGACCAGGCTCTCAAGTAGCTTTCGCACTTCTGGCCCATCGTAGCCAGCCGCGCCGACGGCGAGAACCGCGTCGCGCCGAACCCACCGGTCCGTGTCCGCCAACCGGTGCAGCAGCATCTCCCTCAAACCCGGCACATCAAATCGACCAATGACACGACACGCAGTGATACCAACACGCCGACGTGACGGCTTCTCATGCGAGACTAATTCCTTCAGTGCCCGTTTCGCGACTCTTTCACGGTGCGGCAATTCGGTTAGTTTCCGCGCGATGTTTGCCACATCGAAATCTGATAGATGGTCTCTCTGGGTTAAGTCAAAAACAAGCGCGAACACTTCATTCGGTGTCGGTTTTCGCCTCTGCTTCGCCACGTAGATTAGCCCTCTTGTGGCCGAACTTGTTATCAGATGGAATCGATTCCTCCTAATCCCATCGATTATTCCACCTAACGCCACTCAGGCCCTGCCCCTTCGAGTAGGTGCCACACCAGTGCCATCCCTAGCTAACCCGAGTGGCCTGTCTCACTGCGCCGAACACCCTAACCGCGGTTATTCCACCTGGCAAGGAGTTTTCTGTCTACTCTCCCGACTCCCTTCGGCCACCCAAACTCCTCGACCAGGTCACGGCTCGGCTGCAACTCCTGCACTTCTCCCGTCGCACCGAACAGGCCGGTTATGAAGCTCACCTGCCGGGGTAGCCTCGACAGGCGTCATGTCTCGAGAAACCCGCATGGTGGCACCGGTCAGGTGCCGCGAATTGCCAGGCCCTATCGCTTCGGGAGGAGTTCCGTTCCCTTCGGCTCGACCACGATGAGGGCCACGAAGTAAGGGCGCCACTGCCAGGCCACCGGGCTCATTGGCACCTCGTTCCGCCCCAGTTCCCTGGAGGCGTCCTGTACCGCCGACGGGACGCCGATCATCCCGCCCGACTCGAACCCCTTGAGGACGCATCGCTGCCTGGGAGGAAGTACAAAGGTGGTCGGGAGATCGAACCGGGTGGCGTTGAAGGCCTGGGCGCGGACCACGATCGAGATCGGCTGATTCAGCTTCTTGCCGTTCACTGTGTCCACCAGGAGCGTGCCGGTTTCGACCTTGGCCCCCTCTGCCCGAACGCCCTCGATGGTCAGGTACTTCCCGAGGTCTCCGAAGTAGCCACCGGGCTGGCGCGGCCGGGCCACCTCCCCCTTCGCCCCGTTTGGAGCAACCGGCGGCTGACCGACGGCAAGGGGCAGGGCCATCACACCCAGCAAGACGCTCGCACATACGAAACCGGAGTATTCACGTCTCTTCATCTGTCACCTCTCCTTGGCCTAACGACACTGTTCAGCAGCCCCGCCACGGGAAGCTGGGCCCTGGGATCAACCTAGGAGTTGGGGGCTGCAGCACCTGGCTAGGCTTCTTGCTCTGCCATGCAGAGCACCATGCCCAGGGCGGCTCCTAACTCACGAACCACTGAACCGACCGTCTCGGCGTCATCCGAGCCTTGAACGTCAACAAGCACTGAGTCGTCGAGGGGGGACCAAATGCTGTGTATGTACGATGTCGCCGTTATGCCAGCCCAGCGCGGCTCGCTCACTGACACAAATACGACGTTGCCGAAGTATGCGCGGTGAGATTGCAAAATGACTTCCGGCGTCCCGAGTGAGATAAGTCGGTCCAGGCCAGCCTGAACATAGGTGTTGCCTCGCGGCCAATCGACGATGGTTGTTGAAATCCGGTCAGACAATCGTTGTGCCAGTTCCCGCGCATGCGGCTGGCGTGATTCTGCCTTCTCGTCGATGCAAAACGCAATCTCCACCTCGCAAACCCTCCGCCGCCGAATGATCCAACTCCGCAAAGGCGGGGCACCGAGGAGTTGAGGTCAGTAGAACCGAGTTATGCCCCACCGTCTGGTGCAGCGTCTGGTTCGGCGTCCAGGGCGCTGCCAGCGGCTAATACCTGACGGAGTGGTCGCTGTAGTACTGGGCATGCGGCGCGGACGCCCGCAGCTCGGCTACCCGCGCCCACGCCTCGTCCCACGGCAACTCGCCGGACACCCACGCGCCGTCACGACTCGTCCGCCACACCCGGACCCGCCAGATGGGCACGTCGGCCGACGCTTTGGACTCGAAGTACGCATCGAGGAGCCGGGGATACCAGCCGTCGGACGTGCCGGTGGAGAGCGGCCCGCGGTCGGTGAACACCAGCCCCCACGGGTTCGCGGGGCCGAACCCCTGCTCGCAGTACACGATGCCGGTGCCCGACCGCGGGTGATCCAAGACCAGGAAGCCGTCGAGCGTCTCCCCGACGGCCCCGAAGGTCCACCCGAGCCGAACTGGCCGGGGGGGGTCAGCGAGCAGGGAGAAGACGTGCGCGGCCACGCGGGCGTCGGACAGCGCCCGCATGTCGTCCCGCACCAGCGCCTCCACGTCTGCCATACGTCGCGCCTTTCTGCCGCCGAACTTGTTATTAGATGGAATCCATTCCACCTAACACCGGTGGCCATTCCATCTAACCCGGCGAGCCTCCCGCTCGCTGCGACCTCCGCCACGCCCAACCTATTCGCGTCAACCCCTTGCCGTCAAGCACTTTCCCCACCGCGCTTTGCGTCCGCCCTGGCTCTGGCCCGCCGGGTGGGATGGAACGGCCTGCGGCGAAGTTCGCCTCCCGCTACCGGCTGTGGCCGGCTCCAGACGCGACGCCGGGAACACTCGGCGGATCGCCGCGGCCAGTTCTGTATAGGCATCCACCGTCCGACGCCCTCCCTCGCCGAACGACCCCGCTGGGCAGCGGGGCGGCGCCCGAAGAACTGAGCCAACCCAGAAACGAATATGCCGCCTCGTCTGCTGAAGCGACTTGTTCGGCCTGCCACTCGTCGTCATCGCACTCGCGTGCCAATCCGGATACCGTACAACAGTCGCTGGGGGCCAGTGTAACCGACGGACTTGTTCTTCGGGTCGTTGTTCGCGGTCAGGCACGAGAGTTCGAAGGATGGGGACAATTGCCATTTCAAGAAGACGAGTTGGTCGAGTTCTGTCTTGATCTCAATCTCGCTCGGCTTTCCGAGCCGGGCCGGATCGAGTTCCAGGGATCCGAACACGGTCTGCAGTGGAGCTGATTTCCCCACCGGGGCCAGTCGCAGGAGACTCTTGTCGGCGGGATCGCGGGCGCTCCACTTCTCGACGATCCGTTGGACCTCATCGTCCGTGTAAAGGCTGATCTCGGGAATTTGGGGTCGAGGCTGCGGGGGTGTCCTGTTCTCTTGCAGGGGAACAACAACCGCCGACTCGTCGGGTCGCCGGTCGAAATGGCGGTAACCTAGGAAAGCGGCGCCAACACCTGCAGCGACGGTGCCTACGGCGATTGCAGCCACGGCGTTTACCTTCATCACTCCTCCGCGGGCTGAACGACCAAGCTCTGTGGCGGGTCCTGAGCGTAGCGAAGGACCGGTCCACTGCAGCGCCTTGTTCGGCGTGCTACCGCGCCCACGCCGGGAGCTGTCCCCCGCAGCACGTCCGCAACAACTCTGCCCGACTGGCCAACGCCCGCCGGATCGCGGCGAGTACCTCATGCCCGTCGGCAATGTGCTCCTCAACGAACTGCTCCACCGACTCGCCCCGAGGGCGCAGGACTTTGTCCCAAGACGCATACGCCTCCGGATCGTCCAGAAGGCCGACATACGGCGGTAACCCGTCAGCGATGAGGCCGATCAGGCCAGCGACCGCCCGCCGATCGTGCGGCCCCTGGTCCTCCACCAGGTTGTACAGGAACGGGATGGCGGCCGCGGTCGCGGAGTAGACGTTGCCCTGGTGCCAGAGGGTCTGGCAGAGGAGCTGATCGGCAAACTCCCGGTCCCCCGGGTCCACTGAGACGAACGCCCGGAGGAGGGCGGGGATATCGGTGGCTGGCCCGTAAGTGTCCTTGAGGCTCGACCAGTCAACCTCCTCCAGCCCTTCGAGCGCAGGCATGGGCGGCACCGAGTGGGGTGACCAGTACTTCTCGATGAGGTCATCCACCTCCATCGCTGCTTTCGCCTCCGCCGCCGAAAGAATCGATGCAAGCCCCTCGGGAATGCGCTACGCTGGGAGTGGCCCGGCGCGCGACCTCGACCACGGAGCCTGCCCACCATGCACACCGGCCCCATTCTCGCTCTCGACCTCGGCAAATTCAAGTCAGTCGCCTGCGTCTATCCCCCTGGGGGTGGCTCGCCCACCTTCGACACCGTCCCCGCTTCACGCGAGGCCCTGCTGGCTCTGCTCCATGCGCCGGCCCGCTGTCGTCGTCCTCGAGGCCTGCGTCTCCGCCGGCTGGGTCCACGACCCAGCTGCCGGGCGGCGCGGCAGCGGCAGCGAGCGGCTGAGGCGGCTGGCCGCGCGTGGGAATAGCGATCGAGACAACACAACGGGGCCAGCCAACGCTGAGAGGTCAGTCGCGTCAGCCCGAAGCTAGGTCGATCCGGTGGTGACCCTTGCCTGTCACTGGAGGATGTCCTGAACGAAGGGGCGACGTGGCGGACCCGATTCCTGGGGCGTTCGCGTGGAGCGATCAAGCGAACGAAACCCGAATAGTCGAGTGTGGCCGAACGGCGTTGGAGGCAATCGGGCAGAACGAAGAAGCGTCCCGGGAGGGATGCCCGTGGGACGTCATTTCTCGCGAGCCTCCCTCAACCGGGGTGAAGGGAGTCTCGCGAGAAATAACGTCCAGGAAGAGGAGAAATCGATGCTTGACACCCTAGGGGCTTCATAGTCGACCAAGCTCAGCAGCGGCGGGGCACCGGTGAGCTATGGCTCGCAGAAACGAATCATGCCCCGCCGTCTGCTGCAGCGCCTGGTTCGGCGTCTGCGCTACCCCCGCCGGGAGCCAACGCCCACTCGACGATCTGCTCGGGGGCCGGGTCGTACTCGCCGATAGATCGCCCACCCGCCCAGGTGTTGGTGGCTGGCTCGTAGTCGGGCGGGTAGAAGATCAGCCCCGACGCGCACTCCAGCGGAACGTTGGCGTCGAGAACCTCCATGTACGCCTCGTACTCCGCGTCGCCGTTCTGGGGCATCGCACGGCGGACCACCTCGACCAGCTCGGCCCGCGTCACGCCGGGGGCCGGCGTCGGTTTCGGGCGAGCGGCCTGGCGCACGAAGTCCTCCAGGTCGATCGACCGCCAGTAGTTGCGGAACATGTCCTCGCCGTACTGCCGGCCGGTGAACTCGTTGAACTCGCGGATCAGGTCGGCCACGTCCTCGCGGGCTTCGATGGCGTCCTCGACTCGGCGGATGCGGTCACGGATCGCGGCGCGGCGGGCGTCGCTGATCGGGGCCGGCACCAGTTCAGGACGAAGCTCCATCCGCCGCGCCTCCGCCGCCGAACTTGTTATTAGATGGAATCCATTCCACCTAATCCCATCGATTCTTCCACCTAACGCCACTTCAACCCTGCTCCTTCGAGCAGGCGCACCCTCAGTGCCATCCCTGGCCAGCCCGAGTGGCCTGTCTCAATGCGCCCGATACATTAACCCCGGTTATTCCACCTGGCAAGGAGTTTTCTGTGTATTCTCCAGACTCCCTTCGGCCGCCCAAACTCCTCGACCAGGTCGCGGCTCGGCTGCAACTTCTCCACTACTCCCAGCGCACCGAACAGGTCTACCTCGACTGGATTCGCCGCTTCATTCTCTTCCATAACAAACGCCACCCCAACGAGAGGGGCGCGAAAGAACTCTCCTCCTTCCTGTCCCATCTCGCCAGCGAACGCCACGTCGCGGCCAGCACCCAGAACCAGGCGTTCGCCGCCTTGCTGTTCCTCTACTCAGCAGGTGCCACACATCAGGCCCGGCTCACCCGGGGGCGGGGCCTGGAAGAAGCAGGCGGTGGTAACGCTGGACCGGAAGCTGCTGAGCCATGCTGCGCGACGGCACCGACTGGCAGGAGCAGTCCGCCCAGGCCGGGGCCGGCAACTGAGATAGGAGGGGAGTGGATCAATAGGCCGAGGCGGTTGGGATCACGAGGGACGCCCGAGGTGTGTGTCGCGTCGAGGACGCGGCCTACCGGAGAAACGGGGAAGGCTCCACCGAGAGCGCGGCGCCACCCGAACAGTCGAGTGCAGCCCGATAGCGTTCCGAGATGGATCGACCGAGGCGAAGAGGCATCCGTGCGAAAGAGTTCGACTCGTCCTTGAGGCGACCGGGGTCTCATGGCCATCCCCTGGACCCCCGTTAGCCTCTCTCGGTAGGCGGGCAAAGCATTTGCTGTTGACTACGATGTGGCTTCATAGTCGACCAGATTCAGCAACGGCGGGGTGCGAGGAGCTACGAAGCCCGCCGATTTAATCAGTAGTAAAAGACAACCAGCCCCTTGCCGGCAGACGTCGCTGTCTTGCACCAGCCCACGAGTTCGTCGAAACACCCAAGAACGAAGGCTGGCTCGACGTTGCCACGCTTGGTCTTCAGCTTTCCGCATGCCTTTTCCAGGACGGCTCGATCGACCTTGTCCAGCATCGCGGAGGCGTCTCGGCACTCGGCCGGGGTCATCGACCCGATGAATGGGAAGTCGGCCCGCGTCGGAAGCTCAAACTCTTCCGAATCGTTGATCAACTTCGACATGCTGACCATCGCCGGATCGACGCCGACTTTAGAGAGGATCTTGTCGAACTCTGCCACGTATTCGCCGCGCGTTTCGCCCCAGAATTCGCGATCCAGGACATTGCCAAAATGTTTGCAGATCGCTTCGAAGGCGTATCCGTACTTACTGCCGATGCCCCGAGCCCAGGGCGTGCCCATGATGATGTGCTGGAGAGCGTCCCGACTTGACGGGAGTTCTTCGATCTCGTCGAGGTCGATGTCCTCGTCCTCCTCGTCCGCCTCTTCAAAGTCATCAACGTCCGTGTCGTCTGAATCCAGTCGGGCCTTCTTCTGGATTCGGGCAAACAGATCTTTGTCCTTGCAACCGAACACCGCCTTGACTTCCGCGAAGTCGATCAGGAAGGGTACGATGGAACTCGGCATCGAAGGGTTCTCTCGTTATGAAGTGGTTTGGGGCTACATTGCCTGAGCAAACTCACGTGCAAATCCTACTCGACAAGAGGGGAAGACTGCCTCACTGCCAAACGCGCGACCAAGTTGCCGGGGCCGCTTCCAAGGCCATTGGAGTTGGATAGCGGCCCCGGTCAGATTCAGCCGTGTTGTTCGGCCCGACCGAATGGCCTATTTCGGCTCGGACACAGGGATCTCATACGTTGCAGAGGCAACCTTCCCATCCTTCCAATCAGGAAACGAAACCGTCACCTGTGCCTTGCCATTACCCGCATCGCCAGGGACCCGCACGGGGTCGTAGAATCGGTCCCCTCAACACCGGTGTTTGAGTGGGACGGTAACCACAATCGGTGCCTTCCCGGGTGCTTTAGCCGGAAACTGGATGCGGACTATCGGATGAACATCTTTCGGCACATCGTCGTAGCCGATCAATGCGAATGAGCCTTCGCCAACACCTGGCGTACCGATCACCACGGTCAACGTACTGGGGGTGTCTCCGCGGGTGAGAACCGGCCAGCCGTAAAACCACTTCGGGTGGAATCCCATGGTGAGCGGTCCGTTAAAGTGCAAGATCGGCGCATCTTGTGGCTTGTGGGAAAAAGCCGGCGCCGCCACCTGCCGCAGCCGACCGCCCACCTTGATCTCTACGATCACGACTACCGCGTCAGGGTTCCTGTCCAGCAACGCTCTGGCCTGCTTGTCGTCCGTCGCCGTGGGCACGAACGTTGGATTGGGGATGCAATGGTGGAGGGTAAGTTCCGTGTGTTTCGGCCCAGCCGCCCCCTCGGTGATGTCTCCGGCCTGGAATAATCGCTGCTCGGCATAAAGGGAGTTCTGAGACTTGAACACCTTCTCCCGATTGACCTTCGCACTCGCGTTCGTGAGATCGCCGTTGCCGGTGCGGTCCACGTAGAGGACGTCGCCATCGAGCACGAGCCAGAAGCGCGTCCTGGCCTCTGGCCCAAAGACCAGCAGACAGTAGCGCGGCCTGGACTTGTAAACAGGCTCCTTGGCGATGGTACGGTCAATCTTGCTGAGGTCGGTAGCCCTCACCTGTGCTGAGCCCACTCCCACCATCGCGAGCGCCCACAAGAGGTGTGCGATTCTCACTCGATGCCCCCTTTCTCGGCTGGTTGAACGACCCTGCTCACCTGACCGGCGGGGCGCAGGGAGTTATGACCCACGCAAAGCCTACATACCCCGCCGTCTGCTGCAGCGTTTGGTTCGGCGAGCCTTCCCGCGCCGCGATCTCACGGCTTCTCGCGCTTGTAGGTAACGCGGAACAGTTTGGTGCCCTCGGCGGTCTTGAACTCCGCGGGTCGGCCCTTTCCGCTCAAGTCGTAGCAGATCTTCAGGGTGTCGCCGTCCAGCTCGTAGATGGCCTGGATCGTCTTCCCTTTGTTCGGACCTTCCGTGCCGGTGATGTCGAGTGTCCTGGGTTTCGCCGAGGAGTCTAACTTGACGGTCCCCTGGTCGAGGTTCTTGCCGACAGCGACCGTGTACTTGCCATCCTTGAGCGTCAACTTGATGGACTTGCGGACCTCTTCAGGGAACGACTTGCCGGCAAGTTCAGCCGCCGATGCCAGCCAGGTGCCTTGAATGGCGTCACTGTCCTTGACGTCTTCGCTGAAGGCAGGTTGCATGAACGAGAGTAGCAGAGTGAGAGTAAAGAACTGGACACACCGCATCGTAAACCCTCCTGGCGCCGAAAGAATCGATGCAAGCCCCTCGGGAATGCGCTACGCTGGGAGTGGCCCGGCGCGCGACCTCGACCACGGAGCCTGCCCACCATGCACACCGGCCCCATTCTCGCTCTCGACCTCGGCAAATACAAGTCAGTCGCCTGCGTCTATCCGCCTGGGGGTGGCTCGCCCACCTTCGACACCGTCCCCGCTTCACGCGAGGCCCTGCTGGCTCTGCTTCAACTGCGCCGGCCCGCCGTCGTCGTCATCGAGGCCTGCGCTTCCGCTGGCTGGGTACACGATCTCTGCGTCCAGCACGGCCTTCGCTGTAAGGTGGCCAACACCGCGACCGAGGCCTGGCGCTTCAAGCACCTCAAACGCAAGACCGACAAGGACGACGCTCTGCGACTGGCTCAGCTGGAGGCCCTGGGCCAGTTGCCCACCGTGTCTGTCCCTCCTCCGGCCGTGCGTGAGAAACGCTCCTTGATTCTGGCCCGCCAGCGTCTGGTCGGCCTGCGCGTCCGGGCCCAGAACCGCCTGCGGGCCTTGCTCGTTGCTCAGGGGCTCGATGCTCCCCGCGGCGCGGCTGCCTGGTCGGCCGCGGGGCTGGCCGTGTTCGAGCAACACGCACGCCCGCTGGCCGACTGCTCTCCCGAAGAACGGTGGCGCGGCCTGATCCACCTCGCGCTTGTGGAGTATCGGCAACTGCTGGCCTGGGAGCAGCAGACGGAGGCGAAGCTGGATGCCCTGGGCAAGGCCGACGCCCAGGTGGCTCGCCTGCGCACGGTGCCGGGTGTGGGCCCGCGCACCGCGGAAGTGGTGGCGGCCTACCTGCACGAGCCGGGGCGCTTCCGCTCCGGCAAGGAGGTGGGGGCCTACGCAGGGCTGGTGCCCAGGCAGCACCAGTCCGGCGAGTGCGACCGCCGCGGCCGGATCACCCGACGCGGGCCCGGCGTGCTCCGGAAGTTGCTGGTGGAGTGCGCCTGGGTCATGCTGCGGTACAACCGCTGGGCGGCAGCGGTGTACGCGCGGCTCTCGCGCGGCAAGGCGCGGATGAAACAGGCGATTGTGGCAGTGGCGCGTCGGCTGTTGGTGCGCTGCTGGGCCATGCTGCGTGACGGCACGAACTGGCGTGAGGAGCTAGCCACCAGCGGCTGACACAAGGCAAGCGGAGAGGAGCAACCGAGGCAAGACACCAGAGGCCAGCCAACGCTGGGAGGTCAGTCGCGTCAGCCCGAAGCTGGGTCGATCCGGAGGGGACAGGCCACTGTCCCAGGAGGATGTCCTGAACGAAGGGGCGACGTGGCGGATCCGATTCCTGGGGCGTCCGCGTGGAGCGATCAAGCGAACGAAACCCGAATAGTCGAGTGCGGCCGAACGGCGTTGGAGGCAATCGGGCAGAACGAAGAAGCGTCCCGGGAGGGATGCCCGTGGGACGTCATTTCTCGCGAGCCTCCCTCAACCGGAGTGAAGGGAGGCTCGCGAGAAATAACGTCCAGGAAGAGGAGAAATCGACGCTTGACACCCGAGGGGCTTCATAGTCGACCCAGCTCAGCAGCGGCGGGGGCCACGGTGAGCTACACGTCACGAAAAGCCGTCATGCCCCCGCCGTCTGCTGCAGCGCCTGGGGCGGCGTCTGGACCTCAGGCCTTACTCGATGCCCCGTGCCCGCCGCGACTCCTCGGCCTCCGCCGCCAGTTCGTCGGCGAAGTCGGCCGGTTCGGCGTCGGCCGGCAGCCCCTCGCACGGCTCCCACACCGCCCCGTCCGTCTCGATGGACCCGACCAGATAGACGGCCCCCGACCGGGTGACGTAGTAGGACGCCATCTCGGTCGAGAAGTACCCCGGCAACCGCATCGCCCCCTCCGAAGCCTCGGCCGCCGAACGAAAAGCTAAGCTACCCCCGCCCACGTTGGACAAGAGCCACGAAAACCACTTGAAGGGCGGGGGTCAGCTTGAGCAACTTGTTCGGCGGCGCGACACTGGCTCGTCCTACCCGACTGCGACCCGCTTGTGTATCTCCTCCCGACTCACTCTTCCGAACGTCGCGACTTTGATCCACGTCCTTGGTCATGTCGCTGAACATTTTTCGGCAGCCTTTGCCATCGCCTGTTCAATTGCCGCTAGGGCTTCCGCAGTGGCAACAGTAAGCTTTCGCTCGATGCCCTCTCGTGCATTGATTGGAAAACCAAACCTCTCGTTGGCTTTCTTGTCGATCTGCTTCTTAAAGCTCTTGCGAAGCCGCTCGATCTTTCTGCGAGCTTGGTGGGCAATGTTCGCATGACGCGACGGATCTGACATCGTTGCTATCCGTGCCCGCAAGTCGGTAACGCAGGCCAGCATCTCGGATCGTGTTTCAGCAACATTCATTGTTTCATCCGCTGCTTGCACTATATCCGCCGAACGCATAAGCTCACTAGCCCGCGGCCACGGGGGATAGTGTACTCGGAAATCGCTTCATGGCCGCGGGTCTGGTGCAGCGTTTGGTTCTGCGGCGACCCCCACCTTCAGTGACAGCATACTGACAATTCGAGGCTCGCCAACCTGCCAGAACCCAACGCTCTGCCGAGAACTAGAGGGTGGTTCCCGACGCCAGGAGGGAACCGCCCGGATACTGTCGATGTCAGCTAGATGGCGACGTTTGGTTTTGCACTTCCGCTGCCGCGGACAGAACGCTTTCTGTCCAAGATTCGTCATCCGGCGCAACCACTACGACCTTAAATCCATGTTGTTCACCTTCCATTCGAATACCTTCCGAATCATCAACATGCAAGTCGATAGCAAACGCTCCGGGATTCTTGCTAGGCGGGTAGTCGTTGGGTGTACGCCTCAAAGTTGCGTCGTGAACGTATTGATTGATCACTCGAGCCACGCGGATGCCATGGCACCATAACCACCACCGGACTGACGCGGGGTTTCGATGGGAGGTGGTGTAGATCCAAATCTCCCAGCCATAATGCCGCAATCGTCCCATAAGCTCGACCGTGCCACGACGGAGTGGTTCGTTGCCGCCGAGTAAACTCCAATGCCAAGGTAACTCGGGTTCACACGGTACACCAGGCTGGTAGCAAATGAGCGTATCATCAAGATCAAAAGAGATGCGCATTTGCGTCGTTCCACCGTAAGCGACCAGAAAACCCGAGCCGCAGAACTTGTTATTAGATGGAATCCATTCCACCTAATCCCATCGATTCTTCCACCTAACGCCACTCCAACCCTGCTCCTTCGAGCAGGCGCACCCTCAGTGCCATCCCTGGCCAGCCCGAGTGGCCTGTCTCACTGCGCCCGATACACTAAGAAACTCTAACAAAACTAGCCAGCGAGGCGTTGAGTCCCGACAATCTCCGGAAGCCGACCGGAGGATTCAGTCATGGCCAAACCGCTGCTGCCCGACCCACTCTGGGAGATCATCCAACCGTTGTTGCCCGTGCGACCCCCTCGTCCCAGAGGCGGCAGGCCGCCGGTGGATGACCGCAAGGCCCTGACCGGTATCCTCTTCCTCCTCAAGACCGGCATGGCCTGGGAGGACTTGCCCGCTGAGCTGGGCTGCGGTTGCGGCATGACCCGGCTGGAGGCGACTCCATGACTGGCAACGCGATGGCACCTGCCGCAAGATCCACGCCGCACTCCTGAGGCACCTGGACGAGGCGTGCAAGATCGACTGGCGGCGCCGCCATCGACTCGTCGAGTGTGAACGAGATCGCCGCCTTCCTGTCCCATCTCGCCACCGAACGCCACGTCGCGGCCAGCACCCAGAACCAGGCATTCGCCGCCTTGCTGTTCCTCTATCAGCAGGTCCTGCACATCGACCTGCCCCGCATCGATGCCCTGCGCGCCAAACGCCCCGAACGCTTGCCCGTTGTCCTCTCCCTCGCCGAGGTCCGTCTGCTCCTTGCCGTGTTAGATGGAATCAATCGCCTCCAGGCCGAACTCCTCTACGGCGCCGGCCTGCGGATCCTGGAATGTTGCCGACTTCGCGTCAAGGATGTCGATTTCGACCGGAAACAACTCCTCGTGCGCGAAGGCAAGGGCGACAAGGATCGCGCCGTCCCCTTGCCCGAGCGTACCGCCCCGGCGCTGCGCGAGCAGCTGGCGCGCGTGACTCGCCTGCACACCCGCGACCTGGAGCAAGGCCATGGCCGGGTCTGGCTCCCCTCCGCTCTCAGCGTCAAGTTTCCCCATGCCGACCGCGAGCTGGGCTGGCAGTACCTCTTCCCCTCCGCCCGGCTCAGCCTCGATCCGCGCGCAGCCGATGGCGTCCTGCGCCGACATCACCGCAGTGCCAGCCTCTTGCAAAAACGCCTGCGCCAGGCCACCCACACGGTCGGACTGACAAAGAAGGTCAGCTGCCACACCCTCCGCCACAGCTTCGCCACCCATCTACTCGAGGCCGGCGCCGATATCCGCACGGTGCAGGAACTGCTCGGCCACGCCGACGTCAGCACCACCATGATCTACACCCACGTTCTCCAGCGCGGCCCCGGCGGGGTGGTCAGCCCCCTCGATCGCCTGTAACCACCTCGCCTCCGCTTTCAGCCCGACCCCGTCCGCGTTATAATCCTGGGATGAGCCGGCGCGGATGCCGCCTCCCTCAGCCGGGCCCCTTGCGAACCATCGATGACCACCCTGCCGACCCCCTTGAAGATCGTTCACTATCCCCATCCGTCGCTGCGCCACAAGGCGCGGCCGCTCACCGGCATCGACGACAAGGTCCGCCACGTCGCCCGGGCCATGCTCGATCTCATGTACGAACACAAGGGCCTCGGCCTCGCCGCACCCCAGGTTGGCCTTCCCTTCCAGATGTTCGTCGCCAACTATGCGGGCGATGCCGCCGAGAAGGACCTCGAAGGCGTCTACCTCAACCCCGTCATCCTCGACAAGCGGGGCATCGTCGAGGCCGAGGAAGGCTGCCTCAGCTTCCCCCAGCTCTACCAGAAGGTCCGCCGCGCGAAGACTGTCCGTGTCCAGGCCTACAACCTCGAAGGCCAGTTGATCGAGGCCGAGATGTCCGATCTCGCCGCCCGCATCTGGCAGCACGAGATCGACCACCTCCACGGTGTGCTCTTCATCGACAAGCTCGGCCCCATCGGCAAGCTCGCCGCCCGGGGTTCGCTCCGCGAGTTCGAGTACGTCTACAAGAAGGCCCAGGATCGCGGCGAACTCGCCCCCGACGGCGACCTCGAACAACAGCTCACCGCTCTCGAGACGCTGGCCTGATCCCCCACGGAGCCTTCCGCCATGCGCCTCGTCATGATGGGCACCGGCCTGTTCGCCGAGCCAACCTTCCAGGGCCTGCTCGCCGGCCCGCACCCCGTCGTCGGCCTGTTCACCCAGCCCGACCGCGCCACCGGGGTCGAGCGTGGCAGCACGCGCCAGACCGGCCAGGGGATGAAGAACATCGCCCAGGCGCACGGCGTGCCGGTCTTCCAGCCCGAGAGTATCAATACCCCCGAGGGCGTCGCCCAGCTCCGCGAACTCGCGCCGGATCTCATCGCCGTCGCCGCCTATGGGCAAATCCTCAAGCCCGAAGTCTTCGGCGCCGCCCCGCTCGGCTGCATCAACGTCCACGCCTCGCTCCTGCCACGCTATCGCGGCGCCGCCCCCATTCACTGGGCCATCTACCACGGCGAAACGCAGACCGGCATCACCATCTTCCGCATCGGCAAGGGGGTCGATACCGGCGAAATCCTCGCCCAGGAAGCCCTCGCCATCGGCCCCGATGAAACCTCCGGCGACGTCGAGGCGCGCCTCGCTCCCCTCGGCGCGCGTCTGCTGGCCCAGGTGGTGGAACAGCTCGCCGCCGGCACCGCCCACGCCATCCCGCAGGATCACAGCCTCGCCTGCCGTGCTCCGCGCCTGAAGAAGGAAGACGGCCTGCTCGACTGGTCGCGCACCGCCGCCCAGGTCGCCTGCCAGGTCCGCGCCATGCACCCCTGGCCCACCGCCTACACCTTCTGGCACCGCCCCGGCCAGCCGCCCCTGCGCCTCATCGTCCATCGCAGCCGACCGGCGGACTCCTCTCCGGGAAGTGACCCCATCGCACCTGGCCAGATCGTCCTCGACCCCGCTCGACTCCTCGTCGGCGCCAGCAACGGCACCGTTCTCGAGATCCTCGAACTCCAGCCCGCCGGCAAGAAGCGCATGCCCGCTGCCGAGTTCCTCCGTGGCCGCAAACCTCAGCCGGGCGATCGCCTGGGTGGCGAAACCTCATGATCGATCCCGTCCGCTTCCAGAGTCGGCGTCACACCCCACGCAGCCTCGCCCTGCAGGTCCTGCTCGATGGTGCCCGTCATCAGGGCTTCGTGCAGGAAACGCTCGACCGTCAGCTCGCCACCGCCGAGGGACTGTCTCCCCCCGACCGCCGCCTCGCCACCCAGCTGACCTACGGCGTCCTGCGCCGACGGGGCACCCTGCTGGCCCTGCTTCGTCCCCACGTCAGCCGCGATCCCGACAACGTCGAACCCTGGTTGTGGGAGGCGCTCCAGCTTGGCGCCTATCAGCTCGCCCTGCTGACGCAGATTCCGCCGCACGCCGCCCTGAATGAAACCGTCGAACTCGCCGTGCAGTTCGGCCGACCGCGAGCCCGCGGCTTCCTCAACGCCGTCCTCCGCTCGCTCACTCGCGTCATCACCGACGATCGCGCCCCCGGGCCCGCCCCCGATGCCCTCCCGCTCGAGGCCGGCGCCTTCCGCCGCCTCGCTCGACCTGTGCTTCCCGACCCGGCCACCGCTGCGGTAGAATACCTCGCCGAGGGGTTCGGCTTCCCCCCCTGGCTCGCCGCTCGCTGGTTCGAGCGGTTCGGCCAGGACGAGGCCTTTCGCCTGGGGTTCTGGTTCGCCGGCCCGGTCCCGTTGACTCTCCGCGTCAACCCCCTCCGGGTCTCCCGCGAATCGTTCCTCGCCGCGCTCCGCCTCGCCGGTCACACCGTCGATCCCGGCAACCATCCACAATGCGTTCGGCTGCGCGAACACGCCGCCGTCCGCGATCTGCCCGGCTACAGTGAGGGTTGGTTCAGCGTGCAGGACGAATCGGCCATGCGTGTCGCCTCCGCCGTCGCTCCCAGACCGGGTAGCGCCGTCCTCGACCTGTGCGCCGCGCCGGGAGGCAAGACCACCCACCTCGCCGAGCTGATGCGCGACGAGGGCCGCATCGTCGCCTCCGATCTCGACGAATCTCGCCTTCGCTCCGTCGGCGAGCTGGCCCAGCGGCTCGGTCTGCGCTCGATCACCTCCGTCCCTGCTGCTGCTCTTGCACCCACCGAGCGCTTCGACGCCGTGTTAGCAGACGTGCCTTGTAGCAACACGGGTGTGCTAGGCAAACGGCCCGAGGCGCGCTGGCGTCTCCGCCCCGACGACCTGCGTCATCTCGTCCGCGTGCAGGAACAGCTCCTCCGGCAGGCGATCGACCGCACACGCCCTGGCGGTGTCGTCGTCTACTCGACCTGCAGCATCGAACCCGAGGAAAATGGACAGCTCGTGCGCCGGGTCATCCGCGCCCAGCGCCAGTGGATCATCGAGGCCGAGACCGCCGCCATCCCGGGACGCCCGGCCGATGGCGGGTACTGGGTGCGCATCAGGGTGGGACCATGACCAGGCAGAAACTCTACATCGAAACTGTCGGCTGCCAGATGAACGTCCTCGATAGCGAGCTGGTCGTCGGCACGCTGCGCCGCCAGGGGTACGAACTCACTCACGAGCTGCGCGACGCCGATGTCATCTTCTTCAACACCTGCTCCGTCCGCGAGCACGCCGAGGAGAAGATCTACAGCGCGCTGGGCCGACTCCGTGGCCACATGGCCCGCCATCCCGACAAGGTGCTCGGTGTCCTGGGCTGCATGGCCCAGAAGGATCAGGAGAAGATCCTCCGCCGCGCCCCCTTCGTCGATATCGTCTGCGGCACCGGCCAGCTCGGTCAGCTCCCCGAACTCATCGAGAAGGCCCGCGCCACCGGTGAAGCTCAACTGGCGCTCTCCCTCGCTCGCAACGAGGCCTCTCGCGCGGCCGTCACCGCCAGTTTCGAGAGCTTCGACCCCATGCGCGATCCCTCGATGCGCCCCACCCCCTTCCAGGCCTACGTCCGCGTCCAGTTCGGCTGCGACAAGTTCTGCACCTACTGCGTCGTTCCCTCCACGCGCGGCCCCGAGCAGGGACGCCACCCCGACGAGATCGCCGCCGAGGTGCGCCAGCTTGCCGCCGAGGGCTGCAAGGAAGTCACCCTGCTCGGCCAGACCGTCAACAGCTACCGCTTCACCCACGGCGACGGCCGCATCGTCCGCCTCTCGGACCTCCTCGCGCAGATTCACGACACCCCGGGTCTCGAACGCATCAAGTTCGTCACCAACTTCCCCAAGGACATGAGTGACGACCTCCTCCAGGCTGTCCGCGATCTGCCCCGCGTCTGCAAGTATCTGCACGTCCCCGCTCAGTCCGGCTGCGACGAGATGCTCAAACGGATGAAGCGTCTCTACACCGCCAGCTTCTACCGCGAGATGCTCGCCCGCTGCCGCGAAACCATTCCCCACGTCGCCGTCTCCAGCGACTTCATCGTCGGCTTCTGCGGCGAAACCGAGGAATCGTTCCAGAAGACCTGCGACCTCGTCCGCGAGTCGCGCTTCAAGAACAGCTTCATCTTCAAGTACAGCCCCCGCGCCGGCACCAAGGCCGACGAACTCTTCCGCGACGACATCCCCGAAGAGGTGAAGAAGCGTCGCAACAACGACCTCCTCGCCATCCAGTCCGCCTGCAGCCTCGACGACCATCGCCGCTGGGTCGGCCACACTGTCGAGGTCCTCGTCGAGGGTCCCAGCAAGACGACCCTCAAACACGGCGCAGGCCCCAACGGTCTCGTCCAGCTCACCGGCCGCTCCATGACCGATCACATCGTCGTCTTCGATGGCAACCCTCGCCTGATCGGTCAGACGCTCTCCATCGAGATCCGCGAGGCGACGGCGTTCACCCTGTTCGGCGACGTCTCGACCAACGAGCAGATTGGCGTGATCGAGCCGCTCGCCTGCGAGCCACCCCTCGTCGAAGAGGCCCACGCCCCTCGTCGTCAGGCACTGCCCCTGGTGTGACCGGGATGCCTCATCCATCCCTCGTTTTTCCTTCTCGCAACCCTCGCGCAACATTAACGAAATCCATTTCGCGTGTCTCTAAGAATACACCTGTGACTTTGAGATCGATCTTCGTCCTCAGGTGTTCCATGCAGCAACGACGCTCTGCTTTTACTCTGATCGAACTACTGGTAGTGATTGCCATCATCGCCGTCCTGATTGGCCTGCTCCTGCCCGCCGTACAAAAGGTACGCGAGGCCGCAGCGCGGATGCAGTGCAGCAACAATCTCAAGCAGCTCGGCCTGGCGATGCACAACTACGCCGGCGTGAACAACAATGCTTTCCCCTCCTCGCGTGCCTGGAATCCCGGCCTGCCCCGCGTGGACGACAAGTTCCGCGCCTGGTCGGTGCTGGCCCTGGCCCACATCGAGCAGGACAACATCGGCAAGCTGTGGAACCTCAACAATCGTTGGACTGACACCACCGGCAGCCCGTCCAACCTCGACATCGGGCTGAACACCATCAAGGTGTTCATCTGCCCCTCCGCCCCCACGGGTCGCCGCCCCAATACCGCCTTCACCCAGAGCTGGTCTCCCGGGCCCGGCTCCAGCACCGTGCCCGCTGGTAATTTCGGCCCCTCCGACTACATCACCATCCGCCAGGTCCGCGCCCGGTTCTACGTCGGCACCGGCATCGGCCTGCCTGCCTCGCTGGCCAGCCTCAGTTCCTCCGCTCAGGAGTTCCAGCTGACCGGTGCCCTGCAGCAGCTCGAGGACACTCCGATCGTCAACATCATGGACGGTACCAGCAATACGCTCCTCTTCGTCGAATGCGCCGGCCGGCCGAACAACTACGTCCTGGGCCGCGACACCAACACCAACCTCACCGATCAGCTCGGCTGGGCCAGCCCCGATGGCGTCGTCGGCAGCATCGACGGCTCCAACCCCACCACTGGTGTTGTCAACGGTAGCGGCATTGGCGCCGGCGCCGGCGCTTGCGTCATGAACTGCAACAACGACAGCGAGCCCTACAGCTTCCACTCTGGTGGCGTAAACGTGGCCATGTGCGACGGGAGCGTCCGCTTCCTCGCCCAGAGCATCTCGCCCGCCACCTTCGCCGCCCTCTGCACCGCCCGCTACGGCGAGGTCGTGCCCGGCAACTACTAATCGTTTCAACACCCCGGCCCCCTCGCTCGGCCAGCAGCCGGGCGAGGGGTTCCTCTTGCGCCAGGCGACGAGAAAGGCAGGCATTTGTGAACTCCCTCTCTGGCACCGCGGTAGCAGCCTTGCTCCTGGCCTGTCTGGCCTGGGCCAGCGAAAAACCGGCCACGGTCCCCACCGTCGTGCCACGGCTGACCTGCGCGGCCCCGCAATCCCAGGACCAGGATGACATGTGCTTCTGGGTCCACCCCACCGACCCTGCTCGCAGCCTGGTCATTGCCTCGGACAAGAAGGCCAACCGGCTATTCGTCTATGATCTGGAGGGTAAAACTCTTCAGACGCTGGAGGCAAAACAGCCTGGCAACATCGACGTGCGCACTGGCTTCCTCCTGGGCAAGGAACGCGTGGACATCGTCGCCTTCAACCAGCGCGCCGATTCGCACCTCGTCGTCTACCGTGTCGATCCGGCCACGCGCCGCCTCATCCGGGTGGATAACGGGGCCATCGCCACCGGCGAGAACTACGGCGGCACTCTGTATCGCAGCCCGAAGACTGGTAAATACTACTTCGTGGTGACGTCCAAGCCCGGGCTCGTCACTCAGATCGAATTAAACAACGATGGCAAGGGTCGCGTCGGTGGCGAGAAAGTCCGCACCTGGCGCATCGGCAAGACCGAGGCGGCTGTCGCCGACGATGAGACGGGCCAGTTGTACATCGCCGACGAGGAAAGAGGCGTCTGGCAGGTGGGTGGCGAACCGGGCGACCCGACACCTGGCCGGCTGGTCATCCGGCGTGGGGAGCATGGTCTGGTGGGCGACGTGGAGGGCCTGGCTCTCTATCCGCAGCCGGGGGGTGCAGGTTACCTCGTGGTGTCCAACCAGCGAGCCAGCGACTTCAAGGTTTATCAGCGTGGTCCGGGACATGCCTACGTCGGCACCTTCCGCGTCCAGGGCGCTCGTGACACCGATGGGCTGGACATCTGCAGCGCTAACCTGGGCCCGCGCTTTCCACGTGGCCTGTTCGCCTGCCATACCGCCACGAAGGGGGCCATCTTGCTGGTGCCCTGGGAGGCCATCGCCCGCACCTTGCCTGCTCCGACGAAGTAAGTCAACAGGTCCTGAAAAAACGACAACGCCCGGCGAGGTGATCTCGCCGGGCGTCGTTGCTTTGTCGCGAAGAGGATTACTTGTCCTTCTTCTTCTTCCCGCCGCCACCGAAGGTGATCTTGGTGACCACTTCCTTGTCGCCTTCGCCGTCGGTCTCGATCTTGGCGAACACGCCCTTGTTCTTGGACTTCTCGATGGCTTCGGTGATCTGATCGACCGAGGCCTCAGTGTCGCCATCCTTCGACTTCTTGCTGATCTTCACGTCCTTGGAGACCTTGATCTCCAGCTCTTTCGCGTCACCCTTCTTGCCAACCTTGACGGTGACCTTGTCCTTGCTGATGGCGGTGATCAGGCCCGTGTGCGAGCCAGCCAGGCCAAAGCCAGCCAGGACAAACAGAACGAGAGCGGCACTCAAGCAACGACGCAGCATGTGGAACTCCTTGTGCGCTAAAAACCCGCGTGCTCCAGGTCCTCACTCAGGGAGAGTGCGAGGTCGAGGACACCACCCGGAGACTACAGGGTTAAACCTCACTCTAGGCGGAAGGTTCCGTCCTGGCCATGGATTTTCTCGGCGCCTCTGCCACCTCTGTCAACTTGCCCCACGGGGATACTCGCGCCGTGGCCTCCCAGTCACTCCCCTAAACTTGCCGCCACTTCTCCGGGCAAATCGTCCATCACCTTCCCGCCAGGGCCCCGAACCAACGACCAGCCGCGCTCCCGAGTGCGCCCGGGCAAGCCCAGATACGTCCGCGTTGGGAGATCAGCCCATCGGGCGACCTCGCAGACCACCTGTGCAACCCGGCCAGATGCTTGACCGCCCGGAGGAAGTGCGGTAGGGTGCTGCGAACGGTGTCCGCACCAGCAGGCGAGCCAGACGGGAAGTGCACACATGGGATGTGGCTCGCACTGGCTCCTGGGCATACCATCGGGGGTTCGACGAATGGAGGGCAGGCGGGTGAGTACAACCCGAATCAGTCGCTACATCCGGTCGGCTCCTGACGTGGTGTATCGGACCATTCTCGACGGCGCAGCGGTCCCGCACTGGATGGTGCCGACGGGCATGACCTGCGAGGTCCATCGGTTCGAGGCCTGGGAAGGCGGCGGCTTCCGCGTCTCGCTCACCTATGATCAGCCGACCGAGGCCGGCAAGACTGCGGCGCACACCGACACCTATCATGGCCGATTCGTTCAGCTGGTGCCGAACGAGAAGGTGGTCGAGGTGCTGGAGTTCGAGACGAACCACCCGGAGATGAGCGGCCCGATGACGGTCACCTTCACGCTCACCCCTCGGGATGGCGGCGCGGAGTTGCTGGCGATCCACGAAAACGTGCCTCCAGGCGTCGCTCCCGCTGACAACGAATATGGCTGGCGGATGTCGCTGAACAAGCTGGCAGACCTGGTGGAAGGCTGCGATGTGCACCGGGTGGATTAGCAGCGTAGACACACCCATGCGGGGTTGTGTCTCGCATCCTGGCTCCTGGTGCGATGTTGGCTCTCCTGGGTATGGGCCTCGCGCAGCCCTCCGGGTCTTTCACACTGTGCCGCTACCAGTACAGTCCTGGGCGTGGTCCGAAAGTTGGCGCAGATCCGGGCCGCCATCACACCCAGGCGGTATGCTCCATGTACGAAACCTGATCGTCACGGAAGTGGAGGCGTAGAAAGAAGCGTGACCTTCCCACGGGAGCGATGCTGGAGACCCGGAAGCACACCGATGGACGGCATGCCCCACTTCCGCGTCACCGCCAGGGATCTCTGCATGCTCCACGTCCACGGCAGGACAGCAGAGCGGTCAACCGACACCAGGACCAAAGAGGGAGGGCGGACATGACCCCCTGGCAGCGGGTGAACCTGGCCATGCAGGCCTCGCTGGGCAGCGCCCTGGGAGAGTTATTCTGGTATGCCCTGATGGCGTCGCTTGTCTGGGTCGGGTTCTACGTCGTGTTCCGGACGCACATGCGTCGGCGTCGCGTCAGTCCCAGCGAACCGACGGGGGGCCAGGTCCGCCGGGAGATGCTTCATTCGCTGCGCAGCATCGCCATCTTCGGGCTGGTGACGGCCTTCGTGGTGTTTGCCGCCTGGTCGGGCTGGACGCGCATGTACCGGCGGATCGACGAGTATGGGTGGGGCTGGCTGGTGACCAGCGTCGGGGTGATGGTGCTGATGCACGACACCTACTTCTACTTCACGCACCGGCTGATGCATCACCGCCGGCTATTCCGGCATATCCACCGCACGCACCATCTTTCGATCAGCCCGACGCCGTGGGCCGCCTATGCCTTCAGCCCTATCGAGGCAGTGGTGCAGGCCGGCATCGGTCCGCTCATCGTGTGTACCATTCCCACGCATCCGCTGGCGTTCTCGGCGTTCATGGTGTGGCAGATCACCTTCAACGTGTTCGGCCATTGTGGATATGAAATCTTCCCCCGATGGTTCCTGCGAACCCCCGCCGGCTGGGTGCTGAACTCCGTCACGCACCATGCCCAGCACCACGAGAAGTTCCAGGCCAACTACGGCCTCTACTTCAACGTGTGGGACCGCCTGCTAGGCACCAACCACCCCGACTACGAAGCCAGGTTTGCCGAGGCGACAGCCAAGGCGGCGCAAGACGAGGTCAGCGTGGTCGGCGTTGGCGATCCTTGTGATGTTCTGCAAGGGTCCGTGGGTGGAGAAAACGCCAGGCGTTGAACCTGGTGGACATCCGCATTGCCGAGGTGCTTGCGTCTACCTTTGTGCTGGCGGTGCAAGACGTGGCCGCGGCGGCGTGGATCTATCGGAAGAAGCTCGGCTTCGTGGAGGAGTTCGCCGGCGGCCGGGTTCTATCCCGATTAATGCACCCGCTGGCGGCGAAGCCGTGGGGCATGCGAGAGTTCGCCATTGTCACGCCGGATGGACACCGGATCGTGTTCGGAGAAGAGATGCAGACCAGCCCCGCTGCGGAGGTAGATACCGCCGGGCTTGCACCCGGTGGGGTCGCTGAGGAAAATAGGAACCCCTCCGGTCGCAGGCTCCACGTAGGAGGACGCGCGCCGCACGTGCCCGGCGACGCGCGGGAACCGGGGGAGAGAGCTTCGATGGTTTGCAGAGGATGTGATGGTGGGGAAGACTGTGAGTGATCGGGAGTTCGTGGCTGTCTGCGCCTTGCCGGGGCCAGACCGGTATGCACATTTTGTCGAGCAGGTGGCCGACTGGGGAGAAGTGTGGTCTCTCCGGGGGCCGGATGGATGGGTCCTGGCCGCCGGGGAAGATGGACAGCCGGTCGTTCCGGTCTGGCCACACGCCCGGTATGCGGAGGCGTGCGCCGTCGGCGGGTGGACTGGGGCCTCCCCGGAGGCGATTCCTCTCGACCGCTGGGTGGCCGCCTGGCTACCTGGATTAGCCCGGGACGAGCGCGGAGTGGCCGTGTTCCCCGTTCCGTCCGGCTCAGGGATGCTGGTGGACCCGGAGCAGCTGGCGGCCGACCTGGCCGACGCCGGTGAGCAGTTCGAGTAACTCCCAGAACCAGGCCGCGGCCGTGGAGCAATTAGCTAGCACGGCTCGCGGCCGAAATCGGGGATGGACGTTCGCCACTCACACGCCTGGATCACCTGTATCATCAACCCAACCGTGGGGTGAGGGAACGCTTGACGGCTCACAGGGGACGCGTTAGCTTGCGGCGCACCTGCCGCACCAGTGGCCGCCCTCGTCGGGTGGGTGCGTGGCGACGGCTCGCCCGACAGACCAATGGAGGCTGCGCGATGAAGATCACGGTCGAAACAACAGTCACCGCACCGATCGAGGAAGTCTGGCGGGCGTGGACGACCCCGGCGGACATCGTACAGTGGAATGCCGCCTCCGACGACTGGCACACCACGGCAGCCACGGTGGACCTGCGGCCCGGGGGCACCTTCTCGTCGCGGATGGAGGCCAGGGACGGTAGCTTCGGGTTCGACTTCACCGGCACCTACACAGCCATCGTCCCGCACGAACGGATCGCCTGCACACTTGGCGACCGCAGCCTGGTGGTCGAGTTCATCCCAACCGGCGATGCCGTCACCGTGCGCGAAACGTTCGACGCCGACGACGTCTACCCCCTCGACCAGCAACAGGCCGGCTGGCAGGCCATCCTGGACCGCTTCGCCCGCCACGTCCAGGCAGGCCGCTGAGGTAGCGCCCCCACGCGAGGCTGATCTTCCGGCTGGTGCCAGGTCGCCCTGGCTGGGTGGTACTACCTGTCCGGTGGCCAGGCGCTTGACGACTCCGCAGAGGCGCGGTACGTCACCGGAAGCATCCTCGCCGGGATGTTTTCGAGGTGCGACTCCCCTCGCCTGGCCAGACTACTCGGATGCGAAGACGCCATCCTTGGAGACTCACTCATATGAAGCTGGACCTGCGCCGCGACTTCGCCGATCTGTCCGCCCATCTCGCGGAGCGGGTGCGAGATTTCGACCCGACCACCAACAACGGACCGGGCGAGCCGGGGCCGGTCCGGATGATTCAGGTGGGGTTCGAGTACGCGCAGGGGGCATGGGTGGCCATCGTGTTCGACACTCGCCCAGACGCTGAGCCCGATGGTGAATGGAACTCCCACATCGAGGGCAACGCCTTCGAGCGGCCGCACTGGTTGGAGGCCGGCGAGGCGAACCTGGAAGGGCCGATCACGCTGGTCCACCTCGACGGTACCGAGATTGAACTGGAGGAGGGTGCTGAACTGGCCGAACCGCTGGGCGAGATGATCCGGGCGGTGCTGCTGCAGGCCCGTGCGAATGGATTGTTCGCTTCCCTGCCGAAGGCCCCCGGCTGCGAGCTGGCCATCGAGCATCAGGATGGCGCCTATGGTTGGCCCCCCTACGAGGAGCGCGGGCAGGAGAACCTCGCCTGACCCGGACGTAGGGGCATGCCTCACCCGGGAGAAACCTTCTCGCTCCCCTGTCGGGTTAGTCGTTCGAGAGTGAGACGCCAGGCAAGTAGGGGGTCGCCTTCCCTTCCGGGCTGGCCAGGGCTATCAGCATCAGACCGAAGCGATGACAGAATGGGAAGGGGTTGCCGTCCGTCAGTGCGGCAGCAGTTCCCAGGCGGCTGTTCCGCTCCAGCAACGCATCTACCCGCGCTCGCAGCAAGATCCGGTGTCGGTCGCGCTCCACCCGGGGGGCGGCTCGCACCGCGGCGAGATACACGCGCTCGATGGTGGGTTCCTCCAGGGGATAGTTCGCCGTGCCGTAGCCCACCTCCAGCTGTTTCGCGTACGCCGTCTGGAACCGCCTCCACAGCGCCTCGCGCCGGGTGAGCGGCATGTTGTTGAACAGGCCGAGCGCGGTGACTGTCGCCAGCCCCTCCGCGTGCAGCGGTTGCTTCCCAAAGGGGGTTTGCGCCGCCCGATCGCCGAACATGCACACATAGTAACCATGGCGTGGCGACCAGTAGTCTCCGAGCCGATGGCCGAGTTTGGTCGCCCACTTCTCGGCGCGGGCTGCCTCCTTCTGGTAGCCAGCCGTGGCGAGCGGGCCGCTGATCGCGGTCAACCCCTGGTGTACCTCGACATTATCGAGGAGATACTCGGCCGGAGTGACGCCGGCGGGTTTCGCCGTCAGCGGGAAGTTCCAGAAGAGGTCGTTCTGGTTATGGCAGCTCTCCAGCGTCTCCAGCATCCGCACACAGGCGGCGGCCACGTCCGGGTCGAGCGGGGTCCGGGTCAGTTGCGCGTGGCGGCCCGCGACGTACAGGTACAACCCAGCATACGCATCGATCGAGTCGGGCGCTTTTCTCGTCACGTCCACCAGGCCAGTCGCGCCGCGCTTGCCCTCAAGGACGAAGATACCCCGGTCCGTCTTCTGCCTGCGGGCGTACCACTTCAACCACCCGTTCACAAAGGCGCGGTTCTGCGCGTTCGGTCGGATCTGTTCAGCCGCGAGGACGCCACAGCACGCCAGATGGGCAAAGTAGGGCTCCACGAGCGCTGGTCGGCCCAGCTCGCGATAAGGGACGGCCACGACTGCCCCATCCGGGAGTTGGCAGGCAAGCACCGCCTGCCGACACTGCTCGATCCGCGCCGCATCTGCCCCCTGCCCCAGGGCAAACGCTGGCCCCAGGCCACCCAGCAGCAGCAATCCCCACGCTGGAAGCCAGTGACCCCGGATCATGCGCCACCTCGTCTGGCCCTGGCCATCCCCCTACCTGCACGGCTTGGCGCACCGCGCGTTATCAGCACCGTCAAGCGCCTACCACCGCGCGATCCTTCCATCACGCAGGTCGGAGATCCAGCTGGCGAAGAGGCCCCCGCCAGTGATCTCGGCGTCTGGTTAGCCGAACTGCAGCATCAAGTTCCAGCTGGGCAGGTGGTAGAACTGCAGGCCGACCTCGTACTGGGATCCCTCCGGGCGGCACGAGCGCACGGCAGCCTCGATCCAGGGGGTGGGTTCCGGTGCGTTGCGCGCTCGAACCTGGACGCGAATGCCGGGAGTCAGCGGTTCGTCCATCAGAATACCCAGGCCGCCAATCGAACGATCGAGCACCCAACCAATCCGGGGATCGGCCTCGGGGTCGAGGCGGACGTGGATTTGCACGGTGTTTCCTCGCCGCCGGGGAGCCACCCGACGGTCGCGCGTGACACCGCCCAGAAAGGAGATGTTGAGGCTGTCGACCTCCTCGCCTTCGTGAGGAGCCAGCCCGGCATGGGCGACCATGAGACGACGTCCCACCAGGTAGGCCACCAGGCACACAGCGATGCCGATCAACGGCACCACCCAGGGGCCGGTCAGCCAGTCTATTGGATTGAATGGGGAGTTCATGATCCAGGGATCTCAGTGGGGACACTCGAGAGGGAGCGCCGGAAGCATCTCCCAACCCTAGGTCACGATTGGCCCCTGAGCAAATGGCTGCCTGCCGTTCCTCAGACCCAGATGCGCATGCGCTCGCGCAGCCGGGCTGGCAGACGCTGCTGCAAGGTCCGGTGGACCTCGTCGGGGTGATAGCGGGTGCTGAAGTGCCCGCACAGGATCAGCTCGTTCTCGAAGCGGTCGGCCCGTTCGATGAAATCATCGAGGTGCATGTGGCCGAACTTGTGAATCTTGTCGCGCCGATGCTTGGCCCGGATGAAGCTCATCTCGGTGATCAGCACCTTGGCCTGGAACACCGGTGGATAGGCATCGAGCCCGGCGGGACTGGTGTCGCCTGTGTAGGCCACCAGCGGTACGCGGACCTCACGCGTGACCGCGACGCCGGAAAGCCGCAAATCGCGGATCTTGTCGCCGGGTAGGCCCTGGAACTCCTCCTTGAGCTTGTGCCGGCGATCCCAGACGACATAGCCGACCGAGGGAATGGTGTGCGTGGTGGCGAAGACGGTGACCACGTGCTCGCGCGAGAGATCGAACTCGTCGCCGGGCTCGACGCCGCGCAGATCGCAGATCTGACGACCCCGGTCGAGCCGCTGGAACAGCAACAGCAGCTTGCGAAGATCTTCGACAGCGTAGGCCGGCACATAGATGACGGGCGGTTCCATCTTCATCATGCGACGGCGAGCGACGTAGACCGGCAGCGAGGCGACGTGATCGAGGTGGGTGTGGCTAATCAGCCAGGTTGGCGTGCCCATGAAGTCCCAGGGCTGGCCTCCCAGGTCGAAACCGATCTTCAGTTCGGGGATGCGCCAGTACGATTGCACAGCGGCCCGCGAGTAACCCTCGAGGGTGAGATTGGCATGCTGGCAGGAAAAGAACGGCGCGTTATCAACCATGACCGGCCCACGACAACACGGGAAGCTCACAGGGGGACATCAGATCAAGGTGGCAGGTTCGGCCCGAAACGGCAAGACCGCAGAGCCATCGGCGACAGGCGAGGAGGAACGCAACCGGCCCAGCTGACTGGAAGCAGAGCAGCTGGGCCGGAATACAGACGCAGGAAATCGCTTGATCAGGGCGGGGGGGGCGGAGCGGGAGGCGGAGCAACGGTGCCGCCCGCCTTGTCTTTACCAGCCTTGTCCTTCACCAGCCCACCCTGACGCCCACCCGCAGGCGGAGGTGTTCCATCGGACTTGACAGGAGGTTTGCTATCGCCGCAGCCCAGGGCCACGACCGCGCCGAGGACCAGCAGCCTCAGCATGGAGAGACGCAGTTTCATGAGGTCGAGCACTCCAGTAAAAATCCCAGCCCCGCTGGCTCGTAGAGAGCCAGCGGGGATATTGGGAAGTCATCCCTGAAGGGAAGCGAGGTGGGGTTACAGGGCGTTGGCGTCGAGGGTCCGGCCGTCCATCATACCGCCCATGTAGCAGTAGTTGTTATAGGAGGTGCCGGAAGAGCCGGGGTAACGCACGGTGCGGACTGAGCCATCGCCCAGGGTGAACATCATCACGCCAGGGTGCTTGCTACTGAGCATCCACCACGAGGTGTCCTGGTTGGGCGGAGCCACAGCGCCCCAGGCCAGGGGGAAGGGGGTGGATTCGATCCACGAGCCGTTGCAGGCCCACGGGCCGGAACCGAAGTCCACCATCTTCGTAGCGAACTCGCCGAACAGGAACGTGTTGCTGCTGCCGTCCGTGATCAGGTTGATCGCGTTGGTGCTACGGTTGGTCATCGCACCCCGCATGGAGTCGATCTGGACGCCACCACGGCCAGCAATCGGGAAGTAGTTGGTCTTACCGATGTTGACACCAGGTCCCCAGGTGGATCCCGTCACGGTGAAGCCGGTCGCGCTGGACTGATAGACGTAGACCATGAAGTCAGAGTTCGACAGCGTAGCATTATCCGACGGGCAGAGGAAGGTCTTGATCATCGCACCGCGGTTGGCCCACCACATCGAGCTGGGCAGCACGTCGTAAGACGGAGCCTTGATGTTGGGGTCGAGATAGTTCGACGGCGTGGAGCCGGACATGATCAGCTTGAACAGGTTTTCCTGCTCGACGTAGGGCAGCAGGTGCGGCAGCACACCGATGCTCTGGCCGTCGTAGCCAGTGCCAGGGAAGTTCGAGTCGATGCCGTACGGCGTGTGCGTCCGGTGGGAGAGCAACCCGCCAGGTGGCAGCTTGCCGTAGGTGGATTCGTAGTTGTGGCAGGCCAGGCCGAGCTGCTTGAGGTTGTTGGAGCACTGCATGCGGGCAGCTGCTTCACGGACCTTTTGCACGGCGGGGAGCAAGAGACCGATGAGGATCGCGATGATGGCAATGACCACCAGCAACTCGATCAGCGTGAAGCCGCGACGACTGGTGCGTTTCAACATTTTTGGACTCCCAGAGAAATAAAGACTCCGATGAAACGACAAATAGGTAGGCGCACACGCTTCCAGATTAACGGTGCAGAAGTGCTCCCCGCTCCTTGGATGCATGTATGTAATAATAAACCGCCTTCCCTACACTTTTGAGAGAGTGAGAGAGACGGAATAATGCCAGCCAATGAGATGTGCGCTCTTCACGACGCATCAATCTCTCACCTTGGTCGTCGCACCCCCGCCAATACGAGGGAAACGAGCCTGGCAAAACAAATCGGCCCTAAGGGAGAGAGAGCAATTGTCCGGCTGCTCAGTGAATCACACCTCATGATACCCGGAGATAGGGTTCAGGTAGGGTGTGACACTTGCATCTCAAATTGTGGGAGGGTGAGATGCAAGGGCGCGTGCGAGTCTTGAGTTACCAGACATCTAAAATAGTTTAGACACTAACCTGGCAGTTAGACAAGCGATTTCATCATATTTTTCTCACCCATTCATATTCCCCCGTTGATATCTTCCCTGCTTGTTCGTCTTCTTTCCTCGGGCGCCTGGCCGCCATCCTTGCTACACTGCTCCTGGTCGGCCTGGCGCATGCGCCATAGGACACGCTCGGTCCCCCGAGATCTTCCCACGCCGCCCCGAGGATTCCTGCGATGTTTGGACTCGACCCGGCCTTGCTAGCCATCGGTCTCGTCGTGTTCCTGCTGCTCGAAATCGCCCTGTTCTGGGCGGCGACCTCACTCGTGGACGCGCCGCCTTTGCGCCTGGCCAAGACCGTCCTGGTAGGCGCAGGCATCGGCGGAATCACTGCCGTGCTCCTCTTCTTCCTCGCCAGCCAGACTGGCCTGGACGTCCGCCGCCCCGCCGCCGACTCCGCCACGGCCACCTTCCTGGGACTGGGCCTGGTGGCCTCCTGGGGCATCGTGGCCGGCCTCGCCACTCCCTTTGTGCCAGTTCCCGCGGGCAAGGGGCTGCTGCTGGCCGCCTATCAGCAGCTGCTGCGCGGCCTGCTCTACGCGCTGCTCACCGGATTGATCATGGTGGCGCTGGCGCTAGTCGAAATCGCCTCAAAGCCCGGCGCCTCGCGCACTGCCCGACCTGCCCCTGCCGTCCTGGCCCAGCTTGCCCCATGATTCTCGAAGCCGTCGTCACCACTCTGGGGCCCGAAGACACCGTCAACATCGCCCCCATGGGCCCGCATGTCGATCCGTCCTATCCGGCCGTGCCCCTGACAGAGTTTGAACTGCGGCCTTACGTCACCTCGCGCACCTGGGCCAACCTGCAACAGCATCCCGAGGGGGTGCTGCATGTGATCGATGACGTGCTACTGCTGGCCCAGGCGGCGGTCGGCGCCATCGCCCCTGCCCCCCCTCTGCTGCCAACCAGCCACGTTCGGGGGCGAATCCTTCGCGATGCCTGCCGGGCCTACGAGTTTCGCCTGATCGAGACGGACGCCCGAAGCGAACGGATCCGGCTCCGCGCCGCGGTCGTCGGCACGCACCGCCTGCGTGATTGCTTCGGGTTCAACCGAGCGATGTTCGCCGTGGTGGAGGCCGCCATCCTGGCCACGCGCACGGCCTTTCTGCCGCTGGATCAGATCGAGGCCGACTACGCCCGGTTAGCCATCCTGGTCGAGAAAACCGCTGGCCCGCGCGAGCGCGAAGCGTTCGAGTTTCTCCGGGCGCACCTGGCGCAGGTCCGGGCGAACCGCGACTCGGCTTGACAGTCCACCGGACCCGGCTATAGTCCGCCTCCTCACACGAACCAGTGCGCGTCCCGGCGAGCGAGTTGCCCTGACGCTCGGAGGTCAGCCCATGGCGGATCATGCCACGCCCGTCAGCGAGCTGCGCGAAGCCATGCGCCGCTTCGTCAGTGATCGGGACTGGGGGCAGTTTCATAGCCCCAAGAACCTGGCGATGGCCCTGGCCGCCGAGGCCGCCGAGTTAATGGAGCACTTTCTCTGGATGAGCGAGGACGAATCCCGGCGTCAGCTGGAGGATCCCGTCCGCCGCGAGGCGATCTGCGATGAGATTGCCGACGTGGTGGGTGTATGCCTGGCCTTGTGCAACGCGCTGGACCTGGATCTCAGCGAGTTGTTCGCCCGGAAGATGGCCAAGAACGTCGTGAAGTATCCGGTGGAGAAGGCCCGCGGGCGCTACCGGCTCGAGGATTGAGCGCGAAGAGGAGGAGCAGGTCGTGCCACCACGGAAGGTGTACCAACGCGTTCTGATGACGGGGACCGTGCTGCTGGCCGCGGCCGCCGCACTGACCGCCCAGAACAGCGCGCCTCCCCCCCCTGCCCCGGCTGCCTGGGCCGCCTCGGGACAGGAGACGCCGCCCGCGCCGACTTCGGGTCCGGTCATCATCGCGACGACCAAGACTGGTGGCGAGCCCGCCGTGTTGCCTCCCGAGGCGCGGTTGCCGCTACCCGACGATGGGTTACCGCTGCGGCCCATCGGGTCGACGGCTTCCACTCCGGCTCCCCGGCCGACTCCGGGTCTGATGCCGCCCGTTCCCTCGACCACCATGCCCACCGGGCCGATCCAGCCGGCGCTGTATCTTCCCGGGCAGGAAGCCAGCGCGGCCATTCGACCCACTGTCTCCGCCTCGCCTCTGCCGCCCGAAGGCCCAGCCTCGCCCGCGCCGCGTCCCTCGACCACACCCAACGCCGATATGATGCTGCCACGCTCGGGGTCGGCATTATCTATTGAGGTGCAGGGGCCGGAGTCGCTCGTGCCCGGTCAGGCGGCCCCGTGTATCTTGATCGTGCGCAACCTGGGGCAGCTGACCTTGGGCGATGTGAAGGTCGAGCTTCCCCTGCCGTCCGGCTCCCGCGTGCTGACTTCCCGACCCGGAGGCACACGCGAGGGAAATCGGCAGGTGTGGAATCTGGGCAATCTCGATGGGAACAGCGAACGCCGCATCGAACTCGAAGTGATCCACTATCAGGTGGGCGAGGTCTTCCTGGGACCGGTCGCCCGCTTCACGGCAGCGATGGCCTACCGCAGTAACATCGCCCGACCGCCCTTCGCCGTCTCGGTGACCGGCCCGGAGTCGGCCGTCGTCGGCGAAAAGGTTACCTTCCAGGTGCAGGTCGGCAATCACACCACCGCGCCCATGCGCAAGATCCATCTGCGCTGCGAGCTGTCGGCCGGCCTGCAGCACGTCCAGGGCCAGGTGATCGAGGCCGACCTTGGAGAAGATCTCGCCGCTGGTCAGGTACGGGCCATCCAGCTCGAAGCCCAGGTGATTCAGCCCGGACGCCAGCAGGTGTTCCTGACAGCGGAATCGGAGACGGGCGGAGCAGCGCGGGGCAACACCACGTTGATGGTGGGCGAGCCCTCGCTGGGGTTGACCTTGCAGGGCCCGCGCCAGGCGCGCGTCGGCCAGGCGGTTCCCATCCGAGTCATGGTGACCAACCCCGGACGCAACGAGGTGGGCCCGGTGCGCATCACCCAGACACTGCCGCAGGGAGTCGAGTTTCTGCGAGCCAGCGCGGGGGGCGTCTATAACGCGCAGATCAACAGTGTCACCTGGGTGATGAAGCAGCTGGCCGGTGGACAGCAACAGCAGCTGAGCTACGAGGTGCGCGGTCGGCAGCCCGGCGACTGGGCGCTGGCTGGCAGCCTGGAAGTAGACGGCATGGCCCCCATGCGAGCGACGCACGCGTTGCAGCTGGAAGCGATCCCGAACCTGGCGCTGGAGCTGACCGCGCTGGACGACCCCTTGCCCGTGGGCCGAGAAACGGTGTACGAGGCCCGGGTGTTCAACGGCGGACCGGCCCCCGCCCGGGATGTACGCGTGGTGATCCAGGTGCCCGCGTCGTTGGTGCCAACCCACGCGGAAGGACCGACCCCCTGGCAGATTCGCGGACAACAGGTGGTCTTTGAACCGCTGAGCGAAATGCGCCAGGGAGTTGACGCGATCTACCGGGTGCGCGTGCGAGCGGACCGCCCGGGGCAGGGTCGGTTTCGAGCCGAGGCCAACGCGCCTGGGCTGAGCCGTCCGCTGGTGCAGGAGCTGTCCAGCCGCGTTCCCCCGACGGGGACTCCGGCCGCCCGGTAAGCGAGAACTCGCCCGGTCTACCCGGACTGCGCGAATTACTACACGAATCGAAATTAATCTGGTTGCGAGTAGGCATCCATCTCGCTATGTTAACGATCAATCCAGTCACTACTGTTCGGCGCAAGCCAACGATTCTAACAGCCAGGACGGCTGTTTTCGGGGGAAGGACTCCCCCACCTATCTTCTTTGCATGCAGCTTTCGCAGCTTCAGCATTCACACCTCGATCACCGTGTGGGAAACAAGCCAGGACCACGGCCAGAGCGGTGCCCGGGCGGGCCGGCTCTTGACCTTGAGCGGGAACTACCCCGTTGGTAGTATCCGCGCTCGCTGGTGGGGAATTGAGAGGCGGCGCCTCCGTGATTCCTCCCAGCGAGAAGCTGCCCGGAGGTGGATGGTAGGGGCCAGCAGCAAGCCCACGGAACAGCGGCTGCTGGTCGGATTATCCGTGGCAGCTCCCATGGAGGGGGCCTCGTGCTGCCCGCGCGAGGAGGGAGGAGAGGAGATCCTGTCATGACAATGAACCGGACCGAGAAGGAGCAGCTTCGTGTCCATATCCGCTGGATGATCCGGCGTGACATGCCCGAAGTGCTGCAGACCGAGCAGGAGAGCTTTGAGTACTCCTGGACTGAGGAAGACTTTCTCCGCTGTCTGCGGCAGCGCAACTGCATTGGCATGGTGGCCGAGCAGGGAGAACGGGTGGTCGGCTTCATGATTTACGAGCTGCACAAGCAGAAGCTGCACATCCTGAACTTCGCGGTCCATCCGCAGTTTCGCCGCGTCGGCGTCGGGGCGCAGATGGTGACCAAGCTCATCAGCAAGCTGTCGAGCCACCGTCGCACCCGCATCACCCTGGAGGTACGGGAGACCAACCTCAGCGCCCAGCTGTTCTTCCGCACGCAGACGTTCAAGGCGATCAAGGTGCTGCGAGCGTTCTACGACGATTCGGGCGAGGATGCATTCCTGATGCAGTATCGCCTGGCCGACGACACGGGAGACGACTTCGAGGAGTCGGTCAACCGGATCGCCCAGTACGAGGAAAGCTGAGCCCACCCGCCCGGGCCTGTCCGCACCGGAGCCACGACCCCTACCCTTTGCCGGGCCGGGGGACGTGGCTCTGGTCGTTCTGGCCGGTCCGCCTTCAACTCGTCGGTTCTTTCGGGTAGAGTCCTTCTGGCTCGCGGTAACGGTTCGCGCGGCGTGAGAGTTTGGGAAGGAAGGCGAACATGGACACTCGCACACGACTCTTCCTCCTGGGAGTGGCTCTGCTCTCGATAAGCCTGGCCGGTTGTGTGGCCACGGGTCGTCCCCTGCCGGAAAAAGGGCCAGCCCCCGTGATCGTGGCTCGGGCCCAGACGCCCGGCCCCGAGATTCCGCTGGTGCCAGTGCCGCCGCCGCCGCTGGGCCTACCGGGCGAGCCCACGCCGCCACCGCCGAGCCTGCCCACGGCCAGCAAGCCGACCAGTCCGGCGCCGGCCTCTCCGGTGATCGCCACACCGACCTCAACGGCCAATCCGACGCCGCTACCCGGCGCCACGTCGGTACCGACCACCCAGGTGGAAGCCCCGGTGCCTCCGCCGGTCCCGGCCGCCGGCGTTTCCGGTCGCCAGCTGTACCAGACGGCCCAGGAGCGCTATCGGCCCATCGAGAGCTACATCGCCCGCATGATCCGCCGCGAGATGGTCAAGGGAGAGATGAACCCCGAGGAGGTCATGCTCTTCAAGTTCCGTCGCGATCCCTGGAGCATCTACTTCAAGTGGCTGGGCAAGGAAGGCCAGGGCCGCGAGGTGATCTTCGTCAAGGGCCGCTACGAGGACAAGATTCACACGCTACTAGCCGGGGGCGACATCCCCTTTGTTCCCGCGGGTCGGCGCATGGCGCTGTCGCCGGATAACATCCTGGTGAAGGCCGCCACCCGGCATCCTATCACCACGGCCGGCATCGGCGCGATGATCGACAAGATTGGCGAGATGCTGACAGCCCAGGAGCGCGGCGATCGGCGCAGTGGCACGGTCACCGTGGTTGGGCCGCTTTCGCGCAGTGAGTTCAACCGCCCGGTCCTGGGGCTAGAACACATCCTGCCGCCCGGGTTCGATCCCAGTCTACCCCGGGGCGGCAAGCGTACCTACTTCTTCGATCCGGAAAGTGGTCTGCCCACCCTGGTAATCGCCCGGGACGACCGCAACCAGGAGGTGGAGTACTACCGCTATGATCGGCTGCAGATCAACGTCAAGCTGGATGACTCCGACTTCGACCCGGAGATCCTCTGGAGCAAGCCGAAGAGCGACGCCACTCCCTGAGTCGAGCGCATGTACCTCAGGGAATGAACGCTTTGGGATGCGCGGCGCGAACCTTTTCCTTGCCTGCGGGCGTGATCATCGTGTCGCTCAGGAAGATGCGCTGAATCTTCGGAAGCGCCACCAGCGCATCGATGCAGGCGTCGGTCACTTTCGTCTGCGTGAGCGACAGATGTTGTAACGCTGACAGCTTTGGTAAGAGCTTGACCCCGGCATCGCTGATACGTGTGCCGTACAGATCGAGCCAGCGCAGCGAGGTCAACCCGGTCAGATGCTGCAGACCGGCATCGTCGATGGCGGTACCGGTCAGGTTCAGTTCTTCCAGCGCGGTCAGCTTGCCCACCGGACGCAGCGAGTCGTTGACCACCCCTTCGAGATGCAGCTTCCGCAGGCTGGTCAGGGCGGCCAGCGGCTCGGCCCCCGCGGGTGGGATCGAGGTTCGCAGCACGGCCAGAGTCTTCAGGTTCTTCAGGTCACGAAACGCCGCCAAACTCCCGTCAGCAATCGAACGACTGTTATAGATCGTCACTTCCTGAAGGTTAGTCAGCGTGGCCAGCTGGGCAAAGCCAGCCTTCGAGACCAGAGGTATCCGCTGGTCGAGGGCGAATGGTTCGTCGATGTCGAGTTTCTTCAGCCCCACCAGCTTGCCCACGAAGGCCATCCCCTTGTCGGTGAGCTGCTTGCCACCAATGCGCACCTCTTCGAGTTTCGTCAGTCCCTGGATCGCCTCCAAAGCGGTGTCGCCGATGTACATCAATCCCGGCTTACCACAGTGCAGCGATTCGAGGAGTACCAGCGGGCGCAGGTGGGTGTAGCTGGCCTCGGTCACCCCCTTGCAGTAAATGCCCAGGTGGCGCAGCTGCGTGAGCTTGCCGACGTGAGCAATGCCTGCATCGGTGATGCCATCACAATCACTGAGATAGAGATGGGTCAACCCAGTTAGCGCCGGCAGATGAGCCATGCCGGCATCGGTGAACTTGGCCTGCGTCACGCCCAGTGACTTCAGCTGGGGCCAGTTCTTGAGATGGGCCAGGGCGGCATCGGTCAGCGCGGGCTGGGTACCCAACTGCAGATGCACGGGAAAATCGACGCCGTTACATGCGGCGCGAATCCGCCCCACGTCGTCATCGCTCAGTTTGTTGAACTGCGTGTTGATGCGCAGGTAGGGCGTCGGACTCTGGTACGTCTCGACCGAGACGCGCACCTCGCTGGCGAGCGGCTTGAGTTCACTGGTCAGGCGCTCGGCCAGCTCGCGCGGCGAGTTCCCCGCCGGATTCGGCCTGGGTGTCGGTGTCGGTGCAGGGGTCGGATTCGGAGTGGGTGTAGGAGTTGGCGTGGGCGTGACCTTGGGCTTCGGCTCGACTACCGGAGGCGTGGGCGTCTCTTCGGGGTCGGGCTTCGGCGCTGGCTTCTTCCGGCCCGCGGCGATGATATCGGCGGGACTCTTGCCCACCGGGCCCGGTTTTTTCGACGCGACAGGCTCATCCTTGCCACACCCCACCGCAGCGACAAGCGCCACCAGGAAACACATCCGCATGACAGACATGGAAGATCTCCTCAGGAGGGGGCGGTCAGCGCTTGGCCATTGTGACGCGGACCCAGATCGAGCAGGAACGGCACCGCCTTCGCGGCCCAGGCCTGGGGTCCCGCGTAGCTGGCGGCGTCGTTACCGAAGCAGCTACGCAGCATATCGGTGTCGATGATGCCGGGGTTGAGCGGGACGGCGGCCATGCCGCGCGGCAGCTCCTGGGCCAGGGCCCGGGTCAGCCCTTCGATGGCCCACTTGCTGGCGCAGTACGGGCCCACCTCCGGTGAGGTCGATCGGCCCCACCCGGAGCTGAAGTTGACGATGACCCCACTGCCCCGCTGGATCATCGCCGGGACAAGGACGCGGATCACATTCGCCGTGCCGCTGACGTTGATGGTCATCAGCTGGTCGAACTTCTCGGCCGGCACTTCCCAGAGTGGCGCATTTTCGTTGATGACCGCCGCGTTGTTGAGCAGCAGATCGGGCGCCCCCTGCCGGGCCAGCACCTCGCGGGCCCACTGCTCGACCGCCCGGGCATCGGCCACATCCACGCTGGCGAAGAGGTGCGGCTCAGGGTAGGCAGCGCGCAGCTCGTCGATGGCAGAGGTCGAACGCCCGCAGCCGGCCACCGTGTGGCCCAGGGCGATGAACTTCTCCACCATGGCCCGCCCCAGGCCACGGGTCGCCCCGGTGATCACTATCCGTCGCTTGCTGGCTGGCATGAGTGGGTCCTTCGATCAATCCATCAGGTCGGGGTCTGCTGCCTCGATCGCCTCGCGGAGCAGGGCCGGTTCGCGCAGCGCCTGCCGCAACAGGGCCGCCAGCTCTCGCAGCGCTGCACCATCCTTGCTGTAGGCGACGAACATGCTGGCCTCAGGATCATACTGCAGCTTGCGGCGCAGGTGTTTGGCGCGATTCCGCACCAAAGCGTCGGCTACCCCGTGCCAGGCATAGCCACCCGCATCCAGGCCAAACTCCTCGAAGATGTCGGCGCCCTCGTCGAAATCGGTGAGCATCAGGCTGGCCGAGCCATCGTTGTGCTGCATCAGGTGGAATGGCTGGAGATCCTCATCGGACATCGTTCTCCTCCTTGCGGGCGATGAGCGCTGGTCGTCGCGTGTCAGTACCAGCGTCGCTTATCCACGACATTGACGAGTGGTTGTCCCGCAGCAAACCGGCGCAGGTTCTCGAGCAGCACGCCCAGGTGTCGCTCGGCGATGCGGGGGGAGTAGCCGGCCACGTGCGGGGTGAGGATCACCCGGTCCCCCATTCTCCACAACGGCGAGTCGGCCGGCAAGGGTTCCACCTCGAAGACATCCAGGGCGGCGCCGGCCAGCTCGCCCGCTTCCAGGGCGGCGACGAGGTCGGCCAGCACGACGATGGCTCCGCGCCCGATGTTGATGAGATACGCCGTGCGCTTCATCTGCTGAAACAGAGGCCGACAAAACCAACCTTCCGTCTCGGGCGTGTGCGGCGCAGCGATGACCACGAAGTCGCTCACCTCCAGCAACCGGGCCAACTCGGCCGTCGGCCAGACCGTCTCAACTCCCTCGGGAATGGTGCCCGGGGTGGGATCGACGGCGACCACACGCATGCCGAAGGCGCGGGCCCGCCGGGCGATCTCCCGGCCGATGGCACCGAGGCCGACCACGCCCAGGGTCTGGTCGGCGACGTGACGGTGAGCCACATCCATGGCGCTGACATGGGCCGGCCCCGTGACAAAGGCGACGCGCGCCTGTTCACCGCCGACCGGTGCCCACAGGCCCCGCGCCTGCTGCAGGACGTAGCGGTGCAGGTTTCGGCAGAAGCACAGGACGTAGCCCAGCACCTGGTCGGCGATCACATCGGAGAAAAGGCCGCGCATGTTGGTAAGGATGCAGGGATGCTCGACCAGCG
Organism: Gemmataceae bacterium; assembly: GCA_046350255.1. Classification (GTDB taxonomy): domain Bacteria; phylum Planctomycetota; class Planctomycetia; order Gemmatales; family Gemmataceae; genus CALDUY01. The sequence continues at coordinate 220,127 of JAXMAV010000004.1, forward strand.
CGGGAAACAGGTAGTGTTCGAGACTGGCGGTGGGAGCCTGCACCCAGCGCAGCCGCGGAGCGACCGCCAGCAGCTCCGGGGTGATCTTGCCGAAGAAAGCGTCTGCATCGGGCAGGTGGGCCATCGCCTCGTCGGGTTGTACCGCATTGCAGAGGCGAGCGGAGCCAGAAGCTGCAATGATTGCCTGAAGACGTTCGGGCTCGACAGCCGGGTACAGGACGAGGTTCACGACACGATCCTCAGGGAAGACAGGGAGGGGCAGCACGCCTGGATCGGGTTCAGTATATGAGGGTATGGGGCCGGTCATGGTGGCGAGTGCAGTTGAAACGCTGCGCCAGGCAATCATCATCGATCCAACGGACGCGACGGCCTGGCTAGCGCTGGCCGACAGTCTGGAAGAGGAGGGAGCCGCCGATTGCGCCGAGATGATTCACCTGCGCGAGATACTGCGGCATGGTCGGCACGATGACCCGGGCCGCCGGTCGGAGGAAGCGCGCCTGCAAGAGTTACTGCGGCGCGGAGTCCGTCCGGTAGTGCCGCGTCTGCGAGTGGTACTGGCGGCCGAGGCGGCACTGGAGATGGCGCTGATTCCGCCGGGTAGCTTCCTGATGGGCAGCCCCGACGACGAACCCGGCCGGATGAGCGACGAGGGCCCGCGCCATCGCGTGACGCTGTCGCACGGCTTCTGGCTGGGCACCTACCCGGTGACGCAGGCGCAGTGGCGCGCGATCATGCAGAGCAATCCGTCGCGTTTCCCCGGACCGCAGCGTCCCGTCGAGCAGGTCAGCCAGGCCGACGCCCTGGCGTTCTGTGCCGAGCTGAGCCGACGGACCGGGTGTGCTTTCCGCCTGCCGACCGAGGCGGAGTGGGAGTACGCCTGCCGGGCCGGAACCACATCAGCGTATCACTTTGGCGCGGAGGCGCATCCCGAGCTGCTCAGCTGCGGCGGCCGCTGGGGCGAGGAGACGTTCCCCGTCGGCCGATTCTCGCCAAACGCCTTCGGCCTGTACGACATGCACGGCAACGTGTGGGAGTGGTGCGCCGACCGCAAGCGCTGGTACACTGCCGTCGACCGCACCGACCCGCACCAGACCGACACGGGTGTTCCCGTGGCCCGCGGCGGCGCCTGGGTCAGCGAACCGTGGCTGTGCCGCTCTGCCTCGCGCTGGGGCGACCCCGGCCGACGCCATGCCTTCCTCGGCTTCCGGGTGGCAATGACGCCCGCGGGGGGATAAGTTATCTCCATGGCGCCTCCCCAGGTAGGATTCCCCATGCACATTCTCGGCCTCCGTCTACTCCTGCTCGCCGTGGTGCTCATGGCCATTGGGTGGATCAGCTTCGCCCATGCGGTCTTCGAGGTGATCCGCGTGGTGTCCATTCTGATCCTCACCCTCGCGCTGGGGTTGCTCATCGTCGATTTTGTCCGTACCCCCGACCCGGCAGGACGCTGACGTGCGCTGGCTCGATCGCACCCTGGGTAGTGCCGCGGAGAATCTGGCCCTGGACGAGGCGCTGCTGCTCGAAGCCGAGGCCGGCCGGAGTGGTGAGGTGCTACGGTTCTGGGAATGGTCCACCCTGGCGGTGGTGCTGGGGTCCGGCGGTAAGCTGGGCGAGGATGTCGAGGACAACACCTGCACCCGCGATGGGGTGCAGGTGTTGCGACGCTCGTCCGGCGGTGGCACCGTGCTGCTCGGCCAGGGTTGCCTCTGCTTCAGTCTCGTGCTCGCCCTCGAACGCGACCCCAGGCTCAGTGAGATTCGCTCTTCTTACGACGCCATCCTGGGGCGAATCATCGACGCCTTCGCACTGCCGGGGCTGGAGATCGCCGGCATCAGCGACCTGATCCTCGACGGACGCAAGTTCTCCGGCAACGCCCAGCAGCGTAAGCGGCACCACATCCTGCACCATGGTACCCTGCTCTACCAGTTCGACCTGTCCATGGTGCCGCGCTACCTGCGGCAGCCGGTGCGGCAGCCAGAGTATCGCGCCGATCGCGCACACGCCGACTTCATCCGCAATCTCGAACGTCCGCGGGCCTGGCTGGTCGAAACCCTGCGCCTGGCCTGGCGCGCCGAGCAGCCGCTCGACACCTGGCCCGCCGAGGAGGTCGCGCGCCTGGTCGAGACGAAGTACAGCCTAGCCGAGTGGGTCCGTCGGCGCTGAGGGCGACGCAGCGGGCGGCATGCCTCGCGGCACCTGGGCCAGCAACTCCTCGAGCTGAGTGACGCAGGTACTCAGCGACAACGCGGCCATCTGCCAGTTGGTGTGGTCAGTGACGCGCTTGAAGTTGTCGGCGAAGAAGACGGCGGCGCGGCGGAGCTTGCTTAGCTTGCCGCGCAGCCGCTGGATGTACTCGCCGGCGTCGTTCCGCTGCTTGGCCGGCTCGACGGCCCGGCACACGTCGAAGATGGTGCGATGCACCTCCAGGATTTCCTCGTCCTCCTGGGCCTCGTCGGCGTGTTTGAGGAAGGTACGCACCATCCAGGCATGGGCGAGTATGCCTTCCGCGCGGGGGATGGCCTCCTCGTGCGTCATCGTGCGCCCTCCGGCACGGGGGCCGGCCGCGGCGCGGGGGCTGCCTCCGACAGCTCCTTCGAGTAGAGCACCAGAGCCGCTCCCAGACCCACCAGCACGATGCCCAGGTACAGCGTCCAGTGTGGCTGAAGCAGGCCGAACCGCAACGGGTCGCCTGCCTCGGGCAGCCAGACCATGCTGACCAGGGTGTTGATGACCGGAGCCAGGCCGAAGATCAGTGGCGCGATGAACAGCTTGTAGGTAGCTGGCGGACGACCTGCTGCCTTGGCAGCCTCGATGGCCGACTTCGTCGCGAAGATGACGCAGATGGCACCGATGGCGCCTGCTGCCCCGGCCAGGCCCGCGAAGGTCAACCCCGTGCTGGACGACCAGCGCGGTTGCTGGTCGGCCGGCGTTTGCCAGAGGTAGATCCCCGGGAAGACCACGGCAAGCAAGAAGTAGGCCACGCCGACGCAAAGGATGGCCAGCAGGCGCGACGACGGCTTGCCTCCCAGCTCGCTGCCGCCGTAGAAGATGAGCGGGACGTAGGTGCCCCACGACAGACCTGCCAGCGTGACGAAGAGCAGCCAGGGTGCCTTGCCGGTGTAGCCCTCGGTGATGGTTTCCATGAGAGTCGGCCGGGGCTTCTCGTCGACGGTCTGAGCATGCGCGGGGGCCTTCTCTTCGAGCAACCCCTTGGAGTACAGCACCAGCCCGGCGCCGAGGCCGACCGAGACGATACCGACCCAGAGCAGGCCATGCGGGACATGCCAGCCGAAGTGGAACGGTTCGCCCTTCTTGGGATGCCAGAAGATGCTGACCAGGGTGTTGATCACCGGGGCCAGGCCGAAGATCAGCGGCGCAATGAACAGCTTGTAGGTGCCCGGCGGCTGGTCGGTGGCGCGGGCGGCCAGGATGGAATTGGAGGTGGCGAAGATCACACAGATGGCCCCCACGGCACCGGCGGCGCCGGCCAGGCCGGAGAAGAACAGTCCGGTGAAGCTGCGTTCGGGGCGATCCTGCTTTGGCAGGCGCAGCAGATAGAAGGCAGGGTAGAGCACGCCGATGACGAAGTAGGCGACGCCGACGCAGAGGATGGCCAGCACGCGGGCGGGGGTCTGCACCTTCGGATCGCTGACGAGTTCGCTGCCACCGTAGAAGATGAGCGGGACGTAAGTGCCCCACGACAGCCCTGCCAGCGCGACGTAGACCAGCCACATGTTTCTCGGCATCGTCAATATCCTCGATAATCACTCGCGGCGCAGGGCCGGAACCAGCGGAGCACGGAGGGCAGACCACACGCTGACCGCTCCGGCGGCCAGAGCCACAGCCAGCACCAGGGTGAACAAGACCAGCAGTCGGGGCCAGGGAACGCTGCCCTCCCCCAGGAAGAGCTGCGGCGAGATCGACAGCAGGGCGGCTCCCGAGCCGATCAGTAGACCGACCAGAAGAAGAAAGGCGTTCTCGCTGAGCACCAGCCAGCCCAGTGTCCGCCGATTCCAGCCCAGGGCGCGAAACAGGGCCAGTTCGGCCCGGCGTTCCCAGATCGACCGCAACAGCACCACAGCCAGGCCCAGCGACCCCAGGATTAACCCCAGCCCACCCAGGGCCTGAAACGTCGTCAGGTAGGTGTTCTCGACGGCCAGGAACGCCTCCAGACGATCCGCCGAACGCGCCACGACCAGACCACGCTCGTCCAGGGCCGCCTCGAGCAGCTGTTTCACCTCGTCGGCCCGGCCGGCTGGCGGGGTGATCAAGAAATAGTTATAGCCTTCATGGTCGGGATAAAGTCGGAGAAACCGCTCCTCGCTGACCAGCAGGCTGGACTGAAAGACACTGTCCTGCAACAGGCCCGCTACCTGGAAGGTGACCAGATCGCCCGCCTGGTCGGGAACCTGCAGCGTGCCGCCCAGCCCCGACTTGAGCATCCACAGCACGGTGTTGCCCTCGCCAAAGGACGGCACCGCCTCGCCCTCGCGGAGCAGCACCAGCCAGGGGTTGGCCTTCTCCTCGGCGGTGGACGCCAGGCTGGACGCCACGACGAAACCGCCGCGCTGGATCAGACTCCTGGGCACGCCCAGCACCCGGGGAGCACGCGGCTGGAACAGATTGAGACAGCTGGCATCATCGCCGCTGCGTGCGCGGAGGGCGACGATGGTCGTTTCGCGCAACAGAGTCTCGGCCTCGTCAAGGGTGCGGCGCACCTCCTCAGGAGCCATGCGAGCCTGCAGCCGACGTTCCAGGCGGTCGAGCATCTCGCGCCGTCCCGGAGGCGAGTTCAGATCGCGGACAATGGGCAGATCAGATTCGGCTACCAGGGCAAACCCACCGTCTGGTTCGTGAATCGTCCCCTCGCCCGCATGGACATGCCGACGAAACGACTCGACCGCCACGAGCAGAAACGAGGCCGACGCCAGCAGACCTGCCGTGAGCAGGCTGCGCGCGGGATATCGGGCGGCGTTGCGCACTCCCAGCCAGGCGATATTCCACCAGCCCTGCCCCTCGACCGATCGATGCCGAGTCTTACGCATCCAGGCGAACAACCCCACCAGCCCCGCCGTGAGAAACAACCCGCCCGAGGAGAAAAAGGTGCCCGCTTTCGCCTCGTGTCCAGGGATGAACGGTCCGACGACGAGGAGAACCAGCCCCACGAGCACGCTGAGCATGACCACCGGCAGCGGCCACCTCGCTGGTGGCGCCAGACCAGGCTCGCCCTCGCCAGTGGTGCGCCCGGCCAGCAGCATCCGTGGTGGCACCCGGGCAAACTGACGCACTACCCAGGCGACTGTCAGCACGCTGACGAGAAAGGCACCGCCAGCGCCCGCAGCCAGGCTGGTCCAGGTCCAGTACGGTTCGAGGAAGGAGCGCAACCCTCCGCCCGGCCACAGCGCGGTCAGCAGTTGCACCAGCATCCGCGAGTAGCCCAGCGCGACGAGCAGCCCCAGCCCTGCCCCCACCAGCGCCAGCACGCTACCCTCGCCGAGTAGCAGTTCCAGGACGCGCCGGCGCGGGAAGCCCTCGGCGAACAGCAGCCCCACCTGCTGTGCCCGGCGATCGAGGTTTAGACGAAAGAGCAACCCAACGAGCAGCAGCGCCGACAGGATGAGGAAGAAGCTGAAGCCCAGGAACAACAGGCCGAACGGGGTGCCGCCGCGGCTCGCCTCCTGCGCGCTGGCCTTGACCGGGTCGAAGACAAATCCACTGTCCTCCGGAGGCAGCGAGGCCAGCAGCGCCGCAGCGAGTTTCTGGGCCGCGTCCGTCAGGGCGGCGGGATCGTTGGCACCCGTCAGGCGAAAACGGATCGACGTGGTGTCGCCGAACCGACTGCTCCAGAGTCGGCGTCCGGCATCGAGGCGGATGTAGGCCTTCGGCGTGGCTCGGTAGGCATCCCAGTAGGCGTCGGTGTACTCGCGCCGGATGGTCTGCTGATCCCAGGCGGGGTCATCGAACGGCAAGGTCCAGTCGCTGGTGTCGTCCTTGTCGGTGATGCCGGGGAACTCCGGTGTCAGGGCGGGGTCGGCCAGCCGGCCCGTCAGCGGCACCAGACCGGCCAGGCGAAACTCGTGCTTCAGATCGGCCGCGGGACCATGGCTCTCGGGCGGCTTGTAAGTAAGTGTGATCGCCTCGCCAGCGCGGGGCCGCTGCCCTTCGGGCCAGGCCGAGTCGATCACCACGATGTCGTCTGGCCCGGCCAGCTTCGCCCCGGTTCCATCGAGAAAGTCGGGAGGTACAGCCGCCACCACCCCCGCGATGCGCTTCTCTCCGGCCGACAGCCGGGCCAGGTACACCAGCAGCGGATCGGCGTGCAGGCCCACCTGCGCAGCTGCCTCCTGAGCGCGACGCGAAGTGGTCGCTGACAGCAGCAGCTGCTTGCTCTCCAGAGTCAGATACGGATACTGGCGCTGGAAAAACTCGGTGATCTCCTCGTGCGTCAGGATGTCGGGTTTCGCCTGCTTCATGCCGCGCAGCAGCACCTCGGCGAAGCGCGGCTGGCGCTTCCCGTCGCTGCGACGCGCCCACTCGGTGCCGCGCAGGATGCCGTCGCGGTTACGGTCGTAGCGTGCCAGTAGCGCCTGGGCCCGGCGAGCAGGGGTGAACAACGTCAGGCCATGATCTTCCAGCGTGAGATGCTTCTCCAGCGCCGAGCGGAGTCGGGTGGGTTCTCCTGCAGCCAGCAGAGCGTTGACCTCGCGACCGATCCCCAGCTGCTCCTGCAACTGTGACAGGGGCACCAGCACCGTGCGCGGAGCCTCGACAGCCGGCCGCAGGTTGAAGTGGTTCCCTGGCTCATCCCCGGTTAGCACCCGGGTGACCTCGACGCGCCAGTCGCCGATGGCCACGTCCTTGCGGGCCAGCGCCGCCTCGCGCGGCAACGCGCTGGGCTTGACCAGACGGATGTCGAGAGCCGCCCCTTCGCGAAGATCCAGCTCGCGGGCCAGTTCGGCGTTAATCTGTACGAACGGTGGGCCAGGCACCGGGCCCGGCGGAAAGAAGGCATCGTCCACCCCCAGGATGGTGACGCCACGAGCCTGTTTCCGTAGGGGTGCATCTCCAGGCACCACCACGGTCGAGCGCAGCAATATGGCCGGCGCAACCCGCGCCTCGGCCGTGGCGCGCACCTCGTCCGCCAGTTGCTGCCGGAAGAACCGCGGAGTGACCAGCGCCTGATCGACCCAGCCCAGCTGGCGCAGCGACCGCGCCCACAGGCTGCCCTGCAGTGAATCGCCGACGAGCAGCGCGCCGGTCAGCACGGTGCTGCCAACGAGCACCCCCAGAAGCACGGCGCTGTTGCCGCGCCAGTGATACAGCAGCGACTGCAGCAGCAAGCGGAAGGGGGACATGACTGGACTCATGCGGTCAGGGCGTCGGGATGGAGGCGGGAACGAGTCGGCCGTCCTCGACGACCAGGACGCGCGGGAACGACTGGGCCAGCTCGGCGCTGTGGGTCACCGCCACCAGCATGCTGCGTTCCTCGCGGCACAGTTCGAGCAGCAAGTTGCCGACACCCCGGGCGCTCTGACGATCGAGGTTGCCTGTCGGCTCGTCGGCCAGCAGCAGGGCCGGCTGGAGGATCAGGGCCCGGGCGACGGCGACGCGCTGGCGTTCGCCGCCGGATAGCTCGGCAGGGCGATGGTCGAGCCGTTGGGCCAGCCCCACTCGCTCCAGGAGACGCAGAGCGCGGTCGCGCACCGTCGGGGCGGGCTCGGGGGAGACCAGCGTGGGAATGAGCACGTTCTCCAGCACCGAGCACTGCGGCAGGAGGTGGTGATCCTGAAACACAAAGCCCAGCCGCCGATTGCGGAAGTGGGCCAGGTCGGGCTCGGCCAGCGCGAACGGATCGACGTCGTCCAGGCGGACGGTGCCCGCGGTCGGGACATCGAGCGTGCCGAGGATGTACAGGAGGGTGGACTTGCCGGACCCGGACGGCCCCATGATGGCCAGGGCCTGGCCGGGGGTGAGGTCGAGGTCCACACCACGAAGCACGGACAACGGCCCGGAACGGGTGGGATAGTCCTTGGTCAGGCTGCGAACGACCAGCGCCATCGTTGTCTCGATCCGGTTCCCGGCGGGCAGTTACGCCCCTCGCAGATGCACGAGGCCCAGCACACCCAGGCCGTAGAAAGTGTATTCGACGTCGTGGCCGTCGTCCCACAGGCCGCCGCGGAAGCCGCCCTGCGGGAGTTCGGCCGCCTCGGCGTAGTGGCGCAGGTCGGTGCGGTCGAGCCGGTCCAGGCCGCCCAGCTCCGCCAGGGTCCATCCGCCGGTGAACGTCGAGAGCAGATCGGCCAGGGGAACCCGGCCATTGGCGCGGATGCCTCCCTCGACCGAGGCCATCTCAACCAGGAAATCGATGACGCCCTGGCGCAACACCGGTTGCTCGGTGAAGATCTGGGGGGTGACGACCTGGAGCAACCCCACTCCCGCCGCCGTGGGGTTGGTGCCACTGCGCCGCATGGGGGCGATCTCGACAAAGCCGCCATCGTCCCGGCGTCGGCTCAGAGCGAACTCGACGAGCCGGTCGGGTTTCGGCACCTCGCGGCCCAGCAGCTGGTAACACAGCGTCACGAGGAAGGAATGGTAGGTGCTGCCGGCCGCGCCACCGGGTCCCTTGGCGTAGCCGCCATCCGCGGTCCGGAAACTCTCCAGCAGGTCGGCCACGCGCTGGGGCCAGTCGGGTGGACTGTCGGCGAAGATATCCAGCCCAGACGACACCTGCACCAGGAGTGATGCGTACAGGAGCGAGAAGAAATCCACCACCGAGGTCTGACCAGCCAGGCTGCCGCGCAGGAACTGGCCGGCAGGCTCGGCGATGCGCGGGGTGAGCGCCTCGAGCAAGCTGAGCGAACGGAGCGCGAATCCGGTGTAGTAGAGGTCGGATCCACCTTCGCGGCCGGAGAACCCGCCGTCACGGTTCTGGGACGCCGTCAGGAAGCGGACGTGGCGCTGACGGCGCTCGGCCGGGATCTGGCGGACCCCCTGAGCAAGCAGTTCGGTGAGACGCTGCAGGTAGGACATGGGAAGAAGCGGAAGGCCGGTCGGGGGAGGGGTTAGCTCCGCCGACCGGCCTTCGGGGCTGGTTACTCCTCTTCGCGCTGGCCGCTGTCGCGACGCCGCACGGAATCGGCCACCTTGAAGCGGCCGTCCTTCTCCACGGGTCCGGCCTCGCGACGGAGCTGTTCGAGGACCGACTTGCGGAAGTCGGCCCGGCGCTGGGCCAGGAACATCGAGTACAAAGCGTCGTTGCGCGGGGTCTTCTCGTAGAGCGCCTTGAACTCGGCCACGGTGGGCTCGGCGCGATCCATGAGTACGGCGACGTAGAAGTTCCGCGCCGGCTGATCGACCACCACGGTAGCCTCACCGGGCCGTTTCAGCGTCATCAGCTGCTTGGCCAGCTCAGCCGGGGCATACTCGAAGATGCCCTGGCGATCTTCCGGCACCTGGTACGGGGTGTACTCGGTGCGGCGCCCAGCCAGCACCTCGCGTGGCGGGACGAACTGCGCGATGCTGTCCAGCTCGAAAGTTTCGCCCTTCTGCTCGGCCAGTAGGCGAGCGGCATCGGCGGGGGTTAGCTTCTTCTTGTTGATCTCGTCCTCGAGACGTTCAGCCTCCTTGCGGGCCAGCTGGCGCGCCTTCTCCATGCGCCAGGCCGTTTCGACGTCCCCACGCACCTTGTCGTAGTCGCGCGGCCGGGACGGCAGATCCTGCGAGCGCCAGAAGACGAAGTCCTCACGGCGCGGGTCGCGCACCTGGAACTGGTCCGGTTCATAGGTGCCCACCCGCATGCCCAGGGCGTCAGCCACCTGGTCGGGTCGGTCGAAGCGAGCCACCCGCATGATGGCGTCCACCAGCGGTTGCAGGTTCAGATCCTGCTTCTTCTTCAGCGCCTGGGCAATGGCGTCACGAGTCATCGGCGCGGGCATCTTCTTGTAGGCCAGCGCGAACTTCTTGATCAGCGCGTCGATGCCTTCCTGCTCCTTGGGCGTGATCGCCCGTCCGCGCAACTTGTTCAGTTCGTCGCGAAGCGCCTGCATGTTCTTGCGCAGCTCCTCCTCGGAGTAGCGCTCGATCAGGGTGGCCAGGATTTGCGGCTCCATGAGACGGTAAGGCGTCGGCTCGGGCATGGCCTGAAGAATCAGGGCGGCGCTGCCGAATAGCGTGTCGGGCGTGGCCGACGCCAGCAGCTGGGTCAGGGCGAAGCGGACACCGGTGGTCACTTCTTCGACGGTGGCCGCACCGTAGAGGTTGGCCAGCGGTACCATCGGCGAGCCACCCGTGGCGGCCAGACTGCCTACCAGCCAGCGGAGCGGTTGCGGCTGGATGACGCTGGTGTAGTGCAGCTTGCGGGCCCGCTCCTCGAGCATCATCAGGCTGTCGCGCGGGTTGTAGTACCAGGTCGGATCGTTGACCTTCACGTCGAGGTCGTACTCCTGGCGGATCGGATCGGCCAGGACCAGCGCGGCCGTCTCGATGGGGCAGCCCGAGGCTGCACAGGCAACGGCCCAGGTAGCCAGGCGGGCCCGGCCAGCATCGACGTAGAACTTGTCGGCCGGGCTGGCGAAGGCATACTCGGTGAGGAAGCGGCGTGGCTCGCGGAAGCCTGGATCGCGCGAGGTCGGCACCGGCTCCTGATCCTTGTAGCGGTCGAAGCGCGAGCGCAGCTCTGTATCGGTCGGCTTGTCCTTGACCTGGTCGAGGAAGCTGGCCACAGGCAGCTTGAGGAACTTGTAGCGCAGGGTGGTACGCTGCTCGCGGAAGTAATTGAGAAACTCGTCTGGCGTGCCCACGGCCGGGCTCGTACTGGCACCCAGCACCAGGCGATACGCCCGGACGCCAGGCTCGCTTCCCAGGAGGATGCCCTGGGCCAGGACGACGCGGAACTCCTCGCGCACGGCGTTGAGCAGATCGCGTGCGGTGAAGCGGAGATTCTCGGCGCGCTGGCTGGCGAGAAACTCGACGACGCGGCGGTCGCTGTCGAACGGCACGCGCTCTTCAAAGACGGCGCCGTTGGCAGCCTCGGCCACCACCTCGCGACGAACATCGTTGTCGGTCAGCTGAATGCCAAGTCGATCGGCCTGCAGCTGCCAGAGGCGGAAGTCGAGAAGGTCATCGACCTTGTCGCCGCCCCCGAAGTAGAAGTCGCGCGGGAAGACACGTCGCTGCGACTGGAAGTAACCAAAGGCGCCGTTGAGTCGGGATGCCTCGGTGATCCAGAACTGGAAGCCGAGGATGGTGGCCACCTGCTGGACGACGGCAAGATTCTCGGGGTTGTCGCGCACCTTCTCGCGGGCGGCAATCTCTTCGAGACGATTCAGCTCACCCTCGATCTGCATGCGTAGAATGGGCGAGGGCGACGACATGCCCTGGCGCATGAAGGTGAACGCGGTCTGAATGAGGTTGCCGCCGGTGCGCTGACGGGCGCTTTCGACGATCTCGCGCAGGCCGGACAGGGGGTTATCGGTGCTGGTGGGCTTGAGGCGCTCGTCGAGCAGGGTCTTGCAAACCCGATCGTGAGCATCCCAGGTGGTGGCGAAGAGAAAATCGTTGGCAAAGCGCCGCTGCTGCACGAGACGATCGAGTTCGCCCTCGCGCACCTTGGTGCCATGCAGCGTGGTGACGACTGGGCCGGAGGCGCGGTTGGCGCCAAACCAGCCCAGGGTCCGGGAGAACACGTCTCCGGCGCCGAACTGTCCGATGAAGACAACCATGCACAGGATGGTGAGTCCGGCGAAGAGCACCTTCTGATGCTTGCGGAACCACGTGAACGGATTGAAGGCCATTACCATTCCTCGGTTACGGCGAGCGCCTCAATGCAGTAGTCTGCCGCGGGACTTGACACCCGGCGCACACGTATAGTATGGGTGAGATGCGGACTTCGCTCAAGGTGCTGATTGTAGCGAGTCTGAAGAGCAACACAACGGCAACCCCGAGGACAGGGAACCCCTTTCCGGGCGGAGGCGTGCCAGCGCCACCGCTCGTTTGCGTTCCCAGGCAACCGCGAAGGAATGGAGAAGGACGTGCCGCCACGCAAGAAGCCGACACCGGATGCCGAGGCACCCGCTACCACTGGTCGCAAACGTAGCCCCCGCAATGCCGACAACGGTGAAACCGGGGTCACGAAGAAGCCGCGCGCCCGGGCCACGGGATCGGCGGGATCGGGGCAGACCCTGGTCATCGTCGAGTCGCCCTCCAAGGCCAAGACCATCAACAAGTACCTGGGCGACCACTACAAGGTGCTGGCCAGCTACGGCCACGTGCGCGATCTGCCGCGCCGTCGCAAGAAGGGCGAACGTGTCGCCGGGGTCAACATCGAGGCCGGCTGGGTGCCGACCTACGTCGTCGTCGAACGTGAGGAAGGCAAGGCACGCGGCCGACGCACCGCCAAGGACATCCTGGCCGAACTCAAGCGTGAGGCCGGTAAGTCCGCTCGCGTCTTCCTCGCCACCGACCCCGACCGCGAGGGCGAGGCCATCGCCTGGCACATCGAACAGGCCCTGGGCCTGGAGGACGACTCCACCTTCCGGGTGGCCTTCAACGAAATCACCCGCTCGGCGGTCCAGCAGGCGCTGGCACACCCCGGACGCATCAACATGCAGCGCGTCCAGGCGCAGGAAGCCCGCCGACTGCTCGATCGCGTCGTGGGCTATCCGCTGTCGAACCTCCTGGGCAAGAAGGTGGCGCGTGGCTCCAGCGCGGGCCGTGTACAGTCGGTGGCCCTGCGGCTGGTGGTCGATCGCGAACGGGAGATCGAGGCGTTCAAGCCCGAGGAATACTGGAAAGTGGCGGCCCTGCTGGCCCCGGCCGGTTCGATGAAGCTGCCCGTCAAGCCGCTGGTGATCATCGAAACCGGGGTGCCAGCCAAGGTGGAAGCGGACGACGCCGAGGACGCGGCCGTCCAGCGCAAGAAGGATCGCGCCGCCCGGGCCATCCCGGAAGGCACCTACCTGGCCGAACTGGTGGAATGGGCCGGCAGGAAGTACGAGCCGAAGAACCGCGACGAGGCCGAGAGCGTGGCCCGGCGCCTGGACAGCGCAGGCTACGTCGTAACCCGCGTCGAGCAGAAGGACCGCCTGCGCCGGCCGGATGCGCCGTTCACCACCAGCACCCTGCAGCAGGCGGCCAACAGTCGCCTGCACTTCACCGCCCAGCGCACCATGCAGACCGCGCAGCGGCTATACGAGGGCGTCCCCCTGGGCAGCGAGGGGCAGATCGCGCTCATCACCTACATGCGTACCGACAGCACACGCGTCTCGAACGAGGCGCTCGGGGCGGTGCGCAGCTATATCGGCACGCAGCTGGGCCAGGCCTTTCTGCCCGAGCGAGCCAACTCGTATGCGTCGGGCAAGAGCGCCCAGGAGGCGCACGAGGCGATCCGGCCGACTGACGTGAGCTACACGCCTGACCGCGTCGCCAGCCTGGGACTGTCCGGCGATCAGCTGCGGCTGTATACGCTGATCTGGCAGCGGTTTGTGGCCAGCCAGATGACGCCCGCGATCATGGCGGTGACGACCGTGCATGTCCAGGCAACGCCGACAGAGGGAAGCGAGACAGGTCTGTTGCGTGCGTCGGGCAGCCTGCTGAAATTCGAGGGCTGGACGCGGGTGATGCCGCGCAGCAAGCAGGAAGAGGGCGAGTTGCCGGCCGTGCGCGAGGGGCAGGCGCAGGATCGGCTGGAGCTAACGGCCAGCCAGCACTTCACCAAGCCGCCCCAGCGGTTCAACGAGCGTCTGCTGATCAAGACGCTGGAAGAAGACGGCATCGGCCGGCCCAGCACGTACGCGACAATCATCAGCAAGATTACCTCGCCGGAGCGGGGCTACATCGAGGTGCGCGACCGGAAGTTTTTCGCCACCGCGGTGGGTAAGCTGGTGACCGATCTGCTGGTGGAACACTTCCCCCGAGTGATGGATCTGAAGTTCACCTCGCACATGGAGGAGGAACTGGACGACATCGAGTCGGGGAAGATGGCCTACCGGGCGGTGCTGGACGAGTTCTGGGGACCGTTCTCCGAGGCGCTGGCCAAGGCCGAGGAGGCGATGCCGGCCAAGCGCGGCCAGGAAACGGGCGAGATGTGCCCGAAGTGTGGTCGCCCCCTGGTACAAAACTTCAGCAAGAAGACGGGACGCGAGTTCGTCGGCTGCTCGGGGTGGAAGGAAGGCTGCAAGTACATCAAGCCGGCCGAGGGCGAGCCGCCGCCGCCGGAGCCGGTGCTGACCGAGTTCAACTGCCCGACGTGTGGCAAGCCGCTGGAGCGCCGCGCGGGCCGCTGGGGTGATTATCTCAGCTGCACAGGCCGGCCGACGTGCAAGACGACGATGAAGATCGACGCCGAGGGCAAGCCGATCCAGACGGCCAAGCCGACGGAGTACACCTGCGAGAAGTGCGGCAAGGCGATGGTCCTGCGCGAGGGCCGGCGCGGACCATTCCTGGCCTGCACGGGCTACCCCGCCTGCAAAAACGCCAAGGACGTGGACTCCCAGGGCAAACCGGTGGAGCCGGCCAACCTTGGCATCTCGTGCGAGAAGTGCAACAGTCCGATGGCGGTGCGACGCGGGCCGCGCGGACCATTCCTGGGCTGCACAGCCTATCCCAAGTGTCGCAACTACAAGCAGCTCACGAAGGAGCTGCGCGAGCAGCTGAACCTGCCCGCGCCGCCTCCGAAGAAGGAGACGCCGCAGATTGAGATTCGCGAAACCTGCCCCGAGTGTGCTGCGCCGATGAAGCTGCGCCAGGGACGCAAGGGTTGGTTCCTGGGGTGCAGCAAGTACCCCAAGTGTCGCGGTGTGCGTGAAGTGTCGCCGGAGTTACTCGAGCAGCTAGCCGAGGCCGGGGCCCCGTGATCCATCTCCGCGTTCGGCCGCGCCCCGGCCAGACGCCCCCTCCAGGGAAGCCGTCACCATGAGTGCGTTACCCACTCCGCCGGAAGGTGCCGTCGAGTTACTGCGGGCGTGGCTCGACGGAGAAAGCCTGGAATGCTCGGTGCGGGCGGGAGCCTTTGAAGATCCCGCCCTGTGGGGCGCGGTGCTGGCCGACCTGGCCCGCTACGTCGCCATGGGATTGCACCAGGAAGAAGGCACTCCGCCCGCCCAGACCCTGACCGCCATCCGCCAGACCTTCCACGAGGAACTTGACCAGCCGACCAGGGAGTCCCCATGATTCGTGTCGGCAACCAAAGTGCTTTCTCCGCCTCGCCGTTCACCCTGCCGTTCGACTTCGCGCTGCAGCAGGGGTTCGAGGCCTTTGAATGGTTTCCCGACCGACGGACCGACGCGGCCCTGGGCTGGTCGGCCTCCGACATCAGCGCGGCTCAGCGGCAGGAGTTTCGGACCCGGGCGCGCGACGTGGGCATGCGGCTTTCTGTCCATGCTCCCATCGAGTCTGATCCCCTGCGCGTCTCCTCGCATCGTGGGCTGGAGGACAGCCTGCGCCTGGCGGTGGACCTGGGAGCGGCAGTGCTAAACATTCACTTCAGCGAACCGCATCGGGTCGAAGAGTTCGCTCGCGCCCTGGGACCCTGGGTCGATCGCTGCGGCGTGGCCGGCATCAAACTCTCGCTGGAGAACGTGCCCGGCACCGGACCGGAAGATTTCAATCGGCTCTTTGCTCTGCTGCCCGGCAGCCGCAACGGTGTGGGCATGTGCCTGGACATTGGGCACGCCAATCTGCACCACACCACCCGGAACGACTACATCGGCTACATCGACCGGCTGCGACCCGAGGTGCCCATCGTCCACCTGCACCTGCACGAGAACCACGGCGACCGCGATAGCCACCTCGTGCTCTTCACGGGGCCGGCAGGGCGCGACCCAGCGGGATTGCGTGCGCTGCTCGAACGCCTGGCCCGGCGCGGCTACAGCGGCAGTGGGATTCTCGAGCAATGGCCCGATCCCCCCTCGCTCCTGGTGACGGCCCGAGATCGCCTGAACGCATTAATGCGCGAGGTGCAACCATGAGCGGCACTCCACGCGCCGCCCGGCGCATTGTCCTGCTTTCTGGCGACAGCGATAGCGCCGTGGCTGAGGTGCTAAAGGAGTATGCTCCCCCCGAGGTGAGCGGTAACCGCATGCACGAGGACGTGCAGCAGCTCGCGGGCAAGCACCCGGGCAAGACCGTCGCCGCGGAGTGGCTGGGCCCCCTGGGCTGGACCCGGTTTCTCTGGTGCCGGAAGTAGCACCCGGGCTGTCAGCGCGGCATGAAGTAGCCACCCCGGGGCCGGATGCGTCGTTTGACCTCCTGGAGCGACTCCCACGCGTTGCGCTGCATCCAGGCGGCTTGCTCGGGGGCGACCTGGATGGTGGTGGCATTCACCGTCACCTGGGAAGGCAGGCCCTCGAGTGGCCGGTCCAACAGCGTGGCCAGGAAGACACACGCGATCTGATAAGTAGCCTGGGGGGTGGGATGCCCGCCGGGATCCTGAAACAGTGTCAGCCCAGGCAGACTCTGCTTCAGCTTCTCCATGGCCATGCCCGCCGGCGCACACTCCGCATTCAGTTCCTTGCATATCCCCACGTAGGAACTCGTCCACCACTCCTGCGGTCCGGGCGTGTCGGGGCGGGCCCAGGTCATGTAAAACAGAGGAAGGGCACCCACCTCGCGGATCTGCTCGGCGAAGCGTCGCGCGTAGGGGTAGAAGAGTTCATCGCGTCCGAAATGGGGAAGCGGAGTCTGACTCTGCTCCTGGAGCACGACGAAATCCCAATCGTCGGATTGAATCTTCTGCAGAGCCGTCCCGTCGTCCCAGTGCTTTTTCAGCGTCGCCCCTCCCACGAGATGGCTCGCCACCACCAGGCCAGGGCGGGTCTCGATGGCCCGCGCCAGGGCCTCGACCATGCCAGGCAGATCGTTCGTCGCGGTGTAACTGTTTCCGATGAAGAGCACCTTGATCGGCAGCTGTCGGGGACCACTCTTGCCCAAAGATCGCTGATAAATCCAGTTGGCGCGCTCGGCGCGCAGGGCCGCAAGCCGTACCTGATGAAGCGCAGGTAGGAGCAAGGCAACCAGAACGGCCACGATGGCGACCACCACCAGTAACTCCAGCAGGGTAACCGCGCTGCGCTGGCGTGTGGAGAAGAAGGGCTGGTTCATGTCACCGTCTCGGGAGTCGGGTGCCCGCAGGAGCCCATCAGGTACGGGGAGCGATTTCGCGCAGGGCCTGGATGGCCGTGGCCTCGTCGGGGAAGATGGGGATCGACTCGGGGAAACGGCACAGGATGAAGATGGTGCGCAGGAAGTCGCCGACGTGGCAGCAGGCCACCTGCCCGCCCGTGGCGGAGATGATCTGATGCAAACTGGCGAACTTGCCCAGCATGGCGCTGGTCAAGCTTTCCACCATACCCAGGTTGAGCACCACCTGCTGGCACTTCTCGGCGCGAGCCAGGTCGGTCAGACGGTTGCCCAGGGCCTCGACGAGGTCCGGGTCGAGAATGGTGCGGCGAGAAAAGCGGACCACGGTAACCCCCTCGATCCGGGTCACCTCGAACAGATTGGCGTGCGGCTGCTCGGCAGACATGGCGCCTCCTTCTGAGATCTCTTCTGGCATGGTACCGAGTGCGCCGCCCGGTTGCCAACCGAGGAGATGGCCGGACGGTCAGGTCGTGTACAATGAAGGGGCGCGTGTCTCGACCTGGAGCCAGGAGAACCACCCATGACCAGCCCAGCGCGGCCAGCCATCCACGAGGAAGTCGAGATTCAGGGGCACATCATCGATTCGCTCTTGCTGCCCAAGGTGCTCGACGAGATCCTCACCCAGGGTGGCAGCTACGTCATCAAGGACATCCGCGTCGGGCAGAAGCAGGCCGACACCAGCTACGCCCGCATCGAGGTCCGCGCCGAGACCCCCGAGACGCTGCGGCAGATCCTGGGCCACATCCACGACCATGGAGCGGTACCGGTCACCACCAGCGACTGCAAGACCATCGCTGCCGACATGGATGGCGCCTTCCCCGAGGAGTTCTACAGCAGCACCAATTATCGCACGCAGGTCCGCCTGGGCGGCGAGTGGATCGACGTCGAAGATCAGGAGATGGATTGCGGCATCCTGATTGATCCCCAGGGATCGTCGGCCCGCTGCGTGCCCATGACCGAGGTGCGCACGGGCGACCGCATCGTGGTCGGGCGCCAGGGGCTGCGCGTCTTTCCGGCCGAGACGCAGGCGCGGACGAACCTCTTCGAGTTCATGGCCAGCCCCGTCTCCAGCGAGAAGCCCAAGGGCGTGACCGTGCGCGAGATTGCCCAGGCCATGCGCCGTACCCGCGAGGCGGGCGAGAAGATCCTGGCCGTGCTGGGGCCCGCCATCGTCCACACCGGCAGCGTCGAGCACATCTGCCAGCTGATCCGCCTGGGCTACCTGCACGTCCTGTTCGCCGGCAACGCCCTGGCCACGCACGATATCGAGCTGAGCCTCTTCAACACCAGCCTGGGCATCTCGGCAGAGCGTGGCCTGCCCACCGAGGAGGGGCACGAACATCACCTGCGCGCGATCAACACCATGCGCCGACTGGGCGGTATTCGCACCGCGGTCGAGCGAGGGGTGCTCAAGAGCGGTATCATGTACGAGTGCGTCAAGCACCAGATCCCGTTCGTGCTGGCCGGCAGCATCCGCGACGACGGCCCACTGCCGGAGGTGATCACCGATGTGCTGGTGGCCCAGCGCACCATGCGCGAGCAGATCCAGGGAGTGGGGTTCGCCCTGATGATGGCCACGGCCCTGCATGCCATTGCCACGGGGAACCTGCTGCCAGCCTGGGTGAAGGTGGCCTGCGTGGACATCAACCCCGCGACGGTGACCAAGTTGACCGACCGCGGCAGCATTCAGACGGTGGGCGTGGTGACCGACGCCGAGCCCTTCCTTCGAGCGCTGGTGGCGGAACTGACCAAGGGATGAGGAGGGAGCCATGCGCCAGGCGCGCATCCTGATGTGCAGTCCGGACTATTACGGGATCGAGTACGAGATCAACCCCTGGATGAGCAAGCATCGGGGTAGCTCGCCGGCGCGGGCGCACGAGCAGTGGCGCGCGCTATTCGAGAAGCTGGTCGAGCTGGGCGTGCAGGTGGAGCTGCTGACGCCGCAACCGGGCTTACCCGACCTGGTCTTCACCGCCAACGCGGGACTGGTGTTCGGCCGGCAGTTCTACAGCTCGCGCTTCCGTCACGAGGTGCGCGCCCGCGAGACGCCGCACTTCGACGCCTGGTTCGCGGAGCACGGCTGGACCGTCCACACCCTGCCGGAGACAACCTACTTCGAGGGAGCGGGCGACGCCCTGTTCTGTGGACGAAGCCTCTTCGCCGGCTATCGCATCCGCAGCGACGTGCAGGGCCATCAGTTCCTGGGGCAACAGCTGCGATGTCAGGTGCTGCCCGTGGAACTGGTCAACCCTTACTTCTACCACCTCGACACCTGCTTCTGTCCGCTGGCGCCGGGCGAGGCGATCTACTACCCCGACGCCTTCGATCGCTACGGCCAGCGCGTACTCGAGGCAAACATTCCGCGCCTGCTGCCCGTGGCGGACGAGGAGGCGCATCGCTTCGGCTGTAACGCGGTGGTAGTGGGGAAGACGGTGATTTTGAACGCCGGTAGCACGAAGTTGGCGGCCGGCCTGCGCGACTGGGGCTACACCCCCATCGAGGTGGAGCTGGACGAATTCATCAAGTCGGGCGGCAGCGCCAAGTGCCTGACGCTCCGCCTGGACGGCGAGGAAGCGGCCAGCTGGCCCGGCGAGCTGCCGAGCTAACCGCCGCTCCTTCGCCTCGATGGAAGGGTTCCGCTTACCAGCGCAGCTCGAGCGTGGGAAGCGGCTTGCTGGGTCCCCGGCGTTCCAGCCAGTAGATCAGGGCGGCCGACAGCGTGGCGATGAGGTGGAGGAAGAACACCAGCACCAGGTAGTTCGTCCGACGGATCTGCCCCAGGAAGTTGCCGAGCAGGGCAGTCTTCTGCTTCACTTCCTCGGTCTTGGCGTCGCGATCCACCTTCACCTCGGGCTTGTTCTCGATCCAGACGCGCACGGTGCTTTCGAGGCTGAAGTTCAGCACCAGCTGCAGCGAGAGGAACAGCAGCAGGATGGCGTTGAGGGCCGCCAGGAGCGTCCACTTCCAGGGGAGCACCTGCAGGACCTGCGCCGGAAGCTTGAGGCTGCCAAGGTAGGGCTGCACAACGATGAAGATGGCCAGCACCAGCGTGACCAGGAAGAAGGGGAGCAAGTAGAGCAAGGTCAACGGGCTGACGCCGGGCTCGTTGCTGACTTCCTTGTAGTCCACGCGCTTGTCTTCGTTGATCTTGGCGGCATCGCGCTCGGTGATGATGCGGAACTTCTCCTTCATATCCGGATCGGAGGAGTAGCCGCCGAAGGCCGCCTGCCAGGCATTCTGCGTGACGGCGGGCACACCACCGGGATAGACGCCAACCCACGAGAAGAACTGCAGCACGAAGATGATCAGCAGGCAGGTCACCGGGAGATACTCGATCATCTTCTCGGTGGCCTGCAGTTGCACTCGATGGGAGTATCCCTCGGGCAGCCCAGGGCTGGTGGAAGGCGGTGGCGTGGCAGGCGCGGCCGGCTCACTTTTCTTCGGGGGGCTGCCCGTGGCAAAGGCGGGCTCGGCCGGGCCAGTGGTGAAGGCCGGAGTGGACGGCAGGGGAGGGGCGGGCTCGGTCGGCAGGGACGATGGGGCGGTGCTGGGGGTGGACGGCGCGGTGAATGCCGGCGCTGCCGGTGCGGATAGCTCGGCCCCTGCCGGCAGCGCTGGGACAGTGAAGGTGCCGCTGCACAGCGGACACTTCATCAGCTGGCCGGCAAACTGCTCCGGCACGGTCAGCATCTTCTGGCAGTTGGGACACAGCAGGTTCATGGTCGGATGTCCTCGAGCCTCACCGGGTGAAGGCGCCCACCTTCGTGAGATGATCTGGCGGGGTATTGTGGCGGAACCTCAGAGGAGATTCCACCCCAGACCGCCCAGCTTCTCAATCGGCTGCGTGCCGCTGGAAGGCGGCGGGGAGAAACGTCAGCAAATCGCTGGCCACCAGCGAGGTTTCGCCGAATTCCGTGGCGGCGAGGTCACCGGCTAGCCCATGCAGGTAGACGCCCAGGATGGCTGCCTCCAGGGCAGCGAGTCCCTGCGCCAGCAAGGCACCGACCAGGCCCGACAAGACATCGCCGGTGCCGCCCGTGCCCATGCCCGGATTGCCCGTGGTGTTGACGTAGGAGCTACCGGGATCGCAGACAATCGTGCCGGCTCCCTTGAGTATGAGAACCACGTTGTGCCGACGAGCAAAGGCGGTAGCCAGCACCTCGCGGTCGGCCTGCACGGCGCGGGTGTCGGCGCCGATCAGTCGGGCAAACTCGCCCGGATGCGGGGTGAGCACCGTGGGACCAGGTCGGCGTCCCAGCAGGTCGGGATGCGGCCCCAGGCTGTTGAGCGCGTCAGCATCGAGCAAGAGAGGCTGGGGGACCTGCTCGGCCAGGCCACGGACCAGGGCGCCGACCTCGGGCGTGGCGCCGAGGCCTGGGCCAATCAGCACCGCGGAGGCGGCCTGCGCCGCTTCGAGCAACAGAGGCAGCGCCGTCGAGTCCAGCCGCCCCTGAGCATCGGCGGGCAGCCAGAGCGTCATGTAACAGGGATGCCCACCAGCGACGATGGGACCGATGGGCGCAGGCACCGCCACCTGCACCAGGCCAGCGCCGCCGCGCAGCGCCGCCGTGCCGGCCAGGATGGCGGCACCGGACATGCCCTGGCTGCCCGCGACGAGCAGCACCTTGCCGAAAGTTCCCTTGTGTCCGTCGCGCGGGCGCGGCGGTAGATGAGGGACGGCGACGACGCGTTGCAAGGGACTGGGAGAAGGGGTCATGGTGGCTCAACCAGGAGGTCCAGGAGATGCGGTCAGAGTAGGCTAGAACGTCGCCAAGGCCAGCCAAACCAGGGGGGAGGTTGCTCTTTTTCTGCGGCCGTCGCGTGGATTAAGATCCCCCTCGGCCGGTGACGGAAGCGAATGATTCGCACCCTTCTTCACCCCTCGATTTCCAAACCGGCCACACGGAACAGCTCGTCGCATCGCCCGCGACCAGGCCATGGAAGGCCCGTAACAGAGGTGCCGATGAACGGACTCCTTGCCTCCGGGATCTGCTCCCGGTTGCTCGTCCTCGGCGTTTGTCATTCTCCCACGATCTTCTCCCCCGTCTGGACGGACTCGCCTCGC
The DNA here is from genome assembly GCA_046350255.1 of Gemmataceae bacterium. GTDB lineage: Bacteria > Planctomycetota > Planctomycetia > Gemmatales > Gemmataceae > CALDUY01. The sequence goes on from JAXMAV010000004.1 coordinate 242,328, forward strand.
GAGCCCTGATTCCTCACCCCGAGTTTGCTCCCACTCGAACCGGCCTGGCCCGAACAGGCCCTGATGCTCCGTCGCGCCTCCCCCGGCGCGCCGGTTGACGCACAGGGTCCCTGGGCGGAGCTTGTCGATCCCCCCTTTCCATTCTGTCGGACGGAACAGAAGATGACTCGCGCTCCCGTTCTCTTCCGCGTCGATGCTGGCCCCCGGGTTGGCTGGGAAAACTTCTGGCGCTGCATGATCTACGCCGCCGCGCTGCAGCGTCGCCGCCGCTCGGCCCACTTCCTCTCCCAGCTCGATCCGCCCTCTCTGGCGCAGCCGATCAAGCGTGGCGGTAACGACTGGATCGAGGCGACCGCACCGATTGGCTCGCGGGAAGATCGCGAGCAGATCCTCCGCGAGGTGCGCCGCCTGCAGCCGGCCGCTGTCGTCGTCGATGGTCCCGGGGTCGATGAGACCTATCTCGATGCCCTGCGCTCCGCCGGGGTGGTCGTGATGTCCATCGACAGCGTGGCGGCCTCGGCCTTCTCGTCCAACCTGGTGGTCAACCCGTTGCTGGGTCCGACTCGCGAAGGTTACGAGTTCCGCCGCGGCACCCAGCTACTGCTGGGCCAGCGCTACGCCCTGATCCGCCCGGAAATCCGCCGGGTTCGCCCGCTGCGGGCCCAGGAGCCCGCCCAGCCCTTCCGCGTGCTGGTGGCCCTGGGCGACGACGACACGAACAACCAGTCGGCCGAGATGGCGCGTCAGCTGCTCAACTGCCCCCGGGTCGGCCGGGTCGATATCCTGGTCCGATCGCATCACCCGGACCTGGAGGCCCTCCGCGAGCTGGCCGCCAGCAATCCCGACCGCCTGGAGGTCGCCAGCGAGCCCAACGAGTACGCCCTGCGCATCTCGCGCAGCCACCTGGCCGTGACCGCCGGCAATAGCTGGTCGCTGGAGCTGGCCTGCGTTGGCGTGCCTCAGCTGGTGGTGGTGCAGTCCGAGACCCACTGGCCGACCGCGCAGCGCCTTGAAGATGCCGGCGCGGCCAGCTGTCTGGGTTGGCACGCGACCCTGTCGGCCGCCACCATTCGCCAGGCAGTGGGTACACTGCTGAGCGACCCGCTGGAGCGGCAGTGCATGTCCCGGGCGGGCCGCAAGCTGATCGACGGCCGTGGCCCCGACCGCCTGGTCACCGCCCTGGAGATCGTCCTGCATCAGGCGCAGCGTCTGGTGGCACCGCTGCTGGCTGCCTGAGACTGTCGCCGTCGAATCCGGATGGACGCACCGGCCAGCCGGTCGAGGAGAGAGGTTATGCTCCGTCCTCGACCGACTGGCCGGCTGTGTCGTTTCCGGGAGCCCGGTCACTTGTCCGACTTCTTTTCCTCGACGGGTTCGAGAATCACGGTGACCCGGGTGCCTGTGGGCGGGATGCGCTCGGTCCAGCATTCGTACGAGCGGTCGGCGTCGTCCTTTGAGCTTTTCATGGGGAGGTCGAGCATGGCCCCCTCGAAGTTCGACAGGCAGATCACGTCGCCGTCGTTGGCGAGGTAGTGCTTCGGCGCAGTTTTGTCGAACGGATTCTCGATCAACATGCTGCCGGCAAAGACCCAGTCGCTTTCCAGCTCCTTGCCCGACTTGCGGTTCTTGACCCACGAGCGTCCCGAGACGCTCTTCTTCGTTCCCTTGTCGTCATAGACGAGAGTGACCTTGATGGTCGATCCGGTGGGAGCGCGGAAGGTGGGCAGCCAGCGCACCGGGGTTCCTTCCTTGGCCCGGGCCAGCAACAGCGCCTCGTGAATCTTGCGGGCATCGACGTCGGCGGCGAGAACGGCCTCGTGCTCCTTGCGCCCCTTGCGCGTCAGCAGCTGTTCGAGTGGCCCTTCGCGCAGGCAGACCTCGGCCTCGACCAGGACCCGGCGACGATCGGGGAAGATCTCGAGGGTGAGATGGTCAGCGATCGGCACGCGCTTGCCCTCGGCCGCCGCCGGCGCGGCGGCCTTGCCCACCGGTTTGGGTGTGGCGCGCTCGGGCTCGCTTTCCGCGCAGCCCAGGCCGAAGATCATCGCCGCCGTCAGCACTGCCCGCAAGCCATGTCGCAGCATCACCGCACCTCCCGTGATTTACCCCACCTGTCAGTGTACCAGGCGGAGCAAGCGGGAGGGAAGCATCAGGCGACGAGACGGGCCGGGGCGTGATCGGGGCAGCACAGCACGTCGGGCGCGATGAAGAAGGAGTGTTCGAGAGCGAACCGGCCGCGCAGTTCCGCGTAGGAGCAGGCGTCGGTCATGGCCAGCCAGGCGGAACCAGGCGGAAACCGCCACAGGCGGCGCGGGCCACGATGCTGGAACTCGTGATCGTTCTTCAGATAATCGTGCAGGCGGAGCAGAAAGACATCGCTGTCGCTGGGGGTGGCGCCGCCGAACAGTTTGCGGAGACGGGCGCCAAGCTCGTGGAACCAGCCAGCCGTCGAACGGCGCACCCGGTCGGCGAAGCGGTCGAGCAGGCGCGGTAACGACTCGGAGGTGGCCCAGATGCGCGGCTCGGTCGGATGCAGATTGACGAAGACGCGCAGCAACCGTCGGCCGTGGGCGGGCCGACCGGGAAAGGCATCGATGTGCAGTAGATCGTTGCGGGCGTGCAGGCGCACGCAACGCGTGGCCTCTTCCTCGGGCCGAAAGGTGGCGCGATCGGGGTGAATGCCCCCGGCGTAGACGGGCAAGGCCTCGTGCAGCCAGGCGGTGACGCGTTCGGAGAAGTCGGCCAGCAGGCGGCGGACGCGTGCTTCCTGGGCGGGGTCGCTACGGCGAATGCCGGTCAGGCTGTGGGTGAGCGGGTTGAAGCAGAGATGTTTGCAGCCAGGGGCGGCCTCCTGGCGCAGCAGGAAGGCACGGTCCTCGTCGTCGGGCAGGCTGAACGGGGCGACGGGCAGGAGAAACAACTCGCCGCGTTCCAGTCCTTCCGGAGTGATCGTGGTGGACATCCGCTCCTCCTGGGGGACCCAGATTCGCCGCTCCTGCCCTATACGGCGTCCCCTTCCGGCGAACAAGGCCAGAACCATCGCGAGGATGCGCGCCTCTCTGTATGCTGGAGAGGAGTAACGTCTATGGATGGAGGCAGAGAGAGGAGCGGGCATGGCGCGTGTGGTGCTGGCGATGAGCGGAGGAGTGGATAGCTCCGTGGCCGCGTACCTGCTGAAGCAGCAGGGGCACGAGGTCATCGGGATGTTCATGCGCACCGGCACGCACACGGAAGCCGACGGCCGGGCCGACCACAAGAAGGGCTGCTGTAGCGCCATCGACGCCGGCGACGCCCGCCGGGTGGCGGATCGGCTCGATCTTCCGTTCTATGCGCTCGACTTCGAGGCACAGTTCGACCGCATCATCGACTACTTCGCCGACGAGTATCTCCAGGGGCGAACGCCGAACCCTTGTGTGGTGTGCAACAGCTGGCTGAAGTTCGGGCAGCTATGGACATACGGCCAGCAGCTGGAGGCCGACTTCATCGCCACGGGCCACTATGCGCGTCTCGTGCGCGACGGAGACGAGGTGGCACTCCACCGCGCGGACGACCCGGACAAGGATCAGTCGTACGTGCTGTATGGTATCCGGCGCGAGGTGCTGCCCCGGCTGCTGTTTCCGCTGGGAGGCTATCGCAAGGAGGCCGTGCGCGCTCTGGCGCGGGAGGCGGGGCTGGGCGTGGCCGACAAGCCGGATAGCGTCGAAATCTGCTTCGTGCCCGACGGCGACCATGCGCGGTTGATCCGCGAGCGCCGCCCGGGGCTGGCGACGGCCGGGCAGTTCGTCGCGCCGGATGGCCAGGTGCTGGGTGACCACGACGGAATCGAGCGGTTCACCATCGGGCAGCGCAAGGGCCTGGGCGTGGCGATGGGGGAGCGTCGCTACGTGCTGAAGATCGTGCCGGAGACCAATGCCGTGGTGCTGGGCGATCGGGCCGACCTGCTGGCCTCGGAGCTGACCGCTTCCGGGGTGAACTGGTTGATCGAGCCGCCTACCGATGAGATCGTCTGCCAGGCCAAGATTCGGTATCGCCACACGGCCGCGCCGGCCCGCGTCACCTGGGATGGTGCGCGTCTGCGGGTGCGTTTTGACGAACCGCAGAGCGCCGTCACGCCGGGTCAGGCGGTGGTGCTGTACCAGGGCACGCGCGTGCTGGGCGGCGGCTGGATCGAGACCGGCCCGACGACTAGCGGAAGATGATCTCGCAGCGAATGTCCTTCATCCGGCGCAGCTCGGCCGGGGCGATGTTCACGCTAATCCGGACGTACTGCGTGACCGCGTAGCGAGCACTGTAGGACGAGGTGAAGAACAGCGGCGCGATGGCCACGTTGGGCCCCAGGATGGCCTCGCGCCCCGAGCGCGAGGCGGGGCCTGCCATCTGCGACATCCAACCCGAGTCCGAGAGCCAACGACGATCCCTGGCGCGTTCTTCCTGCAGGCCTACCTCCTCGCTGGCGATGGTTTTTCCCTCGGCGTCGATCAGACTGACCACCAGGTAGGGCGTGGCCAGGAGTTTCTCGACGATCGCCCCCCGTTTGCAGTCGAGCTGGAAGGTCAGCCAGCGTGTGTTGAGCCAGTTCGATGACGACGAAACAAGCACCCAGAGATACCAGCTAGTGCGATCCTCGATACCGACCTTCAGGTGCATGAAGTCGCGACTCTGACGCGGGGTGATCACCGGCGCCTCGATGGTCGTCTCGGTGCCCTCGCCACGCTTCACGCGCTTGACACTGCGGGACGGACGGGAGCGGACGCGCCCCGGAGTAACTGCCGAGCGCTTCTCGGGCATCTCTCCCAGGTAGTCGAACTTGCCGGCATCGAGGCAGATCTTCTCGAGAACGGGCAACAGCCGCAGGAGCACCGCCTGGTAGCGTTTCTGATCGAAACCGACCACGACGTTGACGCGCAGTTCCTCGGTGTCGTCGAGATAATCGCGGTCGGTGGGTCGGGCCGCCACCGCGGTCATGCACTTCGGCAGATCCGCCAGCGCGTCCTCCAGCAACTCCTTCGCTCGCTTCCGCGCCTCCGCCCGTGACAACACCGTCACCGCCAGCTTTTCGCCGTCCACGTCGCGCACCGTCAGCCCCGCGGCCGACAGCCGTTCCGCCAGCTTCCGGTTCAGCACCGTCGCGCTGATCTTGATCCGCCAGATGTCGCCCTCACGCTTCCGTTCCACCTCGCGGTAGCTGTCCTGCAGGATCACTCCATCGCTGTAGGTCAGCACCTTGTCCTTGATCAGCTTGTCGTTCTCGACCGTGGTTTCGCCCACCACCAGCACGCCCGCCACCTTCCGCACCGCCTCGCGGATGGCGTCCTTCCGCGCCTCGTCCGGAGTGGTCCCCACCCCCTCGGCGACCACGGTCTGGTCTGCCAGCACGGGGCGCTCGCCCTCTTTCTCGCGCGGCCTGTTTGTCGATGCGCCCGGAGTCTTTATCGCGGGCAGGGACGCACTGGGGTTCTTGCTCTTCTCCGGAGGTTTCGGCTTCTCCGCCGCTTTCGGCTTTTCGGTCGAATGCTCCCACGCACCGGCGTCGGCGTTGTAGCGGAAGTAGCCATCACGCGTCTCGATGGCGTCGATGACAGTGGCGTTGTAGGTAGTGCCCGCCTGTCCCGGACGCAGTCGTAGCCGTACCGACGTGGAACCCACGAGCGTCAGGATGCCGGTCACGCGGGTGCCATTGTTGAGATGCAGCGTGACCGCCTGCGTTTCCTTCAGCTTTGGTTCATCTGCGGCAGGGGCGGAGCTGGCCAGGCTGATGGCCAGGAGCAGCACCAGAGTCAGCGAGCGACGGAGCATGAGGGACATGAGCGATCTCCTGAAACGCGCCGAGAGAAATCAGTCGTCGAGAGGCACTGGCTCGCCGGCCTTGTCAATGATGGTGCCGACGGCGAGGTAGAGCACCTTGCCATCGTCGGAGCGCCACCTCCCGGCCAGCTGCATCCCGCGCAGGTAGCCCTTCACGCGCGTCCGGGTCACCGAAAGTAGCTCGGTCACACTCTTCGCCTTTTCCTTGCCATCGTCGAGGACGATCACTGTCTTCTCGTTCACCTTCTCCTCATGAGCGACCTGCACCCCTTCGCGTTCGCTGACAATGGCTGCCAGTGCTTTGGCGCGGCAGATCTTCTCGGCATCGATGCGGGTCTTCGGACGGTCATCTTCCAGCGCCACCGAGCCGACTCCCAGCAGGACGTGTCGGCCATCCTTCAGGCGGATGATCTTGGCCCCAGCCGTCTCCATGAGTAGTGGGCTGGCTTGCAGGTAGGCAGCGAAGCGCCTGTCGAGCTTCACCTCCGTGAAGTCGGCGCGCGCGAGCAACAGGGCCAGCAGGAGGGGCATCATGGCTTCTTCTCGGGGGGAACCGCGCGCTTCAGGGCCACCAGGAACTCTTTCTTGTGCCGTCCGATGGTCCGCACCAGCTCGTCGCGTTCGATGGACAGTAGCAGAGCATCGTCGCCGATCACCTTCGCGTAGCGCTGCAGGTTGTCGAAACAGCGCTCCTCCAGCTGAGCAATCGCCAGGAGGAGCGTCTCGTCGTCGGGGTTGCGACGATGACGGGCGACGGCCTCGGCCAGGTCATCGCGCAGACAGGTCATCAACTCGGTCAGGGTCGCCTCGTGATCCTTCACGCGATTCAAAAAGGCATCCACCGAAGGGATGGTCTCGAACCGGCTGGTGCGCTCCGAGGAGACTGTTTTTTTGCCTTCGACCAGGGCCACCCCATCGCGCGGGACGCGCAGTTGTAGCGTGAAGTAGGCGCCATCGACGTCGTGGCCGATCACCTTCACCTGCTGCACGGTCAGCTGCATCGGCTTTTTCTCGGAGAGCGCTTGAGCCAGCCCGCCCAGGGACAGCATCCGGGCCATCTGCTGGTTCAGGCGCGCGTTGGTGGCCTCGTCGAAGCAGCGCACGGCCAGCATGCGCGTGCGCAGGGTGTAGTAATCCCCCTCAAGGGCGATGCGGACGACGACCCGGCGTGGCCCGCCCAGGGTGATGGTTTTCGGGGTGGTCCACGCTGGATCGGGGGCCAGAAGCACGCCAAACAGCAGCCAGGGCATGGGTCGCGTCTCCGAGAAACCTCGAGAGCCCCTCTTCGCAAGACAGCGAAGAGAGGCCCCCCTCGATTACCTCAGTCGATGAACTTCTTGGCGTCGTCGGAGGTTGCCTTCTTGTTCTTGAGGTTCTTGTCGGTCTTCTTACCCGGAGTGGTCCCCTTTCCGCCCGGCGTGTCGTCCTCCAGATCGCTGCCCACCTTCTTGGTGGCCTCGGAGGTGGCCCGATCCCAGCCCAGGACCAGTGTCAGCTGCTTGTCCTCGGCGTTGACATCGACATGCACGATCTGCATGCCACGGACAACACCCTCGGCAAACGATTCGTAGCGCGTGCTGGTCTTCTCGACCGCCTTGCCCGCTTCCTTCAGCTGATCCTCGCCGGCGCCTTCCTTGCCCTCGAGCACCATGATGGCCTCGCTCTCGGACTTCTCGTAGACGCGGACCTTCTCCTTGAGCCACTTGCGGAACTCGGCGACAGCAGCGAGGCGTGCCTGGGTGCGGGCGGTCATCACGCCCTTGGTCTTGCCCAGGACAGTGCTGATGCGCGCCTGGCCGATCACCACGCACGAGGTAATCTCGCCGCGTTTGTTGGTCTTCACCTTGTGGACGCCGGGACCGAGATCGACCAGCCTGGCCAACTTCTTGTTGACGTCGTCGTCCTGGTAGGCGACCGATCCGCTGGCGAGGACAGCCAGGGCGAGCGCAGCGGTGGTCCAGAGGCGGTAAGTCATGGCACGGGCTCCCCAAGACATTCGGAAGGAAAAGTGGAGACTCAGTGTACCCAGGTCGATCGGCCGATGGTAACGAAAAGTGAATGAAGCGCGCCCACCGCCGCCTGGGTGTCGGGTGGACGGCTCGATCAGGGACCATACAATCGACGGACGGGTCCCTCTATCCCTAGCCGAGCCTCGCAAGCGAGCGATCTCCATGGCCAGCGAGTGGTATTACACAGTCAACGGGCAGCAAGCCGCGACGCCGGTTTCGACGTCGCAACTGAAGCAGATGGCCAGCGCCGGCCAGATCCAGCCGACCGACCTGGTCTGGCAGGAGGGCATGGCCAACTGGGTGCCGGCCAGCTCGATCAAGGGGCTGTTCGCGGCGGGACGATCCAGCGCCGAGCAGCCGGCCGTCGTCGAGGCGCCCGTGGTAGCAAGTAGCGGGGGCGGCAAGAAGAACGACAAGCGCAAGACCGAGGCAGACGAGGAAGAAGAAGACACCGCAGGCGCCGTGGTCGGTCTGCATCCGCTGATCGTCTTCCTGCTCAGCGTCTGCACCCTCGGGCTGTTCGGCCTGGTGTACGCCTACATGGTCTGCTCCAGCTACGCCGAGCAGCAGACCCGCGAGCGCGATGGCGCGGGGCAGCCTCTGGGACGGGTGCGCCATCCGATGGGCGTGTTGCTGCTCTCCTACCTGACGTTCGGCCTGTACTTCTACTTCTGGGCCTACCGCGCCATCCGCGAGTGCGTCACCTACACCGGGCGGACCGACTGCAACCCGCGCACCGAGCTGGCGCTGATGCTGGTGTTCCCGCCGTACGCCATCTACGTGGTGGTGTTTCGCCTGCCCGAGCTGATCCGCTCGGCCCAGGCCATGGCCAAGGTGGCGGAGTCGCCGGCGGTCAACCACTCGTACCTGTTCCTCAACCCCTGCCTGTTCCCGGGGCTGCCGTTCCTGAGCATGGTCCAGCAGGATGCGCTCAACCAGGTGTGGTTCAACGCGCCATGATCGTCCGGCCGCGTCTGCGTCCGTTCGACTCGCCGCGCGACCGCGTGGCTCGGTTGTCGTGGATTGTCCTGCTGGGGCTGGTCTACCTGGCGCTGGCGCTGTGGAACCCGACGACGCATCCTGGCCCGGTCCTCTGTGCCTCGCGCCTGGCGGTGGCACTCCCCTGCCCTCTTTGTGGCGCAACGCGCGGCGTGGCGCTGTGCCTGCGCGGCCGCCCCGTCGAGGCCTCGACGTACAACCCGCTATCGCTACCTGCCGCTCTGTTCGGCGTGGGATTGCTCGCTCTGTGGTCGTTCGAGTACCTGAGTAACCGCGAGGTCGAGTTCCTCTTTCGCCGGCCCTGGCGCATGGTGGTACTAGTTGGCGCGCATGTGGCTGTGCTGGCCGCCTGGGTATACATGCTGGTCTACCGCCGCGAGGATGACTTCGCCACGTCGTGGCTGGGGCAGCTGCTGAGCGCCCTCTCGTAGAATGGTGGAGACCGCCCAGGAGTTCTCGACACGGAGGGGGCGATGCTGCGCGAGGAGCAGATCGATATTCGCAGGCAGCGAGCGGCCGCGGAACAGCTCCGCATTCAGAACCTCGGGCGCAACCGGGTCTTCAGCGACTACCAGGTGAGTAACCCGCGCACCGGTGGCCAGTATCGGGTGTCGGTGCGCGGCTTCGACGTCGGGGACAACACCTGCGATTGCCCGGACTTTCGCACCAACACGCTGGGGACCTGCAAGCACATCGAGGCGGTCCTCGCCGCCCTGCGTGACCAGATGCCCGAGCAGGTGCGCCGCAAGAAAGCGGTGGTCACCCACCCGGAGATCGTGCTGCGCTACGGCGAGCAGTTGCGCATCGCCATCCATCTGCCGGCCCGCTACTCCGACATGCTTCGCAATCTGAACGACACCTTTTTCGATCTGAAAGGGCTGTGGAAGGGAGGCGACCACTACGAGCGACTCATCGAGATGGTCGAGAAGGTACCCGAACAGGTGACCATCTTCAGCGATGCCATGGAATTCATGGAACGCGAGATCGAGCGCCGCGAAATGGCCGAACGCGAGCAGGAACTGATAGAAGCACTGGAACGCGGCGATGAGCCAGAAGTGCTGCACGATCTGCTGCGCGTGCCGCTCTATCCTTACCAGATGCGTGGCGCGGTGTTCGCCGCCTGCCGGGGTCGCTCGATCCTGGGTGATGACATGGGGCTGGGCAAGACGGTACAGACGCTGGCGGCCGCCGAGTTGCTGCAGCGCCTGGTAGGCATCGAGCGCGTGCTGGTGGTGGCGCCGTCGTCGGTCAAGTATCAGTGGGAGACGGAGATTGCCAAGTACACCAGCCGCGACGTCCAGGTCATCGATGGGCTGGCGGAGGAACGTCGCGCTCAGTATCGTCAGCCGACGTTCTACCGGTTGATCAACTACGAACAGGTGGTGCGCGACCTGGACGAGCTGAACGCCTGGCAGCCTGACCTCATCGTCCTCGACGAGGCGCAGCGGATCAAGAACTGGGAGGCGAAGACGTCGCGCGCGGTCAAGAAGCTGCGCAGCCGTTACGCCCTGGTGCTGACCGGCACCCCGCTGGAGAACAAGCTCGAGGAGCTGTATTCCATCGTGCAGTTCGTGGACGATCGCCGGCTGGGCCCGGCCTTTCAGTTCCTGCACGATCACCGGGTGCTCGATGCGGACGGCAAGTTGCTCGGCTACCGCAACCTCGAGGCGATCCGGGAGAAGCTGCGCCCCATCTTCCTGCGACGTACCCGCGGCGAGGTGCTCGCGCAGCTGCCCGCCCGCACCGACACCATCATCTACGTCGAAATGGCTGAGGCGCAGCGCCGCCTCTACGCCGACCATCAGCACACCCTGGGCCGACTGCTGCAGAAGAAGTATCTGACCGAGGTGGACCGCCGGCGCATCCTCGCCAGTCTCACCAACCTACGCATGCTGTGCAACAGCACCTGGCTGCTCGACCGGCAAACCAACGTCTCACCCAAGCTCGACGAGCTGGGGGAGCTGCTGGGCGAACTGATGCACGAGGGCAGCGAGCACAAGGTGGTGCTGTTCAGTCAGTGGGAGATGATGATCCAGAAGGCGGTGGAGGTGGTGACCCGGCTCGAGCTGGGGCATGCTGTGCTGCACGGTACCATCCCGGGAGCCGAGCGGCGCCGGCTGCTCGAACGCTTCCGCGAGGACCCGTCGTGCCGGGTCTTTCTCTCGACCGATGCGGGAGGGACCGGGCTGAACCTGCAGTCGGCCGACACCGTGATCAATCTCGAGGTGCCCTGGAACCCCGCGGTGCTGGAACAACGGATCGCCCGGGTGCATCGAATGGGCCAGCACCGAACCGTACAGGTGATCAACCTGGTGACGCGTGACAGCATCGAGGAACGGGTGCTGCGGGTGCTGGGCCAGAAGCGAGCGCTGTTCGAGGAGCTGTTCAGCGGGTCGGGGGATGAGATCGCGCTGGGCGGGATGGGGCAGCAGGCCTTCCTCGAAACGATGCGGGACCTGTTCGCGCCCCCGGCCGTGGTGAGCGAACCGCCGGCCGAGCCGACCCCGCGCCCGGTGGTGGGAGAGGATGCGACCTGGCAGGCGGGCATTCAGGCGCTGGAGACGCTGGCTCGCGTGCTAACCGCGCCAGGCAGCCGGACGACCACCGACCCGCTGACGGGGCAGCCGGCCTTACTGGTACCTCTGCCCGGGCCGCAGCTGCTGGAGCGCGGCCGGGTGGCGCTGCAGGCGATTCTTCAGGCGCTGGATCGCCCGGCGGGGACACAATGAACCGGGCCGTCCGAGAAGTGATCTCGGACGGCCCATGGTGCAGACGCTGGCGGGTGGGGCCGCAGCTCATTCCTTGGCGGCAGGCTTCTTGGTGTCGTCCGGCTTGCCTTCTCGGGGAAGCTCGCCAGCTGGGATAAGCGCCTTCCAGGCGGCCACGGCCTTGTCGCGCTGGTCATCCGGGGCCGACGCGTCGAACGGAATCTTCTGCCCGATGGGGGCCAACCTCACGAGGTGCCAGTGGGCCAACTCGCGGACCGCTTGCTTGCGATGCTTGAGGTAGGCGATCAGGGTCTCGTACGTCTCGGGCTGGTTGGGGTCGAAGGGGCTGTGCAGCAGTTGCATCAGCGTCTCGGCCTCAGCCTTGGTGTAGTTGAGATCCTGATGCAGGATGGTGAAGAGTTTGTCGTCGCGGCCCTCGCGAGCGCCGATCCAGTGACGCAGGGCCACCACCGCCGCGGCGCGCTTTTCTTCGTACTTGGATTGTTCGAGGAACTCGGCCACCTTCTCGATCTCATCGATGGCGCCCATGGCGTGGACGACGAGATAGCGCATCACCCTGGCGCGGATCTTGTTGGTGTCCTTGTCAGCGGCCGCGAGAATTTCGGTGGCCACCTGATCGGGATCGGACGTCTTGAACTTGCCGGTGTAGGTGTCGATGACACTCTCGACCAGCTTGGCCAGCTTGGGCCGAGTGGTCCGGGCGGTCCACCAATCGGGGAGTGTGTCCCTCTTCTCGGGACCACTGGCGGAGGGGCCATCGACGCTGTCGCCGTGGAAGTAGGCCAGGCCCGGCGGGGCAGCCATGAGCCACTCAGTGCGAAGGGCCTTGATCTCAACCTTGCCCTTGAGGCAGTAGATCTGCCAGACGCGGACGGGCTTGATGCCGTCCTTGCGCTTGTGGACGAAGGCCGCGCCGCGGGGCCAACGACCGTAGCTTTCCAGGGAGATGGTGTCGCCGGGTTCGGGCAGGATGAGTTGCACGCCGGATTCGCCGCGAATCCAGATGCGGGCGGGACCTTCCTTGCGGGTGTTGGTGAGGACGACCCGACCGCCCAGGAGTGTCATGTCGAGATCGTAGGCGCGCGAGTCGTGGAGGATGATGGAGCTTTCCAGCACGGGCGACTCGGACAGGCCCGGCAGGTTGCCCCACAGAGTGATGCGAGACGCCTTGTTTTCGGGCTGGAGAACGACCTTGAAACCGGGAAGGGCCACAAGGAGGTCGCGGCTGTGAATAGCCTCTCCCTTGTGGATGCGCACGAACGGCTGATAGGTGCCCTCACTGGCCACCAAACCCGACTCGGTCAGGGAATGGCCGAGGGGCACGCGCGGCTCACTACTGGGTGGTACGTCGACCGGTCCGCCGCCGGCCTGCAGCGAGGGACACAGCCCTGCCAGAAGGACCACCATTAGGGCAGGCCAGGTGCGGCCGCCCACGAATCGGTTTTGCCTGCTACGCTGAATCATGGATGCATCGTCCGCCGAAAGGAAGCCCGCGGCCGGATAGCCCCATCCTATCTCGTGCACGCGTGGGTTATCTTATCAGCGGTCGGCCTCCTTGCCGTGGAAAAAACCATGATCCCCTCGCGGATTGCTTGCGACCTCGCCGGTCGCGCAGATACGATGAGTAAAGTTCCCGACGTCACACTTCTCACAGTCTCGGCGGAGCGACCTCGATGTCCCGTTTCTGGAAGTTTGTTGGCCTGTGCAGTGGGCTCTTGCTGCCGGCCGCCTCGCTGGCGCAGATGCCTCCGCCTACCCCGCAACCTCCTACCCCTCCTGGATCGACCTGGCCACGGGGTCCGTCGGTGTACACCCCCAACGTGGGGGGCGATCGTCAGCTTTCGACCAACACGGCTGTCCTGGGCAACTCCCGCGGACCGTCCTCCAGCTACAGCACCAACCCCACCAATAGCTCCAGCCTGTCCACCATTCCGCGTGTGGCCATCGATCCCATCCGCGTGCAGACGGGCGGCAGCGGCGGCGGTGGGGGCGGCGGTGGTTGGGGAGGCGGCATGGGCATGGGCATGGGGTGGGGCTACATGCCCAACAGCATGGGCTACGGCATGGGAATGATGGGCATCGCCGACTACACGCGCGCTTCTGGCCAGTACTGGAACGACATCGAATCAGCTCGCATGAGCCGCGAGGTGGTGCGCCAGATGCAGGTCGATACCCAGCGCAAGCAGATGGAGTGGGAGATGGAGTACGAGAAGCTGCGTCCCACCGCCATCAAGATGCGCGACTCGGAACGGGCCGCCGACCTCGACTGGGCTCGCAACGATCCTCCCAAGACCGAGATCTGGTCGGGTCGTTCGCTCAATGTGCTGCTCCGCAGCATCTTCAATTCGCCATCTCCCGCTGGCGGACCCCGCATCTACCTTGAGCCCACCACCGTCCGCGGCCTGAACCTGACTGACCGCACCACCCGGGGCAACCTGTCGCTGGCCAAGGATGATGGCAAGATCGACTGGACCGATGCCCTGCAAGAAGAGCCATTTGACAGCCTCCGGGATGAGTTCTCCAAGAACTTCGCCAGGGCAATGCGTGGGGCCAACGAAGGTACGGCTCCCGACCGCACCCAGCTCCGCGAGTTGCGAAATGGCCTTTCCAAGATCAGCGACAAGCTGGAGGACATGGTCCGCGACCTCCCTCCCTCGCGATACATCGAATCGCGCCGCCTGATCAACCGGCTTCAGGATCAGATCAGTGGCCTGTCCAACCCGCGGGTTGTGCGTTCTTCCAACGAGTGGCGTCGGAACGTACAGACCGTGGCCGACCTGGTCGAGTATGCTCTCAAGAATGGCCTGGAGTTTGGGCCCGCCGTCGCTCCTGGTGATGAGGCAGCCTATACGGCCGCTTACTTCGCCATCCGCGCCTACGAGCGCGGCGTGAATTCGGTAGCATCGTCCGGGAACTGATGATCTAGCCTCCGAGTGGCAAAGAGAGGGCGCTTGCGGCACCGGGAGGCATCCCGCGCCGTCAGCGCCCTCCTCGCTTTACCTGGGGAGATGGCACCCCGGGACTGGGGCTGGCCCTCCTCCTATCTTCTATAATGCCAGGCGTGCCCTTCCCCTCGTTCAGGAAACCCATCATGATCCTTCGCCGACTGTGCTCGCTAGGGTTGCTGCTGGCTGGCCTGCTCCTCATGCTGGGATGTAACCCGACTCCGCCTGGCGAGGTCAAACGCTCGCCAACGCTGGTGTCGATTGCCCAGGTCGAACGTCGCGAGATTACCGATTTTGCCGATTTCAGCGGCCGAGTCGAGGCGGTCGAGTCGGTGGAGGTCAAGGCCCGCGCCACGGGTTATCTCGAAGAGGTGCTGTTCAAGGACGGCGAGTTCGTCAAGAAGGGGCAGGTACTGTACAAGATCGACAACCGCACCTACAAGGCCGACCTGGAGAAACTCCAGGGAGAAATCACCCGCCTGCAGGCCACCAAGGCGCGGCTGAATAGCGACCTGAACCGGGCCAAGCGCATGCGGGCCGGCGACGCCATCAGCCGGGAAGAGTTTGACAAGATCAGCACCAGTCTCGACGAGACGACCGCGCAGATTACCTCGGCGCAGGCAGCGGTCAAACGGTCGGAGCTGGATCTGTCGTTCACCGAGGTGCATGCACCGATTAACGGCGTTATCAGTCGGACCCGCGTTACGACCGGCAACCTGATCAAGCAGGACCAGGAGGTGCTGACCACCATCGTCAGCTACGATCCGATCTACGTCTACGTGGACATGGACGAGCGGACGGTGCTGGAGATCCAGCAGGACATGCGGCGCAAGAATATCGGCCCGGGCGAATACCGGAAGTCGAAGCCGCCGCTGCTGGTCGGCACGCAGATCGAGGAGGGGTATCCGCACAAGGGGTTCATCGACTTCGTGGATAACACGCTCAATCCCAGCACGGCGACGTTGCGGGTGCGCGGCCAGTTTCCCAACGAGGATCGCTCCCTGCAGCCAGGGATGTTCGTGCGGGTGCGGCTGCCACTGCCGGAACAGCAGGCGCAGAAGTCCCTGGTGGTGAGCGAGTCGGCGCTCATGAGCCGGCAAGCCAAGCGGTTTGTCTACGTGGTCAACGACAAGAACACGGTCGAGGAACGCGAGGTGGTAGTCGGGCCCCTGCGCGATGGCCTGCGAGTCATCGAAGAGGGGCTCAAGGATAAGGAGTGGATCATCGTCAACGGGATGCAGCGCGTGCGTGAGGGGGCAAAAGTCGAGGCGACCCGGGTGAAGATGCCAGATTCCCGCCAACGTGCCTCAGAAGCCACCAGCAGTCCCAAGAATGGCGAGCCCGAGAAACCCAAAGCGCCGACCAAAGAGGCTGCCCCAAAGACGGATAGCAAGTAGTTTCCCACCCAAGGACGTTGCACGATGCTCGCTCGTTTCTTCATCGACCGCCCGATCTTCGCCTGGGTGATCTCCATCATCATCGTGATGGCCGGGCTGGCAGCCGGGTACGTGCTTCCCATCGCACAGTATCCGGAAATCGCGCCGCCGACGGTGCAGGTGTCGTGCTCCTATCCTGGTGCCAGCTCCGGTGTGGTGGCCGACACCATCGCCCAGCCGATCGAGCAGGAGGTCAATGGCGTCGAGCGGATGATGTACATGTCGTCGCAGTGTAACAGCGATGGCTCGTACAGCCTGACGGTGACCTTTGAACTGGGCACAAACCTGGACATGGCCCAGGTGCTGGTGCAGAACCGGGTGAACCTGGCCCTGCCCCGCCTGCCCGACGTCGTCAAGGCCACCGGTGTGTCGGTGAAGAAGCGATCGGCGAGCATCCTGCTGGTGGTGAACCTGTTCTCGGACTTCGATCCAGCCACGGGGAAGCCCTACTTCAACAGTCTCGATCTGTCGAACTATGCCACGCTGCAGATCAAGGACGAGCTGGCCCGCATCAAGGGCGTTGGCGACATTTCGATGCTGGGTCAGCAGGACTACAGTATGCGCATCTGGATCGATCCGGACAAGCTGGCGGCGCGAAACCTGTCGGCCGGTGACGTGGCCAAGTCGCTGCGCGAGCAGAACGTCCAGGTCGCTGCCGGACGCATCGGTCAGCCGCCCGTGCCGGCTGGGCTGGCGTTTCAATACGCCATGTCGACCCAGGGGCGTCTCGTCGAGTCGGACCAGTTTGGCAACATCGTGCTGAAGACGGGCGACAAGGCTGAGGTCACCTACCTGCGCGATGTCAGCCGGATCGAGCTGGGCGCCAAGAACATGGACACCGGCTGCCGACTCGATGGTAAACCCTCGGTCGGCCTGGCCATCTTCCAGCTGCCCGGCTCCAACGCCCTGGAGGTGGCCGAACGCGTTCAGACCAAGATGAAGGAGCTGCACAAGCGCTTTCCGCGCAACCTGGAGTACGCCATCGTCTACGACACCACACCGTTCATCGAGGAATCGGTGCAGGAGGTGTTCAACACCCTCCGCGATGCCGTCATCCTGGTGGCCATCGTGGTGCTGGTCTTCCTGCAGGACTGGAAGTCGCTGGTGCTGCCGCTCATCGACGTGGCGGTGTCGCTCATCGGCACCCTGGCCGTCATGTACATGCTGGGCTTCACTCTGAACAACCTGACGCTGTTCGGCCTGGTGCTGGCCATCGGTATCGTCGTCGATGACGCCATCGTCGTGCTGGAAAACATCGAGCGCTGGCTCGAACTGGGCTACCCCGTTCGCCAGGCGACCATCAACGCCATGAACGAGATCACTGGGCCGATCATCGGCATCACCCTGGTGCTCTCCTCCGTGTTCCTCCCCAGCGCGTTCCTGGGAGGCATCACCGGGCAGTTCTACCGGCAGTTCGCCCTGACGATCGCGGCGTCGATGATCATCTCGGCTATCAACGCCATGACCATGACCCCGGCGCGGGCCACCGCCATCTTCGGGGGACGCAAGGTCGGCCATCACGGCGACGAGGGCAAGGAAGCGCTCCCCTGGTGGGGCGTGGCCCTGCTGTTTGGGTACTTCGCCTGGCGACTCGTGGGTGGCACCCTGGCCGGATTCTTGCCCGAAGACGCACCGACGTGGCAGTTGCTGGGGATCAAGGGCGCAGTTGCCGTGGCTAGCGGCGTGGTCGGCCTGATGCTCTACAAGCCGGTCAACCGTATCCTGGGCCTGTTCTTCCGCGGCTTCAACGCCGTCTTCTCCCTGCTGACTCGCGGCTACGGACGAGTCGTTGCCTGGTCGCTGCGGCTCAGTGTGATCGTGCTGTTGATTTACGGCGGTTTGCTGGCCCTCACCTGGCTGGGCCTGACGCGCATTCCCACGGGCTTCATCCCCAACCAGGACAAGGGCTATCTGGTCGTCCACATCGAGTTGCCCGAGGCCGCCTCGCTGGAACGCACCGATGCCATCGTTCGCAAGGTCGAGCAGATCGCGAAAGAAACGCACGGCGTAGCCCACACGGTGTCGATCCCGGGCATGGCCGTCATCCTCGAATCGGCGGTGGCCTCCAGCTATGGCTCGATGTTCATCACGCTGGAAGACTTCCACCATCGCCGGAAGCCCGAGCTTTACGCCGACGTGATCGCCAACGTCATCCGCCAGCGATGTGCCCAGGAGATTCAGGGGGCACAGATTGGCGTGTACGGTGCGCCGCCCGTCGAGGGCCTGGGCAATGCCAGCGGCTTCAAGATCATGGTGGAGGATCGCTCGAACGCCGGCCTGGAGGTGCTCCAGGGGCAGGCCGACAACCTGGCAGAGAAAGGCACCGAGCTACCGGGAGTGCTGATGATGTTCAACAGCTTCTCGGCCTCGACGCCGCAGATGCGAGTGGACATCGACCGGGTGAAGTGCAAGACGATGGGCCTGGCGCTCAACGACGTGTTCGACACCTTGCAGATCTTCCTGGGCGGTTATTACGTCAACGACTTCAACCGCTTCAACCGAACCTGGCAGGTGAACATCCAGGCCGACGCGCCGTTCCGCACCAACCCCGATGCGATCCGCACCATGAAGGTGCGCAACGACCAGGGCGACATGGTGCCCCTGGGCGCAGTCGCCAACGTCGAGCGCATCTCCGGACCGATTCGCATCTCGCGTTACAACCTGTATCCGGCAGCGGCGATCAACGGTCTGCCCACCCCCGGGACCAGCACCGGCACCGTCATCCGCGAGGTGGAGCAACTCGTCGATGCCGAGCTGAGCCCCGCCCTGGGAGCCGAATGGACCGAGCTGACACTGATGCAGATCCAGGCCGGCAACACCGCGGTGTTCGCCTTCGCCGGCGCTGTCATCCTGGTTTTCCTCGTGCTGTCTGCCCAGTATGAATCGTGGGCGCTGCCGTTCGCGGTCATCCTGGTGGTGCCCATGTGCGTGCTGTCGGCGTTGTTCGGCATCTGGCTGGCGCGGATGGATCTGAACATCTTCGTGCAGGTCGGCTTCGTGGTACTGGTCGGCCTGGCGAGCAAGAACGCCATTCTGGTGGTCGAGTTCGCCCGGGATCGGCAGTACGAGGGCAAGTCGGTCTTCGACGCGACCCTGGAGGCCAGCACCACGCGGCTGCGGCCCATCGTCATGACGTCGTTCGCCTTCATCCTCGGCGTGGTGCCGCTCATGCTGGCCCAGGGAGCCGGCGCCGAGATGCGCAAAACGCTGGGAACGGCGGTCTTCTGGGGTATGCTGGGAGTGACCGGGTTCGGCATCTTTCTGACACCGGTCTTTTACTACTCGATCATCTCGCTGGTGGGCCTACCCCGCCGCGTGGGCGCAGATGATGCCGAAGCGGAGCGGGCCAACCCTGCCTGAGCTACACTGCCAGGCGCAGGCCGCTTCCCCGTGGACCCGACCCGAGTTCCTCTCACCCTGGTGGAGAGACGCGGATGTTTCGCCTGCTTGGGAAGATCAACATCGCGTTCCAGCTGATGCTGCTGGTCGCGGCCGTGGCTGGGCTCGCCATCTTCGTGGTGAGCAGCTTCTCCGAGCGCACCAGCAAGCGCCTGCTGCTGTCGCGCTTCCAGGTGGGCCTGGCGAACGAAAGCCAGCTGCAGGGCTACACCCTGCGCGGAAACCTTCGCCAGCTGGTCCGCAAGGTCAACGATGCCATCGAGAGCCGTGCCCGGGAACTGCGTGGAGTCGACCGAGGCGAGCGCGAGGCGGCTCTGCGCAGCCTGATTGAGATGCGGTCCGAGGCAGCCGGTCCCACAAAGGACCGGGTGATTGTCGAGGCGACCCTGGTGCAACGGGGCCCCGATGGCAAGCTTACTGTGCGTGCGGTGCAGCGACGGCAGGGAAGCGACGCGGTGCCCATCCAGGCGGTACCGGACCAGCCGACGAACGCGGCGGTGGGGCTCTTGTGGAAGGAACTGGCCCCCGCACCAGGGAAGGATTCCGTACCCCTGCCGCGCCAGCGCCTCTCGGGATTGATCGAGGGCCCCCTGGGCGAAAACGGGGGCGGAGAGCGCTCCTACCTGCTGGCTGTCAGTTATGTTCTGCCGGGCGACCCTGCCGAGGGGTTCGCCGCGGTTCTCGTCACGTTCGACTTCACCCGGTTGGTCGAGGCGCAGGCACGCCGGCTGCCCCGCCATCTTGTCTTCGTGCTGGATGCCGCAGGCAAATGGGCCTATCATCCCGACCCAACGAAGGTGGGCCAGACCAACACCGAGTGGGTTCCCGTCAGCGAAAACAGCGACGAGCCGAACACTTCCTACCATGGATGCAAGGATCTCAAACCGGTGCGCAACTCGGCGATTGGCTACTATCTCGTGCGTCAGGAGGTGTCCGAGACGCTGGCGCGAGACTCGCGCGAGCTGCGTCTGCTGGAGACAGAGCTGCTGGGGTTCCCGGAGCTGCGTTTCTCGCGTTTCATGGAGAGCATGCGCGTGGTGGCTCTGAGCAGCCCGCAGCAGAAGGTGGTCGAGCAGGCCCAGGCGCGCCTGGCCGAGGCAGATCGCCGCGCGTCGCGCACTGCAGCGCCCCGGCATCGGCCCGTCTTCTGCGACGTGTTCACCGGCCAGATGACTCCGCCGCTACCTCTGGATGCCGAGGTAGGCATTCCCATCCAAATAATCCTGGCCGGCGCCGAGGAGGAGATGACCGCGGAGGTGCACGAAGCGATCACCCAGATGTGGTACCACCTCTTTCTTCCGGTCCTGCTGATTGGAACGGCGCTGGCGCTGGGTGCGGCCTACGTGCTGACGCGGCCGTTGCGCCGGCTGACGGAGGCCTCGCGCCGGCTGGGCCTGGGCGATTACACCGTGGATGTCCAGGTGGTGGCGCCCGGCGAGGTGGGCGAACTGGCCCGCACCTTCCGCGAGATGGCCAACCAGATCCGCACGCGCGAACGTCAGCAACGCGAACAGAAGGAGCAGATGAACACCATCCTCAACAGCGCCGCGGATGGCATCATCGCCTTCGATCACACCGGCCGCATCGAGCAGGCCAACCCGGCGGCCGAGGAGATGTTCGGCTACGGCATCGGCGGCCTGACCGGCACCAAGGTCCAGAAGCTCATGCGCCTGCCGGATCACCTGCAGAAGCCCCCCGCCAACCTGCCGCCACTCTCCGCATCGTCGTCGGCGACGGCGGGGTTCGGCGGCATGTCTACCTACTACAACGCCGTCAAAACGCCCGGCGAGGAACACCGTGGCCTGCGCAAGGACGGCACCACCTTCTGGATGGAAGTCACCTTCAGCCAGATCGGTATGGAGGACCGCCGCCTGACCATCGGCATCTTCCGGGATGTCACCCAGCGCAAGCTGGCCGAGGAACGCATCCGCGAGATGAACGACGAGCTGGACGCCCGGGTGCAGCTTCGCACGGCCCAGCTGGAAGACACCAAGGCGAAGCTGCAGCTGGCACTCACGCAGGCGGAGACGGCCAGCGCCGCGAAGGATCGGTTCATCAGCGTGGTCAGCCACGAGCTGCGCACGCCGCTCACCTCGGCCATGGGCTTCACCGAGCTGCTGCTCAACCCCCGGGCCGTGCGCCTACGAGAAAACCCCTCGCCGACGCTCGAACACATCCTCACCGCGTGCAAGCACCTGGCCACGCTGATCAACGATCTGCTCGACGTGGGCCGCTACACTGCCGGCAAACCGATCGACCTGGCGCCGACACGGTTCGACCTCGGCCCCTTCCTACGCGGCGTGCAGGAGATGATGTCGCCCCTGGTGAAGAAGAACGGCAACGTGCTGGAGACGGCCATCCCGCCGAACCTGGGCGAAATCTTCAACGACGAGACCCGGCTCCGGCAGATCCTGCTGAACCTGCTCTCCAACGCCTCGAAATTCACCGAGAATGGCAAGGTCTGCCTCCAGGTCGAACGTGACGGGCCGGACTGGCTGATCTTCCGCGTCAGTGATACCGGCGCGGGGATGACGGCCGAACAGATGGAGAAGCTCTTCACTCCCTTCTACCGGGTGGATAACTCGGCGACGCGGAAGCAGGGCGGTACGGGGCTGGGCCTGGCCATCACCAAGATGATCTGCGAGCTGATGGGTGGACGCATCACGGTCGAGAGCCAGCCCGGTCAGGGGTCCACGTTCACCATGCGGTTGCCCGCCGAGGTCAGTGGCCGAGGCCAGCGACCCGCGGGAGCGACGGCCGGGACCGACTCGCATCATCCCGACCACGGCACCGTGCTGATCATCGACGATGATGCCACCATTCGCCACCTGCTCGAAACCTTCCTGCAGCAGGAAGGCTTCCGCGTAGCGCAGGCGGCCAACGGCGCCGACGGCCTTCGCCTGGCCCGCGAGCTGCAGCCCACCGTGATTACTCTCGATGTGCTGATGCCCGACGAGGATGGCTGGGACGTCCTGGGACGCCTCAAAAACGACCCTGCCACGCGCGACATCCCGGTCATCATGCTCACCATCATGGAGGAGCGCAACCGAGGCTTCGCCCTGGGCGCGACTGAGTATGTGACCAAGCCGATCGACTGGGGTCGGCTTGGCTCGATCCTGTGTCGCTTCAACCCCGACCAGGCCCCCATCCTGATCGTCGAGGACGACGCCCTGCAGCGCGGCTACCTGCGCGAAGGGCTGGCCCTGGCAAACTGGCACGTCCTGGAAGCCTCCAACGGGGCGGAGGCGCTCAAGGTCATCGAGCATACGCGGCCGAGCCTGATTCTTCTCGACCTGACGATGCCTATCATGGATGGATTCACCTTCCTCGATGAGCTGCGGCGGCGCGAGGGAGGGGCGACCATTCCCGTGGTGGTGGTCACCGCGCGCGAACTCAGCGCCGAGGAACGGCGGAAGCTCAATCGGTCGGTAGCCCAGGTGCTGGCCAAGGAAACGCTGGCCCCCGAGCAACTGCTGGAGTTGATTCGCAGCCAGGTCTCGGCCCGGGAGGTAAAGCCGTCATGAGCGACGCGATTTGCTATCAGCTGGAGCCACAGCTATCGGCTGAGGAGTTCGTGGACGTGCTGCGCCGCTCGACCCTGGCCGAGCGGCGCCCCGTGGATAACCAGGCCATCATCGAGGGGATGCTGCGCGGCGCCAGTGTGCTGGTGACCGCCCGGGCGGGTACTTTGCTGGTGGGTGTGGCGCGGGCGATCACCGACTTCGCCTATTGCACCTACCTGGCCGACCTGGCGGTGGACGAGGCCTATCAGCGGCGCGGGCTGGGACGCCGATTGCTCGATCTGGCGCACGAGGCGGCCGGCAAGCAGACGATGCTGATCCTGCTGGCCGCCCCACGGGCACGTGACTACTACCCCCACATCGGTTTGGAGCGGCACGATTCCTGCTGGATCGTGCCGCGCCGCGAGGGTTGAGCGAGCATCGCGTCTTACTTGCGCGACAGGAAGAAGGCCGCCCGGACTGGTGCCGGCATCGGATGGTCGGCCCCCTTGACAGATCGCCAGATCACCTCGTTGAAGAGCAGGTCGTCCGCGGCGTCTTCCTTGTCGAGGTCGAACTTCTCCGACAGCGCGGCCCCCCAGACACCCGCCTGGTTGACAGCGTTGCGGTCGGTCTGGGGTTCGACGCTGGTGTAGGGCGTCAGGTCTGGTTTGGCCTGGAACGCGTTGTACATCGGCCGGGCGGCGGCGTCGAACTGACTCATCGGCTTGAGGCCGAGGATCAGCTCCATGGTGCGCAACATGCTGCTCGTCGAGTACATCGTCGAATCGACCACACCATGTTTGGTGTAGGGGCTGACCACCAGACCGACGGCTCGGTGCGCATCGACGTGGTCAGGGCCGTTCTGCGCGTCGTCCTCGACCACGAAGATGGCGGTCTCCTTCCAGAACTTGCTCTTCGAGATTGCCTCGACCACCATTCCGAGGGCGAGGTCATTGTCAGCCACCATGGCGGTGGGAGTTGGCTTGCCCACACGGGTGCCGGCGGTGTGGTCGTTGGGTAGACGCAGGATGGTCAGCTGCGGGAAGCTGCCCTCCTTCTCGAAGCGCTTGAGTTCCTCGATGAAGCGGGCGGCCCGCTTGACATCGAGATAGTCGAGGTCGTAACCGCGGAACTTCGGATCGAAGTGCCCCTCGAGCGCGGGAACGGAGGCCTTGCTATCCTCGAAGGTGCCATCGTCGCGTTTCTTGCCGTTGGCGATCCACTCGCCGTAGCTGCGATAGCTGACGCCGGCCTCCTTCGCGCGGTCCCACAGGTAGCCGCCCGCGGGCCGGGCCACGTAGTCAAAAGCGCCTTCGGAGGGATAAAAACTCATCTTCTTGAGCGGGCTGCCGCGATAGCTGAGCGGCCAGACCTTCTCGACGAAGTCGGTGGCATAGGCACCCATGGTCCATTCGTGTCCATCAGCCGACACCTCGCCCTCGACGTAGAAGTTGTCGAGCAGCACGAACTGCCGGACGAGCCGATGGTGGTTGGGCGTGACCTTCTC
Organism: Gemmataceae bacterium; assembly: GCA_046350255.1. GTDB lineage: Bacteria > Planctomycetota > Planctomycetia > Gemmatales > Gemmataceae > CALDUY01. Next base: position 266,660 of record JAXMAV010000004.1, read on the forward strand.
GGGAAACAGGCACAGGCTGGGGTCGCCGTTCCCCTCCTTGATGTCGCCGAAGACCTGATCGTACGTCCGATTCTCCTTGATGATGTAGATGCAGTGCTTGATGGGGCTCTTCTCGCCGATCTTCCGCGGGATGGGGTTGCCCGCCGTCCAGCCCTCGGCGCGGGGGCTGCTGTCGCGCTGCAGTGGACTGCAGGCGTAGGCCTGCGTGGTGTACTCGGCCATGCGGTCGGGCGTCGGCATCGGAATCAGACTCAGGGTGCCCTTCATCAACCCGCCGATGTACTGGTACAGCGAGGTGAGCCCCGGCCGCTGGTAAGGGCCGGGCCCCTGCGGGTTGGCGCGCGAGGTGAGCCCCTTGCCGTTGGCGACGAGGATGCGCTTGTCCTTCGCACTGTAGCGCACCGAGGTGGGGTACCAGCCAGTGGGAATGAACCCCAGCGACCGAGATTTGCCACGGTTCGAGACATTGAAGAGGGAAAGATTATTGGAATCCGAGTTGGCCACCATCAGCACCTGACCATCGGGTGTCAGGCAGAGGCTGCTGGGCGTGTTACCCGAGGGTGAGCCGGGATAGAGCCCGCAATGGATGGTTTCGAGCGTCTTGCCCGTTTCGGTGTCGATCACGCTGACCCTGGTGGAGTTGGCGCAGGCGACATACAGCGTCTTACCGTCGGGAGTCAGGACCATCTCGGTGGGATGGCGTTCGGTAACCCAGGTGGCCTGCACGCTTGCGGCCGCTAGGTCGATGACCGCGATGCCACCCGTGGCCCATTGCGACACGAACAGCCGCTTGCCATCCTTCGCCGGCAGGCAGGTGTAGGGATAGGAGTCCTTCGGCAAGGCGACCGACCGGCGTTTAGCTGGGCTGGCCAGGGGAACAATGCGCACGGCATGGCCCCAGGTACCGGCAGCGTAGAGGGTTTGCCCGGCCTCATCGAGAGCCAGTCCGCCCACGATGAAGCGTTCCTTTGCGGAGCCCACCTCGATCTTACGCGGCTTACCGAGCAGGCCCTCCTCGAAGGCGAAGGCGTGAACGATCTCGAACTCGCCGCCGGAGGCAAAGAGCGTCTTGCCATCCGGCGACCAGGTTAGCCCGGTAAAGGTCTGCTCGACGGGCACCCGGCAGGTGATGCGTTCCTTCCCGCTGGCCAGGTCGATCAGCACCACCTCGTGCGGCCCATACCCGGCATGCAGCACGGCGAGATAGCCACCACCGGGATGCACGGCAAGGTTAACGGGAAAGTCGCCGAGTTCGAGTTGTTTGCCCGCCGGACGCAGCGACCACTGGTTGGGCAGCAGCACCTCGCCCGCGGGCTGCACTCCCGGCAACACCCGACGTGGCGAGGCAGGAGCAGCCGGAGCCTCGTCCCGGCGCACCTCACGAAGCGCCACGGCAAGGCTTCCACAGGCAGCAACGAGCAAGCAGGCAGCGAGCAAGGGGCGTCCATTCATGGGGGGTGTCTCCAACAGACCTAGGTCGGCGGGCATGGAAGCCATTATCGGAACCGGCGGGTCGTCTGGCAGCGAAGATCGCATGAAGCTAGCAGAGGTAGGAGCATCTACCGGCCTATCGGGCTCGCCCTTGACCGTCGGCGCGCCGGGCTGTTACAAAGCAAGGCAAAGGCGGACTCACTTCACACGGCAGGGTTGCCGCGCCGCCTGCTCTTCCAGGCCAGGGATCGGTGATGAGCACGCTTCCCCTGCTGCAACGCAAGAAAATCCCCCTGGGGCGGCTGGCTCCCTTCGCCGTGCGCGACACGTTGGTTGTCTGCCAGCGGTTGTTCGTTGCCTGGCTGGTGCTGCGGACCGTGGCCTGGACACTGGTGGCGCTGGCGCAGCCGAATCCGCCGCTCGATGTCATCGAGTGGGTGGCCTGGGGACGGCACTGGGAGCTGGGCTATCACAAGCATCCGCCGCTGGCCGCCTGGGCCGCCGACCTGGCTGTGCGGCTGACACCCGGGTCGTTCCTCGGCGTGTACGCCATGAGTTATCTGGCCGTGGCGGTGGCGCTGTGGTGCGTGTGGAACCTGGGTCGGCAGATCCTGCCTCCCCGGGCCGCTCTGGCCGCCACACTATGCCTCGATGGGCTGGTGTTCCTGGGGCCTGCCGCCGCCGAGTTCAATAACCAGGTGCTGCTGATCGCCTGCTGGGCGCTGGCCATCGAGCGGTTCCATGCCGCCGTCGTCCACGACCGCTGGCGCGACTGGGCGATCACCGGCATCGCTCTGGGCCTGGGACTTCTCTGCAAGTATTCGATCGCACTGTTGATCCTGCCGCTGCTGGCCTGGTGGCTGTGGTGGTCGCGGCACGATCTGTTGCGGCTGCGAACGTGGACGCGCCCTGTTGTGGTCGCCCTGGCGGCGGGACTGATCTTTCTGCCCCACGCCTGGTGGCTGGTGGAACACAACTTCCCGACGCTGCGGTACGCTGCCGATCGTGCCGCGGGACATGGTCAGATGCCCGATCCGCGCGTGACAGCGCTGGTCTTCTTGCTCACGCAAATGGCTCGGCTGATTCCGGTGGGGCTGATCCTGCTGGCGGTGCTGCGCTGGCGACGACGGGCGTGGGATCCGGACCAGGCGCGGTCGGCCTCGTTGTTGATGGCGGCAGTGGTGGGGCCGGTCGTGTTACACCTGGCGGCCGGTTGCGTCGGCGTGCAGATGCGCGACATCTGGGGAGCGCCGCTGTGGACCTTCGTGGGGCTTTTGCTGGTGGTCACCCTGCAGACGGACCATTCGGGGCGCGGCTGGAGTCGGCTACGCCTGAGCTGGGCCATCGTGGGCGGCGGCCTGCTTCTGGTCACCCTGGCGGGCAACGTGGGTGGGTCGGTTCTGCGCACCCGGCCGCTGCGCGTCCACTACCCGGGGACGCACCTGGCGGAGGAGGTCTCGGCCCTCTATCAGCAGCGGTTCGGATCGCCTCCCGCGGTGGTCGCCGGCGACTGGTGGCTGGCGGGCAACATCGCCTGCCATGCCCCACATCACCCGGTGCTGTACGGCAGCCGCGAACCGGCCTACGTCGGACTCGATCTCGCGCGTGACCGGGGCGACCCGCGCCGGTTTGTCTCGCCCGATCCGCGCAACTCGCCGTGGACTTCCGACGATGAGATGCTGCAGGCTGGCGGTGTGCTGGTCTGGGATGCCGCCGTGTACGGCGACGACCTGCCGCCCTGGCTGCACGACCGCTTCCCCTCGGCGCGGGGACAGCGCGCTCTGGTGTTCGGCTACCTGGGCGGCAGCGCGAGCAAACTCCGCGTCGGCTGGGCCATGCTGCCACCGCGCTAGCGCGGCTCCTCGGAATCGCCCCAACCCTCGCAATCCACGCGACCGGCACGATCGCGTCCATGCGCACCATCGTCCCTGGGGAAAGATTCCGCGCAGCAGCCCGTGGACGGTGTACAATTGAGATCGATACAACCACAGAGACGGCATGCCCCCCAGGGGTGAGGCCGTCTCGCCCCGACATGTACGGAGCGGATCAGATGCGACGGCTCTTCCTGGTCGGCCTGCTCGGTCTGGTGGGCTGTCAGGGGACGGTCGGACCAGTTCAGCGCCGGGGAATGGCGGATCCGATTGATGATCCCCGCTTCACGGCCGATGAACAGAAGGAGCGCCAGCGCGACCGGCTGCCGCTTCCAGAAGCCGCGAATGCCTACGGGCCGCGGACCTACTCAGATAATCCAGCGCTGCGTGGGCCTTGAGGATGGGCCTTCCTCCCCACCAGGAGGTGCATCTATGAAGAGAGTGTGGTTCTGTGGACTCACGTTGCTGACCCTGGCGGCCTGCCAGGGCGGCCCGGACCAACGGCCTGCGCCGCTGGCTCCCCTACCTGAGAAAGTGCAGCCGTTGCCCTACGGCCGCCTGCTCGAACGGGCTCGCTCGCAGGCGCGGGCGGCGAATGAGGCGTTCTATGTCGATAACTGGAACGACCTGGAAGAATCGGCGCGCGGCCTGGAACAGATCGCGCAGTACCTGGTGGTGGCGGAAGACAAGCCGCCCAAGCACCGCGACACCATGGTGACCATGAGCGCTGACCTGGGTAAGTACGCCCGGTCGCTTCGCGAGGCGGCCGCCGCCAAGGACGTCAAGAAGACCACCGAGCTTCTGACCCGGATTCAGATGGTCGTCCGCGAGATGCGGCTGGGCGATGGCTCCTGAGAGGGTCATGGCGTGCATCCGGTGACGCCCTTCTGGTTCAAACAACGACAGTGCCGGCTCGAAACCGCGGCCGAGCCAGGGATGCTCCGGGTGACGGGGCCCAACCTGGCCGAGGCGTTCTTGCAGGTAGAGCTCAGCCCCGAGCAGCGCTGGCAGGCCCGGTTGCGCCTGGCGCCAGCGGGCCCGGATGTGGCCACTGCCGAGGCGGTTTCGGCCCCGGCAGCATGGCACCTGGCGTTCGAGCTGTACCGCAGCTGCCTGGTGGTCTGATCGCCGTGAGGCGTCATTCTCCCAGGTAGGCGAGGTTGTTGTCGGTCGTGTAACCCAGTACCAGCTTGCGCCGTAGCGGGTCAGCCTCGGCAGGCCAGCTTGAGGGTGTGGGAATTGCGAGCTCGCGCACTGTCTCGACGTGTCCGTCGAGGAAGGTAATCTGCGCTAGTCCCAGGTGCCGGAAATGGGTGAAGGTCTGATACAGCCCCCACGAAGCGGGCGCTGGCAGCGGGAACGGAGCGGCGATGGTGTCGGCTTCCTGCACCGCGCAGCTGCCCGGGTTCGGACAGGCCAATAACGCGGACTCGGCAAAGGCGACGGTGGTGCTGGTCGAAGCGATGGTGACGATACGCCGCTCGGCGATCGAACGGTTGTAGCCGTACCCACCGGTCACGCCCTCGTAGACCGCCTGGACCTGGTCGCGGCGCAGCACGGGGCAGATCAGCGTCTTGTTGTTGCTCTCGTAGTAGGGGGCCAGGATGCCGCGCAGCGGATCAACCCGGGTCTGCCAGGTAGTGGTGTCGGTGATGGTCAGCCCGAACCAGCGCTGGGTGGGATAGCCCAGGGCGGCGTTCCAGCTATCCGCCGTGTAGACGACAGGCGGAGCCAGCTTCTGGTGGGCGGCCTCGTAGTTGTGCAGGGACAGCCCCAGTTGCTTGAGATTGTTGCTGCACTGGATGCGGGCGGCGGCCTCGCGCACCTTTTGCACGGCGGGGAGCAGCAGGCCGATCAGCACGGCGATGATGGCAATCACCACCAGTAGCTCGATCAGGGTGAAGGCGCGCCGGGATGTGGAGGGAGCATGGGACACGACGGAGGGGTCCTTTCTGCCGGCTCGGGCATGAAGGCGGGTTCGACCGACGGAGGAACACCGCCTACCTCACCAGAGGCAGTCAGGACGGCGTTCCGATGATCCCGTGGCCGGAGACCCGGAACATTCGCCCCGACAGGTAGGTCTTCTGGCTCTCGGCTAAACGGGGAGGAGCTTTCCCCCACCCGTGGCCCGGAGACGGCCTTCCCGCATGCGCAGTGGCCTTGCATGTCTCCAGGACTCGCCGATTACAGCGGCGGCCCCGCAACGGATTCGCACCGTTTTCCCTGTCACTGCCTTCCTCGCAGTCGAGGTCGGCACCTGTCGAGGTCACTCACCATGGTACGGAGGCTGTGCTGGCGAAAACAGCCCTTCTTCCGCTTTCGTTCGATCCCGCACGAGAGCCGTCGCGGATTGGGAGGGTTCTACCTGGTGCAGTTCACTCGTCGCTCATGCTCCACTCGGCTTCGCGATGGCTCTCGGCGGTCAGCCACCAGCCGCGGATCAGGGGAGGTGTCGTTGTCAGCGAGATGATCAGGTTCACCACCTCCTCGCTGTAGTTTTGGGCGCGATCCTTTCGGCTGGGAATCGGGGCCGAGGCGGGGTGGGAGTGATAAACCGCCAGCACGTCCAGCGAGCGCTTCGTCATGTCACGATGCGCCTCGAACATACTGCGTGCGTCCGAGAGGTACTCGGTGGGACTGGCCAGGGCATTGACCAGGGGATAGCGCACCTCGACGCGGCCCACGCCGTCGCGAAGGACCCCGGCCAGCAGACCGCAGCATTCTGCGGGTAATTCCGCCTGCGCCTGGGCAACCATCGCCTCGACCAGGGCCCGCGGGACGATCAATCGAAATGGGATTGACAACTCCCTCGCTCCTTCCCACTCTGACACTTCAGATAGATGATGACGCAACCGGCACTAGCCGCAGAGTTTTTGCATTCTCACGAGGTTCCTTCATGTCTTCCGGCGCCAAGCGCGACAAGGTGGTCCTGGCCTACTCGGGTGGTCTCGACACATCAGTCATGGTGAAGTGGATCGGCGAAAAGTACAACATGGACGTGGTCACCTTCACGGTGGACCTCGGCGAAGGCGGCGACATGGAGAAGATCCGCCAGAAGGCGCTGCGGACGGGAGCCATCGACGCGGTGGCCATCGATGCCCGCAACCTGTTCGTCGATTGTTTCGTCTTCCCCGCTCTGATGGCCGGCGCCCTGTACGAGGGGAAGTATCCCCTGGCGACGGCGCTGGGACGGCCGCTCATCGCCAAGCTGATGGTGGACACCGCCCGCGAGCACGGCGCGCGAGCCGTCGCCCACGGTTGCACGGGTAAGGGCAACGACCAGGTGCGCTTCGACGTCACCTTCCAGACGCTGGCACCAGACCTGAAGATCATTGCCCCGGTGCGCGAATGGAAGATGTCGCGTCCCGAGGCGCTCGAGTACGCCGCCGCTCACAATATCCCTGTCGAGGCCACCGTCGAGAGTCCGTACTCGATCGACCAGAACGTGTTCGGGCGGTCGTGCGAATCGGGCCTGCTCGAGGATCCCTGGGACGAGCCGCCCGCGGACGCCTTCGCCTGGACAGTGGATCCTTCCCGCGCACCGGACCAGCCACTCTACATCACCATCGATTTCGAGGAAGGCAAGCCGGTCGCCCTGGATGGGACGAAGATCGACGGCCTGCCGCTCATCGAGAGGCTCAACGAGCTGGGCGGCAAGCACGGCGTGGGTCGGATCGATCACGTCGAGAACCGCCTGGTGGGCATCAAGTCGCGCGAGCTGTACGAGGCTCCTGGCGCGGTGATTCTCCACGAGGCGCACCGCGAGCTGGAATCGCTGTGTCTGTCGAAGCAGGCCCAGCGCTTCAAGACACTGGTCTCGCAGGAATACGCCGACATTATCTATAATGGACTGTGGTTCAGTGCCTTCCACCAGGATCTCTTCGCCTTCGTGGCCAGTAGCCAGCGCTTCGTGACGGGTCAGGTGCGAGTAAAGCTGTTCAAAGGTAAGTGCATCGTCGTCGGACGGCGAAGTGAGTTCAGCCTGTATAGCAAGGGGCTGGCCACCTACGACCGACACGATCAGTTCGACCACGACGCGGCCAAGGGGTTCATCCGCATTCACGGGCTCAGTCAGCAAACGCAGGCACACACCCAGCTGCTCAAGGGTGGCAAGGGGTTCGACCTGCCGGGCCTGATGGGGCCAGGCAAGGAGTAACGTATCATGGAAATCCTCGACATCGAACAGCTGGCAGCGTACCTTTCGCGCGATGTGCGCGAGGTGGGGAAGCTGGCCAGCCGGGGCCTGCTGCCTGGGCGGCGGGTCAACGGGGAATGGCGGTTCGCGCGGGCCGAGATCAACCACTGGCTGGAAAGCCGGTTGCACGAGCACAGCGAGGCCGAGCTGGAGGCGCTGGAGTCGGCGCACAGCATGGATGTCGAGGAACCCCTGCTGGGGAATTTGCTGTCCGAGACACGCGTGGCCGTGCCACTGGGTGCGGCCAGCCGGTCCAGCGTGCTGCGCGAGCTGGTCAAGTTGATCGAGCCGGAATGGCAGGTTTACGACGCCGACGCGATTCTGGAAGCGCTCTCGCAGCGCGAGCAGATGGGAAGCACCGCCCTGCCCTCGGGGGTGGCCATCCCGCACGCCCATCGGCCGCTGGGCGACAATGTGCTGGCCGAGCCGTTACTGGCTTTCGGCCGGACGATCCGCGCCGTGCCATTCGGGGGAGGCAGTGGCGGGATGACCGATCTGTTCTTCCTGGTGCTGAGCACGAACGACCGCACCCACCTGCGCGTGCTGACGCGTCTGGCACGCCTGCTTCGGCGCGAAGGCTTCGTGGCCCAGCTGCGCGCTGCCGAGACTCCCCAGGATGCGTACGAGGTAATCCTCCAGGCGGAACGCGACCTGCTCGGCTCCTGACTGATAATCAAGGTGCAATATGCGCAGCTCTCTGGCCGGATTACTGCTGCTGGGGATGATCCTTCTCCTGGCCGGATGCGCCGAAAAAGCAACGAGTACGTTCCTGGGTGAGGCAACCACCAAGGAGAAGGCGCCGGCGGGACGGGAACCCGCCAACGGACCGCGCCAGGTGCCCGAGGCGGCCCTGCCGCGCAAGATCATCTACACCGGGCGGGTCGAGTTGGTGGTGGAAGAGTTCGACGCCGCCCAGGAACAGCTGCTGCATCTGCTTGAGGCACACAAGGGCTACGTGGCTCGCTCCGAGATTACTGGTCGGCCCGGCGAGCCGCGCCATGGGCAGTGGACCTTGCGGATCCCCGTGGCCCAGTTCGACGATTTCCGCCAGGCACTGGGCAAGATCGGCGAGCTACGCCGTAGCACGCTCGATTCCGAGGACATCACCGATCGGTACTTCGACATGACCGCCGAGGTAACGAATCTGGAGTCGCGCGAGAAGGCCCTGCGCAAACTGTACGACGACAAGATCGCCGGGAGCAAGTTGTCGGACCTGCTGGACGTCGATCGCGAACTGACGACGGTGCGCGGGCAGATCAACCTGCGGAAGGGGCAGCTGCAACGCTGGGACAAGGAGACTGCACTGGCGACCCTGAATCTGGACATGCAGGATCGCAAGAGCTACGTCCCGCCCGCTTCCCCGGACTTCGGAACGACCATTGGCCGCACCTTTCAGCAATCCATCGAGTTGATGCTGCGCACAGGCAAAGGCATCGTTCTGGTGGCAGTGGCGCTGGCGCCATGGCTGGGGGTGGCGCTGGTTCCCCTCGCAGTGCTCTGGCTGCTAACCCACCGGCGCCGACCGGTACCACCGCCCCCACCGGTCATTCCGCCCGGTGACAAGAGCCCGGCCTGAGCCTTGCCACTGTTGAGGTATCGGACGGCGTGCTAGAATGGATAGGCCTTGCATCAACCGATGGCTTCTCCCTGAAGCAGCGGCGGGCCTGGCTTCTCCCCTCGACTCCAGCTCGTCGTCTGGAATGCATCGACCATGGCCACGAATCCAGACACCGTGTGTCCCCCTCCGCTGGGTAGTCGCCCCCGGCGCTGGGTGTCCTGGTTGCGCGACGGTCTACCCCTGGCGGTCCTGGCGCTTCTGGTGCTGGGGTCGCTGGTGTTGCTGCGCGATACGGCCCACCTGTGGACCGGCATCCTCTACAGCATGGCCCTGCTGGCACTGGGGGTCGCCCTGGTCTGGTTGCGTCGCCACGAACGCCTGCTGCGGCAGACCCAGGGGCAGACCCAGGCGATCCTCGACATGGCGGCCGACGGCATCCTGACGGTGGACGAACGGGGACAGATCCTGTCGTTCAATCGGGCGGCGGAGCGCATCTTTGGCTACCCGACCCGGCGCATCCTGGGGCAGAAGATCGCCCTGCTGATCCCGGCCATCGAGCGCGGCATGACGATGCCTTCGCCCAGTCGCTGGGGCACCCAGGTGGCCGGACGGCGCGAGATCGAGGGCGTTCGCGCCGATGGTAGCGTCTTTCCGCTCGACCTGGCCGTCAGCGCGGGCGAGGTCAACCACCAGCAAACCTACACCGTCATCGTCCGCGACCTGACCAAGGTCAAGCAGGCCGAGGATGCGTTGACCCACGAGCGAGACCTACTGCGCTGCCTGATGGATGGCGTGCCGGATCGAATCTACTTCAAGGATCGCGAAAGTCGCTTCCTCCGCATCAATCAGGAGCTGGCGGCGCAGTTCGGGCTGAGCGACCCTACCGAGGTGATCGGCAAGTGGGACTTCGATTTCTTCACGGGAGAACACGCAGATGCCGCCTACCGCGATGAACAGGAGGTGATGAACACCGGGCGAGCCATCATCGGCATCGAGGAGAAGGAAACCTGGCCGGATGGCCGGGTCACCTGGGTGTCCACGACGAAGCTTCCCCTGCGGGACAAGGACGGACACATAGTGGGAACGTTCGGCATCTCGCGCGACATCACGGCGAAGAAGATCGCGGCGGAGGAGCTGGAAAAGGCGCGCGACATGGCGGAGGCGGCCAATCGGGCCAAGAGCGAGTTCCTGGCCAACATGAGCCACGAGATTCGCACGCCGATGAACGGCATCCTCGGCATGACCGAGCTGGCCCTTGGCACCGCACTCAGCGCCGAGCAGCGCGACTATCTCGAGATGGTGAAGTCGTCGGCCGACTCGCTCCTGACCATCCTGAACGACATCCTCGATTTCTCGAAGATCGAGGCGCGAAAACTGCAACTGGAGTCGGTGGTCTTCAACCTGCGCGACGTGGTGGGCGACACCGTTCGCGCCCTGGCCGTGCGCGCCCAGCAGAAGGGGCTGGAACTGGTCTGCCACATCGCCCGGGAGACGCCCGAACACGGCGTGGGCGATCCCAACCGCCTGCGGCAGGTGCTGGTGAACCTGGTGGGCAATGCCGTCAAGTTCACCGACCGCGGCGAGGTGGTAGTCAGTGTCCGCCACGACCAGGCCAGCGGCTTGTTTCACTTCGAGGTGCGCGACACCGGGATCGGCATTCCGCCCGCCAAGCAGGTGTCGATCTTCCAGCCCTTCGAGCAGGCAGATCGCTCGACGACGCGCCGCTACGGAGGCACGGGGCTGGGGCTGGCCATTTCGTCGCAGCTAGTGCAGATGATGGGCGGGCAGATCCAGGTGAGCAGCGAATCGGGCCAGGGCAGCTGCTTCACCTTCTACCTGCCCCTGGGAGTGCCTGATGCCGATGCAATCCGGCCAGCCTCGCAGCCGGTGCAGCTGGCCGGTCTGCGCGTGCTGGCCGTGGACGACAACCTGACCAACCGGCGTATCCTCGACGAGGTGCTGAGCAGCTGGCAGATGTGGCCCACCCTGTGCGCCAGCGCCCCCGAAGCACTGCAAGAGGCGCTCCGCGCGGCGCAGGGGGGCGAGGCCTACGAGCTACTACTACTCGACGCCCACATGCCGGAGATGGACGGCTTCGAGCTGGCCCGGCAGGTGAAGCAGCAGCCGTTGCTCGCGGGGCTGACCATGGTCATGCTTACCTCGGCGGGCGAACCGTCGGACGTGACGACCTGTCAGGCGCTGGGGATTGACGCGCACCTGCTCAAACCATTCAAGCAATCCGACCTGCTGACCGTCCTGCTCAACACGCTGGACCGGGCGCGCCGGCCCGAGCGGAAGCCTTCCAGCACGCTGCCGCACGGCAGGGCTCTGCGCATCCTGCTGGCGGAGGACAACGCCGTCAATCAGAAGCTGGGGGTGCGCCTGCTGGAGAAGCGAGGCCACAGCGTGGTGGTGGTAAGCACCGGGACCGAGGCGCTCCGCCAGCTGGGTCAGAGCTGCTTCGACGCGGTGCTGATGGACGTACAGATGCCTGAGATGGACGGCCTGGAGGCAACCCGGAGTATCCGCCAGCGCGAGGCGGAGACGGGTGGCCACGTGCCGATCATCGCCATGACCGCCCACGCCATGAAGGGCGACCGCGAACGCTGTCTCGCCATCGGGATGGACGCCTACATTTCCAAGCCGATCCAGCCTGCCGAGTTATACGAGACGGTGGATCGCCTGACGAACGGCTCGGCGGGATAGGCATCGCCCAGCCGGCCTCACTTGCCCCGCTTGCACTCCGGGCGCGAAAGTTGTCGTTGACCCTGATCGGTCGCCACCGTATGGTCTGCCCCCGCTCTGGATGGTGCGGGCAAGATTCAAGCGCGGGATGGCGATGTCCTGGCAGAAATGGCTCATTCGAGGTCTGGTGCTGTCCGTCCTCGGCGCGTTCGCCGCCGGCGGGACGCTCTACGCGCTGTGGACCAGCCCACAGGCCATCCGACAACTCGTGCAGGAAAAGCTCGGCGTCCGCTTCCTGAACGTCGGTGTGCAGGTGGGGTCGGCCCGGCTACGGCTCCTGGGCGGCATCCTTGTCCACGAGCTGCGCCTCGATCGCTCCAATAGCATCGACCGTCGCGATTTCCTGTATGTCCCCTCGTGCGTTATCTACCACGACAAGGAACAGATGGTAGATGGGAAGGTGGCCATCCGCCGAGTCGAGCTGCAGCAGCCGCAGTTGCGGATCGTCCGCCTGCGCGATGGACGAATCAACGTGGCCGGCATCCTGGGGCCGGTCGATATCAATGAGCGCATGCCCACCACGGTCATCCGTGGTGGATCGCTGCTGTTCGAGGATGAATCGCTCTCCAGCGTGCCGATTCTGGAGATTCACGATCTGCAATTAACCATGGTGAACGACCCGCTGCCGACGCTGCAGTTCGAGGGCAGCGGCCGCTGCAAGCTGCTGGGGCCGATCCGCTTCCGCGCCTCGGTGCCCCGCGTGTCGCTGGCGGCGACGGTGGACCTTGAACTTCCGGGCATCACCATCGATGGCGACTTCGTGCAGCGCCTCAGGGAGATTGCTCCAGAGGTGGGGCAGCATCTGACCGGCTTCTCGGCGACGGGTAGCGTGCAGGCCCGGTTACAGGTGCCGGAAGATCCGGCAGCGCGCATCAGCCATGACGTGTCGGTGCAGCTGCGTCACGGCCGGCTGGCTCATCCGCAGCTACCCCGCAACCTGGACACCTTCGAGTTCACCGGGCGCGTGGTCGATGGCGTGGTGCCCGAGGCCAAACTGAGCGCCGGGTCCGGCGTCACCCGGCTTACCGCGCGAGTGACCGACGTGCGCATTCCCGAGCGCAAGCCAACGACCGTGGAGCAACTCGAGGGGCTGTGCCGCACGCTGGATCTATCGGTGGATCAGCTGAAGGTGGACGACGATTTACTGGCCCGATTGCCCGGCGACCTGCACTTCATCAAGGATGACTTCTCGCCCGCGGGGCCGGTGTCGGCGCAGTTTCGCTACCACCGCGCCGAGGAGAACAAACCGCTGGTCAAGGAGTGGACCTTTGAACCGCAGGGGATGACGGGGACGTTCGTGGACTTCCCGGTGCCGCTGCGCGAGGTGCGTGGCACGATCTGGCTGGACACCTCACGGGTGCCTCGGCGGAACATCCGAATCGAGCTGAACGGGCTAGCCTGCGATCGATCGGCCACGCTGCGCGGCACCATCCAGGGCGAGAAGAAGACCAGCGAGATCCGCCTGGACATCGCCGGCAAGAACCTCCAGATGGACGACAGGGTATACCGGGCGCTGCCGCCCCGCGCCGCGCGGGTCGCCCGGCAGTTCATGCCCGCGGCCAGCCGCAAGCACGGGCTGACGGCCTACCCGATGGGCGAAGGCGACGTGGAGGCAACCATCCGCCGCGACCATGGCCAGACGCGCGTGCTGAAGACCTTCACGCTGCACTTCCGCAACACCTCGGTGCTGTACGATCAGTTCCCCTACCCGCTGGAGAACGTCTCGGGCGTGCTGGTGTTACACCCCGATCACTGGGAGGCGCATGGCTTTCGCGGTAGCCATGCCGGAGGCGAGATGTTCGTCGATGGGCGATCGACGCCGTTGCCGGTGAGGCACACGCTGCCCGTGACGGAGGGCAGTGACCCCTCGTCGCCCGAGCGCGTTCACATCCGGATCCGAGGCAAGGACATCCTGCTGGATTCCGAGTTCGAGCGCGCCCTGGTGCCAGCCAGTGGAAGCGACCGGCAGGACCTGCAGACCGCCTGGCGCCGACTCCGCATGACGGGGCGACTGAGCTTCGCCGCCGAGGTGGTCGATCATCCAGGGCAACCGCAGGACATCGACGTGTCGGTCAACGTGCAGGGTTGCTCGATGCGTCCGGGCTTCTTCGACTACTCGATGGAGGATCTCTCGGGGCTGGTGCGTTACACGCGGAATCGGCTGTATCTCACCGATATGAAGGCGCGGCATGGGCGAGCGAATCTGCACCTGGGCTCGGGGTTGATTCAGCTGGGACAGGACGGCGGCTTCACCGCCTGGCTGCAGGGATTGACGGGCAAGGGCATCACCATGGACGCCTCGCTGATGCACGCGGTCCCGGAATCGCTGCGTCGGGTGTTCGAGCCGCTGCGGTTGAAGACGCCGGTGGACATCGCCGCCGCGCTGACGCTGGTGGCCCCTCCGGGCCCGTCGCGTCCGATGGAGGTATGGTGGGAAGGAGCCCTGCGGCTGGAAGGGACTAGCTTCCGCACTGGGGTAGAAGTGAACGACGCGACCGGGCAGGTGTTCTGCAAGGGGTACCATGATGGCCGTCGGCTGCGTCATGCCGCGGGCAATCTTCGCCTGGAGCGAGCCAGCATCCTGGGCCAGCCGATGGAGAACCTGATGGCGCGGCTGGAGGTCGAACCAGCCACCCCGGACACCGTGCGGGTACGGGACCTGCGCGCCGACCTGTTCGGCGGCACCCTGGCGGGACAGGCGCGGCTGGATACCGCCCCGACACTGCGATACGACGTGCTACTGGAAGCGATTGGCGTGAAGATGGAGCAGCTGGGCCGTCACAACCTGGGGCCGGCCAGCGGACAGGGGCAGATGCAGATGCAGGGGCCCGCCCGGGCGGCACTGCACATCACAGGCGAGGGCACCGACCTGTTGAATCTGAAGGGTAATGGTCGCATCGACGTGGCACAGGGCAAGCTGGGCCCACAGCTGCCGGTGCTGTTCGACCTGGTCAAGGCGTTCGGCCTGCGTGTGCCGGACCGCACCATGTTCGAGCAGGCACACCTGGTGTTCGCCATCGAGGGGCCCCAGATTCAGGTGCAGCAGGCCGACCTGTACGGCAATGCCTTCAGTGTGCGCGGCCAGGGATCGATGGACCTGGACGGCAGTAACCTCAACCTGGACTTCAGCGCCACGCCGGGCCGGATGACACAGATTCTTCCCGCGGGACTGGACGTGATCCCGCAGGCGATCAGCGGGCAGATCTTGAAGATCAAGATGCGGGGCAAGCTGGGCAAGGGCAATCAGATCAAGCTGGACAAGGAACTGATCCCGGCCGTGACCGAGCCATTGCGCCGGGTCATGGGAACAGGTTCCTAGGGGGGGAGTCGATCCATGTTCACCACCATTTTATATCGCATGATCATGTGGGAGCTGGTCAAGGTGTTCGTGATCTCCCTCCTGGGGATCACGGGCATCCTGCTGATGGCCGGCATCATCGCCGAGGCATCGCAGCAAGGCCTGGGCCCCGCACAGATCATGGCGGCGATTCCCCTTCTGATTCCCAGCACCCTGCCCTACACCATTCCGGCGACCACGCTGTTCGCCACCTGCGTGGTGTACGGACGACTCAGCGCCGACAACGAGGTGCTGGCCATCAAGGCTTCGGGGGTGAACATCCTCCACGTGGTGAAGCCCGGCGTGGTGCTGGGGCTGATCATGAGCCTGGCCACGCTGGGGTTGTACTACCGCATCATCCCCTACACCCACCATTTGCTCCGCGAGATGGTCTTCCGCGACGCCGAGGGGATGCTCTACTCGATCCTCGGTCGGCACGGCATGATTTCCAACCCGCAGCTACCCTACTCGATGTTCGTCAAGGGGGTGCAGGGGAAGAAGCTGGTCAATCCGGTCATCAAGCGCAAGAACCAGCGCGGGCAAATCGACATGGTGGCCCACGCCCGCGAGGCCGACCTTCGCGTGGACATGGCGAACAAGCTGCTGCTGATCCGCATGAAAAACGGCATGTTGATCAGCGAGGATGGGTCGCGCGGCTACTTCGAGGACAAGAAATTCGACGTGCCATTGCAGGGCCTGGGCGAGAATCCCAACCGCCGACCCCGCGACATGACCTGGGTCGAGCTGATGAAACGCCGGGACGAGCTGGGCTCGGAGAAGGACAAGGTGGCCGACGAGATTGCCATGCACAGCGCCACGCTGCTGACCGGTGCGCACGCGGCCGACCTGCCCCAGCACGTCAACAACTTGAAGGAACGCCAGCGGCACATCGAGGGGAACGACCGGCAAGTGTACGTGGAGATGCTGATGCGCCCTGCGCTGAGCTTCGGTTGCCTCTGCTTCATCCTGGTGGGCTGTCCGATCGGCATCATGTTCAGTCGGGGTGATTACCTGGGAGCGTTCATCACCTGCTTTTTGCCCATCGTCATCGTCTACTACCCGTTGATGCTGTGCGGCACCAACCTGGCGAAGGAAGGTAAACTGAACGAGGTGGCCCTGGTCTTCTCAGCCGACGTGGTCATCGCCGCAGGAGGCCTGTACCTCTTCCGCTGGCTGCTCCGGAACTAGTCGGCTGGGGGGGTGGGGTGAATCCACGCCGCTGACCCGCGCCGGGGAGAACACCTTCCTGGCGCGGGGAAGAGAACGAAGACGGGTAACGAAAAAAGGGCCACCCGCATGCACGGGTGGCCCGCATCACTCGACGCTGAGTGAGATGGTTCAGATTACATGATGCCGGCGCCGAAGTCCTTGGTCTTATCTTCGCGGGCGTGGCTGGCGGCCGATGACGAGGCGTTGTGCGAGCCACGCGACCCGCCGTGCGAGCCGTGCGTGCGGTAGCCGCGTCCGCTGACCTCGGCAACGATCTGCGTGTAGGACGTACCCTCGAACTCGTCGGAGTCGTAGTCGTCGTAGGTGCAGACGTAGCCAGGCTGCTTGGAGCGTTCCTTCTCCATCTGGAAGGCCTTCAGGACGGCGCCCTGAATGACTTCGCGGCAGGCGCTGTTGATGGGGTGAGCGATGTCGGCGTGCAGCTTGACGCGGCCATCGGCATCCCGGGTGGCGCGGTCCTCGTCGAGTTTGCCGCCGCACTGGTTGCAGTAACGCGCCCGCAGGTGGTTCTTGCAGCCACAGCCGCCACACCGGTCGGTGAGCTTACGGCTGGGCATGGCCACGAACGATCCCTTGGTGCCTTCGATGATCTTCAAGTCGCGGATGACGAAAGCATCGTCGAACGTGACCGAGCAGAAGGCTTGCAGCCGCTCGTTCTCGCTGTTGTCATCCATGAGCTTGATCCGGACTTCGGTGATGACCACGTCTGTTCTCCTATTGACTGTGGCACACTCAATCGCAACTCCGCACGACAAGAACACGAGCCTGGTCACCGACCTCCCGTTCGGAGGCCAAAGCCCGTGAGAAACACAAGGCCTGGGTAGCGTCACGGGCCAGGGCGAATACCGTGGTGCCGCTCCCACTCATCAATACCCCCAGGGGGTCGAGCCGGGCGAGACGTTCGCGCCAGCGGGCCACCTCGGGGCATAGCTCGAACGCCGGTTCCTCTAACCGATTGAACAGATGCTTGCCCAGCTGCTCGAGATTTCCACCCTCCACCGCCTGTCGGACCGGGCTGCCCTCGACAGGCGAATCCGGGCGGCGCAGAGCCGCAAAGACACGAGCGGTGGATAGCCCCACGCGGGGGCAGACCAGCACGAGATCCAGTGGCCGACCCAGGGACAACGGCTCGACGATTTCTCCACGACCGGTGCACCAGGCGGCCGGTCCGTAGAAGAAGAACGCCACGTCGCTGCCCAGCTCGGCACCCAGAGTGGCCAGCTGCTGCGTGTCGAGCCCCAGCTCCCATAGCCGGTTGAGACCAGCCAGGGTAGCCGCGGCATCGGACGAGCCGCCCGCCAAACCTGCCGCCATGGGGATGCGCTTGGCCAGCCCGATGTCCACCCCTTCTGAAACGCGGTAGCGTTCGCGAAGCAGGCGGGCCGCTCGGACCACGAGGTTATCAGGCCCCGTGGAAAGGCTGGGCTCGTCACACTCCAGACGGATCTCGCCGGTCCCGTTGGGCCGGAACTCCAGCGAGTCGTGCAGGCTGACAGTCACCATCAAGGTTGCCAGGTCGTGGTAGCCGTCAGGACGACGGCCAAGTACCTCGAGGAAGAGGTTGACCTTGGCAGGAGTCCGAACCCGCACCAGATCCACTTCACGGTTGATCCACATGGTTGCGAGTCGGAACCAGGAAAGGCCCCATCCGTGGGTTACTCCAGCGTTCGACCTTCCCTGGTCGAGTGCTCTGGAAAGTGAGGGTACCTATCCGTTTTGCCTCGGATGCACGTCTCAGCAAGTCGGGGGCGATATTACCCGCGCCCCCCGGGGGCGTCAAGCCGGCTCTCCAGGCAGGAAAAATTGGCTGCAGCGACTCCCCCGGCCAGCGATACTGGACCCGGCGTCACGGATCAGAGGATCTACATGCGACCAGCGAGTTCGGGCAGATTCTTGCTCGCCTCGTTGCCTGTTCTGTTTTATCCTCAGCTCTGGTTGTCAAGCCTCAGCCTGCCCCAGGTTTCCTGCCATGAAGAAAAATGTTGCTGCCATCGTCACCGAGTACCGCCACTGGTCGCACGCCGATGTCATCCTCGGCAAGCTGCTCGAGGGATTCGACCTCGACGGCAAGAGCTTCCCGGGTCTGCGGTTGGTGTCGCTGTACGTCGATCAGAAGCCGAAGGGCGACTGGAGCGAGCTACTCGCACGCCGACACGGCTTCACTCTGCACGACACCATTGCTGGGGCGCTGACCCGGGGTGGCAAGGAGCTGGCCGTCGATGGGGTCCTGCTGATCGGCGAGCACGGCAAGTACCCCACCAACGCCCGGGGGCAGATCCTCTATCCACGCCGGCGCTTCTTCGAGGAAACCTGCAAGGTCTTCGCCGCCTCGAAGAAAGTGGTGCCGGTCTTCTCCGACAAGCACCTCGCTGCCACCTGGACCGATGCGAAGTGGATGTACGACCGCGCCCGTGAGCTGGCCGTGCCATTCATGGCCGGGTCGTCCATTCCGGTGGCATGGCGCCGCCCTGCGCTGCGACTGCCGCCAGGATGCGAGCTGACCGACGCGGTGCAGATCGCGTATGGGCCGTTCGAGGGCTACGGCTTCCACGGCCTGGAAGGACTGCAGTGCATGGTCGAACGACGCAAGGGCGGTGAGACCGGCGTACAGGCGGTCACCTGCTTGCAGGGCAAGGCGATGTGGGACGCCCTGGATCGGGGCCTGTGGTCCCGCGAACTACTCGACGCCGCTCTGAAACTGGTCACTGGCCACGCACCAGGCGACATACGCCAGGCCACCTCGGCGACACGGGACGCGGGGGTGGTGCTGATCGAGTATCGCGATGGCCTGCGCGCGGCCATGCCCGTCCTCAACAACTGGCTCTACGAAGGCGACGGCGGTGCGTTCATCTTCGCCGGCAAACAGAAGGGTCGCCCCACGCCCGCAGCCTGTCAGTTCTGGCTGCAGAACCTCGATCCGTTTGGCCACTTCGGCCACCTGGTGCGCGCCATCGATTCGATGGTTCAGACCGGCCGTCCGCCCTACCCCGTCGAGCGCACGCTGCTGACGACGGGCATCCTCGACGCGCTGATGACCAGCATGGCCGAGAAGAACCGCCGCGTGGAGACGCCGCACCTCGCCATCAAGTACACCCCAGCGGACTGGCCGTTTCCCACCACCCCGGCGCCGCGCGAGATCAAGCGCGTGCTGCCGTAATTGCCTGCGTGCCTGCTGTCCCTCTTCCCTACCTGGAGCGTTCTCATGATTCCCGCGCCGTCTCTCCTGGCCTCGCTGGGGCTATTGCTGATGCTGACCGGGCCGACGCAAGCCCAGGACCGCTGGCTCCTGGGCAAGGCCATCAAGCTACCCAGCGAGTACACCAACCAGGAGTCGGGCTACTTCTCGCTGGTCGCTGGGCTCGACGGCAAGCTGTACATCGGCACGGCAAAGTATGGCGTCAACGCCTACCTGCTCGAGTTCGACCCGAAGACCGAGAAGACGCGCCTGGTGATGGATGTTCATCAGACCATCGGTCTGCAGGGCACCGGCTTCGCGGCGCAGGCCAAGATCCACACGCGGAACAATGTGGGCGCCTCGGGCAAAATCTACGTCGCCTCGAAACAGGGCTATCCCGAAAAGGGAGAACGCCGCTGCGACTACCCGGGCGGCTACGTCCTCGTCCATGATCCGAAGACCGGCAAGAACGACCACTTCGGCCTGGCCAAAGCACAGCACGGCATCATCAGCGTCATCCCCGACGAGTCGCGCGGCCTGGCGTATATCTCCACCTGTTCGGACGATCGGCCCATCGATCACACCCACTTCATGGTGCTGGATCTGAAGGAGCGGAAGTACCACGACCTGGGCGATCTGGAGCACATGTACGCCTTCATCGTGCTCGACCCGAAAGGACGCGCCTATCACCCCGTGCGCGGAGGCACCGTGGCTCGCTACGATCCCGACGCGAAGCGCCTGGAACGGCTCGCGCTGTCCATCGACGGCAAACCGGCTCCGGCGCAGTTCACGAAGAACGACTGCATTCAGAACTGGGACACGTCGCCCGATCGGCGCACCCTGCACTGCGTCGAGATGAGCACCAACGGCCTGTACACCTTCGACCTCACTGGCACCGACAACACCTTGAAGGGCAAGCGCGTGGGCGACCTGCTGTCCGATGCAAAAGGGAAGCCGCGCAAGACCGATTGTCGCGCCATGGCCGTCGGCCCGGACGGCACGGTGTGGGCGGCGGTGACCGAGCATGGCCTGCCGGACGGCCCGCAACTACGGTTGGTGAGCTATCGGCCCGGCACTGCAGCCCCGCGCGATCATGGCCCAGTAGGCGTGGCCAACCCGAACTTCACCACGTTCACCGATGCTGCGGGCAAGGAGAAACCGTGGCACCACACCATGCGCAAGGCCAGGGATGGCACGCTCACTCCCTGGCAACCGATGGGCGTGTGCGCCACGCCGGATGGCTCGGTCTACGTCCTGACCATCGCTCCGCTGACACTCCTGCGCTTTCGCCCCGAGCAGGTCCGCTAGAGAGGTGCGGCGGAAATCTGAGAATTAGAAGTGACAGCGGGACGCCCGAGGAGCTATATAGAGAGGTAGACGTCGCCCTCAACGACTCAGGCATTGCGGTGTCGTCCGGTTCTCATCCCCCTCTTCATCCGGCGACAACAAGGATCCCGCAATAGGCTCGCCCCTTAGAACCTGGCCAGAGGTGCCCAGGCCCCCCGCAGGAGCGAGTGTTCGAGTTAGGTTGCCCCCGCATGGAACGCGGTAGGTCGCTGGGTGGACCGCCAGTGATGCCCGGAAGCGGGAATCCCCAGTCATTCCTGGATGGGGCAGCCATGAGAAACTTAGAAGGTCTATGCGCAGGTCAGGATGCACCCGGTCTGGCTAGCACACTGTTCCAGCTAGCCGGCGAAGCGCATCTACTCGTCGATCCGTTAACCGCCCGGGTCACCGAGGCCAACGAAGCCGCTTGCAAGCTGGGGCAAGTCCCCCGGCAGGAGTTACTCGGCGAGCTGGCGGACAACCTCCTGGTGCTGGAGAGAGCGACCGAGGGAGTGGGGCCGTTGAACCCCAGCCGGTTCGGCCTCCTGCACGAACCGTATCTCTTCAAACCCACCTGCGGCACACGTGGCATCCCGGTGCAGGTGCGCATCGACCGGGTGCTGAACGCGGCTGGCGAGCTGGTGGTGCTGATCACCCTGGCACGCCGGGGCGAGCCGCAGCGCACGGCCCAGATGCAGCGCCTGGAAAGCCTGGGCCGCCTGGCTGGGCGTGTCGCTCATGACTTCAACAACCTGATCACCGGCATCCTCGGGCATGTCAGCCTTATGCGGCTGGAGCTGCGCGAAAGCGGCATCGCGCCCGTCTCTCTCGAACAAATCGAAGGAACCGCCTTGCGAGTCGCCTCGCTGTGCAAGCAGCTGAACACCATTGCCGGCAAGTCGTCGTCGCATGGCTTCATCGCCGACCCGGCCCATCTGCTTCGCTCGGTGCTGCATACGCTGGAAGCCTGCGTACCACTGCACGTGCGTCTGCATGTGCAGGTGGACGATGACCTGCCCCCCCTGCGGTTGGACGCCGAGGAGCTGGGGTTACTCGTCGAAATGCTAGTGCGCAACGCGGTAGAGGCCTGCAGCGATGCCGAACAGGCGGGCGAGATTGTCATCCGGCTGGGCCGCGAGTGGCGCCCGGGCGAGGGGCAGGTGGTCGCCTTCTCCTTCCGCGGAGGCGAACACACCGCCCCGATGCTTTGCCTCGAGGTACGCGACAACGGTCCAGGCATCCCTCGCGACGTGCAGGCGCATCTGGGCGAGCCGTTCGTCTCGCCGCATGGCAGTCATCGCGGGCTGGGGCTGGCGCTGGTGCTTGGCGTGCTGCGGGCGCATCGAGGCGAGCTGCAGATTCACACGCAGCCGGGCCTGGGCACCACCGTCCGCGCCTTGCTGCCGATGAGTCTCTCGGCGGTACTGGGCACCGGCACGACGACGCAGCCACCTGCCTCGCAACCGCGCACGTCCATCAACGTCCTGCTGGTTGATGACGAGCAGATGGTGCGCGATGTCACCAGCCGCTTGCTGCAGTCGCTGGGGCACAAGGTTGTCTCGGTCAGTAGCGGCGAGGAGGCGCTGCACCTGGCGAAAACTCCTGGCAGCACCTTCCACCTCGCCCTCATCGATCTGACCATGCCAACCATGAGCGGCGAAACCACGGCCCGCGAGCTGCGCCGGCGGCTCCCCACGCTACCCATCATCCTGGTCAGCGGCTACCCCGAGCATGACCTGCCCAGCCGCTTCGCCGACTTGCCGGTGGCCGGCTTCCTCCAGAAGCCGTACCGCCTGCCTGCGCTGAGCGCCCTGATCGCACAGGTGCAGCAAACCATGCCGACCTGAGACGCAGATTTAGGCCGCCCAGCGCCCCGGAGCCCGGGTACGCCGCGCTGCCACCAGGTGCAACCAGTCGGTCAGCAGTGGCTCCAGCGCGACGGAATCGACGTGGTGAGCGTAGGCCTGTTCGATGGCCTGGTGCTGCACCTGCCGCCAGCGCTGGGCATCCCAGGTCAGGGTGGCTTGCAGCAAGCGCGCGGCTTCGTCCTCATCGGCATAGCAGCGCGACGGATCGCCGAGATATTCCTCGGCCGCGGGGCAGCGCAGGGCCAGAGTGTAGGCACCGGTCGCCATGGCCTCCGCCACGCTGATCGGCATGCCAAACCCCTCGGGGGCGCCCATTGTGTGAAGGTAGATGCCAGCCCGGTGAGTCCAGGCCACCGCCTCATCATGGGGCATGTTCAAGTACATCTCGGCGGGGCTTCCCAGCGAGCGGTTGAGGGCGATCAACTCCTCGATGAGTGATCCCGTGGCGGCGGTGTGAATGGTGCCCAGGACGAAGCGAAACTCGGGGCAGCGCGCCGCCAGGCGAAGAAACAGGGGCAACCCTTTGGTCGGTAGCGCGGTGCCCAGCCGCAGCACCAGGCGACGATCCTTGTCCCTGGCGGGACCGAAGCGGTCCGGGTTGAACCCCACCTTCAGTGAAACAATCTTGTCGCCCAGATTCTGGAAGCGGCGTACCTGATGCGGAAACAGGTAGAGTCGAGACACACCCGGATGGGCGACCAGGCGCGGCACCAGGTCGTGGTGGTTCTCGAAACTGTGGCCACGGATGGTGATCGGGATGCCTCGCCGAGCGATCTCGTCGACGTAGCGCTCGCCATGCAGCCAGTGAAGATGAGCCAGGTCCGGCTTCACGCGATCGAGCACTTCGCCCAGCGGTCCTCGATGCTGAATCGAGGGACAGGTATAGGGTGAAACCGGCTCGACATCGGACCAGGTGTGCACCTCGACACCACGCCGGAGCAGGAAGTCAATCTCGGCGGTGATGTAGGTTTCCGACAGTTGCGGGTGCTGCCACAGGACGAGAAGCACGCGCAGGGGAGACGGCAGGGGACGCTCAAACTTCCGCCGGACACGATGCACGTTGAGGCTGAAGTTCTCCACGCCAGTGATGCGCTCCCACGTCCCGGCCTCGTACCGGCCAGCCACAATCGGTAGCAGGCGCGGTGGCGTCTCAGCGGTGTAGCGGAGGATCAGATCCCAGTCCACCAGGCGGGTCAGGGTGGGGTCAAAGCCGCCCAGGCGCTCATAGAGACTGCGCCGATGGGCGAAGGAATTCAGATCGATGGTGGCCGACATCTCCAGCATGCGAGCATGATCGAACGGCGCAGCGTGGATGGCGGTGCGCCCCGTATTCAGATCGCACCACAACAGCGCCGCATAGACCGACGCACAATCCGGCTCCTCGTCGAAGGCGCGCACCAGCGTGTCGAGCGTCCCGGGATACCAGACATTGTCGGAGTCGAGGTAGGCGATCAGTTCGGCCTGGCTCTCGGCAAGACCCCGGTTGCGTGCGGCGCAGACCCCGGCGTGTTCCTGGCGCACCAGACGGATGCGCGCGTCGCCGAGATAGCGTTCTACCTCCGCGGCGCTGGCGTCGCTACTGCCGTCGTCCACCACCAGCAGCTCCCAGGCGCGACACGTCTGGGCTAGCACGCTCTCGATGGCTCGCCCCACCAGCGCCTGCCGGTTGTGGACAGGCATGATGATCGAGACGCGGGGCCTCTGGGAATCGTGCGACGACCCGGACGCCGGCTGGGGCGGATGTTCGACCAGCCAGCGGATCGATGCGGAGTGTTGCAGCAGCGTCTCGCGCTGCTGCTTCACCTCGTGGTCGAGGTGGCGCAGATGCGTCCCGGCCCGGTCGAACTGCTCCGTCAGCGTGGCGTTGTGGCGCTGCAGGCCGACCAGTTCCTGCTCGTGGGCGCGAAGCTGCTCCTGCTGGGTCAGGAGCTGCGTCTGCTGCGCGTGCAGCTCTGCCTGCTGGGTCAGAAGCTGCGTCTGAAACGTGGCCAGGCGCTCGGCCTGCGCCGCCTGATGCTCTGCCTGGACGGTCAGCCGCTGTTCCAGAGCGTTGACGCGCTGCAGGTGCTGCTCGGCCAGTTGTTCCAGGGCGGCCAGCCGAGGACGGTCAGCCTCCAGCGCCTGGATCCGCCGGATGGCGGGGAGAACCAGCCGGTCCCGGAGACCCTGCATCGCCCGTTTCAGCCAACGCGCCGGGTAGATCAGCGGCGTAGCGCGTAGCAACCGCAACCCGATGGAGACAACATCCATGAAGGCCTCACCAGGATAAACCAGAGAACACGGGCGGTCCGGGGTGTTTTCTGTACCACCCCCCGGCCGCGCGGGTCAAGTTCAGCTCGAGGCCCATCAGGGGCGCGGCGGGGTGGTGGGAGCGGCCACCGGAGTGGGCGGAACTTTGACCCCGGCGGGAGTCGTGGGCTGAACGGCCACCTCGGGAGTGCGCTTCTTCTTCCACTCGGCCACGTCGCCCTGTAGCACCTGCACGGCGCGTTCGAGCTGCGCGTCCTGACCGCGGGCCAGCTGGTCGGGGTGGTTCTCGACGGGCACATCCGGAGCAACCCCCTCCTTCTCCATGTTGACGCCTCGCATGGTGTACACGCCGATGCGCGGGATGCGGAACATCGAGCCATCGACCAGGCGCATCCCAGTAGTGCCGATGACATAGCCACCCGTGGCCTCGCCCACGAGCTTGCCCAGGCCCAGTGTGCGGAAGGCGTTGGGGAAGATCTCGGCGTCGCTGTAGCTGCGGTTGTTGATGAGCAGCGCCAGCGGCTTGTGCCACTTCCGATCCCAGGCGCGGAGGACCAGGCCCTGCCCGCCATCGCGGTTCTTGAAGATGGTGTGCTCGCGGCTTCCCAGGTAGTTCAGCACCTGATCGTGGGTGAATCCACCACCGTTGAAGCGAACGTCGAGGACGATGGCTTCCTTGTCGAAGTTGTCCGAGTACAGCGACCGGACGAAGCGATCGAGCCCCTCGTCATCCATGCTGGGGATGTGGATGTAGCCCAGCTTGCCTCCCGATAGTTCGGCGACGCGAGCGGCATTGCGAGCGACCCAGCGATCGTACATCAGGTCCGCCAGCGATTCCGATCGACCCGGAGCGGGGTACCGACCCAGTCCGATCAGTTCGACGCGACGGCGCTTCGCCTTGGGATCGGCCGGGTTGTCGGTCACCTGCAGGACGATGCCCTCGCCCACCTTGCCGTTGAGCAGCTGCGACAGGTTGGCCGACTCGTCGAGTTCGCGGCCATCGATTGAGACGACGTACTCACCCGCCTTGAGCGTGATTCCCTTGCGGTCGGCCGGGCCGCGCTTGAGAATCTCGCCGATGCGCAACCCCTTGCCGCGATGCGTGTCGTCCCACAACAGACCCAGGTCGGCAGTCTCCTCCTCGGGGGCGCTGATGAACCCGCTGACGCCCAGGTGCGAGGCGTTCAACTCGCCGAGCATCAGGTAGAGCATCGCGTAGAGATCTTCCTTGAGACTGACGTGCTTGACCAGCGGGCGGTAGGTCTTGCGCACGTCGTCCCAGTTGCGGCCGTGGAACTTGTCGTCGTAGAAGTTCTCGCTCAGGAAGCGCCAACTCTGGTCGAACATCTCCTCGAACAGCTTGTCCTGGAAGACCGTCATCTTGACCTTGAACGGCAGGGTAACGGTACGCTCGCTGGCGGGTTTGCCCTCGCCGGAACTCCCCGCGTTGCACAGGCGAACATTACCCTGCCCATCGAGGAAGTAGATGATCTCCAGCGCGCTGCCCAGGGGACTGCGCCGTTTCGACCAGTGGATTTGCCGGGGATTGACCCCACCCGTGGTCAGGCGGGTGACGGTGTTGCCATCGGCCGTGGCCACCCAGAGATCGCGCTGATTGGAATCGCGGAAGGCAATCTTGCTGCCATCCGGCGAGATGGCGGCCTCATCAACCAGACCGCGCACCACCGGACGCACCCGGAGATGCAGATCGTCCCAGTCGATGGCCAGCGGCGGCTTGGTGCCCCAGGTCCAGGTCAGCGGACCGCCCAGCGTCGGTCGGTTGCTGGCGGCAGCCATGGGGTCGGCCGGCGGCTTTTCCAGATCCATGATGTGCAGATTGGCCGCTCCCCGGCGTTCGCTCAGGAAAGCCAGCCGCTTGCCGTCTGCGCTCCAGGTCACGCCTCCGTTGTAGGTCGCGTAGCGCGTGATGTTGCGGACCGGATTGCTGACGGTCGCACCTGTGGACGGCACGATGTACAGCTCGCTGGCGAACGACCCATCGCGCCGCGCGAAGACAATCCACCGGCCATCCGGCGACCAGTCGTAGTCGAACACCTGCACATCGCCCAGCACGGCTTTCTGGTCCTTGCCGTCGGGATTCATCGTCCACAGCTTGCCGCCCCGCAGGAAGGCCACCCGCTTGCCGTCCGGCGAGAAACTCAGGCCCGATTCCGCCTCGCGGGTGTCGCTCAGCTGCGTGATCTTGAAGCGATGCGCCTCGACGAATTTCGGATGGTCCGGATCGTCCGTTTCGAGCAGGTAGAGATCGTCGTGGCCATTCCGATCGCTGATGAAGAGAATCTTCGACCCATCGGGCGACCAGGCGGGACCATGGTCGTTGGACGCGCCGTCGGTTAGCTGGACGGTGCGCGAGTTGGGGCCGACGGCCATGCGAAACAGCTTGCCCTGGATGGCGAAGCAGAGGTGCTTCTCGTCGGGAGAGAGTGCGAACTCGGTGGCGCCGCGGGTGAAGGTCTGCACGCGCTCGTTGTTGGCCTTGTCGTCGGCGTTGACCTCGATGGCCAGCTTGCGCGACCGCCCCTCGCGAGTCGAGACGACCCACAGGTCCGGCCCGCACTCGTAGACGATCCACTCGCCGCTGCGACTGATCCGGGCCCGACGCACACTTTCGTCGGTATGTTGCGTCAGACTGACCGGTCGGGCCGAGGGCGGTTGCGGCGCCAGCGGCTGTCGGACGATGTTGGCCAGACCGTTGATCTCGCTGACGTAGAAGAACGAGGCGCCATCGGCGGCCCACATCGGCGAGTGATCCTGCCCATGGAACTGGGTCAGGCGCCGATTGTTGGTGCCATCGGCGTTGGCCACCCAGATGTCGTCGTTGGATGAACCGCGGTAGCCCTTGCGGTACCACTCGCCGGGGCCACGGACGTAGAGCAACTGATCACCGCGCGGCGAGAACGAGCCATCTTTGCCCTCGGCAGGCGTGACCCGCCGCACCCGGCCGCCCTCGACGGGGACCAGGTACAACTCGGACGTCGGCGGGAAGGAAGCCCCGCGCGTCGAGGAGAACAGGACCTGCTTGCCATCCGGGGTCCAGCCGCACACCATGTCGGGGCTGGAATCGAACGTCAGACGGCGCGGTCGACCACCTCGCGCGGGAACAACGAAGACATCGTAGCCACCATGCCGGTTGGAACTGAAGGCAATCTGCTGACCATCCGGGCTGAAGACCGGGTTGATGTCGTGGGCGGGGTGCGTGGTCACGGTGCGCGCGATGCCACCGATGGTTTCTACCACGTGGATGTCGCCCAGGTAGCTGAACGCCACCAGCTTGCCATCGGGAGAAATATCCGGCGTGCGAGCGAAGCGGATCGGCTCCTGCGCGACGGCGGGACTCGCCATCAAGGCCAGTAGCGCGACCAGGGAGGCAAGGCGGGAAGCGCGCGGCATGGAACGCATCTCGATTGGAGGGAGGAATGACGCGGGGTCCGGACCCGGGGCAAGCACCAGGGAGAGGACGAACGACTGCCCCGAAAACCACAGTTTCTTCTTATTCAAGTTACCAGGATTAACTCGCGGGTGCAAAAGAAAGGGCCTGGGGAAACCAGGCAGGCAGGTCCGACCACACCGGTCGTACCGGCCGGGCTTGACGGCGCGCGGCCAGTTGCGTGGGATAGGGGGTGCCGGTATCTCGTGCGACTCCGAACCAGGGAAGGTTTCCGCGATGAGCACATCTCCCCGTTGTCCGCATTGCCTGGAACAATTCGAGGCAACCACCCTACTTCCGCAGAGCTGTCCTGCCTGTGGCAAGGAGGTGATGCCCGGATTGCCGCCTGTCCCGCGGTTCGTACCTCTGCCGCCTCCGTTGAGTCGGAGTCGCCCGACGCCGGACGAGCCGCCCGCGACACCACTGCCGACCGAGCGTATGCCTGCCCGAACCGCCGCGACCCCGCCGCCAGTCCCCGTTACACAGCCTGGCCCATCGGCGCCGCCGCTGCGCGTGCCTGTCGTGGTGGTGGCCCTGGCCTGCGGTCTGCTGGGGGCGGTGCTAGCCCGGGTGCCGGCACTGGTGCTGCCGCCAGCCTCGCTACCTCCTTCGGTGGTCGCCACCACGCTGCAGGATGTCCCTCCGCTGCTCCAGCGCGAGCGGCTGGGAGCAGCCCTGCGCGTCGAGGGAGAACCGCGCCGGCAGGTGGCCCAGATGCTCGGCCAGGTTGCCGGCCGGCTCGAGGAGGTCATCCCGGAATTGCTGCCCTTGCTGGGAGACGAATCGCCCGAGGTGCGTCGCACCGCCGCCGAAACGCTGGGCAGGCTCGGTCCCCTGGCCCGGGTGGCGCAGCCGCGTCTGACGCTGCTGGCCCGATCCGATGGCGACGAGGCCGTCCGCGCCGCCGCCAGCGCAGCCCTGACGCAGCTGGGTCCCGCCACCCCGGCCGAAACGCCCCGTCTGCTGCGCCATCTGGAAGACTCCGCCCTGGAAGCGCGTCTCGCCGCCGCCGAGATCCTCCTGCGCCTGCCGCTGGAGGCCTCGGTGCGTCCTGTTCTGCTGCGCCTGCTCGAGGAACGGGAACCGCGCCTCCGCTTGCTGGCCGCGCAGCTGGTGTGGCTGCTCGACCGCCGGCCCGACGCCGCGCTGCCGGCTACGCTGGCGCTCCTGGAATCGCGCGATGTCGAGCTGCGCGCTGGCGCGGTGGCGCTGCTGGCGCGCATGGCGACCCAGCACGGCCCGGCCCTTCGCACGGTGGTGCCGGCACTCCAATCGCTACTGACGACGGAGGATCCCCGGCTGGTGATGCCCGCGGTGCAGGCGCTGGGAGCGATGGGCCCCGAGGCCCGCGACGCCCTGTCTGCCCTGGAGCGTCACACCCAGGCCGAGAACCGTCCTCTTCGCCTGGCCGCCGCCGTGGCGCGCTGGCAGATCACCGGCGAGGCCGAGCCGGCCTTCCCCATCGTGCTGGCCGGTCTGGTCGACCGTGACCCGACACTGGCGCTGGCCACGGTCGAGGCGCTGCGCGCCCGGGGCAAGGCGGCGGCCATCTTCCTGCCGCGTCTCCGCCAGCTGCACGACGACGCCCGGCCCGAGCTGCGCTCCGCCGTCGCCGCCGCCCTGCTCGAAATCCCGCCCCCCGATCAGCATGTGCTTCCCACCCTGCTGGGCGGCCTCAACAGCACTAACACCTTCTACCGCCGGGAATGTCTGCGCGCCCTGACTCTGCTCGACCCGCACGACGCTCAACAGGCCCTGCCCCACCTGGCCGGCTTGCTCAACAGCCGCGATGAGGGACAGCGCCTGGCCGTCCTCGCGCTCGTCGAGACGATCGGCCCCGGGGCGGCTTCTCTGGTGCCGACCTTGCTGGCACTGCTGATCGAGGAGACCGGCGAGCAGCGCCTGGCCCTGCTCCGCGCCCTGGCGTCTCTGGGCCCGACGGCGAAAGCAGCGCTTCCCACCTTGCTGGCCCTGCTGCGCGATCCGGATGTCCCCACCCAGGCGCGCAGCCTCGAATGCCTGGGCGCGCTGAAGCAGGAAGCCCGCACCCACGTCGCCGAGATCGTCCCGTTCCTCCGCCAGGAAGATCCTCGCCTGCGCCGCAGCGCGGCCTGGGCGCTGGCCACCCTGGGAGGCGAGGCGCGCGACGCCGTTCAGCCGCTGGTGCAGGCGATGGAAGACTCCGATGCCCGAGTTCGGCTGCACGCCGCCCAGGCGGTTCATAGCATCACCTTGCAGACACGCCTGGTGGTGCCGGTGCTGGTGCGCTGCCTGAAGGACGCCGAGCCCTCCGTCCGCGCCGCGGCGGCCGAGAGCCTGGCCACCCTGGCTGCCCCGGCCGACGAAACGGTGCTGGTGGCGCTGGCGCCGCTGGTCCGCGATGACGATGACGCCGTCCGCCGTGCTGCCGGCGCTGCCGTGCGCCGACTCGATCCCCGCTACCGACGTCCGACTCTTCGCTAGAGGATGCTCCCATGCTGCGACTCGCGCTGGTGGTGCTGTTCGTCCCCGGACTGTTGACGGCCCAGACGCCCCCGCGCGGCATCGTCGTGTCGGTATCGCCGCCGGCCAGCCGGGTTGGCGAGCAGATCCTCGAACGTGGCGGCAACGCCGTCGATGCCGCAGTCGCGGTCGGCTTCGCCCTGGCCGTCACCTGGCCCGAGGCGGGCAACATCGGTGGAGGCGGTTTCATGCTCGTCCGTCCGCCTGGTTCGACGGCCGCCGCCACGGTCTTCGACTACCGCGAGACCGCCCCCGCCGCCGCAACGGCCGACCTCTTCGTGCGCCAGGGCAAGAAGCCGCACCTGACCGTCGGCGTGCCGGGCTCCGTCGCGGGGTTGGCCCTGGCTCACACCCGGTTCGGCAAGCTGCCCTGGAAGAGTCTGGTGGAACCTGCCGTGCGCCTGGCCAACGAAGGCGTCGAGGTGGATGAGGCACTGGCGGCCTCGCTCAACAGCGCGCTGAAGCAGAGCAAGGAGTTCGCCGAGCTGCGCCGGGTCTTCGGCAAGGAGGGCGGCTGGAAGCGTGGCGACCGGCTCGTGCAGAAAGAGCTGGGCCAGACGCTGCAGCGCATCGCCGACCACGGAGCCGCGGGATTCTACGAGGGCGAGACCGCTCGCCTGATCGAGAAGGAAATGCAGGAGGGGGGTGGCCTGATCACGAAGGCCGACCTGGCCGGCTATCGGCCCCGCCAGCGGGACGCCCTGCGGGGCACCTACCGTGGCTTCGAGATTCTCGTGCCGCCCCCGCCCTCCAGTGGCGGCATCTGCCTGATCGAGATGCTCAACATCCTCGAGCAGTTCGACCTCAAGGCCAAGGGACGCTACGCCCCGGCGACACTGCATCTGCTGGCCGAGGCGATGCGGCGGACCTATCGCGACCGCGCCGCCTTCCTCGGCGATGCCGACTTCGTCAAGATCCCCCCGCACCTGACGAGCAAGGAGTATGCCCGGAAACAGGCCGCCAGCATCGACCCGAACCGCGCCACCCCCAGCGCCGACCTGGCTGGCGACATCGTGCTGTCGGATGAGAAGCCCAGCACGACGCACTACTCGATCCGCGACGCCGCTGGCCTGGCGGTCAGCACGACCACGACGCTGGAAAACTCTTTCGGCGCCAAGGTGGTGGTACGCGGCGCTGGCTTCCTCCTCAACAACGAGATGACCGATTTCAACCCGCGCCCGGGCGTGACGACGCGCACCGGCCAGATCGGCACTGCGGCGAACGTCATCGCTCCTGGCAAGCGGATGCTCTCGAGCATGACTCCCACCATCGTCACGCGCAAGGGCGAGGTGGTGCTGATCACCGGCAGTCCCGGCGGTAGGACCATCATCAACACCGTGCTTCAGATGGTGCTCAACGTGGTGGAGTTCGACATGTCCCTGACCGAGGCGGTCCACGCGCCGCGGATGCATCACCAGTGGTTCCCCGACCAGGTGCAGGTCGAGGCTCGCCTGGCCGAGCGCCACGGCGAGGCGCTGAAAGCGATGACGAAGCTGGGCCACCGCGTGCAGAAGGTGCGCGTCCAGGGCGATGCCCATTCCATCTGGCGCAACCCGAAGACGGGTCAGTACGAGGGCGTGACCGACCCGCGCCGCGCCGGTCGGCCGGCCGCGTTCTAGAGTCTCACGCGCGGTCGTACTGCCCGGCGAGCTGTTCGAGCACCTCGGCGGGCGCGAGATTGAAGAAGGCGCGGCCCTGCGTGTGCCAGCGATCGTCGAGAACGAAGAACACGGCCGAGCCATGCCGGGGTTGACCAACAGCTGGTAGTTCCTCCATGTCGCTGCCGGCGAGCGCCTCGAAATGGATGGTCACCCCGACGAGCGCTGCCAGGCGACCCGTGGCCTTCTCCCGGGCGAACGCCACCTCGGGGCTCCAGTCGATACCGACCCAGCGCAGGCCGCGCGGCTTGCCGCTGCTGACCGCGAGATGGAAGAACTCGACCTCCAGCGCGGCGCGTTGCGCCAGGAATTGCGCCTGCATCTCGGCCGGCGAGCGCGAGGCACGGCCCAGCCAGCTTCTCCACCAGCGCCACACCATGAAGTCTCCCGGGGCGGTGTGGATAGCGTAGCAGCTGCCTGCCTGTTCGGCGCGACCCCGGGCCAGGTACAATGAGAGCCAGGATTCGTCTTCTCTCTCGAAAGGCAACCATGACCGTCCGCGAGATCTTGGGCGAAGGAGGGTTGATCGCCCGGCAACTGGCGAGGTATGAGCCCCGCGCGCAGCAACTCGAGATGGCCCAGGCGGTCGCTGACGCCATCGAGCAACGCCGGCATCTGATGGTCGAGGCGCCCACCGGCGTGGGCAAGTCGTTCGCCTACCTCGTCCCCGCGGTGCTGGCTGCCACCCAGACCAAGACTCGCAAGGTGGTCATCTCGACGCATACCATCAGCCTGCAGGAACAGCTGGTCGAAAAGGACATCCCGTTCCTGCAGCAGGTGCTGCCCGAGCCGTTCACCGCCGCGCTGGTCAAGGGGCGTTCCAACTACCTGAGCCGTCGGCGTCTCCGCGTGACGCAGCAACGCTCGCTGGCGCTGTTCGGCGAACCCAGCCTGCAACAGCAGATCCGCCTGCTGGGCAGCTGGTCGCGGAAAACCAGCGAGGGCTCGCGCAGCGACCTCGATTTCCTGCCCCACGGCGCGGTGTGGGAGGCGGTCCACAGCGATTCGGGCAACTGCCTGGGTCGGAAGTGCCCCGACTACAACGAGTGCTTCTACTTCCGCGCCCGCCGGGGCATGTTCGGCGCGCAGGTGCTGATCGTCAACCACGCCCTGTTCTTCAGCGACCTGGCCCTGCGCCAGCAGGGATCGAGCCTGCTGCCCGATTATGACATCGTCATCTTCGACGAGGCGCACACCCTGGAGGATGTGGCCGCCGACCACCTGGGGCTGACCCTGGGACGCGGCTCGATGGACTGGCTGTTCAACAAGCTGTTTCACGAGAAGACGCAGCGCGGGCTGTTCCAGTTCATCCCCACCGACGCCGGCATGGAGCAGCTGCGCTCGGCCCGGCAGGCCGCGCGCCAGTTCTTCGCCGCCCTCGAGGATTGGCGCGGCAGGCAACCACGCCAGGGCCGAGGACCAGCCCGGGGAGCCGCCGACTCGCTGCGCGTCACCGAGGTGCATCCCGTCGCTGATGGGCTTTCCGAGGAGCTACTCAAGCTGGCCACGCTGATCGACGAAACCGGCGAGAACCTGGACGACGAGGACAAAATCGAATTTACCTCGGTCGCCGAGCGCGCCCGCAAACTGGCGCTGGGCGTGCAGTGCTGGCTGGGACAGAAGCTCCCCGGGCAGGTCTACTGGATCGACACCGCCCCGGGGACGCCGCCCCGGCTCGACCTGTGCAGCGCGCCCATCGACGTCGGCCCCCTGCTCCACGAGTTGCTCTACAGCCGGGGCCCCACCGTGGTGATGACCAGCGCCACGCTCTCGGTCGGCGGTGCAGGGGGGTTCAAGCACTTCCAGAAGCGTCTGGGGCTGGAGGAGTGTACCGGGCTGCAGCTCGACAGTCCCTTCCAGTTCGACCGCCAGGTCGAGCTACACCTGACGCGCTCCATGCCCGACCCCTCGGCGCAGCCGGCCGACTTCGAGGAAGCGGTGCTGTCGCGCCTGCCGGATTGCCTGGCCCGGACCGAAGGTCGCGCCTTCGTGCTGTTCACCAGCAACGCCTTTTTGCAGAAGGCCGCGGCCCGGCTGCGTCCCTGGTGCGAGGCGCGCGGCTATCTCCTGCTATCCCAGGCGGACGGCCTGCCGCGGTCGCAGATGATCGAACGCTTTCGGACCTCGGGCCAGGCGGTGCTGCTGGGGGTGGATAGCTTCTGGCAGGGGGTGGACGTGGCTGGCGAGGCGCTGTCGAACGTCATCATCCCCAAGCTGCCGTTCGCGGTGCCCGACCGTCCCCTGGTCGCCGCCCGGCAGGAAGCCATCGAGGCCAGCGGCGGACACGCCTTCTTCGACTACCAGGTGCCCCAGGCGGTGATCAAGCTGAAGCAGGGCTTTGGCCGGCTCATCCGTCGGGCCAGCGACTCGGGCGTGGTGTTCATCCTCGATCCGCGGGTGC
The DNA here is from genome assembly GCA_046350255.1 of Gemmataceae bacterium. Classification (GTDB taxonomy): domain Bacteria; phylum Planctomycetota; class Planctomycetia; order Gemmatales; family Gemmataceae; genus CALDUY01. Next base: position 301,655 of record JAXMAV010000004.1, read on the forward strand.
TGACCAAGGCATACGGACGGACATTTCTGGAGGCCCTGCCCACCTGTCCTCGCTGGATCGATGGGCAGGCCGAAGCGGCAGGGGCAGCCGGGCGTCGCCCCGGACGGCACTCTGACTGACCACCCGGAACAGGGGCGGTTCGAGCGAGTGGAAAGCGACAACCAGCCCCGTCCGTTGCGCCCACACTCCCGCGGGCGACGACAGAGCCACCTCGTACGGCGTGTCGGGTTCGATCGATTCGAGCCCCAGCCGGCCACCCGTACTGGCACCGGTGGGGAGAAACTCGAAGAACACCCCATGATCGACCAGCAGCCGTAGCCCCTCGTGGCGCGGGTCGGCCACGCCCAGGGGCGCCTCGGGTCGGACGACCAGCTCGACCACCGGAACGCGCTCGCCCAAACGGGTGCGCAGCTCGTCGAGTGAGGTGGCCGGATCGCGTCGGGTACATACCACGGCCGCCAGGTGCGGCCAGATGCGGAAGGGGTCGCTCTCGCCCCGATGATGGCAGGCCTCGTCGAGGAAGTAGCCAATGCGCTCGGCGGGCCCGATCAGGGCGCTGACCGATTCGCCGGCAAAGCGCGCCGCCAGCGGGCCGACGCAACCATCCATCTGCAGGGCCCGGCCACAATCCTGCCCGGACGCATCGACAGCGGCGTGCGAAAGTGTTAGCGGGAAACGATCGCGAGTGAGGCGATCGAGCAGGTCCCGGTCGGCGCGCTGGATGCGGGTGTCGTCGCCCAGCCAAAGGAGCTTGCCGTCGAGCAGCCGCATGCGCGGGCGCTGGCGCAGGGCCAGCGACAGGGCGGTACGCAGAGCACGGCGCTGACTCTGGAGCAATTCGAGCGAGAGCGCCACCGGGGCGGCCAGTCGGCCCACGCCCAGGTGCGGCTGCGCCTGCGGCAAGGCCAGCCCCGGCCAGGCACTGCCCTCGCGGCTGTAGAGTCGGCGCAGCTCGGCCGGCCCACGCACGGGCACCAGCCGACGGAAATCCTCGACCGAGCGAATGCGGGCAAAGTCGTGATCGCGCCCAAATGGCGTGGCGCGGGCGCGGTAGATCAGCCCCTGCAGCGCGCGGTACTGCGCCCGAACGGCTGGCAGGTGATCCAGTCGCGCAAGATGGCGGCGGCTGCGAGCGGCCAGCAGGGATTCCAATACCCTCCGGCCCAGGGGGAAGTCAGCCAGCCACGCGAGCAAGTGTGCCCTTGACATACTCACGGGATGCGAGTCCTGGGATGACGGATCGCAAGGGCCAATCCTGTTACGTTGAGACTACCGCGCTGGCAGACTGCCTACAAGAGGGCGACCGCGAAGTCTGGAGCGAGGAAACCGGCCCGACACGCAGACCCGGCACGACCGGCCTGAGAAAAAAGAGAAGGCCACCCGGGGGGACGGGTGGCCTTGAGAAGACTGGAGATCAGGTGGGGGGAGGGGAGGAGCAAGCAAGGCGACGTCGGATCTCAGGGGGGAGGCCGAGCGTCCCTTCGCCAGGGGTCAGGGATGTTTCCTGATAATGCAACCCGCGCGCCAGAAGCGACCCATTCCCTTGCGATTGTTCCACAGCTTGTTACCCTGCAATAAGTTGCAGCTCATCCAGGCAGCGCCGATCCTCGTTGGTAGTTGAGGAGTCTCTGCCCCCTGTTGTAACTGTTACCGGTCGATTCTTCCCTACCCCGAGCATTCCCGGAAGGTTTTCTCAAACGCCTCGTGGCACGACTTGAACGCCTCGAGCAGGGAGGGGTCGAACTGGTTCGTCGATTTGTGGATGAGGCCGACTGCCGCCAGGTGCGATAGTGCCGGCTTGTAGGTGCGACGACAGCGGAGCGCATCGTACACATCGGCCACCGAGGCGATGCGCGCCGCCAGCGGGATGGCTGGTCCGGCGAGTCGGTCGGGGTAGCCCGTGCCATCGTAGTTTTCGTGGTGATGGCGGATGATGTCGCCCGCCATTTGCAGGAAGGCGCGAGCCGTCCCGTAGGTTTGCATCAGTTCCTCGATCATCTCCGACGGCATGGTGGTATGGGTCTGCATGAGCAGCCGTTCGTCGGGCGACAACTTGCCGGGCTTGAGGAGGATGTGATCGGGCAGGCCCACCTTGCCGATGTCGTGCAGCGGGGCGCAGGCACTGACCATCTCGATGAATGATTGATCGATTTGCTGGGCGAAGATAGGCAGGAGAGCCGCTTGGTGCGCCAGGGAGCGAGTGTAGCGCGCCATGCGCTGCAGATGATGGCCATGATCGTTTTCACGCAGCTGCACCAGGCGCGCCAGTCCGACCACTAGCGCGGCCCGGATCTGAGAGACGTCGCTGGCCCGGTCGTTGAGCTGACGTTCGAGTTGATCGTTAAGCGCGAGCAGATGACTGTTGAGCAGGTCCGACCGATCCTGCGCTGTCTTGAGCCGCAGCGCCGCCTGCACTCGCCCGCGCAGCTGCGGCACACTGAACGGTTTGGTGAGATAATCGTCGGCTCCGTTGAGCAGCATCTCGGACATCTCGTCGCCCGAGGCATGTCCGGAGACCATGATGGTCTTGAGATTCGCCACCGGCGGATTGGCCCGGATCAGATTGAGCAACTCTGGGCCCGACATCCCAGGCATGCTCACATCAATGATGAGCAAGTCGGGAGGCTCCTTCTGAATTACCGCGAGCGCCTCCTCGCCAGTGCCGGCAGTGGCGGTTTCCAGCCCATCCAGGCGCAGCACTTCCTGGCAGAACATCTGCAGGCTGCGCTCGTCATCGACGATCAGGACGCGCTGGGTCCGGGCACCGGCGGTCGCCTGCGGCAGCTGGATGCGCGAATCATGAGGCCGGGCCGCCCGCGCCTGAATCAGCAACGACGACTCCGTGCGCAAAAAAGGCAGCAGCGCCTGCAGCACCTCCTGCGGCGTCTGATAGCGATCGACCGGATGCAGTGACATCATCTTGCGCATGACGTCGTCGAGATCCTGGGGCAGTTCGGGGAGGATGTCGCGCGCCGAGGGCGGTTCCTGGGCCACGCGGCGCAGCAGTAGCTCGACCTCGCTGCCCTCGCCGGGGAACGGCAGCTGCGCCGTCAGCGCCCAGTACAGGGTCGCTCCCAGGCTCCAGATGTCGGCACGGATATCGACCTGGCTGGCATCGCGCGCCTGCTCCGGCGCCATGAAATCGACCGTGCCAAGCACCGTGCCTGGAAGCGTCTGGCGGCTGGCGATGTAGCGCGACAACCCGAAGTCGAGCAGCTTGGCCACCTCCTCGGGAGTGACGATGATATTCGACGGCTTGATGTCGCGATGCACCAGGTTGAGCTTGTGCGTCTCGGCCAGCGCCGAGGCGATCTGATGAATCAGGTTGCAGGCGCGCGGCACCGGCAGCGGGCCGCGATGGCGAACGTAGTCCTCGAGATCCTCGCCTGGAACATACTCCATAACGAGATACCACAGGACCGGACCGGCAGGATCGGGGCTATAGACGCGGCCTGCATCCATGGCCGCGACGATATTCGGATGGTGCAACCGGGCGACCGCCCGCATCTCCGCCGAGAAGCGCGTCTCCAGGCGCGGATCGTCGCCCTGGCCGCGCTGCATCACCTTGATGGCCACCAGGTGGCGCATCTCGATGTGCTCGGCCTTGTAGACCACCGCCATGCCACCCGCGCCCAGGCGCTCGAGCAGGCGGAAGTTCCCCAGCACCAGGCCGAAGGTGTTCCCCGTGCTGATGCGCGTGGCCAGAAAGTGCGTCAGCAACTTGCGGCGCACCAGGAGCGCCAGCGCCTGCTCGGTGTCGGACTGGCGCAACAACTCCTCGCGCTCAGACGAGCTGAGATGCTCCCAGTCCTCCGCCAGGATCAACGACGAGCCGAGCAGATCGTAAATGAACCCCTCGGTGCCGTGGGCACTCAGACGCTCGTTGAGCCGCCGCGTGGTTCCCGCTGCTCGGTCCGACCTGGGTTCCATCATGGTGCCACCTCGATTGCTGGGCGCCCGGCTCGTCGATCTGGAGCGAGGGTCAGGGTCGGTTCTCCTCGGCCAGTTTTCGGCGCAGGGCAGCCAGCTGCGGATCGACGTAGGCCGCGTAACACTCCGGACAGATGCCATGGCTGAAGCGAGCGTCGGTTTGCTCGGCCAGGTAGTGCTCGACTTGCTGCCAGTAATCCTTGTCGGTCCGGATGCTCTTGCAGTAAGTGCAGATCGGCACCAGCCCCTGCAGCACCTTGACGCGGTTCAGGGTAGCTTCCAGCTCGCGCACCTGGTCGGCCAGTGCCTGTTGCAGGGCGAGTACCCGCAACCCCACCTGAATCCGCGCCAGCAGCACCTGGCTGTCGAACGGTTTGCACACATAATCGTGGGCTCCGGATTCCAGCCCCCGGACCAGCGAATCCTGCCCCGTCTGGCCAGTGACCAGAATCGCGTAGACCAGGTGCGAGGCGGGCAGCCTGCGGATGTGTTGGCAAATCTCTACCCCGCTCCACCCCGGCATCTGCCAGTCCAGCAGGGCCAGCAGCGGCTCTGTCTCTCGCTCGATGCACTCCCACGCAGCATGGCCGTCACTGGCCGTCAGCACCTCGACGGCGAGGCTGCGTAGCAATCCGCATAGTAGCAGCCGGGTGCCCGGTTCGTCATCAGCAACCAGTATCCGCACGTCTGCTTCCAGCCATTGAGGTACGGCAACAATCAGGTACCAGTGAAATCTAGCTCGCCCTGGGTGCTCCTGCAAATGCCGACGCGATTTCGGCCCGACGCGCACCTTCGCCGGGGTTACTTCCCGAGCTTGCGGATCAGCACCCGGCGAAACGCCACGGGGTCGCTGTGGCCGGCGAATCCGAAGTAGCCCGACTTCCGATCCTTGCCCGGGTGCGGCTTGTTTCCCATGAAGTCGCGGACCTTGCTGACGTCACCATCGATGATGCGAGTGCCGTTCAGCTCGACCTGGATGCGCGGCCCCACCACGGTGACCTCCATGAAGTTCCACTCGCCCGCGGGCCGGGTGTAGCCCCGTTGAGCCGGGATCATCCCATAGACCGAGCCGTTGTACTGGCGCGGGTCCAGCTTGCGGTATTTCGGCGCATCGTCGTCGAGGATCTGGATCTCGCACAGCGCCACCTGCGAGGGCTGCCCCGTGCCCGGGTAGCGGAGGGCCAGCCCATTGTTGCCCCCCGGCGGCACCCGGTACTCGACCCGGGCCGCGAAGTCGGCGAACTCCTCGGCGGTGTGGATGTTGCCGCCCTTCTTCGGTTTGCAGACGATGGCCCCGTCTCGGATCTCGTACTGATCGACCGGCCCCTTCCACCCGGTGAAGTCGGTGCCGTTGAAGTACGACCGGAAGCCGGCCGCTCCCTTCTCGCGCAGCAGGGTGTTGCTCTCCTCGGCGCTCAACTCGCGCAGGTAGATATTCCGCCAGCGGATCTCACCACCGTGGGTCTGCAGCTGGATGGGACCCCGACGGCGCAGGGGCAGCTTCTTATCCCAGAAGTTCTCCAGCCGGGCGTGATCGACGACGAGCTTGCCATTCAGATACACTGTCACCCGCTCGCCCACCTGGAGGATGCGGAAACTGTTCCACTCGCCGAACGGCCGGTCGGCATGGACCAGCGGGTCGCGGCCAGGAGCCTCTCGAGCATTGTTGAACAGGCCACCCGAGCCCTTGTCGGCTCCGCGGTCCCACTTGCCGCCCTCCTTGGTCGTATCCCAGATCTGCACCTGCGGAGTGGCCCGCAGGTAAATCCCGCTGTCTGCCTTCGCTACCGTTCGATATTCGAGGAGCAGTTCGATGTCGCCATACTCGCGATCGGTGGTGAGGTACGCCCCCGCGCCATCGTTGATCAGCTCGCCCCCCTCGACGCGCCAGTGCTTCTTTGCGTCCTGCGTCCATTTCTCGATCTGCTCGGCCCGCTCCTGCGGCTTCATCTTGTCGAGCTTGTACGGGTCGAAGTGCGGCATGCCGTGCCAGCCGGTCAGATCCTTACCGTTGAACAGGGCCGTGAACCCCCTGGGTGGGCGCGGCGGCTCGGCCTGGAGCGTGAGCCCCACCAGGACCAGGGAAAGCAGGGTAACTCGAGTCATGGATTGCCTCGCGGATAGAGGGTGAGCCTGACGTTGTGCGAAACCAGAGCTGGTGATATAGCCCGCCGACGGCGTTGTGGAAGGATGGCCCTAGCCATGCAGGAGGGAATTATGCCTCGGTTCGTTGCCGCACTCGCGTTCGCGTTTGGTTTCGCCGTCCTGACCCCCGTGCATGCTCAGGCTCCTGTGCCGCAAGTCCCGTCGCTGGCGCTAAATGTGGGTGGGTCGGTGGTGCCGATCAGCCCCCGCCAGTGCGGTCTGCGTGCCATGGATGCCCTGGTGGCTACCGAGCAGTTTCCCTTCGCCACCATTCAAGACGACGGCAGCGTCCTGGGCTGGAACGACATGACCAGCGTGCTGGTGCTCACCTTCCCCACCCAGGAAGGCGCCACGCTCTACATGGTGGTGGCGGTCGGCCGCAACAGTAAGGAAGCGGATCGCATTCGCAATACCGTCCGCGATCGGATCTGCGCGCCCTCCGATGCGCCGCCTTCCACACCGACGCTCGTCCACGATGAATCCGCCCTCGAGTCGAAGGCCCCGTGGATCCACCACGAAGCCAACCTCCGCCCGGTGATCTCCACGCTGAAGTACTACCAACCGGTGGTGTCGCTCCTTCTTGAGAAGCGCGGGTTCCAGGTGTTCAACGCCAACAACAATCTCATGCTGGGTGGTGATCACAACCGCGTGGTGGCTGCCTTCGCCGTGCCGGGCAAGAACGCCGTGACCACCAACTTCGGCGTGGTCGTGGCAGACGAGGATCGCGCGGCAGCCGATCGCTTCTGCCAGCAGTTCTATGCCTCGGTCTCCAAGCTGATCTACGAGTAATCGAATCGTAGCAACGACTTTCGCTGGTAGGGGGATGGGGGGAAGCACCGTCGCGGGGAGGGTGTGATGCGTCACGCATCGAACCCCTCCGCGGCGGTGCGTTTTTATTCCTACCCCGTCAGCGTCTCATCCGACCCAGGTCGGTTCCCATCCCTTGCGGTACTTCTTGGTCAGAAGCGCCGGGGCGGCCTCGGCTCCGCTCAGCTTCATCGAGCCAGCCTCCCACGTCAGCTTTGCCCCGGGCACCCGGATGGCGATCGTCCCCAGCAGCACCGTCTCGGTCAGCGGGCCCGAGTAATCGAACGACGAGGTGGTCTTCCCCACGCCCCGGCAGGCATCAGCCCAGCCGGTGTAGTGATCGACGCTGGGCACGCGATCGATCTTTGCCAGGGTACCATCCGGCAGGTAGAGTTGCGGCATGGCCACGTGAGGAATCACCAGCGTGCCCCGCTCGCCAATCAGCACCGAACCGCTGCCCGGCAGCCTCACCGAGGCAGGCAACGGCAGCCCCTCGCGCGCGGGCATGTGCCCGGCCCCATCATACCACGTCACCGGCAGGGTGCGTTCGGCGGTGTACTTCGTGCCCGGGAAGAGGTAGCGCACCTTTGACTTCTTGGTCCAGACTTCCTTGTTGATGGGCGGCGCCTCGGCCTCGATGGTGAGTGGCGCAGTGAGCTTCAGCGCCTTGAAGACCGGGTCGAGGATGTGGCAGCCGAAGTCGCCCAGCTGGCCGTTGCTGAAATCCTGCCAGGCGCGCCAGTTGAAGGCGTGATACAGCCGCGCCTTGTACGGCCGGGTCGGCGCGACGCCCAGCCACTCGTCCCAATGGACTGTGGCCGGGATCGGATCCGACCCCGCGGGACGATCATCGGCCAGCATCCACACCAGCCCGCCAGCCTGCCACGAATGCACTTCCTTGATCTTGCCGACCTGCCCATCGTGGACCAGCTTGACCGCCGTCCGGTACGCCTCGTGCGACTGGATCTGGTTGCACATCTGCGTGACGAGGTTGTACTTCTTCGCGGCCTGCTGCATCTGCCGGGCCTCATGGACGGTGTGCGTCAGCGGCTTCTGGCAGAACACATGCTTGCCCAGCTGCATCATCGGCAGCGACACCGGCGCGTGCATGTGGTCTGGGGTGGACACGATCACCGCGTCGAACGACTTCGCAACGTCGAGCAGCTTGCGCCAGTCGGTGTAGCGTTTGGCTGCGGGATAGCGCTCGGCCGCCTGACCCAGATGGGCCTTGCTCTCGTCGATATCGCACAGCGCCACCACCTGGACGTGCGGGCTGGCCGCCACCGAGGTGAGGTCCGACCAACCCTTGCCGCCGACGCCGACGGCCGCAACCCGGAGCTTTTCGCCGGCTCCAGACACACGTGACCAGCCGGCTGCGGTCAGGGCAGCGGCACCAAGGAAATGACGACGATTCAGCTGCATCGGTGGGGTCTCCTGAGACAGGGATGGCAGGTAGGCTCGAGTGCTATTCTGTGCGACGACGCGGCAGAAAGCCAGCCTTCGGATCGCCGGGTTCTTGTCAATCGCCTTCGCGTCAGGTACGACAGGGAGAGGCCGCGCCCCAATCCGGCGCGCCTCCGCCTTCCTACCCACCGTCCTCCGAGAAAGGTTCTCTCCATGCAACGTCTCTTGCTGGTGGCCGCGCTGGCGGTCCTCACCCCTGCGGTGCGGGCCGACGTTCAGTTGCCCAGTGTCCTGGCCAGTCACATGGTGCTGCAGCGCGACAAGCCGCTGCCGATCTGGGGCAAGGCTTCCCCGGGCGAGGAGATCTCCGTCAGCTTCAATGGCCAGAAGGCCACCACCAAGGCCGACGACAAGGGCGACTGGAAGGTGGTGCTGAAGCCCGTCAAGGCCGATGGCAAGGCTCACAAGATGACCATCGCCGGCCAGAACTCCATCGAGTTGGAGGACATCCTCATCGGCGAGGTGTGGGTCGGCTCGGGCCAGTCGAACATGGAGTGGCCCATGATCGCCACCGAGAAGGCGAAGGAACGCATCGCCGCCGCCAAGCATCCGAACATCCGCCTCTTCCACGTCCCAAAGGTCCAGGCACCGAAGCCGAACTTCACCGTCAAGGCATCGTGGGCAGCCTGCACCCCCGACTCGGTGAAGAACTTCTCGGCCGTCCTCTACTATTTCGGCGTCTACCTCCAGGGCGAACTCGACGTGCCCATCGGCCTGATCAACACCTCGTGGGGTGGCTCGCCCATCGAACCCTGGACGGTCACCTCCTCATCCTCGGGCACCATGTACAACGCCATGGTAGCCCCGCTGATGCCCTTCGCCGTGCGCGGCACGCTGTGGTATCAGGGTGAGAGCAACGCCTTCCAGCGGAACGGCATGAAGTACCGCGATAAGATGGCGGACCTGATCACCGGCTGGCGCGCTCGCTGGGGCCAGGAGATGCCGTTCCTCTTCGTGCAGATCGCCCCCTGGCAGCCGGAAAAGGGCGGCTACCCCGAGGAAGAGCTGCAGAAACTGTGGGAGGCCCAGGTCGCCAGCCTGAAGATTCCAGGCACCGGCATGGCGGTCACCACCGACCTCGTCGACAACATCAAGGACATCCACCCCCAGAACAAGCGCGACGTCGGCATCCGTCTCGGTCTGTGGGCGATGGCCAAGACCTACGGCAAGAAGGACATCGTCTACTCCGGCCCGCTCTACAAGGGGATGAAGGTCGAGGGGAACAAGGTGCGCCTGTCGTTCGCCCACGTCGGCGGCGGGCTGAAGTCTCGCGATGGCAAGCCGCTCAGCGAGTTCGAGATCGCCGGCGCGGACGGCAAGTTCGTCCCCGCCGAGGCGGTCATCGATGGCGACAACGTCGTCGTCTCCGCCAGCAGCGTCGAGAAGCCGGTCGAGGTCCGCTTCGGCTGGAAGAACATCACCAACCCCAACCTGGCCAACAAGGAAGGCCTGCCCGCCTCGCCGTTCCGCACGAAGAACTGGCAAGGTGTGACCGGCGAGTAAATTGTTCCTGGGCAGGGGCCTCGCGCCCCTGCCCTCTTGTCTGGCACCTGGCCCCACCTCCTGGGAATCCTCTCATGATTCGATGCTTCCTAGTTCTTCTGGCGGTTGGCGGAGCCGCCCTGGCCGATGAGGGGAAGTTCGCCCTCACGCTGCGCAAGCGGGCCGAGACCTCGCCGAACTCCGGCCGCTTTCACACGCTCAGTCAGGGTGTAACCTGGCCCGCGAAGAAGACCGCCGTCATCGTCTGCGACATGTGGGACCTGCACCACTGCCTCAACGCCACCCGCCGTGGCGCCGAGCTGGCCCCCCGCATGAACGAGCTTCTCAACACCTGCCGCGAGCGCGGAGCCACCATCATCCACGCTCCGTCCAGCTGCATGGATACCTACAAGGAGCATCCCGCGCGGAAGCGGGCACTGGCTGTCCCCCGCGCCGAGAAATTCCCCGTCGATATCGAGAAGTGGTGCCACCGCATCCCCGAGGAGGAGAAGGGCAAGTACCCCATCGACCAGAGCGATGGCGGCGAGGACGACGACCCCGCCGAGCACAAGGCCTGGGCCGAGAAGCTCAAGGCCATGGGTCGCAATCCGCGCGCTCCCTGGAAATCACAAACCGACAAGCTCACCATCCGCGATCAGGATTACATCAGCGATAGCGGCACCGAGATCTGGAGCATCCTCGACCACCACAAACTTGACCAGGTCATCCTGCTCGGTGTCCACACCAACATGTGCGTCCTGGGCCGGCCCTTTGGCCTGCGGCAGATGGCGCGCAACGGCAAGAACGTTGTTCTCGTGCGCGATATGACCGACACGATGTACAACCCGGCGCGGGCCCCCTACGTCAGCCACTTCACCGGCACCGATTTCATCGTCGAGCACATCGAGAAGTTTGTCTGCCCCACCATCACCAGCGATCAGATCCTGGGCGGCAAGCCGTTCCGCTTCGCCGGCGACCGACGGCCCCACGTCGCCATCATCATGGCCGAGGACGAGTACCGCACCGAGAAGACGCTGCCTCAGTTCGCTCGCGATCACCTCGGCAAGGATTTCCAGGTCAGCCTGATCTTCGGCAGCGACCAGACGCGCAACAACATCCCTGGGCTGGAAGCGCTCGACCACGCCGACCTGGTGCTACTCAGCGTGCGACGCCGCCCCCTGCCCGCCGAGCAGCTGCAGCGGATTCGCAAGTTCGTCGAGGCGGGCAAACCCGTCGTGGCCATCCGCACATCCAGCCATGGTTTCGCCCCGCCGCTGGGCACCAAAACCACCCTCGCCACCTGGGAGACCTTCGACCCCGACGTGCTGGGTGGCAATTACAAGGGCCATCACAAGGAGGGGCCGAAAACCGCCATCGAGGTGACCCCCGAGGGCGCCAAACATCCGATCCTCGCCGGCGTGAAGCTCGACGGCTATCAGAGTGGCGGCTCGCTCTACAAGGTGAGCCCCCTCAAGAAGTCCACCCGGGTGCTACTCCTGGGTTCGACCGCGGGCCAACCGAAGGAGCCCGTCGCCTGGGTGAACCAGTCCGCCGCGGGCGGCAAGGTCTTCTACACCGCACTGGGCCACGTCAGCGATTTCGAGCAGCCCGCCTTCAAGCAGCTGCTGCGCAACGCCATCCTCTGGGCAGCGGCGCGCTGATACGCTCAGCGTTCCGGCGCGGGAGCGGCCTTGCCACGACGGTAGTACGCGGCCAGCTGCGACACCGTTGGGCTGGGGTCGCTCCGCGCCATCTGATCCATCCGATCGGTCAGGTCGATCACCGACTGCTGGCTCATCAGCCGCAGCGCTGCCGCTCGGACCGCCGGCGAATGATCGTGACTCAGCCGGCGTAGCCACACCCCCGGATCGAGATCCGACGACTGCTGATCGTCGAGCATGTCGCGGATGCGATCGAGCACCTCCAGGCGGGTGGTCGGCTGCGGATGCGTGAGCAGCCGACCCAGTTCGAGATGCTCCGGACGCAAACCGCGTCCACGCAGCGCCACCTCGGTGAGGCGCCGCACCTCCGGGTCGGTATCGTGCAGCCCCGGTAGCAGGACATCTTCGCGCACCAGCTGTTCCGCCGGGCCCACCGCCAGAATGGCCGCTCGACGCACCTCGGCACTGGAATCCCGCAGCAAGCCGACCACCTGTTCGAGCATCTCCAGCCCCGGTTGCAGCGCCACCCGCACCGCCTGCAAGCGCGTCTCGGCCTGCGAGCAGCGCAGGGCTGCCCCCGTCAACTCGCGCACCGCGGTCAACGTCGTCGCATCGCCCGCCTGCTGCATCAACCGCCCCGCCAGGGTTAGCCCCGCAGCCAGCACTTCCGTATCGCCATCGACAGCTGCGCCGAGCAACCGGGTACAGCAGGCGTTGAACTCGGGAGTCGCCGCCGAGGCATCGCACCAGGTGGCAACATGGCCAAGTAGACGAGCCTGGGTCGGAGAGGAGAAGCGGGAGAATCCGCGAGAGATCTGTTCGACCAGGGGACCAGCGTGACCAGCGTGGGCGAGATGATCGAGCCCCGCCAGAGGACCTGCATCGGTGGCCTCGTCGGCCAGGGCGTCCATCAGCGAAGGAATGGCCGCACTGCCCAGAGAGTCGAGCCGGCTCAGCCAGGTGGGACGATCACTCTCGGGCGCCTGACGTAACCCGCGCACCACCCACCAGATCTGGAGCGGTTCGCGCTGCCACCAGGCCAGGGCGGCGCCTCCGGCCAGCACGAGCAGCAAACCGGCCACGCACCACTTTACGCCTCGCATCCCTGCCTCCTTCCACCCCTGCCGGATTCCACCCAGCTGGGGCCGCCGCCGATCATAGTCCGGGTCGGCGCTGACAGGCAAGCTCAGGTGAGCCAGCCCGGAAAAACGAAAAAGGGGAGCCGATTGGCTCCCCCCTTCGAGACCGCAGAGGAAACTCCGCAGTCTGCCTCGTACGCCAGGATTAGTTGGCGTAGTAGTAGTAGACGACCGTCGGAGCGGGAACGACGATGGCGGCCTCGTTGTTCTCCGGCTTCTTCTCGATCTTCTTCGGCTCCGGAGCCTTTTCGATCTTCTTCGGCTCGACCGGCTTGCTCTCGATCACCTTGCCCGGCTCAACCGGGGTGCCCTGGATGACCGGGGCGCTGTTGATCACCGGAGCGCCGCTGATCACCGGAGCTTCGTGAGTCACGACCGGGGCTTCGTGGACGACCACGCCCGTGCAGGCGCAGCCGACGACCGGAGCCGAGCAGGTGCAGGTGTAGACCGCGGTGCAGGAGCAGCTGCAGCTCACGTAGCACGAGCAGCTGCACTTCTTCGACTTCTTGACCTTCTTGCAGCACGAATCGCAGCTGCTGTAGCAGCTGTAGCACGAGGAGCAGCTGCAGGAAGACTTGTAGCTCTTGCAGCTGCTGTAGCAGGAGCAGGAGCAAGAGCAGGAGCACTTGCGGCCGAAGTCAGAAGCCTCGACGCCGCCCGTCATCGCCACCATCAACACGATACCGTACATTCACCACCTCCAAGAACCGTGATGGACCCAGTCCACCAAACTTGTATCCCGAGCCCACACGGGCTCACCTCTCAGTTCCTCCACGGCTCCCGTGCCTCCACCCCCTGTGCCGATGTACTGTCTGGACCCCTGGGCCAGGCGCCATCAACAGCACTACCCCCACCCCCTTGCAGGTCGTGTCGAACCAGCCTTCTTCCTCGGGCCACTCGACGGTGCGGGTCAGGTGTTCCTGAGTAGCATGGTAAATTTGGGCAAGGTGGCGATCAACAGCGATATGGAGAATATGGGCGAATTGGGATAAGCCGAGTTCCGATTGTAGCGACTGTACCTCACCCCCCCGAAACGCTGATCAGTCGCACAGATCGAGCCTCGCTCGCCCATGCGACTGACCAGGATGCAGACAGGCCTCTTTACCTCAACGATTGTTCAGATCTTTCGGATCCACCTTCTTTTCGATCTTCTTGGGATCGCTCTTTTCACTCTTGTCCCGCTTATCGGCGTCGGGCTTCTTGATGCCGGGTTCCGGCTTTTTGAGTTCCGGGGTCAGTGGCGTCATCTCGGCTTCCTTCTTCTGCTTCGCCTCCAGCTCCTGCTTCCGCCGATCCAGTTCGTCCTTCTTGGCCCGCATCAGCCGCACCTGCCCCAGCAGCAGCTGCCGGCCAGCGCGATCCGAGCGCGACCAGAAGAACTCCGCGTCACTCCGGTCCGCCTCATCCAACACACCCAGGTAGTCCTTCCATTCCTTTTCCTCGTAGTCGCTCAGGGCGGCCGGCCCAGCCCAGAAGAACACCACCTGCCCTCCTAGCGGGAACACCGGCCAGACACAGCACGGGCACGGATCCGCCTCGAAGTAATACGGGGCCGCCGCCGCTTCACCACTTCCGGCCAGGGCCGCCAGCAACACCAGGCTGTACATGCTCCACCTCTCAGTTACTCGCCCACCGCGCCGGTTGGTCGAGTGCGCACAGTTGGGAAATCTGGTCAAAATCGTAAGATCGGATCGATTCTCCGGTCAAGCTACCGGCTGGCCCGTGCGACCAGGAACTGCCCCAGACGACGGCACAACCCGCAAGAGTCCTCCAACCACCTCCCACCTGGTTCTCTTCCCCACACATTTTCCTTCTCGACCAGGTTGGCTCGCTTTCCGCGCGCCAACCCCCGCCCCCTCGACCAGCTCCCTCCGCACGACCCAAACAGTATACCTTAGTTCACATATTTATTCCAGAGCGAGATGCCGGCCGCACAGTGCGATGGGACCCCAGGGAGCCCCTGCTGGTCCGAACCCGCACGTCTGGTGCGCTGGACCGCACACCGACGAGGGTTCCTCTCGCCGGGAATGAGCCAAAATCGCTCTGTATGTCCGGGTTTACCCGACCTGGCATCAGATGTGCACAAAGCCAGGCGACCCGACCCTCTTACTTGAACCCACGGTCTGGGCCTTACTTACGCGCCAGGGTGATGAAATGGCTGTGGAACTAGAACTGATTCAGGCGTTGCATGAGCTTCGTGAGGAAGTCTGCCAGCATTGTGCCTCGCACCACCAGGAGGAGGGAGCCGTCTGTATGCCCGGCGACACCCCCTGCGGATTGCACCTGCCGTTGACTCAGCTCGTCAAGGCGATGGAACAATCGACCGGTAGCGAGATGATCCTGTCGATTCCCGAGATGGAGCCCAGCCCCGATCACTGCCCCTGCCCGCCGGACGTCCTCGCTCGGTTCACCGCGGAGGCCTGCAAAAAGATGGAGACTCTCCGCAAACAACGCGAACGCCTTCTCGACACCTGGAACGATGGCTGAGAATGTCCGCGCGGTTCACCCACCACCGACACAGGGGGCGCCATGCCCCCTGCGTGCGTTTCAGGTCGATTCGCCCTGTGGCGGTCCCACCTCGGCCAGCGGCGCCACCAGGTTCAGGATCGTCCCCAGCTGCGCCAGCCGCATGCCATACCGGTCGAGAAACTCCTGCACCGCGAAGTCGCTTTCCAGCCCGTCCTCGTCGTTGAGTCGCTCCGTCAAGTCGGCGATCATCTGACCGTAGCAACGCTCGAGGTGAGGCATCGCCTTGCGGCAAGCGTCGGACAGATCGGGAAACTCGCTGTTCCAGCGCGACAGAAACGCACGCCACCGCGCGGTCATGTCGTGGGCCGCCGCCGCCGTCCGGGCGTAGGCCAGTTGTTCGCGTTGCACTTCCAGGATCTGCTTCAGCAAATCGACGATTTCCGGCGCGGCGGCCGGCTGCGCTGGGGGCGCGTCGGAAGGTGTTCGAGAGAGCGCACTGGTGACATCGATCTGAAAATTCATGGTGGCTCGCATCCCCGCGGTCGATCGTGGTGCGCGGCCGCGGAGGTGGCACCTCCTGCAGTCGCAACCTGACTATTCTACCAGGGGAGACAACGCGACGGAAGCGCAGGCCGCCTCGTTATTCGTTCCACCACAGCCGATGAATCCGACGAGGAGGGATGGGACTGCTCCCGTACGGCACACTGGTCCACTGCGCCGGCGGATGCCAGTCCGCGCTCAGGTCCAGGTGCTCGTTCAGCCACGGATTCGGCGAGCTATCGAAGAACAGATCGCGCGGATACGTAGCTGCGGGTCGCGCCGTCTCGGCGTTCTGTAACCCGGTGGCCACCAGGCACTCGACGAGCAGCTCGGCGCAGAACCAGCGCTCGCGATCGCCGCGCACCTTGCCGCAAAACTCGGTCCGCAGGGGTCCCCGGCTCCGGAACGGCGTCAGCTGTCCCAGCACACGCCAGGTCGCAAACTTCTTCCCCACCTGCAGCATGGCGAAGGACGTCAACCGTGCCGACTGCTCCGGTGTCAGCGGGCACTTCCGCCGCCGCAGGTACACGCGCTCGGTCTTCTCGTACGCCACCAAGTGGTCCAGCGCGTTCCAGCCCGACACATACGTCGCGTTGAACGGTCCCGCCTCGAGGATCGCCAGGCTACCGTCTGGCCGCGCGAACACGATGCCGCTGTGATGCGGATCCGCCGCCCCCGACAGGTGATGTCCAAACCGCATGATCCGGCTCTCCGTCACCGCGAAGAACAGGTCGCCCGGCTTCGGATGGTACGGCATCGCCGGCAGCCGCACGTACTTGTCGATCGCGTAGGCCGGCTGATACAGGAACGACGCATTCGTCTCCGCCGGTGGAGGCGTCTCCTTGCCCGCAAAAAGCAGTGCCGGCAACCAGACCAGGGCGCTGGCCGCCAGCACTCGCCGATCGCACTTCCAGCGCTTGGTGCGCATGACATTCCCCGCCGGGTTGCCTGTCCCATCCACACAGGCATTATCGACGGAATCGCTCGCCCCGATTCGGCCCCGCCATCCTCGCTTCGCCCGGTTTCCCAGGGTCCCAGCCCGCACATCCGGCATTCTTTGTGCACCGGACGATCCCCTACCGCCGCACCTCGGTCGGGATATGCTGGATCCCCTCTTCCCGCTCGCGCACAGCCGGCTCCAGGCCCAGCTCGCCCTCTGGCAGCAGTGGAACCGGTGCCGGATCGTTCCCCCACAGAATCAGCAGCGCCAGGAAGCCCACCATCGGCGCCATGCCCGAGATGACGAACGGCACCACGTACGAGCCCGTCGATTCCACCATCCAGCCGATGCCATACTGCCACCCGGCCATGGCGATCCAGCAGAGGCACCCCAGCACGCCGGTCACCTTCCCCTGGTGACGTGTCGTCAGATCCTGGCTGAACGAGTAGTAGTTCGGAAACACCCCCAGTGCGCCGAAGCCGATCGCCAGCATCATGCCGATGACCAGCCACCGGCTGTCCACGAATGGGATCGCCGCGCACAACGTGGTCATCAGCGCGCAACCCAGGAAGACCAGCACCCGACTGGTGTGGACTGCCATCCCCGACCGCGACAGCCGCAACGTGACGAAGCCGGCCGCCAGCGCGCCCAGGTCAGTGAAGACGTAGTAGGCGATGAAGAACCGCGACGTGTCCTTCGCGTCGAACCCATGGTACTTCTGCAGAAACAGCGGCCCCCAGGCGCGGAGGAAGTGCCACGTCATGTTGATCGTCACCACCAGGATGATCAGCACGATGAAGCGGTTCGTCACCACCCGGGCCGGCAATGTCGTCACTCGCTTCTCCAGGGCGGTCGTTGGCAGCGAATGTTCCAGCTGCAGATCCGCCGGGCGCACGCTGCTCCACCACAGAATCACCCAGAACGCTCCCACGGCGCCGACCACGAAGAACGGCAACCGCCACGTCTCGATCTTCTGCTCGTTGAACAACCACAGCATCACGAAGGGAATCAGGATGGCCCCCACGGCCGCCCCCGATTGCAGGATGCTGTTTCCCATCGAGCGCTCGCTTGGCGCCAGAATCCGCTGCGTCGTCCGCAACGCACAGGGCCAGTTGGCCGCCTCCGCCACACCCAGTAGCACGCGGCAGGTCAGCAGCGTGGCGAACCCGGAGGCGAACCCAGTGAAGAACCCCGCGGCCGACCACGCCAGCACCGCCAGCGGATAGACCCAGAACACGTTCCAGCGATCGACGATGAACCCGCAGACAATCGCCCCCAGCGCGAACGCCAGCGCAAAGCCCGACTCGATCATCGCATAATGCTTCACAGTCAGGCCGAGATCTTCGAGGATGTACTTGGCCAGCAGATTCAGCGTGAGCCGATCCATGTAGTTGATCATGGTGGCCATCAGCAACAGGCCACACACCCACCAACGCCAGGCCGGGCTGCGTTCGATCGAGACGGAAACCATGGACAAACTCGCGGTTCGGAACAGGCGGCGATTCAGGAAGGATCTGCTGAGTCTACCCCCTCGCCCCGCCCTCCGCCAGCATCGACCCCGGAAAAAACCAGCTCCTTAATGGCGAACTCCCTGCGGACGAGCCCGGCACAGGGTCGTCCGCAGGGAGTGCATGCACACAACAGGTGCGTGTCTCAGGCGCAGGTGAAGCTCGTCTGCGACTCTTCTCGTTCCAGGTCTTTGTGGCGCATTTCTTCGAGCACCACCGGATGCCAGCTGTTCTCGCGGCGATCGGACGGCACGTAGTGCTCGCGTGCCCAGCGACGCAGCTTGAGTTCCTCGATGAAGTCTACTTCCGCCCCTATACCGGTCGGCATGACCTCGGACCCTCTAGAACCTACGACAGGCTCCGGCCACTCGCCGGAACAAGCTCCCTGACCCACGACGTGCGCCTTGGGTGGTTTGAAGTATATCGACCACCACCCCAGCGGCAAGGAAGCGCCACTGAGATTTCTCGGATTTCACTTGACGCTCCTCCCCCCACCTTCACCTGCCCATCTTTCCACCCTTCTTTTCCCCCTTTTTGGCACAATCCCGACGATCCATCTGCCGCTCACTCCGCCAAACTGGCCAGTTCGTTCGCCAGGTTCCTGCGCGCCGAAGCCTCCCATCGCCCATGGTTTACATCGAGCACGTACAACCGCGGCCGTTCCAGGAACCGCTCGAGCACTTGACGCCGACCCGCGCGGTACGCCGTCGCGGGTACCCAGGCATATTCGCGCCGGATGGCAGCCGCGTATTGCGCATAAGCGTCCGGTTCCGCCCCCAGAATCGCCAGGTCAGCGTCGAGCAGGAGCGCCCCTGCGACATCCTCCGCTTCCGTGCAATGCGACCGCGTCAACAGAATCAATCGAACCACCTCCGCCAGGTCGCTCGCGGGCACCCCCAGCGACGCCAGGAGCAGCTGCGATTCCTGGGCGCTTCGCTCCTCATTGTCACTCCGCCGGGGATCGTAAATCAGATCATGCAGGAACGCCGCCCGCACCACGTTGACACCACCCCCCGCCCGCACTACCTCGCCCACCACCGCCGCCACATGGTCGAGATTGTGATAATGCCGATCGGGTGCCGCATAGCAACGCGACACCTCGGCCAGCGCCTGGCAGGCCAGCTCACGCGGGGCATCCGGCACACTCGCCAACCAGACCGCTTCCAGGTCGGCCGCACCGCCCCTCTTCCAGCGCTCCTCTTCCTCGCGGACCATGCCCTCCCCCCGAACAGCTTATCAATCTCTGCTGGTCAGCCGCGGAACCACCCCGGGTATTCTGTTGCTCCTGCCTCGCGCGATTCTTACATTACTCGACATCTCCACCTGCCTCGCCCAATCTCTCACCTCCGGGAGTCCCCCACATGAGTTCGACGAATCGTCGGCAGTTCTTGCAAGCCAGCGCCGCCGCCGGCCTCGGCTTCTACGTCGGCACCGCCAGCGCCGAGGACAAGAAGGAACGCTCCCCCATCGAACGCCTCCGCTTCGCCTGCATCGGCGTCGGCGGCAAGGGCTTCAGCGACACCGACCACGCCGGCATGTTCGGCGACGTCGTCGCCCTCTGCGACATCGACGACAACACCCTCAACAGCAAGGGCGAGAAGTTCTCCAAGGCCAAGAAGTTCCACGACTTCCGCGAGCTGTTCGACAAGATGGGCAAGGAGATCGACGCCGTCGTCATCTCCACCCCCGACCACACCCATGCCCCCGCCGCCGCCATGGCCATCCGCATGGGCAAGCACGTCTACGGCCAGAAGCCGTTGACCCACTCCGTGCACGAGGCTCGCAAGCTCCGCGAGCTGGCCCGCGAGTTCAAGGTCTGCACCCAGATGGGCAACCAGGGTACCGCCCTCGACGAGTTCCGCACCTCCGTCGAACTGCTCCAGTCCCACGCCA
The DNA here is from genome assembly GCA_046350255.1 of Gemmataceae bacterium. GTDB lineage: Bacteria > Planctomycetota > Planctomycetia > Gemmatales > Gemmataceae > CALDUY01. The sequence goes on from JAXMAV010000004.1 coordinate 321,633, forward strand.
TCGGCCCCGTGCGCGAGGTCCACGTCTGGACCAACCGTCCCATCTGGCCGCAGGCCCCCAAGGTGACGAAGCGCCCCGCGCCCGCCAAGGCGCCCGAGCACGTCAAGTGGGACCTCTTCCTCGGCCCCGCCGCCGAGCGTCCCTACGCCCCGGGTTATCACCCCTTCGCCTGGCGCGGCTGGTGGGACTTCGGCACCGGCGCCCTCGGCGACATGGCCTGCCACACCGCCAACATGCCGTTCATGGGCCTGAAGCTCACCTGGCCCACCTCCATCTCCGCCGAGTCCGAAACCATCAACGAGGAAACCTACCCCGGCTGGGCCAAGGTCACCTACGAGTTCCCCGCTCGCGCTGGCTTCGCCCCCGTCCGCCTCATCTGGTACGAGGGCAAGAAGGATGGCAAGCGCGTCCTGCCCTCCGTCGATCTCCTCCAGGGCAAGGCCAACGACTTCTCCGGCTCCGGCTGCCTCATCATCGGCGAGAAGGCCACCATCTACTCCCCCGATGATTACGGCGCCACCCGCCAGCTCATCGGCAAGAACGCCGAGGACATCAAGAAGCCCGAACGCAAGCTCCCCCGCCGCGGCGGCAACAACGATGTCGAGATGAAGAAGGAGTGGGTCGAGGCCATCAAGAAGGGCAACTACAAGCACGCCCTTGGCAACTTCGACTACGCCGCCACCCTCACCGAGTCGATCCTCCTCGGCAACGCCGCCATCAAGGCCGGCTCCAAGCTGAGCTACGACGGCAAGTCCGGCAAGTTCGCCGAACCGGGCGCCGAAAAGCTCCTCCAGCGCGAGTACCGCACTGGCTGGAAGCTGTAAGCGCCACGCCAGCCACCTCGGGCGGAGCCTCCTTCTCGGATGGCTCCGCCCCGCGCGTTTCTGCCCCCTCCTCTCCCTCGCCGTCAGCCCCTTCGACCCATCCCGGGCGGCAGCAGTTCCGCTCTTTCGCCGTCTATACCTGACCTGATAGGCTGATGCCGAGGAGATCACCCCATGCGCCGACACACGCTTCTGGGCCTGCTCGTGCTGGCCATCCCCACTGTTGCCGCCGAGAACGCCCCCGGCTTCCTGGCCGGCCCCCGCGCCGGCGCCGTGGCCGATAGTCTGCCCACCACCTGGAGTCCCACTCAGAACGTCCGCTGGAAGGCCGACATCCCCGGCACTGGCTGGTCGTCGCCCATCGTCTGGGGCAACCGCGTCCTCGTCACCTCCGCCGTCAGCGATGCCGGCCTCGCCGAGCCGCGCAAGGGCCTCTACATCTCCGACTTGCAGGGCAAAACGCCCCCCGGTCAGCACTCCTGGCAGGTCCACTGCCTCGACGCCACCACCGGCAAGCTCCTCTGGTCCCGCGAACTCTTCGCCGGCAAGATGCCCTCGTCCATCCACATCAAGAACTCGCTCGCCTCCGAAACCCCCGTCACCGATGGCAAGCACGTCTGGGCCTATTTCGGCAACGTCGGCCTCGGCTGCCTCACCCTCGACGGCCAGGTCGTCTGGAAGCAAAAGACACCCACCCACGCCACCCGCATGGGCTGGGGCACCGGCGCCTCGCCCGCCCTCCACGACGGCAAGCTCTTCCTCGTCCACGACAACGAGGAAAAGTCGTTCCTCGTCGCCCTTGATGCCGCCACCGGCAAGCAGCTCTGGCGCGTCGAGCGCAAGGAGGCCAGCAACTGGGGCACCCCCTTCGTCTGGAAGAACTCGCTCCGCACCGAACTCGTCACCGCCGGCACCGAGCGCGTCCGCTCCTACGACCTCGATGGCAAGCTCCTCTGGGAGCTGCGCGGCATGTCGATCGTCTCCATCCCCACCCCCTTCGCCGTCGGGGATACCCTTTACGTTACCTCCGGCTATGTCCTCGACCCCCGCGCCAAGCCCATCTACGCCATCCGCCCCGGCGCGAAGGGCGACATCAGCCTGCCTTCCGGCAAAACCTCCAACGAGTTCATCACCTGGTGCCAGTGGCGCGCCGGCCCCTACCATCCCACGCCCCTGGTCGTCGGCGATCTCCTCTACGTCCTCTACGATCGCGGCTTCCTCGGCTGTTACGAGGCGAAGACCGGCAAGGAGGTCTACGCCTCCCGACGCATCGGCGGCGGTGCCGCGGCATTCACCGCCTCCCCCTGGTCCTACGCCGACCGTCTCTTCTGCCTCGGCGAGGACGGCGACACCTACGTCCTGCAGACCGGTCGCGAATTCAAGTTCCTCGCCCGCAACCGTCTCGACGAGATGGCCCTCGCCACCCCCGTCATCGCCCAGGGCAGCCTCTTCCTTCGCACCCAGTCGAAGCTCTACTGCCTCCGCCAGGAGGGCAAGTGACCACGAACGCCACACGCTGCCACCCTCCGTTACGCTCCGTTTGCTGACGGTGCCGGCGCTCCGTTACGCTCCGTTTGTTGACGGCCCGGCGGAGCGGCGCTGCGCAGCACCCTGCATGCTCGCATAGCGCAGCGCGAACGCGGATAGCACTTTGCGAGACACTCGCTGCCAGCCCGTCTAGCCGATGCGCGGGAACAACGGCTTCACCTTGCCGTCCACCAGCTCCGCCGTCACGCGCAGATCGTCCGGCTGGGCCAGCAGCTGGGCCGCGTCCTCGTAACGCACCTCGGCCCACGCCTGCGGGAAGTTGAAGCTCGTGTAGATCGCCTCGGCCGACTGAGGAATGAACGGCTTCAGCAGAATGGCAGCGATCCGCAGCGACTGCACCGCATTGAACAGCACCCGCTTCGCCGCTTCCTTGTCAGTCTTCACCAGCTTCCACGGCGCGTTCGTTTCCAGGTACTGGTTCGTCGGCGTCAGAAACTCCTGCACGATCGCCTGCAGCGCCTGGTTGTACCGGCACGCCTCGATGTGCCCGCGCACCGTCGCGACAAACGCTGGCAGGTCCAGCCCCGGCACCGCTGGCTCCGGCACCTGCATCGCCGTCCCCGGTAGCGTTCGGTCGTAGTTCTTGCTCGGGATGGTGATCAACCGACTCAACAGGTTCCCCAGGTTGTTCGCTAGCTCCGAGTTGTACACCTCGGCGAACCGTCCCCAGCTGAACTCCCCGTCGCCCGGGAACGGACACTCCCGCATGAAGTAGTAGCGGAACGCCTCGGCGCTGAACTTCGAGATCACCTCCATCGGTTCGACGACGTTCCCCAGCGCCTTGCCGATCTTCTGCGTCTCGCCGGTGTCCTCGTTCTTCCGGTACACGAAGCCGTGGCTGAACACCTGCCGCGGCGCTGCCTCGCCCGCCGCCCACAGCATGGCCGGCCACAACGCGCAGTGAAACCGCGTGATGTCCTTCCCGATGAAGTGGATGTCGGCCGGCCAGTAGCGGTCAAACAGCGCCCGATCATCGCCGTAGCCGATCCCCGTGATGTACGTCAGCAGCGCGTCGAACCACACGTAGATGGTGAACTCCTCGTCGAACGGGATGCGGATGCCCCACTCCTCTCCCTTCCGCGAGATGTTGATGTCGCGCAGCCCCTCGTTCTCGATCAGGCTGACAATCTCGTTCCGCCGGCTCTCCGGCTGGATGAACTCCGGGTTCTCCCGGTAGTACGCCAGCAGCTTCTCCTGAAACGCCGACAGCCGGAAGAAGTAGCACTCCTCCGTCCGCCGGATCAGCGGCCGCTGATGGTTCGGACACAGCCCGTTGTTCTCCCCGTGCTGCTTGTCCGTCTTGAACTCCTCGCACCCCTCGCAGTACCAACCCTCGTAGTTCCCCTTGTAGATGTGCCCGTTGTCGTACACCTTCTGGATGAACTTCCGGCAGCACTGCTTGTGGCGTTCGTGGCTCGTCTGGATGAATACGTTGTAGCTGACTTCCAGCGCGTCCCACACCTCGCGGAACTGTCGCGCCATGTCATCGCAATACGCCTGCGTCCCCTGCCCCATCTCCGCGGCGCGCTTCGACACCTTCACCGTGTTCTCGTCGTTGCCCATCAGGAAGTAGACGTCGTACCCCTGCATCCGCCGGTAGCGCGCCTGCACGTCCGCTCCGATCTTCTCGAACGCGGTGCCGATGTGCGGCCGACTGTTGGGATAATCGATCGCCGTGGTCTGGTAGAAGCGCGTGCGTTCCGTCATGGACTCTTGCATCTCCCGGGCGGGTGAACCTATCCCCTCGTTGTACAGGACATCGCCCCCACGGGCAGGGGTTCACTCGCACTCAGCGCGTCACCACCACGTCGATGCCGAACCGCCGCCGCAACCGTTGCAGCGACGCGGTGTCCAGTGGATTGCCTGCCACGTTCAGCGCGAGCAGCCGCGTCAGCCCCGGCGCGCTGGCCAGCGCGGCCGCTCCCACCGGCCCGATCCGATTGTGCGCCAGGTCCAGGTACGTCAGCCGTCCCAGGCTCACCGACTCCGCCAGTAGCTGCGCCCCCGGATCGCCCAGCTCCGTGCCGGCCAGCGACAGTTCTTCCAGCTGTCCCAGGCGCAAATTCGACGCCAGCGCGGCCATCACCGTCAGGCGGACCGGCATCCCGTTCAGGCTCAGACTGCGCAGATGGGGCAGCCACGGCGACGCCGCCAGCCGCTCCAGCCCGTCGTTCGCTACGTCCCTCGCCGATAACGTCAACGAGCCCAACCGCTGAAGCCCCGGACACTCCGCCAGCCCCACAAGATCCAGGGTTTCATCCCGGTACCACTCCAGCCCCTGCAACCGAGGCAGCTGCTTCGCCGTCAGCAGCCGCATCACCCCCGCCACGGTGCAGTGGTCGAACCCCAGCCGCAGCTCCTCCAGCTCGGCCAGAGTCCCCTCGGCCAGGCACTCCACACCGGTATCGGTCAGGCCATTCCCGCGCAGATCCAGCTCGCGCACGGTCCGCAGCGCAGCCGCCCGCGCCAGCCAGCGCACGCCCGCGTCACCCAGCCGGTTGTGCCCCAGCTGCAGCCGACGCAGCCGCAACCGATGGCTCTGCGCCAGCATCTGCCCCGCCTCCTCCTCCAGCAGATTCCGGTTCAGGTCCACCTCGCGCAGCGACTCCACCCACCGCCCTTCCGTCAACCAGCGCACCCCGGCGTTTCCTACCAGCGCCACGCGCAGATTCAGCGATTCCAGCCCCCCCAGTGCCTCCGCCCGGCTCAGATGCTCCATCCCCTCGCTACCCAGCCGCGCCAGGCCCAGGTCGAGCTTGCGCAGCGACCCCAACCGGTCGCACGCCGCCAGGATGCGCCCCGCCGCCGACGTCAGCCGATTCCCGTGAAGCACCAGTTCCTGCAGCGACCCCAGGTGTGGCGACCCCAGCAAGATCGCCAGCCCCTCGTCTCGGATCTTGTTGAACCGCAGACTCAGCTCCTCCAGCTGCGCCAGCCCCGGCCACCGCGCCAGGTGCCGCGCCCCCTTCACCCCCACGCGATTATGCTCCAGCCACAGCGATCGCACCTGCCCCAGGTGCGGCGACGCCAGCAGTTCCGCCAGGTCGTCCGGATTCAGCTCCCCTCCTACCAGGTTCAGCTCCTGCACCCCGGCCAGCCACGGCGATTGCCCTACCTTCTTCGCCTGGTTCCTCACCTGCGTCAGATGCAACGCCACCACCGGCGCCGCGCGCCGCAGCGTCCCGCCCGATCGCAGGAACCGCTCCGCGCTTAGCTGAAACTCGCCCAGGAACCCCCCGCGCCAGCGCACGCCCCACTCCTGCATCCACGCCGGGTACTCCTCCACCCAGCCTCGCCCATGCACGATCAGCAGTTCGCGCTGACGCTCTTGCAGTGCGACATACTCCGGGTCGTCCTGGCGCAGCTTCGCCAGCCGCACCTGCACCCGGATGAACTCCGCCCGCACGGTCTCGCCATGTTCCTCCAGCCAGTCGGCATAGATCAGCCGCGCCAGCTCGTCCCCGGGACGATCCAGAATCGCCTGCCACAACCCCTCGCGGGTGGTCACGACGCACTCTCCCGGCGCGCCGGCACCTCGATCCGGGTCAGATCGTCGGCGCAGAACACATCCCCGTGCAGCGCCCCCGCCTCGGCCCGGAAGCCGTCCAGCGTCTGATACCGCTGCGAAAAGTGCGTCAGCGCCAGCCGGCGCGCTCCGGCCTGCGCGGCCAGCTCCGCCGCGGCCGTCGCCGTCATGTGCCCTCGCTCCCACGCCTCACGCGCCGACTCCTGCTGATACGTCGCCTCGCACACCAGCAGGTCCACCCCCGACGCCAGCCCCGACGCGCCGATACACGCCCGCGTGTCCATCACCACCGCCACCGCCTGCCCCGGCCGTCGCTCACTGACTTCCTCCAGACGCACGATGCGCCCCTCGATCTCCACCTGCCCCGCCGCCTGCAACCGTCCCACCGCTGGCCCGCGCAGCCCTGCCGCCGCCAGACGTTCCGGCAACATCCGCCGCCCGTCGTCCTCCTGCAGCCGATAGCCCTGGCACTCGATGCCGTGCTCCAGCGACTGCGCCAGAAGCGTCGCCTTGCCCAGCCGGGCTACCTGCACCGCTGCCTCGGCGCTGGCCGTGATCGGCCGCGGCACCAGCGTGGCCACCTCGTAGAACGACGACGCATGACGCAGCCGCTCGAAGTACACCTGCCCCGACGCCGGGTAGATCACCTCCACCGGGTGCGGCACACGATCCAGCGACAGCCGCTGGATGATCCCCGCCAGCCCCAGGCAGTGATCGCCATGGAAGTGCGTGATCAGTATGTGCGTGATCTGACTCGCCGACAGCCCCGCCTGCAGCATCTGCCGCTGCGTCCCCTCGCCGGGGTCCACCAGCAGCCCAAACTCGTCCCACTGCAGAAACAGCGCGTTGTGGTTCCGCGCCCGCGTCGGCACCTGGCTCGACGTCCCCAGGAATGTGACGTGGCGACTCGACATGGACGAACTCCCCCAGGTGTCAGAACTGCGTGGCAGGGCCGAACCGGGCGCGCAGCTGCTCGCGCTCGTTGCTGGTGATGTAGGCGTTGCGCAGACTCAGCCAGCGCACCCGGCCCAGGTGGGGTGACTCCAATAGCGCCTGCGCCCCCGGCGAGTCCACCGCGTTGCCGTCCAGGTGCAGCCGCTCCAGCCGGGCCAGCGTCGAACTCTGCGCCAGCCGCCGCACTCCCTCGTCGCCCAGTTGGTTGTTGCTCAGATCCAGCCGCCGCAGCCGGGACAGCGCATCCGACCGCGTCAGTGCGACCATCGCCTCGGTATCCAGGTGACACTGCCGCAGATCCAGCTCCATCAACCGGCGCGGCCGTGGCGCCTGCGCCAGGATCTCCGACCCGGTCACCCCCACGTGATTGCCCGCCAGGCTCAACCGTCGCAGCTGCCCCGGTCCCTCGCCCCCCAGCACCGCGCGGATGCCCGGCCCCCCGACGTTGTTGTGCCCCAGGTCCAGCTCCGTCAGCTCCGTCAGGTGTCCTGGCCCCAGCAGGGCCCGCACGCCGCGATCGCGCAGCTTGTTCTCACCCAGGCGAAGTTTGCGCAGCCGGCTCAGGCTGGCGCAACCACCCAGCAGCGCTATCTCCTCCTCGCCCAGCCAGGTCCGACTCAGCTCCAGCCGCTCCAGCCGACTCGCCAGCGGCGCGCGCAGCAGCGCATCCAGGCTCGGCGCATCGAACGCCGCCCCGGCGAACTTCACCCCGCGCAGCTGCCCCGCCAGCGGCGTCTCCAGCAGCTCGCGCCGCAATAACTCGGGGCTCACGCCCTGCCGGAACAAAAGCCCCAGGTTCACGTCCAGCCACGTCAGCTCTGGCGCACGCCGCGCCGCCAGCAGCGCCCGCACTCCGTACGCTGTCAGGTTCGTCTGATCCAGCCCCAGCCGACGCAGGTGCGGCGCGCTCGTCTCCGCCAGCAGCCGCGCCACCCGATCGCCCACCGCGACATTGCCCGTCAGGTCCAGCCGACGCAGCCCCGCCAGCAGCCCCGTCTCCGCCAGAGCCTGCACCGCCGGCCCTTCCACGCCATGGCCTCCCAGGTGCAGCGCCGTCAGCCGCTCCAGGTAGCGCGAGCGGAACAACGCCGCCAGCGGCCTATCGCGCAGGAACGGCCCCACACAGTTGGAATGCTCCCGCGACCGCGACAGATCCAGCCACTCCACTCGCGCCAGCCACGGACAATCCGCCAGCCGCGGTAGCTCGTCCGGCTCAGCCAGCAGCCGCACTCTCCGGATCGGCGCCTCACCAAACAGCGCCTCACCGTGCGTCAGCAGCGCGTCGGCCCACAGCGTCACCTGCTCGATGCAGCCGCGCCGCCAGCGCCACTCCAGCGCCACCTCGCTGATCCGCCCCGCCCAATCCGCCTCGTGCCGCGCCAGCAGATCGTCCGCCTCGTCGGCCTGGTCATCCGCCTGCCGCGTCCCCGGCTGCTTCGCCGCCTCCAGCTGTGCCCGCACGAACGCCGCCCGCTCGCCCTGCCCGTGTTCCTCCAGCCAGTCAGCCCAGGCCAGGCGGTGCAGGTCGTCGTCGGGGTGTTCGCCGATCGCCTCCAGGAAGGCGCGCTCGTGGTCCATTCGCTTACCGCCCGAACAGGCAGACCTTCTCGCCGAATCGCCGCACCAGCGCGGCACGCACGGGGCCTCCCAGTGCATTGTAGATCAGATCCAGCCGTTGGAGCGAAACGCGCCGCGGCGCTCCCGCCAGCGCCTGCCCTCCCGCATCCTCGATCCGGTTCATGCTCAGGTCCACCCCGCGCAGCTGCCCCAGCAACGGCGACTGCGCCAGTAGCGCTGCCCCCTCGTCTCCGGCGTAGGTCCGGCTCGCATTCACCCACACCAGCCGATGCAGCTGCCCGCACTCGGCCAGCGGACGCAGCCCCAACGGCCCCAGCGCGTTGAACGAGATGTCCAGTTCTTCCAACCCCTCTGCCTGCGGATGGTTCACCAGCCGTTCCAGCCCGTCGCCCGTCAGCCCCGTATGCCCCAGCGACAGCGACACCAGCTGCCCCAGCAGCGGCACGTTCGTCAGCAGGCTCACCACCCGATCCCCCTGCTGGTTGCCCACCAGCGACAACCGCTGCAGCCGACCCAACCGTGGGGAACGCAGCAGCACCTCCAGCGTCTCCCGCGACGGCGACGTCGAGTTGAACTCCAGCGTCGTCAGCGAATCCAGCACCGGCGACCGCGCCAGGATTTCCACCCCCGCCGGCGTCAGCGCGTTCTGCGTCAGATGCAGCGCGTCCAGCCGAGGTAACTGTGGCAGATGGATCAGGAACAACCCCGCTCCCTCGTTCAGGAGCGCATGGTTCAGATTCAGCACCCGCACCCGGCTCAGCAGCTCCGCCAGCAGCTGGGCCGACCGCGTCTCCTGCGCCAGCGCCGGCAGCGCATTGACGTTCCGCAGGTGCAGCTGCCGGATCGGTGCGACCCGGAAGATCTCCGCCCCATGCAGCAGAAGCTGCTGGGCGTCCACCACCACTTCCTCGACGAACCCCCGGTGGAACCGGCAGCGCTGGCACAGCAGCTTCAGCGACCCCAGCCACGCTCCCTGATGCTGCTTCAGCAGCTCCGCCTCGCGCTGCAGCAATCCGGGCAACCGGCTATCGCTTCGCTCCAGCTGCGCACGCTCCACCTGCAGCCGAATGAACTCCGCCCGGTCTGCGTCTCCCTGGTCGTCCAGCCAGTCGGCGAAGATCAACCGCGGCGCATCGTCGTCCGGGGTTTCGAGGATGGCGTCGAGGAACGCACGAGCCTGGTTCACGGGTGCCACTCCCTCCTACATCTCCGTCCCATTGTAGGAACCTACCGCCACAAACGCGAAGAGGTCGGCTGGCCCACGCCACCGACCTCCGGACTCATCCCCTCATCGTCCCGGCCCCGCTCACAGCGAACCCGGTCCGAAGTCGTACAGCGCCCGGTCACTGGCGCGAAACTCCATCGTGTCCACCGGAGCCACCGCCGGGCTGAACTCGTCCATCCGCATCTTGAACGCCCGGATCTTCCGCAGCGCTTCCTTGCTCCCCTCGCCCGTCGGCGCGCTCGCCTCCGGACGCGGCGCCTTGCGAATCAGCTTCTCGAACAGCCGCAGCATCTGCCCCGCCGAGCCCGTCGCCTGGCCCATGCCCGTCTCTTCCTGCTCCTCGCCGTCGTCCGGCTCGACCGCCTTCGGCATCGGCAGTTCCTCGCAGGCTTCTTCCTCAGCGTACTCCATCTTCCTCGGCCCGTACTCGCCGGCCGGAAACTCCGTCTCCGCCGCGAACGCCTCCTCGGTCTGCACCGGGCATTCCTCGTTCGGCCGCACCGGCATCTCCGCCGCTGGAACTGCCTCGTCTTCCGGAATCACGATGGCCACCGCCAGTTCCGGCTCCGCCGTGCCGGCCACCTTCTCCTCCACCACTTCGCACGGCTCCTCACTCGCCGCGACCGGCACCCCTTCCGGCACATACGACCGTGTCGGATGCCCCGCCAGCCGCCCGGCCACTGCCAGGGTCATCTGCCCCACCGACGTCTCCGGGTAGTGAATCCCCAGCTGCGCCAGCGAGTAGATCGACCCAGCCACCAAGGTACAACCGGCCACTCCGCACCAGATCATCTTGCGCATAGGTCCGTTCTGCTCCTGTGCAAGGGGAGAGCTTGTCTCGTTCGCCGTGCCTCAATTTCGTCGGCGGGGTATACCGCCCCCCTCCGCGCCATACCAGAGCAGTTTCCCGAACCTTCTCGCCGCCCACCTGTCCTGTCTACCAGAGTGCCGCGACGCGTCTCTCTCTGCCGGCTGCGACGGGATGGATTGCGATTGTCTCGCCTATCCTTCGCATTGTGCGGGGTGACCGCTTGACGGACGGAGGATGCGACGTGATGATGAAATAGGGACTTTGAGCGACCGATCCCTCAGCGGCGGCGCTCTCCTCCCTCGGGAGCCGGCGATGCTCCCAGCCTGGATCGTTTGACCCTGGCTTGCCAGCCTGGAGGTGACCAACGGCGACGGTGTTTGCGAATCTGCTCGCAGCTCCACCCCGAGCGTGGCCGACCTCCTCGACTGGTTTGGTTTTTCTTCCCCGGAAGGAGGTCTCTTGAAGCTCGCAACGACGGGACAGCTCATCCTGCCCTCACTCGACCGCGCCTGTCTGGCTGCTCGTGTAGCCTCCGAGAACAAGGGACGCGACGTCCTTGTCCTCGACCTACGGAACATCACCCCCCTTTACGATTTCTTCGTCCTCGCTACCGGTGCCTCGCGCCGGCAAACTCATACCATCACCGAAGAGGTCGATGCCGCTCTGCGCGAGCAGGGCGATCGCCGCCGCTCGGTCGAGGGGTACGAGGCCGCCTCCTGGATCGTGCAGGATTACGGAGACGTCATGGTCCACGTCTTCAATCCGCAGGCACGCGAGTACTTCGCCCTCGAGGAACTCTGGGCCGATGCCCCCCGCATCGACTGGGAGCACCACCTCGCTCCGGACGCGGCCACTCGCTAGACGGCATGCCCGAACCTGGTCGCCCTCGCTCCGGACGGCACCGGGTCCGGGTAGTGTCGTCTTGACTCTCTCGACAGGAATGGCTTCCTCATGAACATCAGCCGCGCGCTGGAACAGCGCTTCGCTCGCGCTCTCGCGGGACTCAGTGCCGATCCCGCCCCTCTCGCCTCCCTGGTGCGTCCCGCCCAGGACCCCAAGCATGGCGACTACCAGGCTAACTGCGCCATGCCCCTCAGCAAGGAGCTCGGCCAGCCCCCGCGCCAGGTCGCCCAGACCATCGTCGAGCGCCTCGATCTCGGCGACATGCTCGAACCGCCCGAGATCGCCGGCCCCGGCTTCATCAACCTTCGCCTCCGCACCGACTGGGTCGCCCGCCAGGTCCAGGCCATCGCCCCTGGCGACCGCCTGGGCGTCGATCCTGCCCAGCCGCCCCGCACCATCGTCCTCGACTACTCCAGCCCCAACGTCGCCAAGCCCCTCCACGTTGGCCACCTGCGCAGCTCCATCATCGGCGACTCGCTCACCCGCCTGCTCCGCTTCCTGGGCCATCGCGTTGTCACCGACAACCACCTCGGCGACTGGGGCACCCAGTTTGGCATCCTTCTCTACGGCTACAAGAACCTCCGCGACGACGCCGCCTACCAGCGCGACCCCGTCCGCGAACTCACTCGCCTCTACATCGAGGTCCGCAAGCTTTTCAAAAAGAAGGAAGAAGACGAAGGCGAAGGTCCCATTGACGACCCCGTCCAGGATGCCTGCCGTCTCGAGACCGCCAAACTCCACCACGGCGACCCCGAGAACGTCGCCCTCTGGCAGCAGTTCATGCCTCACTGCCTGGAAGAAATCAACCAGGTCTACGCCCGGCTCGGCCTGCTCCCCTTCGATCACACCCTGGGCGAAAGCTTCTACCAACCCATGCTCGCGGGGGTGGTGACCGATCTCGCCGCCAGGGGCATCGCCGAGGAAAGCCAGGGCGCAAAGGTCATCTTCTTCGGCGACCCCGAGAAGGTCGCCCCCTCCATCGTCCAGAAACGCGACGGCGCCTTCACCTACACCACCACCGACCTCGCCACCATCCGCTACCGCATGGACCAGTGGCAGCCCGACGCCATCCTCTACGTCGTCGGCATGCCGCAGAACGTCCACTTCAAGAACCTCTTCGCCGCCGCCCGGCGCTGGGGCTACGAGAAGGTGGACCTGCAGCACGTCGCCTTCGGCTCGGTCCTCAGCGCCGAGGGCAAGATGCTCGCCACACGCAAGGGAGGCAACACCCTGCTGGGCGAGCTGCTCGACGATGCCATCGCCGCCGCCGCCCGCGTTCACGACCGCCTGCATCAGGACGCCCGCGAACGTGGCGAGGAGGTGATGGAATTCACCGACGCGGAAAAACGCGCCATCCACGAGGCCGTCGGCATCGGCGCCGTCAAGTACGCCGACCTCGCCCAGGCCCGCACCAGCGACTACAAGTTCGACCTCGCCAAGATGACCTCCACCGAGGGGAACACCGCCACCTACATGCAGTATGCCTACGCCCGCTGCCGCAGCATCTTCCGCAAGGGCGAGGTGGACGACGCCCCCTTCCGCCAGACGCCCCCGCTACCCGAGCTACCCACGCCGCAGGAACGCGCCCTGGCCCTGACTCTGCTGCGCTTGCCCGAGGCGCTTGCCGCCGCCGCCGCCGACAACCGCCCTAACCTCATCACCGCCTACCTGTGGGACCTCTCCCGCGCCTACTCGACCTTCTTTACCCACTGCCCCGTCCTCAAGGCCGAAACGCCCGCCCTGAAGCAGGGCCGCCTGCTGCTGTGCGATCTCACCGCACGCACCATCCGCCTCGGCCTCGACCTCCTGGGCATCCGCACCATCGAGCGCATGTGACCTTTCCTGGTGGTTTCAATGGAGTGAACCCCCCGATGACCGCACCCGCGCCTGGCTTCCTGCGCCGCCGCCTCGCCGGCTGGCTCCTCCGCCATCAACTGCCGATCAATTTCTGGATCCACATGATCGGCATCCCCCTCGCCCTCATCGTCGCCCCCCTCAGCCTCCTCTTCCTCGACTGGCCCTGGGCCCTGGGCCTGTTCGTCCTCGGCTACTTCCTCCAGTGGGTCGGCCACTGCTTCGAGGGCAACGACCTCGGCGAATGGGCCGCCATCAAACGGCTGCTCGGCCTGCCCTACGTCGGCATCGCCCCGCGCTGGAACCCCGAAGATCCCTCGCGCCTGTGACCCTGGGTAACCTTCGCCCCACCCGGTAATCCAGGTCGTCGTCTCCCCTCGTTCGACCAGGCTGCCTCCTTCACCCATTTCCAGCGCCGCGGACACTTTTTTGCCTCATGCGCGGTGCGACCGTCAAAAGTTGCCTCAACCTCGCGACCGACACGACCGATACAAGCACTATCCGCGAGAGTCTGCGCACCGGGTGGGATCATGCCCACGGGGATGCTGTCCAGTCCTGCCGGCCCGGCGGGAAGGGCGGATCGAGCCAACGGGGAACCGTGTTATGCGCTGGAATCGACTGTGGGGAGCGCTGGCCCTGGCTCTGGCCGTGACGGCAGGCTGCAAGCAGCGCTGCTTCATGACCGAGTCGGACTTCAACCGAACGACCACGACCCTCCTCGAACACATGGAGCTTAATCGCGATCTCGGTGCCCAGCCCATCACCGAGCCGACCAGCGCCCCTCCGACCCTGAATAATCTGGATCGGAAGATTCGCTACATCTCGCTGGCGGAATGTATCGCCATCGCCCTGGAGTCCGGCCGCGTTGGCCAGCCCAACCTGCTCTTCCCAGGTACTGCCAACGACAACCTCGTCCAGTTCAACGGACGAGGCGTGTCCGGCAGCGATGCCATCCGCGCCTTCGCACTCGAACCAGCCCGAGCCGGCGCCGAAATCGAGGCCGCCCTCAGCAAGTTCGACGCCGCCTTCACCGCCGGCATGAACTGGACCAACACCGACCAGCCCATCGGCACTCCGTTGCAGACCTTCCAGGCGGGGTCTTCCAACGTCAACTCCATCCGCACCGAGGAAGCCCAGGCCAGCGTCGGCCTGTTGAAGCCCCTCGCCACCGGTGGTGTGGCCGGCATCACCTTCAACGTCCCCTACCAGTACACCAACCTGCCGGCCCGGGTGAACCCGTCCTACCGCCCGCAGATGCAGTTCCAGTTCGAGCAACCCCTGTTGCAGGGCTTCGGCGTCGAGATCAACCAGTTGCGGGCCCAGCACCCCGGCAGCGTCCTCGCTCCGGGTGTCCTCAACGGAGCGCCCACTGCCGAAGGTATCCTCATCAGCCGGCTCCGCTTCGATCAGTCCCGCGCCGAGTTCGAGCGGCAGCTCAACCAGATGCTCCTCAACGTCGAGGTCGGCTACTGGAACCTCTACGGCCGCTACTGGCAGCTCTACAGCCGCGAGCAGGGTCTCCGCTTCGCCTTCGAGGCCTTCAAGCTCAACAAGGCCAAGTATGAGGCCGGCCGCGCCACCGCCGCCGACTTCTACCAGAGCCGTGGCCAGTACGAACTCTTCCGCGCCCAGCGCCTCGAGGCTCTCGACCAGGTGCTCGAAAGCGAACGCCAGCTCCGCGCACTCGTCGGTATCGACATCGAGGACGGCACGCGCCTCATGCCCAGCGACTCGCCCACTCTGGCTCCTTTCCAGCCCGACTGGAACAGCGCCGAGAACGAGGCCCTCACCAAGCGTCCGGAAATCTTCATGGTCCGTCAGGAAATCAAGGCCTCGCAGATGCGTCTGCTCCTCGCCAAGAACTCGCTGCTGCCTGATCTCCGCTTGACCGCCACCTACGATGCCAACAGCATCGGCAACCGCCTCGATGGCTCGGCCAACCCGTTCGTCACCCGCGACGAGTTCACCGGCACCGTCACCGGCGCCCGCGACTCGAACGCTCTCCGAGCCCTGGCCGACAACAACTACAACAACTGGGCCGTCGGCCTCCGCATGGTGGTTCCCCTCGGCTTCCGTCTCGGCTACACCCAGGTGCGCCAGGCGCAGGTCGAACTCGCTCGCAACATCGAGATCCTCAAGGACCAGGAACTCAAGGTCAAGAGTTACCTCGCCAACTACTACCGCCGTCTCAGCCTCAACTACGAGACGATCCGCGCCAACCGCGCTCAGCGGGAGTCGTTCGGCGAACAGCTCCGGGCCCGTCAGCAGGAGTACCTGGCCGGTCGTGGCACGCTCGACACGCTCCTCGAAGCTCAGCGATTCTGGGCCGACGCTCTGAACAACGAGTATCAGTCGATCGTCGCCTACAACAACGCCCTGGCCGGCTTCGAATTTGCCAAGGGTTCGATCCAGGGCCACAACAACATCCACATCGCCGAAGGGCCCCTGCCGGCCAGTGCCTCCGTCCGCGCCGCCGAGGCCGCTCGTCAGCGGACCGCCGCCCTGGTCCTCCGCGAACGGGCCGCTCCGTCCGCGGTCACCCCGGCAGCCACCCGGATGGAAACCGCCGACGGCCGCGCCCCAACGCTGCCCAGCGTGATGGCCGCCACCCCGCCGCTGCGGGAAGCCCCGGCCCTGCCCGCCACCATGGAGGCCCTCAAATCGTCCGAGGTGCCCGCCCCGGTCGAGACCAAGGTGGACGACCTGTTCCCGGCTCTGCCCGGCACCACCACCGCCGCCCCGGTCACCCGGACCTCGGCCTCCACGCCGACCCCGGCCCCGGCCTCCACGCCGACCCCGGCCCCGGCGGCCAAGGCTCCGACGCCGACCCCGGCCTTGACGCCGGCCCCGGCGGCCACGACACCCACGCCAGTGCTGACGCCCACCGCACTGCCTCCGCTCAGGAAACCCCCTGTCCGGCGTCCCTCCGAGTTTGGCACCGTCCGTTCAAACGAAGAGTGACGCGGGGGATTTCTGCTGACGAGGCTCTCCGACTCCCGGAGAGCCTCGTCGCGTTTGCACTCGACCCACCGCCCACCTACAACAGCAGGACGCCCCCGGAGATCTCCCCATGCCTGCTCCCGCCGTCGTCCTGCTGTCCGGCGGTCTCGATTCCGCCACCGCTCTCGCCATCGCTCGCCGCGACGGCTTTGCCTGCCACGCCCTCACCATCGCTTACGGCCAGCGCCATGCGGTCGAGCTGGAATCGGCCCGTCGCGTCGCCACCGCCCTCGGCGCCGTCGAGCATCGCACCATGCCGCTCGACCTGCGCCTCTTCGGTGGCTCCGCTCTGACCGCCGACCTGCCCGTCCCGCACGACCGCCCCGAAACCGAAATGGCCGCCGGCATCCCGGTCACCTACGTCCCCGCGCGCAACACCGTCTTCCTTTCCCTGGCCCTGGCCTACGCCGAGGTCCTGGGCGCCTTCGACATCTACGTCGGCGTCAATGCCGTCGATTACAGCGGTTATCCCGACTGTCGCCCCGTCTTCATCCAGGCCTTCGAGGCGCTCGCCAACGTCGCCACCCGGGCCGGCGTCGAGGGCGGACGCTTCCACATCCACGCCCCGCTCATCCACCTCACCAAGGCCCAGATCATTCAGCAGGGAGCCGCCCTCGGCATCGACTACGCTCTCACCCACAGTTGCTACGATCCTTCCCCCGCCGGCCTGGCCTGCGGTCACTGCGACTCCTGCCAGATCCGCCGCGCTGGCTTCCTCGCCGCCGGGTTACCCGACCCCACACGCTACATCCCCGCCTGAGAATCTCTCCCATGAAGCCGTACCTCGAACGCCTGTTGCAGGCCATGCTCTGGGCCGATCACCTCGTCCTGGATGCCACGCGCGACTGCCCTGCCGCCTGGCCTCTCCTCGCCCACCTGCTCGCCGCCGAGCACATCTGGCTGACGCGCCTGCAGCGCCTGCCCGCGCGCCATCCTGTCTGGCCCACGCTCGACTGGGAGGTCTGCCAGGCGCTCGCTGCCGAGAACGCGGCCGGCTACACCGCCTGGCTCGCCGCCACTGATGAGGCCGCCCTCCCCGCCCCCGTCGCCTACCGTACCACCCGCGGCGACGAGTGGTCCACCCCCGCGCTCGACATCTTCACCCACGTCGTCCTCCACGGCGCCTACCATCGCGGCCAGATCGCCACCCTCCGCGCCGCGGCCGGCCTGCCCGACCTCAACACCGACTTCATCACCTTCCTCCGCACCGTCTCCTGAGCCCCCCGTCGCCACGATTCGCCGGTTTCTCCGCGCTACCGTCTCCCCTCCGCCGCCTCGCCTTTGTAGGGTAAGGCATACGTCACAGGTCACGGCAGCGGATGAGCAGACGAGGCTTTTTGGAGGACTCTCCCATGACGCAGGCGAACAACTTCCCCAAACTTCACAACGCGGCCTGGCCCGGCCTCGTCGGCAAGGGCCCCGATTCCGAGCCGCCCATCGATCTCGACACGATGATCGAGCTAACCGCTCGCGCCTCCGTGGGCGGCGCCCGGTTCGACGGGATGGATCTGTTCCTCTTCGATCCCCACGTCTCCATCGACATCGACGACGAGGGCATCAAGCGGCTGGCCGACAAGTTCCGCGCTCGCAACCTTGCCATCGGTTCGGTGGTCGCTCCCGTGTGGCCCCCCACCGGCGGTGGTTCCGCCATGGGCGACGAGGCCGACCGCAAGAAGTTCGTCGCCTCCGTCCGCAAGGCCTGCCACATCGCCGAACGCCTCCGCCAGCTCGGCGCACGGCCCTACGGCGTCGTCCGCATCGACTCGGCCTGCTCGCCCGATGCCTGGTACGCCTCTCCCGAGGACAACCAGAAGCGCATTGCCCAGACCTTCCGCGAGGCCGCCGACGTTGCCGAGGGTTACGGCGAACGTCTCGCTGCCGAGGGCGAAATCTGCTGGGGCGGCATGCACTCCTGGCGCCGCATGGTCCAGCTGCTCGAACTCGTCGATCGCCCCCAGACCGTAGGCTTCCAGGCCGACATGGCCCACACCTTGCTCTACACCATGGGCTACAACGCCCCCGAGGATGCCCTTCTTCCCGATGGCTACGACTGGGCCGACCAGGGCAAACTCGACGAGGCTCTCCGCAAGCTCACCGCCGCCCTCCGCCCCTGGACCATCGACTTCCACGTCGCCCAGAACAACGGCACCGTCTTCGGCTCCGGCAGCCACGACAAGACCGGCCGTCACTGCCTCGCCACCGACCCCACCGGCAAGCTCGACATCGCCCGCCACGCCGGCTTCTGGCTCCGCAACGAGGCTGGTCAGCCCGTCAAGCGCCTCCAGCACATCTGCTGGGACGGCTGCATGTTCCCCAACGCCGTCATGCACGACCCGAAGACGTGGAACGACATCCTCGGCGTCATGGCTCAGGTCCGCGCCAAACACGGCTGGCACCAGCCCGCCTGATGCCTCGTACCACCCCACTCCAACAAAACGACCCACGGAGGCTACCTCCCTCTGTGGGTCGTTCTCGTTAGCTCGGCTGCGCCTGGCCTTCCACGCGCTCGCCCTCGCCTCCCACTGCTCCTAGCGCCGGCGCCGCCGTCGGTCCGTCCAGCATGCAAGTGACGGTCATGTCGCCCATCACGTTGATCGCCGTCCGGCATCGATCCAGGAACCAGTCCACTGTCAACAGCAGCGGGATGTACTCGACCGGCAACTTCACCGCCGAGAACACTGCCAGCATCGTCACCAGTCCCGCCTCGGGAATCCCCGCTGCTCCCACTGACGCGATCACCGCCATCAGCACCAGCAGCACCTGATCGCTGAACCCCAGATGTTGCCCGATCGCCTGGGAGATGAACAGCGCCGCCATCGCCTCGTACAGCGCTGTGCCATCGTGGTTGAAGGTGCCGCCCACCAGCACGCCCAGGCTGGCCGCCTCCTCACGCACGCCCAGCTTCTCGCGCATCGCCGCGTAGGTCAGCGGCATGGTCGCTGCCGAGCTGGCCGTCGAGAACGCCATCATCAGGGGTTCCGAGGCGCCGCGCAGGAACTGCCCCGGCGTGAACCGCGAGAAGAACGTCAGCCGCACCAGGTAGTAACACGCCTGGATCAGTAGCGCCAGCAGCACCGCCAGCACGAACCAGATCATTGGCTTGAACCCGGCCAGGCCCACCGTCCCCACCAGCCGCGCCACCACTCCGAACACCGCGAGCGGCACCAGGGCAATCACCCAGTGCAGCACCGTCATCGTCAGCCGCATCAGCGTCTCGACAACGTCCTCCATCGCCGCGTAGGCCTGGCTCCCCTCGGCCATCATCTGCGACCGCACGACGCGCAGCCCGATCCCCGCCGCCAGCGCCAGGAAAATCACCCCCAGAATGTCGTTCTCGGCGAACGGCCGCACCACACTGGAGGGCAGCTTGCCCAGCAGATCGTCCACCAGGTTGTATGGCCGACGCTCCGGCGCCTTGCCCTTGCTGAAGTCCAGCTCGGCCCCCTCGCCCGGTCGCATCAGGTTCGCCACGGTCAGCCCCACCAGGATCGCCACCACCGTGTTGAACATGAGCAGCCACAGCATCCGGGCCGCCATCGATCCGCGCGCCTGCGTCCGCAGCAGCGAATGCACCACCGCCACGAAGATGAGCGGCGTCGCCAGCGCGCCCAGCAGCCGCAGGATCAGCTTGTAGAACGGCTCCAGCTTCTCCGCCTGCTCGCCCAGCAGATACCCCGCCCCGATGCCCAGCCCCAGCGCCACGACGATCTTCCCCACCAGCGGCACGCGCGCGTAGGCGTGCCCGGCGCGGCCCAGCCACCCCGACGGCGGAGCGGACGGATGGTTGGCAGCGTGTGGCATCATCAATCATTCTCCGCAGGAGGTCGACTCTTCATCCCACCCGGCCCTCTGGGACCGGATGACGCTCAGAATAATCGATCCCCCCACCTCGCCGCCATGCCGGCTCGTCTCCCCCCTCCCGGCCCGGCCTTCCGCCTGCTATCCTGATCCTCGGGAGGTCGATCAGGGCGATGCGGATCGCGGAACTCTTCTATTCTGTCCAGGGCGAGGGCATCCTGACCGGGGTGCCATCTGTCTTCGTGCGCACCACCGGCTGCAACCTGCGCTGCACCTGGTGCGATACCCCCTACACCTCCTGGGAGCCCGAGGGCAACGACATTCCCCTCGACGCCATCCTCGACCGCCTCGCCGCCTTCCCCACACGCCATGCCGTCGTCACCGGAGGCGAACCGCTGCTGGCCCCCGAGATCGAACCTCTCTGCGCCCGCCTCCGCGCCGCCGGCTATCACATCACCATCGAGACGGCCGGCACCGTCTTCAAGCCGCTCGTCTGCGATCTCGTCAGCCTTAGTCCCAAGCTGGCCAACTCCACCCCCCACCAGCGCGAGGACGGCCGCTTCGCCCTCCGCCACGAGGCCACGCGCCTCAACCTCGACGTGCTCCGCGCCTTTCTCAACAGTTACGACTACCAGTTAAAATTCGTCCTCGACCAGCCCGCCGACCTCGACGAGGTCCAGGCGCTGCTGCACCAGCTACCGCCCGTCCCGCCCGAGCGCGTCCTGCTCATGCCCCAGGGCATGACCGACGACGAGCTGCGCCCCCGCACCACCTGGCTCGTCGAACTCTGCAAACAGCACGGCTACCGCTACTGCCCGCGCCTCCACATCGAGCTGTTCGGCCATGTGCGCGGCACCTAAACAGCACCGGCCGCGAGAAGGGCCTTCTCGCGACCGGATGCCTGGTGATGGGCTGCCATCCCGTTACTTTACTTGCTAGGCACGATCTTCGAGGTCGCCTTCACGATCTCCTCGATCTGCTTGTCCTTCAGCTCGCCCTTCTTGAAGGCATAGTTCGCCTTCACCGTGCGATCCAGGTACAGCACCACGGTCACGTCGGCGTCCTTCGACACCTTGTACCCCTCGGGGCCAGCCGGGTTATCGATCGACAGCACGACCTTCTTCAGCTCGCTGTCCTTCGCCATCTTCTTCAGGCGATCTTCCAGCCCCTCGTCGCTGGAGCAGAACACCACGAAGCTGCCCATCTTGCAGTCGCTGTTCTTCTCGCAGGCCTTGTCGATCTCCTTGCACAGCTTGGCCAGCTCCTCGCTGGTCTCGCGGGCAAAGATCATCGCCACCGGATTCGACCCGTTGCTGCAGTACAGGCAGAACTTCTTCCCCGCCGACTTGCCGTTGACATTCAGCGGGTGGAACGGACCGGCCAGCTCCTCGCCGACCTGCGGACCCGACTTCAGCGCCTTCTCGGCCAGGGTCACGCCCGCGCCGAGCACCAGAGCCAGTCCCACGGCCAGCAGTTGCTGCATCTTCATGTTGTCCTTCTCCTTGTGAGGAAAATACAGACCGACAGATCCGGAGAGGTCGCGCGACCTCTCCCCTGCACACCCGGCGCCGGGAGGTGTGGTCCGGCGCAAGGCATGTTCACGCACGTCGGTTAGAGAGTAGCCGACGGAGTTGGTTCTTCAGGTTCGAGCCAGTCATTCGCATGGGGACATTCATCCCAGGTCGAATCACCAGAACGGAACGGTCACGAGTTGTGATTGTGTTGCGAAGCGAGAGCGAGGCGAAAAGCGACCGGCCACGCGGTCAGATGGAGCGACGAAGTCAGCTAAAGCCAGGAAGTGCAAAGCCCGGAGTGAAGACACCCCCAGCCGGGAGAATCTGACGCGCTTTCGCAGGCAGATATGGCAGGGGTTGCATGAATGAGATCCTCACTCCTTCCGGCTTATCCTAGGAGCCTCCCACCACTCAGGTCAAGCAGAAACCACCAGAATGCGCCGCGTGCCCTTCCACCTGAACCTCGGCCACCCACGTCCGCGACCCGAGATCCACCCCGTGCTCCCGGCCCGGCCCCCTCGGACCGCGCCCGAGTGAGTTCGCCAGGGGACGCGCGGCCACCTTGCAGGGCGTGCGGGCGCCTAATATGTCATCGTGCATCTAGTCCTACAGGAGGTTGTGATGTCCCTACGTGTCCTGCTCGGCCTGGTGGCCACCCTGGTGGTGACCGCCTCGGCCTCGGCCCAGGTGGATCCCAACGGCGGCGAGGCGCGGCTGCTACGCTTCCCCACAGTCCATGGCAAGCACCTCGTCTTCTGCTACGCAGGAGATCTGTATACGGTGGATAGCAGCGGCGGCGTGGCCCGGCGGCTGACCAGCCACGACGGCTACGAGATGTTCCCCCGCTTCTCGCCCGACGGCAAACAGGTGGCCTTCACCGGACAGTACGACGGCAACACCGAGATCTACGTCATCCCCGCCGAGGGTGGGGAGCCGAAGCGGCTGACCTACACGACGACGCTGGGACGCGACGACATCAGCGACCGGATGGGCCCCAACAACATCTGCATGGGCTGGACGCCGGACGGCCGCTACATCGTCTTCCGCTCGCGGATGGATAGCTTCAACGACTTCCTGGGCAAGCTCTACCGCGTGCCCGCCACGGGGGGCATCGCCGAGGAACTCCCCCTGCCGCGCGGCGGCTTCTGCTCGTTCTCACCCGATGGCAAGAAGCTGGCCTACAACCGAGTCTTCCGCGAGTTTCGCACCTGGAAGCGCTACCGCGGCGGCATGGCCGACGACATCTGGGTGCACGATTTCGACACCCGGCAGACGGTGAAAATCACCGACGATCCCGCCCAGGACATCATCCCGATGTGGTACCGCGATCGGGTCTACTTCACCTCGGAGCGCACGGGCCGGCTGAACCTCTTCGTGGTGCCGGCGACGGGCGGCAAGGCGCGACAACTGACGAACTACACCGACTACGACATCAAGTTTCCGTCGCTGGGCGACACGGCCATCGTCTTTGAGCGGGCCGGGTACATCCACAAATTCGATCTCGAATCGGAGAAGGTGACGCAGGTGCCGATCCGGATTCTGGAGGATCGGGTGCTGGCGCGGAAGAAGCTGCACAACGTGGCCGGCGAGGTGACGAACTTCGAGATCTCGCCAGACGGTGCGAAGGCGCTGTTCGGCGCGCGGGGCGACGTGTTCACGGTGCCGGCCAAGCCAGGGGCGACGCGCAACCTGACGCAGACACCGGGTGTCCACGAGCGAAATTCGAAGTGGTCGCCGGATGGTAAGTGGATCGCGTATATCAGCGACGCCACGGGCGAGGACGAGGTGTGGGTGCGCAAGCCGGACGGCACCGAGCCGCGCCAGCTGACCACCGGAGCGGACACCTACAAGTATGAGGTGGTGTGGAGCCCCGACAGCAAGAAGATCCTGTGGGGCGACAAGAAGAACCGGGTGTCAGTCGTCGAGGTGGAATCGAAGAAGGTCGTGATCGCGGCACAATCGAAGATGTGGGAGATCCGCGATGCCGTCTGGAGTCCAGACAGCAAGTGGATCGCCTTCAGCCAGGAAGAGCCGGACGAGATGCAGCAGGTCTACCTGCACTCGGTGGAGACAGGGAAGACAACGCGCGTGACCGAGGGACGGTACAGCGCGAGCGAACCGTGCTTCTCGGGCGATGGGAAGTACCTGTTCTTCGTGTCGGCACGCGACTTCAACCCGATCTACAGCCGGACGGAGTGGAACCACGCCTACCGGGACATGGATCGGATCTATCTGGTAACGCTGGCGAAGGACACCCCGTCGCCGTTTCTCCCGAAGGATGAATCGGAGAAGCCAGAAGAGAAGAAGCCGGCCCCCGAGAAGCCCGGCCCAGAGAAGGACAAGAAGGAAGAGTTCCCCACGAAGTTGACCGACGAGATGCTGCGCTGGCTGCAAGCGCGCGGCGTGGCCGACGGCGCGATGACGAAGGAACTGTACCAGCAGTTCGTGAAGGAGACGGCGAACAAGCCGAAGAATCTGAAGGTGGACCTGGACGGTCTCGACGAGCGCGTGCTGCGCCTGCCGGTGCCTGCGGGGAACTACCGCAACCTGCAGTCGGTGGGTAACAGCGTCTACTACGTCCGTGCCGGCAGTGGGTCGCCGCCCTCGTTGGCGGTGTTCGACCTGGGCGCGAAGAAGGAGACGGTGCTGGGGCCCATCAACGGGTACGAGATCAGCGCCGACGGCAAGAAGATGATCTACTCGCAGCAGGGCAAGCACTACATCATCGACCTGCCGAAGGGACCGATCGCCCCGGGGTCGCCGCTCGATACCTCGGGGATGGAAGTGGAGCTGGACCGGCGGGCGGAGTGGAAGCAGATCTTCCACGAATGCTGGCGGCAGATGCGCGACTTCTTCTACGATCCGACGATGCACGGGATCGACTGGGTGGCCATGCGAGAGCGCTACGAGCCGCTGCTGCCGCACGTCGCGCACCGGGCCGACCTGACGTACATCATCGGCGAGATGATCTCGGAGCTGAACGCCGGCCACGCCTACGTGGGCGGAGGCGACGTGCCCCAACCACGCCGGGTGCCGCTGGGCAAGCTGGGGGCGACGCTGCGGAAAGACCCAGTGTCGGGCTACTTCCAGATCGTGAAGATCCTGAAGGGCGCGCGGTGGGATCCAGACCTGCGGTCGCCGCTGAACGAGCTGGGGATCAACGCGAAGGATGGCGACTTCATCCTGTCGGTGGATGGGAAGTCCACGAAGGGGATGGTGAATATCGCCGAGTCGCTGGTGAACAAGGTGGGCAAGCAGGTGACGCTGGAGCTTGCCAACCAGCCGAAGGAAGGAGCGAGCCGGAAGGTGGTGGTGGTGCCGATCGCCAGCGAGGCGCAGCTGCACTACCACGACTGGGTGGAAGGGAACCTGAAGCGCGTGTCGGACGCAACGGGCGGCCAGGTCGGCTACCTGCACGTGCCGGACATGCTGCAGACGGGCCTCAACCAGTTCGCGAAGTACTTCTACCCGCAGGTGCGCAAGCGGGCCCTGATCATCGACATGCGCGGCAATGGCGGCGGGAACGTCTCGCCGATGCTGATCGAACGCCTGCGCCGCGAGATCGCCATGATCACGGTAGCACGCAACTCGTCGCCGCGCCCCGATCCGGTGGCGATGGTGTACGGCCCGATGGTCTGCCTGATGAACGAGTTCTCGGCCTCGGATGGCGACCTGTTCCCGTACCGGTTCCGGCAGCACAAGCTGGGCAAGCTGATCGGCAAGCGCAGCTGGGGTGGCGTGGTCGGCATTCGCGGCACGCTGCCGTTACTCGACGGCGGTACGCTGAACCGCCCCGAGTTCAGCCGGTACGACACGGCGGGCAAGGAGTGGGTGATCGAAGGGTACGGCGTGGATCCGGACATCGTGGTGGATAACGACCCGGCCCGCGAGTACGGTGGAGAGGACCAGCAACTGGAGCGGGGCATCGCCGAGGTGCTGCGCGATCTGAAGGCAGGCGAGGCGAAGGGGCTGTGGAAGATTCCGCCGCCGCCGGCCTCGCCGAAGAAGTAGCCGAGTGACCGTGGCACATGGTCGGCCATCGTCCTGCACAGGCAGGGATGGCCGACCGTGGGATGCGGAGAGAGAGTTGATCGAGGAGGTTCCCGTGACGCGACGAATCGGAGTGGTGCTGCTCGCGCTGGCGGTCTGCGCGGTGCGTGGCGAGGGGCCCGCGGTCAACCAGGCAGCGATCGAGAAACAGCTGCGCGAGCTGGAAAAGCAGATCGCCAAAGTGCGCGAGCTGGAGTTCAAGTCGCCGGTGGTGGCGAAGGTGATTCCGCGGCCGCGCGAGGGTGCGGCGGGCGTGCAGGGCTACTACGACCCGAAGCAGAAGGCGCTGTTCCTCTACGACGACATCAAGGGGAACTACGCGAAGGGGGTGCTGGTCCACGAGATGGTCCACGCCCTGCAGGATCAGCATTTCGGCCTGTCGAAGCTGCACGCGGCCAGCTACGACAACGACCGCGAGCTGGCCCTGGCGGCGCTCATCGAGGGAGACGCCACGCTGACGATGATCGAACTGCTGCGGAAGGAACAGCCGTTCGTCGAGAAGATGCTGCTGACCGACCTGACGAAGGCGAAGAACCTGCAAAATGCCTTCCTGTACGGGCAGGGGGCGAAGTTCGTGCAGGCGGTGAAGCAGCGGGGGGGATGGAAGGCGGTAAACCAGCGTTACCAGTTCACCCCGACCTCGACGGCGACCATCCTGCACCCCGACCAGCGAATCAGCCCCGTGCGCCTGGGTCCCGGCAAGCGCATCGGTGAGTATGGGCTCATCCGCCTGCTGCGCGAACAGCCGGCCACGCAGCCGAAGGCCGTCAGCGCAGCCGAGGGCTGGCGCGGCGATCGACTCATCGAGGAGAAGGAAGGCACCGCGTGGGTGGTGGCCTTCGCCACGCCGGAGCAGGCGAAGCGGTTCTACGACACCCTGGGCGAGCTACGCCGGGCCGAGTTTCCCAAGCAGAAGATCGTGAACGACACGCCGACCGAGCGCGTGTGGCAGAGCGAGTCCGGGGCGCGGCGGGCGCACTACCTGCGCGGGCAGCGCATCTGGGAGATCAGCGCCAACCACGAGGCGGGCCATCGCACCCTGCTCGATCGGCTGGAGGGGCCGCCGAAGCTGACCGCCTACTCGGTCAAGGAGAAGAAGACAATCACGATCGGCGAACTCCTCGATCGGCTGATGGAGCATGACCTGATCTGCATCGGTGAGACGCACGACGACGAGTTGCACCACCACGTCCAGCTGGCGCTGTTGAAGTCGCTGTATGCTCGGGATGAGCGGCTGGGAGTGGGGCTGGAGATGTTCCAGCGGCCGTACCAGAAGATCCTCGACCGCTACATCAGCGGCGCCATCGACGAGGAGACGTTCCTGGAGGACAGCGACTACAAGAAGCGCTGGGGCTACGAGTGGACGCTGTACCGGCCCATCGTGGAGTTCTGTCGGCGGAACCGCATCCCGGTGGCGGCATTGAACCTTGCGGACGAGCTGCGGAAGCGGCTGTCATCAGTGGGCCACGAGAAGTTGACGGCCGACGAGAAGAAGCTGATCGGCGCCATCGACTTCCAGGTCAAGGCGCATCGCGACCACTGGTTCAATCAGCTGGGCGAGATGCACGGGCACGGACAGCTCGGGCAGCAGGAGAAGGAAAAGTTCTACCAGGTGATGACCGCCTGGGACGAATACATGGCCGATAGCGCTGCGCGCTTCCAGCAGGAGCGAAAGCTCCGCCGGATGGTGCTGCTGGCCGGCAGCGGTCACATCGAGCGCGGCTTCGGCATTCCCGACCGGGCGAAGAAGCGCACGGGAGGCAAGGTGGCCACGGTCGGTGTGGCGGTGGGCGGCGACGCCGCGAAGGCCGCCGCCGCCCCAGTGGACTTCGTGGTGATCGTCCACTAACAGTGGGATGTCAGCTACCACTCTTTCCGCGCGGGTGGAACTGGCGATGAATGGCGCGGAGCCGGTCACGATCGACGTGGGTGTAGTGCTGCGTCGTGCGGATGCTGGAATGCCCCAGCAGCTCCTGCACGGTACGCAAATCGGCCCCCCCGGCGAGCAGGTGCGTGGCGAAGGAGTGGCGCAGGGTGTGCGGGCTGACCTTCGTGTGCAAACCGGCCCGACGCACATACTTCTTGACGAGCACCCAGAGCATCTCGCGGGTGAGACGACGCCCGCCCCGGCTGACAAAGACCCACGGCACATCGGTGGCGTGCTGCACGAGCTGTGGCCGCAGACGCTCCAGGTACGCCTCGATGGCGTTGATGGCGATACGACCCAGCGGGACGATGCGCTGCTTGCTCCCCTTGCCAAAGCAACGGCAGAAGCCCCCTTGCAGGTGCATGTCGGCCAGCTTGAGATGGACCACTTCAGAGGCCCGGCTACCGGTGGCGTACAGGGTTTCGAGCAGGGCCCGATCGCGGAGAAAGTAGCGGTCGAACGTCTGGGGTGCCTCGAGCAGTTTGTTCACGTTATCGGGGCTGAGCACCTGCGGAATGCGTTCCCACAGGGTAGGAGCGCTGAGCAGATCGACGGTGACCTGCGCGGTGCGCTCCTCCATGCGGAGGAAGCGGTAGAAGACTTTCAGCGCGACGAGATGCCGCGCCGCGCTGGAGGGGGCGAGGCCGACGTCGTCGCGAAGGAAGCCGATGTAATCGCTCAGCTGGCGAAGCGTGGGATGCAGGTAATCGTCGAGCCCCCCCGCCTCGACCCACCCAGCGAACCGATCGAGATCGCGACCATAGGCCTGCAAACTATTGACGGCAAGCCCGCGCTCGGACCGCAGGAAGTTGTGGAAGGCCTGAAGATCGTCACGAAGTGGAGACATGGCCGACTCCCGAAGCAGAGGATGGGACATCCTCATCATCGCCCTTCCCGGGCGCTCCCCTGAACAAATCTCCCCTCATCGAACCAGAGCCCCCTTCCTCGATCCCCTCCTCTTCGTCAAAGCCAGACAAGCACCGCACTTCCCCCATCGTCCCAGCAACGACAGATGCCCCCTCCCCTCTCAACGTGCGTACACCCCGGCTCGCCTGCGCAGCACTCGGTGCATCCCGCCCCCGCAAACCTCGCGCATACTTCCTCCGTGCCCATCGGCCTTGTCAGTTCGTCCCGGTCCGGTATGATGAGTCTTTTCAACGAGCTGGATTGACTCGTGTTTTGGAGCTTCGTGCCATGGGCATGCAATGTGACGTCTGTGCCAAGAAGCCCGCGGGCGGCACTCAGATCTGCCGCCGGGGTAAGGCCAAGTACCTGGGCGGCATCGGTCGCAAGGTGACCGGCATCAGCAAGCGCCGGTTCAAGCCCAACCTCCAGACCCTCCAGTGCCAGGTCGGCGGCTCGGTCCAGACCCTCCGCGTCTGCGTCCAGTGCATCCGCTCCGGCCGCATTCAGCGCCCCATCAAACGCTCGGCCTTCACCATGCCTTCCTCCCTGTAATCCGCATGAGCGACGATCATCTCACGCTCGACCAGGTGCGCTGGATCGCTCACCTGGCTCGGCTGGAACTCTCGGACGTCGAGCTTCAGACCATGACCCGGCAGCTCGACGCCATCGTTCATTACATGGCGCAGCTCCAGGCGGTCCCCACCGCTGGCGTCGAGCCGCTCGCTCACGCTTTGCCCGTCGCCAACGTCTTCCGCGACGACGAACCCGCCCCGTCTCTGCCCGCCGAGGAGGCCCTCGCGGCCGCACCCCAGGCGCGCAAGACTCCCCGCGGCGAACACTTCTTCGCCGTGCCCGCCGTGCTGGAGTAATGGCACGTGCCGCTCACCCATCATTCCGCTCGCGAACTGCTCGAACGCCTCAACCATGGCGAGGTCACCGCGCAGGCCCTGACCGACAACTTCCTCGCCGCCATCCGTCAGCGCGACCCGCACGTCCGCGCCTATCTCCATGTCGATGAGGCCGACGCCCGCGCCCAGGCCGAACGCATCGACCATCGTCGTCGCCACGGCGAAAAGCTCGGACTCCTCGCCGGTCTGCCCGTCGCCATCAAGGATAACCTCTGCACCCGCGGCCAGCCCACCACCGCCGGCAGCAAGATCCTCGCTGACTTCCGCCCCCCCTACGACGCCACCGTCATCACGCGCCTCCGCCAGGCCGACGCCGTGCTCCTCGGGAAAACCAATCTCGACGAGTTCGCCATGGGCTCGTCCACCGAGAACAGCGCCTACCACGTCACTCGCAACCCCTGGGATCTCGACCGCATCCCGGGTGGCTCCTCTGGTGGAAGCGCCGCCGCCGTCGCCGCCTGCACCGCCCCCGTCGCTCTCGGCAGCGACACTGGCGGCTCCGTCCGCCAGCCCGCCGCCCTTTGCGGCGTGGTCGGCCTCAAGCCGTCCTATGGCCGGGTGTCACGCTTCGGCCTCATCGCCTTCGGCAGCTCGCTCGACCAGATCGGCCCGCTGGCCCACGAGGTCCACGACTGCGCCCTGCTGCTCGAGGTGCTCGCCGGCCACGACCCCCGCGACGCCACCAGCGCGGACCATGCCGTCCCTCCCTACCGCCAGGCGTTGTCACACCCCGCCCTGCCGCTGACCATCGGCGTGCCGCGCGAGTACTTCGCCGAGGGTCTCGACCCCGAAGTGGAAAAGAGCGTCCGCGAGGCACTCCGCGTGTACGAAAGCCTCGGCGCCAAGCTGCGCGAGGTCTCTCTGCCTCACAGCGCCCACGCCCTGGCCACCTACTACGTCGTGGCTACCGCCGAGGCCTCCAGCAACCTCGCCCGCTTCGATGGCGTCCACTACGGCCATCGCGCCGAGAAGTTCCAGAACCTCATCGATCTCTACTGCCAGAGTCGCGGCGAAGGCTTCGGCGCCGAGGTCAAACGTCGCATCATGCTCGGCACCTACGCCCTGTCGAGCGGCCACCGCGACGCCTACTACCTCCAGGCGCTCCAGGTCCGCCGCCTCATCCGCAACGACTTCGATGCCGCCTTCGCTGGCTGCGACGTCCTCGCCGGCCCCACCTCGCCCACCGTTGCCTTCAAGGCCGGCGAACGCACCAGCGATCCGCTCGCGATGTACCTCGCCGACATCTACACCATCAGCGCCAACCTCGCGGGCCTGGCCGGCCTCAGCCTGCCCTGCGGCTTCAACTCTGCCGGCCTGCCCATTGGCCTGCAGCTGCTCGGCCCGCCCCTGCGCGAGGATCGCCTGCTCCGCATCGCCCACCTCTACGAACAGGCCACCCCCTGGAACGAGCGCCGGCCTCCCGCCGCCCGCGTCCAGGGCTAGCCCACCTTCACTTCATCTCGAACGTCCCCTCGCGGTCCAGCGCGCTTTTGTACGACGTCTTCAGCCACTCCTTCGCCCGCGCATCGCCGCGCAGGTACGCATCCCAGAACGCCGTGCTCCCCTGCAGGATCAGCGCCTGAAACACCGGGTCCTTCTCCCGCTTTCCCGCCCCCGTCTGCCCGCGCCCCGAGAACACCATGTGGTCGCCATCCTGGAAGATCAGCAGATACTGATCGCCCGCCGCGATGTGATCGAACGGAATGCGCCGGTCGATGGGCTTCGTCTCCGTGATCGTCACCCCATCATCCTTCGTCCCCGTCATGTGAAAGATCGGTATCTTGATCGGCGCGAACACCTTCTTCAGGTCACTCCGCCGCGCCGGCGCGTTGGGACTCATCGCGATCGCCGCCTTCAAGCGCGGCTCCGTCAGCGTCAGCGTCTTGCCCAGCGGCGTGACAAACCCCTGCCCCGCGCTCGCCAGCGTCGTGAACGCCCCGAACGAGTGCCCCGCCAGCCCCACCTTCTCCAGATCCAGCTTCCCGCGCAGAGGCCCCGCCTCGTCGTTCGCCTTCGTTAACTGATCGAGCACGAACCGCACGTCCAGCGGTCGAGCCACCGCGTTGCTCGGCACCTTGGCCGCCTTGCGCATCTCCTCCATGGCGTTCGCCTTCCCCTTCCACACCGACTCGTCGCTGCCCACATGCTGCAGATGCACGCATACATAGCCATGGCTCGCCCAGTGCTTCCCCAGGTAGCCATACCCCTCGCGCGATCCACCCAGCCCGTGCGAGAACAGCACCACCGGCATCGGCCCCGCCAGCTTCCGCGGCAGGTAGACCTTCACCGGCACCACCCGATCGCGCTTTCCATCCTTCCAGTCCAGCAGCAGCGTCTCGACCGGGTAGGGCCCGACCCCCTTCTTGTAAGTGGGCCCGCGCTCCGCCTCGGCTGCCACTCCGACCATACTCCCCACCAACAAGAAAACACTCGCGAGTGTCCGCATCGGCCTCCCCTTTCCTCGGAACAGGGCTGCCTGCATAACCCACGAGTGCCTCTTTTTTTACGTCCCAACTCTACCGCGATGACACCTTCTTGCTCGCGGTCGGAATCACCTCGATCACCTTGGAATCGCCCGCGCTGGCCGAGCCGCCCACGATCAGCAGCGTCCCCCGCGCTCCCGCCACCATCCGGTTGACGTGCCGCGCCGTCGCCTGCTGCCCGACCGTCACCCAATCATTAATCGCTCGGTTCAGCGTGTGCAGCTTGCCATCATTCGTGCTCAGATACAGCCTCCCGTTCTGCACCGCCGGCGCCGCCGAGAAACCCGTCCCCATGCCCGGGATCGCCGCCCCCTCCGACCACTTCCCCATTGCCAGATCGTAAATATCCACCTGGTTCGATGGTGCTCCCTTCGCCTGCAGCCCGCCGACGACATACACCTTGCCATCCAGTGCCGCGATTCCCAGCGCTCGCCGCTGGAACGGCTGGGCCACCGCCTCCCACTGCAGTGGCGACTTGCTCAGGTCCAGCACCAGCCCCTGCTTCAGCCAGACCGGCTCCTTGCCCGCGCCCCGCATCGTCCAGCCGCCGAACACGTACAGCTTCTCCCCCACCACCACCGCATCGTGCGACGACCGGGGCTCGGGCAGGTCCGGCAACGCCGTCCACTTCCGCGCCGTCGGATCGTAGCTGGCGCAGCTGGCCAGCGAGTGCGTGTCCGCCTTCTCCCCCGGCTTGTTCCGCGGCTGCATCCCGCCGATTCGGTAAATCTTGTTCTGGTACGCCACCAG
Organism: Gemmataceae bacterium; assembly: GCA_046350255.1. Taxonomy (GTDB): domain Bacteria; phylum Planctomycetota; class Planctomycetia; order Gemmatales; family Gemmataceae; genus CALDUY01. The sequence continues at coordinate 354,192 of JAXMAV010000004.1, forward strand.
CGCCGTCCCCTGCGCTGCCGGCCCGCTGGGGAGCTCTTCCCACTTCCCCGCCAGCGCGACGCGCAGGAACTTGTCCGTCGTCGTCTCTGTCGAGTAGGTGTGCGTCCGCCCCGTGTGCCCGCCGTAAATGTACAGGTAGCCGTCACTCACGCAGGCACCGAAGCTCGAGATCTTGTGCGGCAGCGGAGCATAGCTCGGCAGCCCTTCCGCCGCCAGGCTCCCCGTCGCCACCAGCCCCAGCGCCACCAGCGCCATCCACAGTTGCCTTCTCATGCATCATCCTCATGTCAGAGTGTATGTATTGAAGATCTCAGAAAGAGCTGACGACCTCGCCGCCTGCTCGCGTCCCCAGCGCCTGGTACGTCGCCGCCTCGATCCCGTTGGCCACGAACCGCACCGACCCATCCGTCAGTGCGAAGTTCGCCCCTCCCGTGTGATCGCTGCGGAACGTCTGCAGCCGATCCATCACCGACGTCGGCGGCAGCACCGTGTTCATCATAACCCGGGTGCTCCCCAGACTGTAGCCCGCATAGCCAAACGCCCAGCTCGTGTTCCCCCCACGCACCTGCCCCGCGTAGGCTCCGCTGCTGAACAGGTAATCGCGCAGCTGAAACCCCATCTCGCCCACCATCAGCGTGTGCGACGTCCCGTCCGTCACGTCGGTCATCCGTTTCGCCCCGTCCAGAGCCGTCGGCACCCCCGTCGCATGGGTCCGCACGATCACCCCGTTGTCCGGCGGCGACGTCCAGACGTCGTTGCTCCCCGCACACACGGCGTAGCTGGCGTAGTGCGTGCTGTACGCCGCCACCGGGGCCGGCGGCAACGCCATCGCCGGGCACAGGAAGATCTTGATCGGCAGGCTCGTCAGACTGTTATTCGGCGCCACTGTTGGCGCCAGGTTGGGCAGGTAGGCGTTGCGGATGTTGTCCTGCTCGACGAATGGCAGAATCAACGTGAAGGCGCTGCCGTACACCGCCGAGTTCGCGGTCGGAAACGCCTGGTGGGTGTCGTGGTAGTTGTGGATCGCCAGCCCCACCTGCTTCAGGTGGTTGCTGCACTGCAGCCGCGCCGCCGCCGCCCGCACCTTCTGGACGGCGGGCAACAACAGCCCGATCAGGATGGCGATGATCGCAATCACCACCAGCAGCTCAATCAACGTGAACGCACCCCGCGCGCTCGTCTGGCCCATGGCTTCGCACTCCTTTGGTCAAGGGTTCTGCGAGGCGCCTGGCGAGCGGTAGTGCCCCCCCGGATCATCCCGGCCTGGCACGACGGTGGCTACGCTACCTCTTCCGAATTGTTGAGATCGAGTCTCTGTTGCAAAATCATAGACACTTTCCCCTCTCTGTCAACCTTTTTTCTCTTCTTCACAACCTCGCTTCCAACAAGAGATTACACCCAGAGATTTCGTCGCCTCCCATCCCCTGCTGGTAGACGATGAGACATGATCTCAGTAATTCTCTGCCCTCGTCGCCTTTTCGCAGGAGCGCCATCATGTCCGATTCCCCTCGCGATCTTCCCCCGCCCCTCTCACCGGCCGAGGCGTCCACCGAGCCCTCGGCCTCCCTGCCCGTGCTGACCGCACGCGACCTCTTCCGTGGCCAGCGCGAGATCCTCATCGAGCACGACGGCGTCGTCTACCGCCTCCGTCTGACCCGACGCAACAAGCTCATCCTGCAGAAGTGACGCTCCCCCGACGGCTTTCTTCCCTGGCCCTTCGTCACACCCCGGAGGCTCATCAGTAGAGGAGGATGGACAGAGAAAACTACTCACCAACACGGTGTGTCTGCCAGATTCTCGAGGCCCACCCCGCGCCAGGGGCTCTTCCGCGCCGGTTCCACTGGTACGCACCAGGAGGATTCCGCCATGTTTCAGTTCCTGCATCGCCTCTTCCATCGCCAGCCTTCCTCCCAGACCGCCCCCGACCGTCCTCGTCTGGTCCCGACCCTGGAATCGCTCGAAGCTCGCGTCGTCCCCAGCGCTTACATCAATTCCGCTCGTCGCCTCATCGTCCTGGGCACCGAGCAGGCCGACACCATCACCCTGCAGAACGTCACCCTGAGCGGCGTTGCCCACTATCGCGTCACCATTAACGGCACCGTGCAGAATTTTCGCGCCTCGGACGTTTCGCCCACCTACCGCCCCTACCTCTGGGGCTACGGCGGCAACGACACCATCACCAACCTGTCCAACCGCCAGGTCTACGTCTGCGGCGGCGCAGGCAACGATACCCTCCGCGCGTCCTTCACCGGCGACATCCTCAACGGCGATGCGGGCAACGACCGCCTCATCGGCGGCGCGGGCGCAGATAGCCTGTTCGGCGGCGACAACAACGACCGCCTCGAGGGCAACGGCGGCAACGACTCCCTGTACGGCGACAATGGCAACGACCGCCTCTACGGCGGCGACGGCGATGACAACCTCTACGGCGGCTACGACAACGACGGCCTCTTCGGCGGGGCCGGCAACGATCTGCTCTACGGCCAGTGGGGTGCCGACCGCTTCCTCCGCCACGATTCCGACGGCATCTGCGACGCCGACTACTCTGTCGATGCCAAGGTGATCTTCACCGTCGGCAACAAGGCCTGGACCGACGCCGAAATCATCCGCATCGATGACGCCCTCAACTCCCTGATGGCCGCCACCAACAACACCAAGCTCCTCAAGCTGACCACCGGCATCCGCCAGGTCTTCGAGCGCAACTCCAGCCTGGGTGATGGCGTCCTCGCCGACAACGACAGCGCCGGACGCATCCGCGTCGCCGACCTGACCTTCAACAACACCGTCTACACCGTCAGCGACACCATCATCCACGAGATCGGCCACAACTGGGACAACGAGAACGCCCGCTGGGCCACCTGGCAGTCACTCTCCGGCTGGCGCGACCTGCCCGTGACCAGCCCGGTGCCCACCGACTACACCCGGGCCCGCAACCTGTCCAACGTCGCCCAGCCGTACATCTACCTCAGCACCGCCACGTTCTCCAACGTGTATGGCCGCACCAACCCGCGCGAGGACTTCGCCACCTGCCTGCAGGCCTACTTCGCCAACGCCGCCCACGGCTCCTGGAACGCCAAGTGGAACTTCATGCTCACCTTCGTCCAGAGCCTGCGCAGCTAACCCCCACCTCTCCGAGCCGCCGGCCACCAACCTCCGGCGGCTCACTTCGTTCCACCCCTCGCGTCTCTACCGCGGCGGCCATGTGTTCGGAATCAGCGACCCCAGCCGGGCCGACAATTGCGTCGCCAGCGCCCGCAGCTGATCCAGCGCCGCCTCCAGCGGACTGAGCGGCACCGGCGCCACCGGGATCACGGGCACACGCCGCTCCTTCAACGTCACCGTGACCACCTGCGTCTGATGCACCCAGTCGCTGATCCGGAAGCGAATCTGCACGTCCCCGTGGAAGTTAGCCGGCCGCTGGTACGTCAGCACCTGCTGATGCGCGCTCAGCGTCACCCCCGCCGGAATGGCCCCGATCAGCTCATAGTGCAGCGGCAGCTCCTCCGGCGAATACGCCCAGTCACTCACCACCCGCCGAAACACCTGCGTGTGTCCCAGCACATGGGTCACCTGCCGTGCCTGCCCCCGCAACACCGGCGGACGCACCTCCCACCCGAAGTACCGCACGAGGGCGAAGTTGTACCCGGTGCGATCGTTGTTCCGCGTGTATCCTGCGACGAGGATCTTCCCATTTGGCTCCAGCGCCAGGGCGTAGGCGCTGTCAAAGGTACTCAGATCCGTAACCACCTTCCCATCGTTACCAAACGTGTCATCCAGCACCCCGGAGGTCGTGTACCGCACCACGGCAAAGTTGGCCCCGGTGGCATCGCCATTCCACATAATTCCCGCGACAAGGATCTTCCCATCGGGCTGCAGCGCCAGAGCGTTGCCATAATCATTACCCCCCAGGTCCGTGATCACCTTCCCTCTGTCACCAAATGTGTCATCCAGCACCCCGGACGTCGTGTACCGCACTACGGCGAAGTTCTCTCTGGTGGCATCGCCGTTGTACGTGCTTCCTGCGACAAGAATCTTTCCATCGGCCTGCCGGACCATGGCAGAGCCACGATCATCCCCCCCCACATCCGTGATCACCTTCCCCATCTGGCCAAACGTCGGATCGAGCAACCCTGCCGCCGGCGCGGTACGATCCTCCAGCGTCTCCAGCCGGGGACGCCCTTCGCGTACGCGCTGTCTCGTTGATGCTGAGGGAAGCAGGAACGGTAGAGATGTTAAACCGTTCTTCCTGAATCCGAACATGACACACCCCCTCTCCGATGTCAGAAGCGCGGAGGGTGTCGATGTGCTCTGTTCACTAGCTGTCGGAATCGACCGGGTGGTGCTTCGTACACTCCACGAATCCCCACCGCGCGGATCGGGCTGCCCGGTCGCTGGGCCCCCCCTGCACATGCGGGGCCGCTCCACGACCAGGGCCACCTGACTTACCTCTCGCAACTTCCGCGCCGATGCACCACGCCACTGGATCCATCGCCACAACCCATTCCGCATCTTCCCTTTACGGCCACGCTCTCGCCAGGCACGCAACCGCCACTCCTCGCCCCGGTGCGCCCGTCCCGCACAGCTCACTCCGGAGGCGGCTGCCGTCGCAGCCGTTCGCGCGCGCCTTTCAGCGAATCGAACATCGACGACTGCGTCACCTCGTCCACCTGGCGCGTCAGCCGCACCATATCGATCTCGATCGACAGCTGCGCCACCTGCTCCTTCAGCCGTTTCTCGCGCGCCTGCACCTCGCTGGCCATGTGCTGAAACACCCGCGCTAGCCGGCCCAGCTCGTCGGACCGCCCCGCCACGCCGTCCACCGCTCGGCTGCAAACGTCCCCGTCTCGATAGCCGACGCCGACTCCTCCAGCACCGCCACGCCGCGCAGATACTCCAGCTCGCGATCGCGCAGCTGCTTCTTCTCCAGCGACGCCCCCACCCGCGCCCGCAGCAGCACCGGATCGAACGGCTTGGGAAGGTAATCCTCCGCCCCCATCTCGATGCAGCGCACCACGCTCTGCAGCTCGTCCAGCGCCGAGATCATCACCACCGGCACGTCGCGCGTCGCTGGGTTCGCCTTCACCTGCCGCAGCACCTCGTAGCCATCCAGCCCCGGCATCACGATGTCCAGCAGGATCAGATCGAACGCCTCGCGCCCCAGCAGTTCCAGCGCCTCGTGCCCGTCGCGCGCCGCCACCGACGCCACCCCCTCGCGCTCCAGCCGCCGACATAACAGATCGCGATTGATCTCGTTGTCATCCACCACCAGCACCTTGCCCGCCGGCAACGGTGCCTGCCGCGCCGGCGCTCCCACCTCCGCCACCTCGACCGCTGGCGTCGGCGGCCCTCCGAGCGCTGGCTGCGCCAGCACGCGCTCGTCCATCAGCCCGCCCAGCGTGGCAATCGACCGCTGGATGCGTCCCAGATCGTCCCGCGCCGAGGCCTGCCCGCCCTGCTCCGCCAGCGCCAGTAGCGCCTCCACCTGCCGCAGCAAGCCGGGCAGATACTCGCGTACCTCTCGCGCCAGCGCGGCTAACTCGCCCCGCCGCAGCGCCCGATCCGCCGCCAGCCCGGCGTTCACCACCCCCAGCAGCTCCTTGCCCGCCACGTGCAGCGCCTGCAACCCCGGCACCAGCGCGGTGTGCCCCTCCTCCGCGGCCGACTCCAGCAGCATCTCGGTGTAGCCCAGCAGATGGTTGAACGGCGTCCGCAGCTCGTGCCGTAGCTCCGCCTGTTCCGCCGCCCCCAGCGCGCCGTCGCCTTCCTCGCTCATGATGCCGCGCCTCGCGCCAGCAGCGCCTGAATCTTCCCCAGCAGCCGATCCAGTTCCACCGGCTTGGTGTCGTAGTCGTCGCAGCCCGCTTCCAGCGCTCTCTGCTCGTCTCCTGCCATCGCATGGGCCGTCAGGGCGATCACCGGAATGCGCGCCGTCTCCGTCGTCGCCCGGATCTTCTGCGTCGCCTCCCACCCATTCAGCACCGGCAGGCTCATGTCCATCAGGATCAGGTCCGGACGCTCCGCCACGGCCATCTCCACTCCCTGCCCCCCATCCACCGCCACCAGCACCTCGAACCCCTTCCGCGCCAGTCGTCGCGACAGCATGTCCCGGTTCATCTCGTTGTCCTCGACCAGCAGAATCCTTGGCATGCCAGCCTCCTCGGAGAGGAACACCTCACGGACAGGGACGGATAGTATAATCGTTACAGCCCACCCCGTCATCGGCCGCGCCCCCTGGCGCGATCGCTCGGGGAGCGACTCGCGCGTCGCTGCCGCCTGCTTCCGGTCGATAGCTTCAACGTGCGCGAGCGCTGATCTTTTCTTCCCACGCGGTCCCATCATGGCAAGCTCCACCCCTCCCGGCCCCCGGGGGAACTGGCGATCGACCCCCGCGCCCGCCGCGCCGGACGCCTCGCCATCGGCGTCGCTGCCTGCCTGGCGGCAGATGAGCCCCGCCCCGGTGCTGCCCCCGCGTGTCCGCGTTGCTCGCCTCGCCGGCGTCCTCGGCCTGGTCTTCGGCACCGCCACCCTGCTGGCCTGGCTCCTCCTCTGGCTCGCCCCACCCGGGCCCGCCTGCCTCATCCTCGCCGGCGCCGGCTACGAGGACAACCTCGCCGTCGACCCCAACCCCCAGGGCCGCGAGGCGCTCACCCGCTTCGCCCGCCTCGCTGGCACCTCCTCGCCTCTCTCCTGGCTCTTTCAGCGCTCCGGTCGGCTCCGCGTCGCTCACTCCCCCCTCGAGGTCCTGCGCGGCACCGACTGGTGGCGCGGCCTCGACGACGTCCGCGAGCAAACCATCGTTGTCTTCCTCGCCCTGCATGGCGGCGCAGATGCCCAGGGCGCCTACCTCCTGCCCCAGGATGCCAGCGCGGCCCCCGCTGATCGCCTCCGCCTCGAGGCCGTCCTCGATCGCCTCGCGGAGCTACCCGCCGACCGCCACAAGCTGCTCATCCTCGACGCCACCGCCCAGGGCCCCTCCTGGTCGCTGGGGCTGCTCCACAACGACTTCGCCCGCGCACTCGACGCCCTCGAACCGCGCATCGCCGCCATCCCTAACCTGCTCGTCCTCTCCTCCAGCGGCATCAACCAGCGCTCCTGGCCCGCGGCCGATCTGCGCACCACGCTCTTCGCCCGCTGCCTGCTCCAGGGCCTCGCTGGCGATGCCGATGCCGACCGCAACGGCCGGCTGCAAGGCTGGGAGATCTACCAGTACCTGGCCCGCGAGGTGCAGACCGACGCCCGCCGTCTCCACGGCGCTGAGCAGCTCCCGGTCCTGCTCCCTCGCGCCGAGGCCGAGACCCGTGCCCGCGCACTCAGCCTGACCTTCCAGCTCGACTCCACCGCCCTTGATGGCGACCCCCTCGGCGATCCACTGGGCGACATCAGCGCCGCCTGGGCCCACTACGACTCCTTCCGCCCCCGCGCCGCCTCGGCCCGCGCCTGCGTCCCCGGAGACTGGGAGTTGTGGCAGGCCTGGCTCGTTCGCTACCAGACGCTCCGCCTCGCCGGCTCTCCCGCTGCCCCTCGCATCGCCGACCTGGCCCGCGAGGCTGGCCTTCGCGTCCGCCAGGGACTCGACCTGCAGCTTGCCTCCGGCGCACTCTCCCTGCAGATGCCCGCCGTCCAGGGTTACACCCAGCTGACCTTGCCCGACTCCTACCCGCCGATGGAGCAGCTCTGGCAGGCCAACGTCGCTGACCGTCGCACCGTCTGGGATCAGCTCCGCGCCAACGACAGCGACGGCCTGCTCCGGCGCAACGTGCTGCTCGCCCTCGTCCGCCGCGCCGCCGAGAACCCTGCTCGGCATCTCGAGCGCGCCGCCGAGCTGGCCCGTCTTCTCGACGATCCCATCCGCGTCGTCCGCCCTGCCGAGGTCCACTTCCTCGTCCTGCTCCAGCGCGACCTCGCCGTCCGCCCCTTGCCGGATGGTCTGAACCAGGCTGTCCAGCAGGGCCTGCGCGTGCGCCTGCTGGCCGAAGAGGCTGCGCTGGCCGTCCCCCCCGCTGGCTATGCCTACGCCGAACGCATCCGCCCCTGGATCGTCGAGCCCCTCGCCCGCGCTGACGCCCTCCGTCAGAAGGCCGAGGATCTCCTCTTCGCGAGCGATCCCACCCGCTGGACCTCCGCCCGCGAACTCCTCGACCAGGCCGCCACCCTCTACCAGCAGGCCCGCGACACCGGCGTCGGCCTCCGCGAGGCGCTCGCCGCCTGCGACCGCGGCGCCGCCCAACTCCCCGCCTTCGCCCGCTTCGTCGCAGCCCAGACCGACGACCCCAACGACACCCTCCTCAACCGCACGCTCACCCTCTTCGCCCAGCTCGACCACCTCGAACAGGCCACGCTCGACGTCCTGGCCCGACACGATGCCGCCGGCGTCGCCGCCATCCGGCAAGAGGCGCAGACTGCGCAGACGGGGCTGGACTTCCTCCAAACCCACCTTGACGCCTTCGCCCGGACGTGCGAAACCACCCAGGCCGCGCCGCTGCGCGATGGCGGCATCGCCCTCCGGGTTCCCTGGCTGGAGGGCGCTCAGCGCGACCGGCTCCTGCTCAAGCTCGCCCGGCTCGCCAACCAGGCCCGATCGGAAAGCGAGGCCCGCGTGGAGGTCACGCCGGAACAGCTCAACGACGCCGAACGACGCTGCGCCGTCCGCGAAGGCCGCCTCGCCCTCGCTGCCCTCGGTCGCACCTGGTTCGACGCCAACCGGGGCGCCGGTCTCGCCTTCACCGACGTCGAACCGTTCGTTCGTCGACCCGACCTCGAAGGCCTCTGGTCGAAGGTGCTGCGCTGGGCCGGCGACGAGGTCGGCGCTCGCTTCCGCGCCTACCCCCCCCAGGCCGAGCAGCTCGTCGCCCAGGCACGCAAGGCCCAGCAGGTCGCCGGGCCGCTCCGCCGGGCCGACCGCCTCCAGCGCCGCTACGACGCCGGCCAGTGGCAGGCCGCTCCCGTGCAGGCCCCCGTTCTCGCCCGCCGCGCCGACGTCGAGGATCTCCTCGTCTGGCAGGCGCGCCGTTCCTTCTCCGACCACTGGTACAACGACGACCCCGCCGGCGCGCCTTACTACCGCATCGCCGGCATCGACTTCCTCACCGACGCCCGCCGGCTCGACCCGTTCGCCCGCCCCGATGCTCCCGGCGCTGCCGACGTCGCTCGCCAGCTCAACGCTCCCGATGGCCTCACCATCACACCCGGCCCCGCGCCGCACATGATCGCCGGCGACCGCTCGCCTGTGTCCGCTGTCCTCGCCGCTCGCGATCCTGGTGCCGTGCGCGGCTACCCGCTCCTCTGGGCCGTGCCCGGCGACTCACTCGCCTTCGCCCAGCCCGATGGTGCCCAGCGCACCGCCGTCTCACTCGGCGACGACCCCACCACCGACCGCGTCCGCGTCGTCCTCGCCAGCCCGCTGCTCGATCGCGCCGAACAGGACCCGCCGCTCGAGGCCGTCGCCCGCACCAGCGAGATCACCTGGCAGGGTTACTACCGCGGACAGAAGCCGCGCGCTGTCGCGCCGGTCTACCTGCACCCCGCCGCCGAGTACACCCGCGACGACGCTCCACCGCCCAACCGCGCTGGTGTCGCCGTCCAGGCCGCGGACTCGCTCTTCGCCCGCTTCGGCGAGGCCCGCGGCGGGCTGGTCATTGTCGTCGATTGCTCGGGTAGCGTCGGCCCGCCTCCCGCTGCCCCGGGCGCGCCCGCCCTACCTGCCAACGAACGGCCCGCTGACGAGGCCCGCGCCCGCTTCCGCCAGACGGTCGAGACGCTCCGTCGCTCGCTCGCCACCGTCCCGCGCGGCACGCGCCTTAGCCTGTGGATCTTCGGCCAGGCCATCCCCCCGCGCAACACCGTCACCCGCGCCGAGGACACCATCCAGCGCCTGCGCGAACCGTCCACCTGGAACGCCACCGCCGAGGAAATCGACAGCCTCGTCGGTTTGGTCAGCGCCCAGGAACCGTGGAACGAATCGCCCATCGCCCGCGCCGTCCTCCGCGCCCGCGAGGACCTCCTGAAGGTCGATGGCTTCCGCACCCTCCTCCTGCTCAGCGATGGCGACGACAATCGTTTCGCCACCGACCGCGAGGCGAACCCCGACCGCGAGGCCATCCCGGACGTACTTCGCCGTCGACTCGCCGACACCGGCATCACCCTGCACGTCGTCGGCTTCGCCGGCAAGGATGGCCAGCCCGAGGCGTCCCTGGTCAACAACTTCGGCTTCACCACCACCCGCATCCCGCCCGGCGTCGTCGCCACCGTCAGCAAGCCCGACGCCGTCCTCGCCGCCCTCCGCCAGACCATGCCCGCCGGTCTCCGCTACGAACTCACCGAGGCCTCCCTCGGCGACGAACGCGGCGAGCGCATCGAGGTCTCCCGCGAGGGCGAGAACGACCGCTGGAACCTGACCACCGGCGGCCGCGATGGCTACCGTCTCCGCGTTCCCCTGCTCAACTTCGACCGCCGCATGACCCTCCGGCCCGGCGACTTCGCCCTGCTCCGTCTCGACGATGGCCCCTTCGGCTGGCGCCGACTCACCTGGTCGCGGCAGGATGCCTTCAGCCTCCGCCCCGCCGTGCAGACCGGCGGCTGGCGCGCCGCTGTCCTGCAGGAGCAGACCCTTGGCGAACGCGCCATGCAGATGCTCCTCACCCTCGAACAGGAATCGCCCCGCTCCGCTGATCCCGGCCAGGTCTACCCCGGCGCCGTCTGGCTCGAGTTGCAGCCCACCGCGTCGAAGGAGCGCCCCGCCGTCCGCTGGGGTCAGCTCTTCGGCTTCCCTGCGCCCGCCTACGGCATCGACGCGCCAGGCTGGCCCCTCGGCAACGACGGCCCGCCGCCCCCCGTGCTTCGCGCCTGGTGGGCCACGCCCTCGGCCCAGTCGTCTCGCCTGCTGCGCCGACCCACCGACTTCACCGTCCTCGAAGAACTGCTCGGCCCGCAAACCATCGGCGACGAACACTTCACCCTCGATCGCGCCACCGTCGAGGAACACTGGGTGCAGGTGCAACCCGGCCGCCGTGAGAAACGCTGGTGCGCCGTCATCGGTGCCACCTACTCCATTGGCCAGCCTGTCTGGGTCCAACCCGAGGGAGCCACGCCACCCGCCGGGCAGGAGCATCGCCACTTCCTGGCCGCCGGCCGCTACGTCGGCCTCTTCTGGTTCACCGACGCCACTTCCGAGCAGGCGGTTCGCACGAAGATCGACACCGACTGGACCGGCCTCCGTCTCGTCTCCGTCGCCGCGCTGAAACGCCAGGCCCAGGCCCTGCAGCACCAGGCGGCCTTCACCCAACTCGACAGCCCAGCGCCGCTGCCGCCCCGGCCCCGGCCTGTCTACGTCGCGCCGTGAGTCACAGGGAGGGCCGATGAGCGGGCAAGTCGAGCCCACGATTCCGCGCTGGCGCGACGAGGGAGGCGTCCTGGCTGTCCAGGCGGCTACCCGTCGCTGGCGCGTCCTCGTGCTCTTCCTGCTCGTCGTCGCGCTCATCGCCGTCGGCGTCGCCTTCCTCGATCTGCTCCGCCCTCCCGCACGCTGCCAGTTCGTCCCGCTCTTCGTCGCCGACTATCGCGCCACCGGCCTGCCTCCGTTGCCCTGGCGCGCCCAGGATCGCCAGTATTTCGTCGAGGACCAGTTCTTCTCCACCATCGACCCGGTTCCCGACACCCTGACCCAGGCCGCCCTCGTCCGCACGCTTTCCACCAGCCGGCGCGGCCCGACGGTGATCTACCTCTCGGGTTACGCCCGCGGCGATGCTGCCGGCCACGCCCACTTCCTCCCCGTCGATGCCGACCCTGGCGACCCCGTCACCTGGCTGCCGCTCGCCCGCATCCTGCAGATGCTGCGCCAGGCGAACTCCGGCCCCTCGCTGGTCGTCCTCGACCTGCTGGCGCCACCGGCTGGCCTGCGCCGCAGCGTGGTCCTTGACGACGTCTGGGCCTGCGTCCGCCGCGATCTCGACGCTAACCCCGACCCCGCCCGCCTCGTCCTGGGCGCGGCCGAACCCGGCCAGCAGGCCTGGGCTTCGGAGTATCTCGGCCAGTCGATCGTGGGCCACTACCTGCGCGACGGTCTGCTCGGCCGGGCCGACGCCGATGGTGACGGACGCATCGAAGCCCACGAACTGGCCGCCTTCGTCCGCGCCCGGGTGGACCGCTGGGCCCGCCGCGCGCGTGACTCGCGCCAGACCCCCTTCCTGCACGGCGTGGGGCGCGATTTCGTCCTGACCGACCTGCCCAACGGCGAGCCGCGGCCCCCCGCTGCCATCGACCCGCGCCACTACCCCGAGGAGCTGGCCAAGGCCTGGGCGCAGCCCGCCAGCCATCCCCCGCGCGACCGCAGCCTGGTTCACGCCGAACAAACCTGGCGCGGTGGCGGCGACACCACCCGCCTCCGCGAGGAGATCGCCCGCGCCGACCAGGTCACCGCTCCGCTGGCGCCGCCCCGGCCCCCCGCGCGCTCACTCGCGCTGGCTCTCGCCCAGGCCAACCTGACCCCTTCGCGCGATCTCGCCGAACAGTTCCAGCAGCTCGCTTTCCAGGTCGGCCCCCGCACCCGCGGTCAGCCCGCCGCCCGGGCCGACGAGATCCGCACCCAGGCGCTCGACGCCTTCCTCAAACCGCTCAAGGGAACCTCGTCGCTGCTCCTGCTCCGCGCCGGTCTCGACGTCGCCCTCGCCGATCCCCGCCCCGAGGTCGTCCGCCTCGCCGCCTCCCTGGTGCGTCTGCTCGAACCCGAACCCCTCCACGTCGAGACGCTGGCGCTCCTGCGCCTGGCCCCCCTCGACCTGCCGCCCACCTTCGTGCAGCGCGCGCTGGAAGCCTTCCGCAACGGCGAGCAGGCCGCCAGCCGGCCGCGTGTCTTCGACTGGGTCGCCCGCGATCTCGAAGCCGCTCTCTCCACCCGGCACGAAGCGGTAGTCCTGCTCGAGTCGCGCGGCTACGCTCCCTTCGCCGAGGGCGAGCAGGCCCTGGCCACCGCCGCCACCCGCACTGCCGCCGTGCTCGCCCTGCAGGACTCGCTTGAGGATGCCCTCGCCGCCATCGACCAGGCACGCACCCTCCTGCCCCAGGCGCTGCTCTACCGCGAGGCGGCCGGCCAGCACGGCCCCGCCTGGCTCACCGCCGCCCGGCAAGCTCGACTCGTCCACGACCGTCTCGACGCCGCCCGACGCGCCGACCCCTCTGCCACCCTCGACGATGTCCGCCGTCAGGCCGCCCTCCTGCGCACCCAGATCGACGAACTCGACGACCCCTTCGACCCCGATAGCATCCGTCGGCTGCTCCGCGCTGCCGGGGGTGGCGATGCGCCTCCAACGCTCTGGCGCCAGGTCGACGGCCTGCTGACCACCACCCTCGTCCCGGGCAGCCAGCGTCCCACCCTGTGGACCAGCGCCTACGAGCTGGCCCGCCGTCTCGAAGAAGACGTCCTCCACCGCGATCGCCACGATGGTAACCAGATTGCTGAGCGCCCCGAGGTGCAGAAGGAGGACGACCAGGCCGCCGTCACCGATGCCGCCCGCCACGCCCTGGCCCTGGCCGATCTCGCCGGTCTGCCGCGCGACCGCCTGACCGCGCTGGAACAACTCCTCGACCAGGGACGCCAGGGCCTGGCCTCCCTCGAAAGCCAGCTGCGCCAGGCCTGGGACGGGCTACCCGCGCCGCCGCCCGACTCGGGCCTGTGGGCCTGGCTCGCCGATCACTACCGCTACCTCGCCCGCGACACCCGCAACCTCGACCCCGAGGGACCCGCCGCCGCCTTCTACACTCGCGCCGCCGCCGCCTACCTGCCCTGGCTCCGCGCCAGCCGCGAGCTGTTCGCCGACGTGATCGAAACCAACGATCCGCCGCGCCTGCTGCCCGCCGCCCCGATCACGCCGACCTTCGAGGTCCGCGCCTCGACCTCGGGACCGGCCACGCTCGACCTGCGTCTGTTCACCCCCGACCGCGAATGGCTCGCCGTCACCCCCGATCAGGTCCGCCTGCCCTCCCCGGGCATCCGTACCACCGTCGATGGCGGCTTCGTCGTGCCGGTGCGCGTCGCCCTGCTGCCCACCGCCGGCGAGGGCAAGGCACCCATGCCCCAGGGGATGCTCGCCCGCGTCCGCCTCGATGGGGGCCGCGCCTTCCATCGTCTCGTTCCCGTGCCACTCGCCCCGCGCGCGCCGCAGATCGTGCTCTCGGCCAGCGACAAGGGCGACAACCCGCTGGGTAGCATCCGCCTCCGCACCATCCCGGGGCAGCAGCCCGTCTTCGTGCTCCTGACCAACCCCATCGATCGAGCGTGGAACAAGGTGCAGGTTCGCCTGACCGCCAACGGCGTCGTCAGCACCTCCGCCGTCGTCACCCTGCCGCCGCGCGGCTCGCAGGCTATTTCCTTCCCGCTGCCCCCGGCACGCCCCACGGCAACGCCACCGCCGCCGACCAACCCCGGCGCGCCGCCCACGGCACCCAGTCTGCCCGCGCTCGACGGACCACTCCGCTTCGAGGTCATCGACCTGGAAAGCAAGAACGACGTCGTCACCACCCGCACCGTGCCCGTCGATCTGGCCGACCCCGTCGAGTACATCTCGGTCACCAGCGTCCGCTACGACCCCGACGCGGGCCGACGTCGCCTCTCCGTCACGCTGCGCCTTCGTCGGCCCCTGCCGCCGCCCGACGTGACTGCCGAGCTGGGCTTCCCCGCCGTCGAGGATGGCGGCGCCACCTACACCACTGGCACGCTCAAGGGCAAGCTCCCCGCGGACGGCTCGGAACTCACCCTCTTCGCCGACGGCGTGACCGGGACCGCCGGTAAGGCGCTCTTTCACCTCAGCGTCGATGGCTGGGCTCGCGCCTTTCTCTTCGAGGTCACCCTGTCGGAGACCGGCGAGGTCACCCCCCGCCAGCTCTTCGCCCCTTCGATCCGCCTGCGCGTCCCCGCCTACGCCCTGGCCAGCACCAACTTCCTCGTCCCTGTCGAGGCCGACAACGCCCCGCCCGGCACGCTGCTCGACCTCAGTCTGGGCCGCATCGTCGGGGGCACCTACCGGGTCGAGGTCCACGAGAAACGCCCCTCGGCCCGCGATCGCCGGATCGGCTTCGCCCCCACCAGCCCTGCCGGATCCCTGCTCTTCGAGGCCAGCCTGCGCGACTGGGTCATCCCGATGGACATCACCCAGATCCGCGGCCCGCGCGAGCTGCGCGCCCTGCTTCTCGACCGCAACGCCCGACAGCTGGCTCTGGCGCGCCGCGCGCTGACCGTCGGCGACACCGCTCCGCAGCTCGTCCGCTTTGTCGATCCACCGAAGAAGGCCTGGAACCAGGCGCCGCTGCTGCTTCAGGCGCGCGGCAGCGATACCCTGGTCGGCGTCAAGGAGGTCAACTTCTTCCTCGGCAAACCCATCGCCGACAAGCTGCCACCCACCGCCACCCCCGTCCCGGGTCTCCCCCTCGACGGCACGCGCGCACTCTGGGGCGTCAAGCTCCCCGTGCCCGCCGGCGCGAAGGGGCCCACCGATGTCAGCGTGCAGTTCGTCAACCAGGTGGGTCTGTCCGCCTTCGCCACCACCACCATCGAGCTGGAAGACACCGACCCCGCGAAGATGCTGCCCAGCACGATCAAGGGCCGCGTCCTCGAGGGCGACCGCCCGCAGGCTGGCCTCACCGTCTATCTCACCGACGACAAGCGCGCCGAACGCGGCACCCAGGTCAGCAAGGCGGATGGCTCGTTCACCTTCGAGAATCTTCCCGCCGGCCGTTATCGTCTCGGCGTCCGCAAGCCGAGCAACAACCGCCTCGGCACCTACCCGCGCCGCAACACCGAGTTCATCGAGCTGGGCCCCGGCCAGGCGTTCACCGCGGACCTGCTCCTCTACCTGCCCTGATCCCCACTCCCCGGAGAGGTGCACCCTCCCCGGGGCTGCGGGTGACGATCAACCCTTCATGGCCTGCGCGGCCTTCTCGGCGACCACCTTCCAGTTGACAACCTTCCACCACGCCTCGACGTACTTCGGGCGCAGGTTCTGGTACTTCAGGTAGTAGGCGTGCTCCCACACGTCCACACCCAGGATCGGCTTCAGCCCGTCCATGAGGGGGCTGTCCTGGTTCTTCCGCTGGACCACCTCCAGCTCACCCTTCTTGTTCACCACCAGCCACGCCCAGCCGCTGCCGAACACCGTCACTGCCTTGGTCGACATCTCCTTCTGGAACTTGTCGAAGCTGCCGAACTTCTCGTCGATGGCCTTGGCCAGCGCACCGGTCGGCTCGCCACCCTTCGGGCCCATGATCTCCCAGAACAGCGTGTGGTTGGCGTGCCCACCCGCGTTGTTGATCACCCCCTGGCGGATCTTCTCCGGCACCTTGGTGATGTCCGCCAGCAGCTCCTCGACCGGCAGCGCCAGCAGCTTCGGCGATTCCTTCAACAGGTTGTTCGCGTTCGTGATGTACGCCTGGTGATGCTTGCCGTGGTGAATCTCCATCGTCTTCGCGTCGATGCTCGGCTCCAGCGCATCGGTCGCGTAGGGTAGCTTCGGCAGCTTGTAGCCGACCGCCTTCTCTTCCTCCGCACGCACGGCCAGCGGAGCCAGGGTCAGCGTGGCGACGCTGGCTCCGGCCGCCTGGATCAGTTCTCGGCGATTCAGGTGCATTGGGTCTCTCCTGGTGACGGCCCGTCCGGGGTCGGCCCCTCCTCCCCCGCTCGTGCCTGTGTGATTCATACCGCCCCATCCGCGGTTGTCCATCCTCCGGCAGGCTTTTGCTCACCCCCCCGCCATGACCTATGCTTGCGCCAGCCCATCTGTCTCGCCAGGGAGCGCGCATGGAGTCCGATGCCTTTTTCTCGCCCGCCGAGCCCCAGCTGGCTCCCGCGCCTCCGGCTGTGCAGACCGTCAAGTATCGCGTCTACGACCGCCTCGTGCAGCAGCTCGACCTCGCCGAGGTACGCCGCCTGCCCGAGGCCACTCGCCGCACCGAGCTGCGCCAGGTCGCCGCCCGCTTCCTCGCCGCCGAGGATCTTCCGCTCACCACCGACCAGCGCGAACAACTCCTCGACGACATCCTCGACGAACTAGTCGGCCTCGGCCCGCTCGATCGCCTGCTCCGCGATCCCGAGGGCGGCGACATCCTCGTCAACGGCCCGCACGACGTCTGGGTCGAAAAGCACGGCCAGCTGATGCTCTCCGGCGTCACCTTCCGCGACGACGACCACCTGCTGCAAATCCTGGACCGCATCGTCGCCCGGGTCGGCCGTCGTCTCGATGATACTTCCCCGATGGTCGATGCCCGGTTACCCGATGGCTCGCGCCTCAACGCCATCATCCCGCCGCTCTCGCTCAAGGGGCCCTCGCTCAGCATCCGCCGCTTCAGTGCCACCCCGCTGCAGTTCGAGCGCCTCGTCGAGCTGGGCAGCCTCACCCAGGAGATGGCCTACTTCCTCCAGGCCGCCGTCCAGGGCAAGCTCAACATCATCGTCTCGGGCGGCACCGGGTCGGGCAAAACCACTCTCCTCAACTGTCTCTCCTCGTTCATCCCCGAGCACGAGCGCATCATCACCATCGAGGACGCCGCCGAGCTGCGCCTCCAGCAGCGCAACGTGCTCCCCCTCGAGACGCGCCCACCCAATCTCGACGGCAAGAACGCCGTCACCATGCGCGACCTCGTCCGCAACGCCCTGCGCATGCGGCCCGACCGCATCGTCGTCGGCGAGTGCCGCGGCCCCGAGGCGCTCGACATGTTGCAGGCCATGAACTCCGGCCACGAGGGCTCGCTGACCACCCTCCACGCCAACAGCCCGCGCGACGCCCTGGCCCGCCTCGAAACCATGCTCCTCATGGCCGGCTACGACATGCCACTGCGCGCCCTGCGCCGCCAGATCGTCTCGGCTGTCCACCTGATCGTCCAGGCCGACCGCCTGACGGGTGGCCCGCGCCGACTCACCTCCCTCACCGAGATCGTCGGCATGGAGGGCGAAACCATCGTCTCGCAGGAGATCTTCCGCTTCCAGCAGCAGGGCGTCGATGCCGCCGGCAAGGCGCGCGGACGCTTCCTCGTCACCGGCGTCCGCCCCGCCTTCTGCACGCGCCTCGAAGATGCCGGCATCCGCCTGCCCCCGCAGTTCTTCACCCAGCGCGCCCTCGGCAAGCCCTGAGCCTCGCCTCACGCCTCGCTCGTCTCCAGCACCTCCGCCGGGATCGGCAGCGCCTGTTGAATCAGCGTGACCAGCTCCGGCGAGCCCTCCGCCGTCAGCTGCGTCCGCAGGTCGAGGTAGTGCCCCCCCACGTTGTAGATGCGCACCACCGGCTCCAGCGCCAGCGGATCGGCCCCGTCTCGTCCCCCGTCAATCCAGCGCTGCCGCTCCTGGACCCGGCCCACCACCTCCGCCACCGGGTCGGCCCCGTCCGCCAGCGGCCACAGATGCACCTGCACCAGCTCGACATGGCCACTGGCCGCACAGAACAGATGCGTCCCGCGCTCGCCCGCCAGCAGCCGCGCCACCGCCAGTCCCCGCACCACCCGGGCCAGCCCCGGCACCTCCGGAGGTAGCTCCACCGCCTGCACCTCGAGATGCTTCCAGATGCCGTGCCGCACCTGGCTCAGGTTCGCCAGCGCGGCCGACAGCGTCTCCAGCGGCAGTTGCAGCGTCGCGCTGGTGGGCTGCAGGTAGATCAGCACTGCATCGCCGCCGGGTCGATCGCTGGCGTCGGTCAGCGCCTGCACCAGCGCCAGATCGTGCGCCAGCGCCCACAGCGACGCCGAGCCACTTTCGGGCCGTTCCGCGCGCTGGGCCACCTCCTCGACGAACAGTTGCAGGTCACTGGCCGCCGCCATCTCGCGCAGCACCGGGCTGTGGGTGTAATTCCAGTGATACCGCCACATCTTGCTGGACCCGCGCGTCGTCAGCACGGGGAACACGGGCGGCCGGTTGGGCCGCGCCTCCGCCAGCGCATCGGCCAGCGCCCGCTGCTGCTGTCGCACTCCCCGCAGTTGCTCCTGCATCTGGTAGTAGAAGACGTGCTCGCCCGCGATCGACTCCGCGGTGATCTCGCCGCGCGGCCGCAACGGAGCCATCTGCTCGTCGATCCGCCGCAGCACGGCCGCCGCCCCGCGCACTACCCCCTCCACCGACGCCGCCAGCGCCGACCGCGGCATCGGCTCCACCTCGTGCAACCCCGCCGCCTCCAGCGCCAGCGTGGCTCCCGCCGCGTACACACTCAGCACCGTGATCGTCTCGGGCAACCCCTGCGCCAGCAGACGCGCCACCGGTTGCGCCAGCTGCCGTTCCACCGCCCGCTTCAGCGCCCGCGCTCCCAGCACCGGGTCAAACCCCGCATCGACGATCTGCGCCAGCGCGGCAGGGTCCACCCGCAACACGCACTTCCTCCGCACCAGCCCCTCGCGCTGCAACAGCTCGGCCAGCACCAGCCGCGCGATCTGCTGCACCTCGCCGCGTCCCAACCGGTTGAACGGCACAATCCGATCCAGGCGATTGAAGAACTCCGGCCGGAAGAACCGCTGCGCCGCCAGCGCGTACGCCTCGCCGTGGTGCGCCTCCGCCCGGAACCCCAGGCTCTGCTGCGCCTCGCGCACCCCCAGGTTCGACGTCATCAAAATCAGCGTGTTGGTGAAGTCCACCGTCCGCCCCAGCGCGTCGGTCAGGCGGCCCTCGCCCAGCACCGCCAGCAGCAGATCGAACACCTCCGGATACGCCTTCTCAATCTCGTCGAGCAGCACCACCGCGAACGGCTGCCGTCGCACCGACGCCGTCAGCAACCCCTCGGGCTGGTCGAACGTCCCCGCCAGGCGCGCCGCTGCGCCAACCTCGCTGAACTCGTTCATGTCGAAGCGCAGCAGCTTCTCCGCGTCGCCGAACAGGTACTTCGCCACGGCACGGGCGCACTGCGTCTTGCCCACCCCGGTCGGCCCCAGGAACAGGAGCGACCCCAGCGGACGCTCCGGATCGTTCAGCCGTGCCTTGGCGATGCAGATCACGTCGGCCACCGCCTCCAGCGCCGCCGGCTGCCCGATCACCCCGCTCGCCAGCTCCTCCACCAGAACGGCGCGCTCCAGCTTCCGCTGCCCATCCAGCAGCGACAGCGCCAGGCCGCTCTGCTCGTGAAACTCCCGCAGCGCGGTGTGCCGGAAGATGCGATGCTCGCGATGCTTCACCGCCAGCCGCCGCAGCGCCAGCGCCCCCTTGCCCGGAAACGCCAGGTGCCGCAGATACCGCCGCGTCAGGTCCAGCACCGTCGGCAGCACGTCCAGGTCGAACGTCGTGCGATGCTGCCCCTCCAGCTGCCGCTGCACCGCGATGAGCATGCGCAGCGTCTGCTCCTCGGTCGGCTCGCGCACCGGCACAATCTGAAACAGATCGACGAACCCCCGGTCGCGCTCGCGCAGCACGCGCAGCCCTTCCGGCGTCGTCTCGCCCAGCAGCCGCACCTCGCGCCGCTCGACGAACGGCTTGAGCACGTGGGCGACACTCAGCGTCGATTGACACGTCTGCCCCGCCAGATACAGCCCCAGCAGATCGTCGAAGTACAGCACATGGTCGCGCTTCTTCGCCTCGGCCAGGATGGCCAGCAGACGGTTCTCCCACTGCCCGACGTACATCATCCCCGAGATCAGCCGTTGCGGCGACAGCAGCCAGACGTTGTTGTGGCTGCGATGCCGCCGCTCGCGCCGCTCGTGGACCGTCCGCCACACGTACTCGTGCACCAGCGTCGTCTTCCCCACCAGCGACGGCCCCACCAGCAGCACCGGCCGGCGATCCTTGCCTCGCAGCAGCCGCGTCAGCTCGTCCACGTCGCTCTGCACCACCCGATCCAGATCATCGGGATACAGCTCGTCCAGGCAGCGCCCTACCCGGCGCAGCTCCTGCGCGCCGCTCATCGCCTCGCTCTCGCCCAGGAAGGCGAACGCGCGCTGGGGTTTGGGCTTCGGCCGCGACAGCTGCACCTCCAGCTCCAGCGGCGTCACCCACGCCGTCGAGGGCATTCCGATCTTGTCCAGATCGTCCAGGTCTTCTTCCTCGCGTTCGCGCTGACGGAAATGCGCGGTCAGCACCTCGATGGCCCGCTCGGCCAGCTCCTCGCCGCGCCGCAGTTCAAACCACACCTCCGGCAGCCGCGGCGCCATCGCCAGTCGACAACCCAGCGCCTCGAACGTCACGAACAACAACCGGGGCCGCACGACGCGCTTGCGCAGCTCGATCGGCACCTCCAGCCGCGTCGTCTCCACCGCCGGATCGAACGTCCAGCGCACCAGCGCCTCGCCGCGCACCTCGCCCAGCTGCTGCAGCAGCGTCCGCAGGTCACCCGCCAGCAGGTGCAGCGCCCGCTCCAGCTTCTCGTGCTGCCGCTGCGGATGTTCGAAAAACACCGGGCGCACCAGGAACTCCTTGACCTTGCTCCCCGGCGAGATCTGCCCCGGCTCCACGTAGATGGGAATGGTCAGGTTCACTGCTCCAGCACCTCGGCCGTTACTCCTTGCAGCGTCGCCTCGATGCAGCGCCCCAGCACGCGCGGCAGCTCGAAGTCGCTCTGCGGTTGCCACCCCAGCCGACCGTCATCCACCGCGCTCTGGTCCGGTCGGTAGACCCGCCGCCGCGTCTGGTTGCCAATCGCCCCCTTGCGGTCGATCCCCTCGGGCAGTTCCAGCTCCGCCCCGCCGGCGGCTCCCGTCACCACCAGCGCCCGGCTCGTCCGTCGCGCTGTCTGAAACACGTGCAGCCCTTCTTCCGCCCCGAACCGTGGCAGCGCTGCCGGCCCCGTGATTACCAGCGCCCAGCCCACCACGCCCTTGACGCGCGGCACCTCTGCAATCTCGCGCTCGAACGCCTTGCGCGGCTTGACCCACACGCGCACGCGCACCTCCTCCGCCTGGCCGAACGCTTCCTCGCCGTGTTCCAGCAACCGCCGTCGGGGCCCCTCGCTCGTCGCCGTCCCCACCACGATCTGCCAGACCTGCACCTGGTACGACCCCGCCCGCGCCACCGCATGGTACGCCGCCGTCAACTCCTGTAGAAGATCCGGTTCCTCCGAGAACACCGCCAGCGTCACCAGGCTCGATTTCTCGAACCGCTGCAGGTACAGGCTCAGCAGCGTCTGGTGGAAGCGCGCCTGGTTCGCCTGCATCTCGCGCGTGATCTCGTCCGCGCCAACCTCCAGCCCCCGCTGCCGATGCAGCTGCACCAGCAGCCGATCCTCGCGTTCGATGGCCTCGGCCAGCCCCGCCGCTGCCTCATCGCGCAGCCGCACCAGCGTCGCCTGCTGCGCATTGAAGAACCCCACCTTCTTCCGCGCCTGCTCGGCCAGGTACACCTCGTTAATCACCTCCGTCATCGCCGAGCAGCGGTTCAGCTGCTGCCACAGCCGCCGCAGCCCCACCGCCTGCTCCGCCGACCAGACCTCGTCCGCCCCCGCTCCGCCCGCCGCCACCGCCTGCCCCGCTTCGTCCGTCCGCGCTCGCACATGAATCTGCGGTGCGTCGTGTTCCACCCCCAGCGTCACCCGTAGCGCCGTGTCGGTCAGGTAGCCGTTCATCTGCTCCGCCAGCGGCGCCAGTAGATACCGCTCGATGGTCCGCTTGAGCGGCCGCGCCCCATAACGCGGGTCGTGCCCCTTCTGCGTCAACCAGTCCACCAGCGCCTCGCTCACCTCCAGCGTCACCCCCCGGAAGTGAATGCCATCGCGCTGCCGCAACAGCTGAATCTGCCGGGCGGCGATGCGCCGCGTGATGTCCGCCTCCAGCGGCACGAACGGCACCACCCGATCGATACGGTTCACCAGCTCCGGCCGCAGCGCCCCCTCCACCTCGCGCGTGAAATGCTCCCGCGCCCTCGCCGCCGTCGCCTGCCCCGGCAGCAGGCCAAAGTCGCCCTGCAGGTACGACTCCGCCCCCAGGTTCGACGTCAGAATCACCACGCTGTTGCTAAAGTCGGCCAGCCGTCCCAGCGTATCCGTCAGCCGTCCCTCGCCGAGCACCTGCAGCAACAGATCAAACAGCTGGGGATGCGCCTTCTCCACCTCGTCCAGCAGCACCACCGAGAACGGCTGCTCGCGCACCCGGGCCGTCAGCAACCCCTCCGACGCCCCCGCCCCGCCGATCAACCGCTGCACCGCCTGGGCGTCGGCATACTCGCTCATGTCGAACCGCGTGAGCCGATCCCGGCTGCCGAAGAGAAACTCCGCCAGCGCCTTGGCCATCTCCGTCTTGCCCACGCCCGTCGGCCCGATGAACAGCAGCGACGCGATCGGCTTGCGCGGCCGGTTCAGCGCCGCCTTCACCGTCGCCAGCAGATCCACCACCAGCGACACCGCCTCGTCCTGCCCGATCACCCGGCTGGCAAACCACGTCCGCGTCGCCTCCAGGTCGAGCCGGATGCTATCTTCCAGCAACACCAGCGGTAGCCCCGTCTCCCGCGCGAACGCCTCCGTCACCTCCGCCCGACCTACCCGCCGCTCCTCCGGCACGTCCGCCAGCAGATTGCGCAGGAACCGCAACGGCCGACCCGGGTTCGCCGAGTACGCCGCATACCGCGCGTGCAGCCGCAGAATCTCCGTCAGCCCCGCTGGCTCCAGCGGCGTGGGGTTACCAGCTACCTGCCGCAGAATCCGCTCGACCCGGGCCAGATCCGGCTCCGTCAGGCGCAGTGGCATCAATGCTCGCACCAGGTGCGGATCCTGCCGCTCGATGAATGGCAGCTCGTCCGCCGTGCATTCCAGCACCCCCAGCAGCTCGCCCCGCGCCAGCGACGGCCGCAGGAACGTCGCCAGCCCCTGGCTCTGCCCCTCGCTCTTGCCCACCTCCAGCAGCTCGACCAGGCTGCCCAGGTGCAGAATCGCCCGCGTCCGGCTCGCCTCGCGCAGCACGTCCTGGCATCGCTTCTGCCACATGCCGAAGCCGCTCTGCCCCGCCACCAGCCGCGCCCCCGACGTCGCCCAGAACGGTCGGCCAGCCAGCCCCAGCGCCTCGCGCTGTCGCACCAGCTCGTGCAGAAGTGCCGTCTTCCCCACTCCCGAGGGACCGATCAGCAGCACGCTGCGCGGGTGCCGGCCGCCCAGCGTCTCCGCCAGCAGGCGCAACGGCTCGTCCATCTCGAAGGCCGGCCGCAGCGCCAGCCCGTCCAGCCGCGTGCCCACCTCCTCCAGCACCGATTTCTTCGCCTCGCGCTGGTCGCGCTCCGCCTGAACCGCCTGGCGCGGCGTCTTCCGCTCCACCTGCACGTCGGCGTGCTGGATCTCCAGCCCCGTCACCCGCGCCAGCTGCCCCAGCTGATCCAGCCGCATCGCCTGCACCCGCATCAGGGCAATGCGCGCATGCCGCGGCAGCATCTCCTCGCGCTCCTGCTCCGACGCCGCCACCACCTCCACCCCAAGCGTCGGCAACAGCGCCAGGTACGCGTCGCCATGCTGCCAGCGCACCACGGGCAACGGCAACACCAGCGGATCGCGCCAGGCCCGTCCTCCATCGGTCGGCGTCAGCTCCAGCCGCAGCACGTCGCCGACCACCTCACTTGGTCCGCGCCGCGTCGAGAACACCGCCGGATCCAGCGCCTCCAGCAACCGCACCAGGTCGCGCTTCAGCTGTTGCACCACGCGATCCGCCGTGCTGTCCAGCGCGTCGAACTCCGGGTGATAGAGCGCCTGCCCCAGAATCAGCTCGTTGTCGAACCGCTGCAGCAGAGCCGTCAGATGGAACGTATGCTGGGGCATGAAAGGGCCGCGCAAGCTGTGAGGGGAGCATCGACGAGGTGCCGGTTTCGTCCGACGCCTCTCATGCTAGATTCCCCCCCGCACCCTGACAAGTCGCGCCACGCCCGGATACAATGGGCTTTTCGTCGCCGCTGTCCCCCCCTCGAGGTGACGCTGTTGGTCCTCATCGCGGTTCTTCTTCCCCTGGCCCTCTACCTGCTCGCCCTCGGCTGGATCAACCGCCAGCCCCGCCCCGTTTTCGTCCCCGGTACCTGGGACCTCATCGGGCTGATCGCCGGCCTCTCTGGCGTGCTCCTCGTTGCCGGCCCCGCCTGTCTCTCCTTCTCCAGCGAGCGCTGGCGCATGCTCTGGGTCCTCGGCGAAACCGGCGAGGTGACCGAGGGCCTCGATTCCGCCCGCCAGTTCGATCTGCTCGTCGCCGCGCTCTACTTCGCCCTCGTCGTCACCATCTGCATCGTCGGCTTTTTGCGTCGCCGTCGCCTCACCGCCATCTACAACGTCGATCCCGCCATCGTCGAGGACGCCCTGCTCGCCAGCAGCGATGCACTGGGCCTCGAACCAGTCCGCTCCGGCACCCTGCTCGTCTTCGGCCTGGTGCTCGATCCCCCCGCTCGCCCTCCCTCCGGCCTCCAGCCGCCCCACGCGCGCCACCGCCCCGATGTCCCCCTCGAGGAAGCTCCCCTCGCCCAGACGCTGGCCACGCAGCACGTCGCCCTCGAACTCGAACCGTTCGCCCCCCTCTACCACGTCAACCTGATCTGGGACCCCGCTGACACCCCCCTGCGCCCGCTGCTGGAGGACGCCCTGGCTCGCCGCCTGGCCCAGCGTGGTGCCCCCTACCACGACACCGCCGCCTGGCTCAACCTGATCGGCTCCATCCTGCTGGCCTTCTCGATGCTCATTGCCTTCACCTTGCTTCTGCTCCACCTCTACAACCGCTGACTCGCTTTCGCGCTGGCATCGCCTCCCGAACCTGGCGTATAATTCCCTAAGGTGAACTCTCGACACCCCTGCCCGGGGAAGGTGAACCATGGCTGATGAACCGATTATCCTGCCGCAGCAGGTAGAACCCCAGGTCGTGGAAGCCCACGGCCCCGCCGCCGACCAGCCCATCCCCACCCGGGACGAGGAACGGGTCGCCGATGGCATCTTCTCCCCCGACCAGGAGCAGGCCCTCGCCACCGTCATGGCCGTGCAGACCAGCATGGCCTTCCTGCACCACCTGGCCAACGAAACCTTCAACCAGCCCCACGACGACGAGGAAGAAGCCCGCCGTCGCCGCCTGAAACTCCAGGCGCCGCCAAGGCAAGACTGAGGGAACCTGGCTCATGCGCCGCCTTGCTGTCTTCCTCCTCCTCGCCTCCCTCGTCGGCCTGGCCTGGACCGACGAGGAATCGCGCGCCAAGATCCCCATCACCGGTGAGGCCGACCCGAAGTTCGCCCGCTTCGACGAACTCCTCACTACCTTCCTCGACAAGTACAATTACCCCGGCGGCGTCTCCCTCGCCGTCGGCAAGGACGGCCAGCAGCTCTACACCCGCGGCTACGGCTACGCCGACCGCGAAACCAAGCAACCCGTCAAGACCGACTCGCTCTTTCGCCTCTCCAGCCTCTCCAAGCCGATCACCGCCGTCGCCATCTTGCAGCTCGTCGAGAAGGGACGCCTCAACCTCGACGACCGCATCCTGACCGTCCTCGGTCTCGTCCCTCCCACCCGCGGCTTCGACGAACGCTGGCGCAAGATCACCATACGCCACCTGCTCGAACACCGCGCCGGCTGGGATCCCAAGAAAAGCGATGACCCGATGTTCCTCTCCCCGGTCATCGTCAAGGAGCTGGGCGGCACCCACCCCGCCATGCCTGCCACCATCATCCGCTACATGCTCCGCCAGCCGCTCGACTTCGAGCCCGGTTCGAAGTTCGTCTACTGCAACTTCGGCTACTGCCTCCTCGGTCGCGTCATCGAGAAAGTCAGCCGCCAGACCTACGAGGCCTACGTCAAGAAGAACATCATCGCCCCGCTCGGCCTCAAGTCGATGCGCCAGGGTCGCACCCTCTACAGCCTCCGCGCCCCCAACGAGGTCCGCTACCACTCCAGCCGCCGGGTTCCCGCCGTCCTCGGCGCCAGCCTCGGCCGACAGATTCCCGCTCCCTACGGCGGCTTCTGCATCGAGGCCATGGACTCCCACGCCGGCTGGCTCGCCACCGCCTCCGATATCCTCCGTTTCCTCCACGCCTTCGAGGACCCGGAGAAGTGCCCCCTGCTCAAGCCCAAAACCATCGAGCGCATGTTCGCCCGTCCCGAGGGCGAGGACCCCAAATCCGAGTCGTACTACGCCCTCGGCTGGTCCGTCCAGCCCTTCCCCGGCGGCAAACGCGCCTTCTGGCACGATGGCTCCCTGGAAGGCTCCAGCTCCATGATCATGCACCGCCCCGACGAGATCAGCTTCGCCATCCTGCTGAACTCCAGCGAGACGATCGACAAGAAGCCGCCCATCGCCGTCCTCACCGTGCCGATGCAGCTGGCGTGCAACTACGTCTTCCTCATGCCTCCGAAGAAATGAGGCGGCGCCCTCGCTCACTCCCGCCACTGGTTGGCGCGCTTGTTCTCGGCTGCCAGTCGGGCGGTTTCCTCCACTCGCTTGGCCCGCGTCTCGGGTCGCTTCGCCGTGCAGATCCACTCCAGAATGCCGCGCTTCACCGAGCGCGGAAACGCTTCCCAGTGCTGTGCCGCCCCAGGCCATTCCGCCAGCGCCTGCGCCAGATCGGCCGGCACCTCCAGCGCCTCCACGGCGTCCAGCGCCACCCACGACCCGTCGCGCTGGGCGGCTTCCACCTTGGCCAGTCCCGCCGCTGCCATCAGCCCCGCCGCCAGCAGTCGCTCCACCCGCTCCTTGTTCGGCCGCGACCAGCCACTGCCCGGCTTCCGCGGCGCGAACCACAGCATTGTCCGCTCGTCATCCAGTTTCGACGTTTTGCTGTCCACCCAGCCGAAGCAAAGCGCTTCTTCCACAGACTCGTCGTATTCGACGCGCGGCTTGCCCGACGCCTTCTTGTAGGTGATCAGCCAGACGCCCTCTTTCCGGCCATGATGATTCTCTAACCAGGCACGCCACGCAGCGCGGGTCGTGGGATGCACCGAATTCTCCGGAGCCTCTGCCATGCCTGCCTCGCCTGGCTACAGATTGAACAACGTCTTCGCTGTCCCTCCGAATACCGCGGCGTGGTGCTTCTCCGGGAATAGCTGCCGCACGAAGTCGCGGTAAGTCGCCCACGGTGCGAGGGGCCAGTCCGTGGCGAACATGAACTTCCCCGGTGCCTCGGAAAACTCGATCGCCTCCTGAACCCGTTTCACCGCTCGCTCCAGCACGCCTTCCTTCTTCATCGTGGCGAACGCCTCGGCATCTCCTATCAGCACTGCGGACAGGTCAGCGTACACGTTCGCATTCTTGTACAGCACCTCGGCCGCGTCCATGAGCCACGGATTCCCGAAGTGCGCCAGCACAAACCGGGTCTCTGGGTAGTCCACCGCCACCTCATCCACTCCCAGCGGATGAGCGTACCTGAGCTTCGCCTTCGTCGAGTACGTGTCGCCCGAGTGGAAGATCACCGGCACCTTATACTTCGCCGCCAGCCGATAGTACGGCCGATACCCCGGACTGGACGGCCCATGGTGCAGATATCCCAGGTAGGCCTTCAGCGCCTTCACCTTGCCCTGCTTCAACACCGCTTCCACCCGTTCCAGGTGATCGCGGTCGTACCGCTCCGGGTGGGCCAGACCGATCGCATACAGCCGGACCCCGCGCACCGCCTCGGCCACCGCCAGGGTGTCCTGAATGCCCAGCGGATCCGCGTCGCTGATCTCCAGTCGAGGCATGCACAGCGCATGCGTAATGCCAGCCTTCCTGGTCTCCTCCTCGATCGCCTTCGCCAGACGCTTCAGCCCGATCACGTCGGCCTTTCCAAACGGAGCCAGCCCGGGATTGGTAGCGCGAATGCCCGGGAGCCTGGGATTGGCCACATGAATGTGGGTATCCACCACTGGAGGAGCCTTACCGCTCGTATCAGCCGCCTCCACCCTGCCTGCCTGGCCCAGCGCCTGCCCCACCAGAACGCCACCCAGCGTTCCCAGCAGTTCCCGGCGTGACAGTTGCGGATCGGTCATACCACGTTCTCCTGTTACTGCCGCCCCTCGGCCCCGGCCGCAGGTCAGCGGCTCACGGCTTCTCGAAGCAGTGCCCCATCTCCACCTGCTCGAAGCCCAGCCCATGCAGCAGGCCCAGCATCGCCGCGTTGCTCGTGTCCACGCACACCTCGAAGCGGTCGAACGTCTGATGATGCAGGTGCATCAGCACCTGGGCCAGCAGATACTTGCCCAGCCCCTGCCGTCGCAAATCCGCGCGCACTTCCATGTCCAGCAGGCCGACAGCCGATTCGCCCCAGTTCATGCTGAACGTCGCCATGTCCCACAGCACCACGCGCCCCACCACCGCCTGCCCGCGTTTCTCCTGCAGCCGGTATTCCACCGCCTCGATGGGCCCCAGCACGCATTCGCGCCACCAACTCGCCCGGCTCAGCGGCGCCCCCACGATGTCATGCTTCGGATGGATCCCCAGGAAACGCGGATCGGTCGGCAGAAAGGTTCGCTTCAGCGAGCGCGACTGGATCGAGATCGTCCGCACCAGGCGGTAGCCGTGCTTCTCGAAGAACTGCCGGGCCCCGCCCTCCTGCGCCGCCAGAAAGCCCGCGCTGTTACTCCCGCCGTAGAGCCCGAACGTGAACGGATTGGCCGGCCACGCTGGCCCCGCCACCACGCGCTTGGCCCCGCGCCCCTGCGCGTACGCCTCCACGCGCCGCAGCAGTTCGCTGCCGATTCCCTGCCCCCGGTGCGAGGGGATCACTCCCAACGAGCAGATGACCCCCACCTGGTAGTCCAGCGCCTTCTCGTTGGGCGTGCTGGCAAACCCCAGGTGCGCCAGGCCCACCGGCCGGCCATCGTCAAACGCCAGTACCATCCCTTCCGGGTCGAAGTACGGCTTGGCCAGCGTGAAATACTCCAGCAGCCCCGTCGAGCGCGCCGGGATCGTCACCGTCCGCGGGCCGCTCAGACATGTATTCCACACCTCCGCCAGCAAGGGGGGATCGGGGTTCTTGAATGAACGGTAGTGGATCACGAGCTGACCCTTCCGACTCGCCTGCGGTTCGCGATTCGTCTCATCGGCGCGTCGGTCCTCGCGGCGATGCCTGGGTTTCATTATAGAATCTTCTCCAGTCAACCACTACGCGGCTCTGCCTCGCATTCTTCACCGATTGTTCATCCCGAGGATTGTTCTCATGCGTGTCCTCTGTCTCCTGCTGCTCCCACTCTCCCTCGCCGCCCTCGCCGCCGCTCCGGATACCGCCCCCGATTCCGCACCCAACCATTCCGAGGAACGCATCCTCAAGCTATTTCTCAGCGAGTTCATCGAGTTGACCCCCGGCACCGGCAAGTTCCCCGCCTCGTTCACCATGGGCTCGACCTTCCCCGGTGCGCCGCCCAGCGAGAAACCCACCGTCACCATTCGCTTCGCCGCTCCCTTCGCCATGGCCCGCTACGAGGTCACCCAGGAACTATGGAGCGCCGTCCAGGGCAAGAACCCCAGCCGCTGGCGCGGTCCGCGTAACTCTGCCGAGATGATGACCCGGCAAGAAGCCGCCGACTTCTGCCAGAAGGTCACCACCATGCTCCACACGCGCAAGCTCCTCGATCCTGCGTACGTCATCCGCCTGCCCAGCGAGGCCGAATGGGAGTACGCCTGCCGCGCCGGCACCACCACCCGCTACTCCTTCGGCGACGATGAGAAGGAACTCGGCCAGTATGCCTGGTTCATCGGCAACTCCAAGGGCGAAGATCCTCCCGTCGGCCGCAAGAAGCCCAACCCCTGGGGCTTCTACGACATGCACGGCTACATCTGGGAGTGGTGCGCCGACAGCTGGAGCCCCACCCTCAAGGACACCCCCACCGACGGCTCGCCCCGCATCCTCCCCGGTGTGACGGAAAACGTCGTGCGCGGCGGCTCCTGGGCCGACTCGGCCGGCCATGCCCGCTCCGCCTCCCGCGCAGCCACGCAGGCCACCGGCAAGAACGACCGCATCGGCTTCCGTTGTGTCAAGGCGAAGAAGGAGATTCGCAAGTGAAGACCCTCCGCACCCTGCTCGGCCTCGCGCTCGTGCTCACCCTGGCGGCCGCCGACTGGCCCCAGCTACTCGGCCCCCAGCGCGACGGCCGTTCCCCCGAGACCAACCTCCTCGATACCTGGCCCGCCGCCGGACCCACGGTCGTCTGGCAGCGCGAGGTCGGCGAGGGCTACGCCAGCCCCGTCGTCGCCGATGGCAAGCTCATCCTCTTCCACCGTGTCGGCGGCGAGGATCGCGTCGAGGCGCTCGATGCCGCCACCGGCGAGGTGCGCTGGCTCCACCGCTACGCCACCCGCTACGATGACCCCCTCGGCAAGGGCAACGGGCCACGCTCCACCCCCGTCGTGGCTCGCGAGCGCGTCTTCACCCTCGGCGCTGGTGGCCATATCTACTGTCTGGATCTCAAAAGTGGCAAGAAGATCTGGAGCCGTGAACTCCTCGCCGACTACACCGTCCCGCCCAGCTACTTCGGCATCGGCACCACCCCCCTCGTCGAGGCCGGCCTCGTCCTGCTCAACATCGGCGGCGAAGGCACCGGCCTCATCGCGCTCGATGCCGACACCGGCAAGGAGAAATGGCGCGCCACCGACGACGAGGCCAGCTACTCCTCTCCCATCGCCGCCACCGTCGATGGCGCACGCCTCGCCCTCTTCTTCACCCGCACTGGCCTCGTTGCCGTCGATCCTGCCACCGGGAAGGTGCGCTACAGCCGACGCTGGCGCGCTCGCATTGGTGCCTCCGTCAACGCGGCCATGCCCGTCCTCCTCGACCGCGACCATCTCTTCCTGTCCGCCAGCTACAACACCGGCTCCATCGTGCTGAAGCTCCGCAAGGATGGCTTCGACGAGGTGTGGAAGAACGACACCTCGCTGTCCTCGCACTTCAGCACGCCCGTCGCCGTCGGCGAGCAGCTCTACGGCTTCGTCGGCCGGCAGGAAGAAGGCGCCTCGCTCCGCGCCATCGACTGGAAGACCGGCAAGGTCCGCTGGACCGAGGCTGGCTTCGGCTGCGGCTCCGCCATCGCCGCGGGCAAAAAACTCTTCGTCCTCGGCGAAACCGGCGACCTCGCTCTCATCGAGGCCAACCCCGACCGCTACGAGGAAAAGTCCCGCGCTCGTCTCCTGGCCGCCCCCGTCCGGGCGCATCTCGCCCTGGCCAATGGCCTGCTCTACGGCCGCGACGATCGCAAGCTCGTCTGCTGGAAGGTGAAGAAGTAGATCCGCGCTACCCGCCGCCCACGCGGGC
This sequence comes from Gemmataceae bacterium, assembly GCA_046350255.1. Taxonomy (GTDB): domain Bacteria; phylum Planctomycetota; class Planctomycetia; order Gemmatales; family Gemmataceae; genus CALDUY01. Next base: position 386,291 of record JAXMAV010000004.1, read on the forward strand.
CGATTCCGCCAGCAGATGGATCACCCACACCGCGCCGGCCAGCGGCGCGGTGTACACCGTCGCCCACAAGCCACCCCACAGCGACGACCGTCCCAGGTGGTCCTCGCAGCCGTGCCGATCGTTGACCACCTGCGCCAGCATGAACCGCGTCACGCAGTAAAACAGAAACGCCAGCACCGGCACCGCCACCTCGATCACCACCCACGCCAACCCCACGAGGAGAAGCAGGGCGAGCAGAATGCCCACCACCCACGCGCACCCCTCGACCTCCAACGCGTCTCCACCTAGATCGAAGATGGCTCCCGCGCCATCGCCGTCCGATTTCTTCTCCGTCCAGCCCGACCACCAGCTGCGTGGCCGGGGCGGCGAATAATCATCGCTGATGTGCCAGCCCCGATGCAGCAGATACGTCAGCAGCCCAAACCAGATGGCCCACCACACCCCCAGCACAATCTCCGCCTCGATCCAGGTGGGCAGTTTCAACGCTACCGGGATCACCAGCGCCGCCAGCCCGAAGCAGACCACCAGCCACGCCGCGCTGACCTTGCCCGACAGCATCGGCAGACGCACCTGCCGCAGCAACGGCGCGCGCTTCTTCGGTGGACCCGGCGGAACCGATGACTCGTTCATGGGCGTCGTGAACCTTCACTAGTAGTCGCCGACGACCTCGCCCGCCGCCCGCGTGCACAGCGCCGCGAAGACCGGCAGCGACACCGTGTCGCGGATGAACTGCACCCGCCCATCGGCGAAGAGGAAGTTCCCGCCTCCGGTGTGGTAACTGTACGGCTCGTTCTCGTTCGTCGCATTCATCGGCCGTGGCGTCACGTTCGGCCCCAGCCCCGTCTGCGAGCCATCCGCGCTGGCCCCATCCAGGCTGAACGGCCCCTCGCTGTCGATCCACCCCTGCCCCTGATCGTTCGTCAGCCCCGGCTGCACGACCCGGTTGCGGATCACCTGCGGCCGGTTGGCGCACTCCACCACCATGATCGTCGAGGAAGTGCCATCGAGAATGTCGGTCATCTTCGTGACCGAGTTGCGGAACATCACCGACCGATTGGTCGCCGCCGTCGTGTACAGCGTCGGATTGATCGACGCCTGCACCCCCATGATCGCCTCGTAATCCGTCGGCGCCAGCGGCGCGGCGAAGGTCATCGCCGGGCGCGGCGGCTTGGCCACCGCCGAGGTGACCAGTTGCCGCCCTCCCACCGAGGGACAGACATACGTCTTCACCTGGTAGACGGCGGCGTTGAGGTTGTTTCCTTCCCACCAGTTCAAGTTGAAGTCGTACATCTGCCGCAGCCCCTCCTGCTCGATGAACGGCAGGGTCAACGGCCTCCACCCGACATACTTGCCCGCGGGATTCCCCGGTCCCACCGTCGTCCAGCCCGACGCCGGAAACGCCTGGTTGGTGTCGTGGAAGTTGTGCAGCGCCAGCCCCAGCTGCTTCATGTTGTTCGCACACTGGATCCGCGCCGCCGCCTCGCGCACCTTCTGCACGGCGGGAAGCAGCAACCCGATGAGAATGGCGATGATCGCGATCACCACCAGTAACTCGATCAGCGTGAAACCAGCTCGGCGGCGCATGGGGTCCTCTGTCCGGGGTCGGAGATGGTGGCATCTCAGCTATCGAGAAAAAGTCCACTCCAGCCTACCGCCTTGCCGCTGCGCATCCAAGCGGTTCCTTCCGTTTCTGTCACCTCGTCACCCCGCGCCGACGGCGCAACCAGCCAGCGCCGGCGCGATCTGCTATAATCTCCGCTCGCGTGACGTTTTCCTTTAATTCAGGAGTGACCCGGACATGAAGCGCAAGGAGCTTCGCACCGCCGCCAAGCGCCGCCGCAAGGCCATCAACCATCCCTCGCCCCAGGGCATCAAGGCGCGCAAGCGCCACTTCCTCAAGGCCAAGGGCAAGGCCTGATGCTTCCTCACCGCCCGGGCCCGACGCTGCGTCGGTGCCCGGCGGCACCTCCCTAGCTCAATTCGTCGATCGGCTTCCCCGAGGGCAACACTGGCACCGGTCGCCCCGTCGGGTGCGTGTAATGCACCGTGGTGTCGACCCCCAGGTGACGATACAGCGTCGCCAGCACATCCTGCGGCGACTTCGGGTTCGCCCGCGGGAACGCCCCCTGCCCGTCCGACTCCCCCACCACCCGGCCGCCCTGCACCGGCCCGCCAGCCAGCGCCGCCGAGAACACATTCGGATAGTGATCGCGCCCCGCATCGTTGTTGACACGCGGCGTCCGCCCGAACTCGCCCCAGGCGATCACCAGCGTACTCTCCAGCAGGCCCCGCGCGTCCAGGTCCTCGATCAGCGCCGAGTAGGCCCGGTCGAACCGCGGCAGGAAGCCCAGCCGCAGCGACTCGAACCCCTTCACGTGCGTGTCCCACCATCTCAGGTCCACCGTCACCAGCCGCACCCCCGCTTCGACCAGCCGGCGTGCCAGCAAGATGCGCTGACTCCACGCCGGCGCACCACAGCGGTTCGACGCCTTGGGGTCGAATGCTTCCATGAACCCGTAGCGCTCGCGCAGCCGGGCCGGCTCGCGATCCAGGTCGAACGCATCGCGCGCCGCTTTCGACGTGAGAATCCCCCACGCCTTCTGCCCGAAGCGATCCAGCGCCTCCACCTGTCCGCTGCGGTCGATGTCCCGGCGCAGCGAGTCGAAACTCGACAGCATCTGCCGCCGCTCTCCCAGCCGCTCCACCGACAATCCCGCCGGCAGCTCGAAGTTCGGCACGCGGAACGGCCCCCGGTTCGCCGGGTCAGCCATTGTCTCGAACGGCTTGTGCGCCACGCCCAGGTAGGCCGAGTTCGTCCCCGGCACCATCTTCGGGATCATCACGTAGGCCGGTAGCCGCGGGTTCCGCTCGCCCAGCTGCCGCGACACCACCGACCCGCACGACGGATACACGTTCTCATCGGGGTTCGGCCCCGGGTTGTACCCCGTGAAGCAGATCTGATCGCCCGTCGAGTGGCCCGCGTCGTGGTGATGCAGACTCCGCACAATCGACCAGCGATCCATCACCCGGGCGCTCATCGGCAGCATGTCCGACAGCACGATGCCCGGCACGTTCGTCCGCATCGTGCCGAACTCGCCGCGATACTCCACCGGCGCGTCCGGCTTGGGGTCCCACATGTCGATGTGACTCGGCCCGCCGCGCATCCACAGGATGATGACCGACGGTTCGCGTCCGCCGCGCGTCCGGGGCGAGTTCGCCCGCCCTTCCTCACGCAACAGCCCCGCGAGGCTCAGCCCCGTCGCTCCCAGCACGCCGGCTCGCAGAAAGCTGCGACGGTCCGGTGTCAGTGTTCGCTGGAACTCGTCGCAACCCCTACGAGCGCCCCCCCGGTGGCTCATCGGTGGTCTCCTGATGCTGGTGTGGTGGAACCGGCAGATCTTCGGCAGGCTTCGCGACATCCTACGTCACTGTCCGCCCACGTCGCAAGCCAATTCCACCAGCGCACTCCGGCGCACCCTCGCCGAGCCCAGCGGGCGCTAGTTCCCATTCAGCCGTCGCAGCGTCACCAGCAGCCAGCCGCCGATCGGCTCCAGCCCCGTCACACGCAGCGGGCTAATCTTCGCCAGCTCGCCCGTCAGCGTGATGTCTTCCAGCGGCACCGTCTCCGGCACGCTCTGGTTCAACCGCTTCTCCACCACCGACCGCACCGACATCTGCCGCGCGCTCAGCTTCTTGCCCTGCCCCGGCACGAACCCCGCCGGGTACGCCTCCACCGGGCTCTTCCGCCGCAGCTTTGACCCCGTCCGGTCCTGCTCGAAGACATACCGCGCCGTCACGTCCATGGCCGGGTAGGTGTCCTCGTCCGAGGTGAACTCGGCGATCCGCACCACCGCCACCATCTCGCCTCCGTCGAAGCGGAAACGAATCGGCTCATTCCGGTCGAAGGTCAGCGTCCACTCCGGTCCCTTCTTCTGATTGTTGTTCCCATTCTTCGGCGCGGGGGTCGCTGTCTTCTTCGGCGCCGGCAGCCCCAGCAGCGATGCCATCCGCTCGCGGGCGTTCTCTTCCGTCAGCTTCTCGCCCGCCAGCCGGCTACGCAGATAATGCCCCAGCGTTGCCTCGTGCGCCCGCGCCGTCAGATCACCCACGTCGCGCACCAGCGGAGGCGGCTCCCGGCGCGGCCCGCTCGTAGGCCAGTACGCCGCCGTGATCTGCACGACGTGCTGCAGCGTCCGCACGCGCAGAAGCTCCCGCGCCACGCCCTGCTTCCGCAGCGTGTCCAGGTACTCGTTCAGATCCTTCTGCATCCGATCCGCTTCCTTGCGCATGTCCTCGCTCATGTCCTTCTCGTACTCATCCTCCGCGTGCCGGTCGGCGATGAACGTCGCCTCGTCCTTTTGCTTCTCGTACCGTCGCAGCGCCACTCCCTTGATCAACCGGTCCAGGGCGCCCCGGTAGTCGGTCGTCAGGCAGCGCAGCGTGCTGTCGCTCCGCGCCTGCGCCACCGGTTCGCCCAGCTTCACTCCTGCCGTGTCGATCCAGGCCCGCTGCCGCACCTCGAAGCAGATCGTCCCGTCGCTGTACAGGCAGACCGGCTTGTTCCGCCCCACCGTGTCGGTCGTCGTCAGCCCCTTCAGCACGATGTCCACGCACATGTGATTCTCGTCGGGCACCAGCTCCACCGACGACTGCCCGCGCGTGTAACTCGATCCCCGGATGCTCGTGCCCAGGATGCAATCGCGCACCGGCTTGGGCCGTTCGCGCGGCCCCCCGGCCACGGCGTTGAGCAACCCCTGCGACACGTCCACGAAGACACTCGGTGGTGCGGGCGCTGGCTGCTCCACCGGCCCCGCCAGGGCCAGCAGACTGACGGCCACACACGAAGCCAGACAGCTGAGAAGCGGTAGACGCAGTGCAAACATGTGGCGACCTCGGCAGATGCGGGATGCGATCGCTGAAATCTACCGCGCTACGCTGCGCCGCGCCCGGCGCGAGCCTGGTTTCGCTCGCGCCCTCCATCCTCGCGCGGCAGCCCAGCCACCCCAGGCGCCCCAACCGCGCCGATGCAATTACTCAACCTCCTCGTCGCAACGAGAACCCCTGGATCACCCAGCCCGTCGGCGTGGTCTGCCCCCACATCCCTGCTGGACCGAGGTACGGTCGCAGCTTCTCGAAGGGCGGCGCCTTCTCCCGCGTGGCCCGGTTCAGGTTGTCGAACACCGGCCGCAGCAGAGTCGCATACACCGATGCGCCTTCGGCCTTCTCGCCTTGGCGGAACGCCTCGTACGCCGGCCGCAGGTCCAGGTCGGGCCGCGCGTACCAGCGCAGCGCGCTGCCCGTGGGAACGGCCCGGTTCAGCTCGCCCACTACCCGCTGGTAGTCCGCCTCGCCGGCCAGCCCGCTCTTGCTCGCCTTCAACGCCGCCTCCAGCAGTGGCAGATGCGTGCAGACGAACAGATGCCCCCGCGCGGCACACAGGCACACCTCCACCGTCCGCGACTTCCCCTTCGTCCCCCCGCGCCCCGACTGACGCATCTGCACCACCCAGACGACGTAATCGCGCACCTGCCGTCGTTTGGCTTCCTCGTCGTTCTCGTACAGCCGACCCAGCGCGCGCTCCAGCTGCTCCACCTCGCGCGCCTCGAACGCCAGCAGTGTTTGCTCGTCGCCTCCCGCCTTCGGCGAGCGCGACACCAGCACCACCCGCTTGCCGAGCCGCCCCACCAACTCGCGCGGGATGTCCACCTGCGGCCCGTTGGGATCGTCTCGCAGCCGCTTGATGATCTCGTCGAACGTCCCGCGATCCTTCGGCGCATACACCGCATCAAACAGGGGCCCCATCTGACGGAACGCTCCGTCCACGTCGAGATACAGCACCCCCGCCAGCGCCGCATCCGCCGGCACCCACGCGGGCGGCTCGAACTCCTTCCCCGCCTGCAGCTGGAGCAGTTGCAGCGCCTTCTTCCGGGGCGGCGGCGCGTACACGGCCAGGCGATAGGTCAGATCCGCCGCCCCGCGCCCGAAGCGCAGATTCACCCCCACCGCCTCCACGCCTTCCAGCCCCTGGTCGCGCGCCGTGCGCAGAGCGTCGGCTCCCTCCTTCCCCTCGCGCTGGTTCAGCTGCGCCAGGGCGAACGGCTCCAGGTAGAGGAACACGTCGGGCCCATCCTTCTCGTCGGCGCCGCTGTCGCGCCGCGCGGCCTGGTACGCCTTCTTCGTCGCCAGTGTCTCCGCGCCCGGCTTCAACATCGCCTCCAGCGTCGCCGCATGATCGGTACACAGCAGCGCCCCGCCACGCACCGCAAAGAGGCGCTGCGCCCCTCCCGGCCCGGTCGCCGTCGTCACCAGCCCGCGCTCGATCCGGTAGCTGGCCTTCTCCAGCGTCGCCGTGATCTTCTCCACCAGGCGGTCGGCCTTCTTCCCCGCCGTCTCGACCACGAAGACCCGCGCCCGGTGCCGGGGTCCGATCTCCACCTGCGCCCAGGCCACCTCGCCGCCTGCCGCCTCGCGCACCTCGGCCTGTTTCAGCCCCAGCCCCAGCCCATCCACTCCCGCGCGCGACGACTCCTCCACCAACTCCTTCAGCCCCTCGCTGGCGAACATCTTCGCGTACCCCGTGCGATCCCACGCCTGGCGGAACCGCGCCGCATCCGGCACACTCAGCACCTGGCGCGTCGAGGCGGGCAGCAGCTCCGCCACTCCCGCCCGGCCGGTTCCTCCCCAGACCAGCGCGGCCAGCACTCCCCAGACCGCCAGCGCCCGTATGTTCCTCGCCTGCTTCCTCGTGGCGTTCATCGGTCGTTTCTCCCCGTTCACGGTTTCTTGCCCTTCCATTCCTCGAGCTTCCCGCGCGCCAGCCGATGGTAGGCCGACCCCGGCGCCGCCTTGCTCACCACCTCCTGCAGGAACGCCCGCGCCACCTCGTCGCGACCGACCTGGTGATATCGGTAGGCGAACTGCAGCGCCAGCGCCTGCCGCATCGTCGCGTCCAGGTCGGCATCGAACTGCTTCCACTCGCGCAGCGGGTCCACCTCGCCCAGCCAGATCTGCAGGATGCGCCCCATCCCCTTGTCGTCCAGCCGGCCTTCCTCGAAGTGCCGCACAATCTCCTGCACCCCTTCCCACACCAGCTTATCTTCCTCCGCCGGTGGCCCACTCGCCGGGAACGCCCCGACCCGGCACCCCGAGTACAGCGACAGGTAACCCGGCTGGAGATGGAAGTCGCGGAAGCCGATCTGCCGGAACACCATCCGCCGGGTGATGTCGCGCCCGCGCGGTGTGGTGTAGGTGTCCACCATGATGTTGCGGATGTACCTCCGATCCAGCTTCTGCCGCAAGAGTGTCCGCACCGTCGTCAGCGTCAGACTCGTCCCCGAGAAGAGGTTGTCCAGCGCCGCCATTGCCTCCTCTTCCTTCCAGTCGCCCAGCAGCGCCCCCGTCTGGATGGCGAACGTCACCCCGTTGGTCCGATTGATCACCGAGCGAATCAGCTTCAACCGCTGGTCCGGCGCGCGTGGCAACCCGCCCGGCCAGTCGCGCACGTGCCCCAGCCGCCAGGCCTCTTCCGCACCCGCGCGATCGCCCGCCTCCAGCCGCAGATACCCCCGCAGCAGACAGGCGTCGGCCCACTCCGCATAATCCAGCGCCCCCCGGCTCACCTCAACGAAGAAGCGTTCGACGTCCGCCTGCGCCTCCTTCGGCTTTCCCAGCGCCGCCAGCACCCGCGCCCGCTCGATCAGCAGCGGCTGGTACAGCGGCCCCCGTTTCAACCACGCATCCACCGTCGCCAGCGCCCGGTCGGTCCGCTTCGCCTCCAGCAGCAGCCAGAGATACTCCCGGCACACGGCGATCGACTCCTCGATGTTGCCCGCCGCCTGCACCTCCTCCAGCAACTTCTCGCCCTCGTTCACCGCGCGATCGAGCTGCCCGTTAGCCCGGCACGCCGTCACCAGCCGCCACCGCGTCTGCCGTCGCTCCTCGCCGTCCTCGTTGATCAGCCCCTCGATGCTGATCCGCTCCTCGAGCTTGGCGATGTCGTCGCGCACCAGGTAGGCCTGCCGCCAGATCGGCCCAGAGATCCCCATCTTGTCGAGAATGTCCCGTCGCAGCCGTCCCGGCACCAGCCGCGCCAGCTCCGCAAAGCTGTACAGCGCGCGCAGCTGCGCCAGCACCTCGTTGGCCTTCGCCTGCTCGTTCTCCTTCAGCCGCACCAGCCACAGCCGGCACGCCGCCCGGATCGGCCACGAGTCGCGCTCCGCCCCGCCGGCCCGCCCCAGCTGCGCCACCAGCTCCTCCAGCCCCGCCACCCCCTGCTCGGTCCGCTCCAGATCGAGCAGACAGTCGGCCCGTTTGAACAGCACCTCCTGCCGCGCCTCCGTCGGCAACGCCCGCCGCAGCGCCTCCTCGTAAAGCACCAGCGCCTTCTCGAACTCCCCCTGCCCCTTCAGCATGTCCGCCTGCTCTACCGGGCCCGGCTGCGCCGACTGCGCCTGCCGCTCCCCCTGCAACTCGCTCAGCCGCACCCCATCCGGCCAGACCAGCCCGTACGCCCCGGCCCGGCGCGGCGGCAGCGGAAACGGATCGTCGAACACCAGCCGCTGCGACCCCACCTGCACCTCCAGCCGCGACCCCGTCCGCTCCGCCGTCAGCATCAACGGGCCGACCGGCACGCGCAGGTTCACCCGGGCCAACTCGTCCGTGTTCCGCAGGATGCGCAAGCTCACCGGCTCGCCCGCCCGCAGCGCCTCGCCCAGCGTCCCCTTCACGGTCTTCAGATCGCGTTCGTGGTCGCGCGGCTGGTAGTTCGGCACGCACAGGACGAACTGATACCGCCACTCCTCGTCGTGATCCAGCAGCAGCCCCACCACCGGCGCTGCCTCCCACCCCTCGAACACGCCGCGCAGCCGGACATTCCCCGGCGAAGTGATGCGTGTCGGGAACAGCACCGTCGAACGCTTCCCCTCCGGCACCAGGGCGTTCTGCTCCTGACGAATCTGCCGCAGCCCCAGCACCTTCGCCGCATCGAGAAACGGCGCCTGCAGCCGGGGGAGCGCCTCGTCCCAGCGCCGCAGACGCAGCCGTAGCTCCTCGGCCAGTTCGGCGCCGCGGTTCGGATCGCGCTGCCGCAGCACCTCCACCTGCTTCTCGATGCGCTCCTGCGTCTGCGGCGTCAACGTCGGCACCAGCTGCTGCCGCAGCCACCGCGCCATCGTCTCGTGCAGCCGATCCTGGGCCGCCGGCAACGTCCCCTCCAGCGCCTCCCACTCGGCCAGCGTCCTGTCCAGCGCCTCCAGCCGATCCCAGTGAAACTGCTCCAGCCCATGACTGAAATCGCGCTGCAGCAGGTTGACCCGGTAGGCCACCGCCTCGCGCTGCTGCGCCGCCCGAATCTGCACCATCGCCACCAGCGAGGCGATCGTGATGACCACCAGCGCCGCCGCCGCCGCCAGCGTCCCGCTACGATGCTTCCGCGCGAACCGCAGCACCTGCTCCGGCAGCGTCTCGGTGTAGGCCAGCGGCGGCTCGTCCGCCAACCAGCGGTCGATGTCGTCCCGCAGCGCCTGCGCCGAGGCATACCGGTCCTCCGGCCGTCGCGCCATCGCCTTCAAACACACCGCCTCCAGCGCCGCCGGCACGTCCGCCTTGACCTTCCGTGGCGGCACCACCTTCCCCGAACCCAGCGGGTTCATCCCCTCACCACCCACCACCGTCTCCTCGTACGGCAGCGACCGCGTCAGCAGATAATACAGCGTCGCCCCCAGGCTGTAGATGTCGCTGGCGGGACCCACCTCCGCCGTCTTCCCCTCCGCCTGCTCCGGGCTCATGAAGAACGGCGTTCCCGCCACCGCCCCCGCGCGCGTTTGATACAGCCGATCGCGCCCGCTGCCCGACGGCCCGCGCTCCGGCTCTCCCTCGGGGGTGGCCTCGCCCTTGATCTTGGCCAGGCCCCAGTCCACCACCAGCGTCTCGCCGTACGCCCCCAGCATGATGTTCGCCGGCTTGATGTCTCGATGAATGATGCCGCGCGCATGCGCGTAACTCAGCGCGTCGCACACCGCCACGAACCGCCCCAGCAACGACCGCAACGCCAGCCCCTGCTCCGCTGGCGTGCTCTTGCGGCCCCGCGCGTGATACTGGTCGATCTCCTGACGCAGCGTGTGCCCGTGGATGAACCGCATCGCATAGTACGGCCGACCATCCGGGTAGACACCCAGCCCATACACCGGCACGATGCCCGGATGCTCCAGTCGTCCGGTGATTCGCGCCTCCAGCTCAAACCGCTCTCGCGCCACCGGGTTGTCCGCGTGCTTCTCCTGAATCTCCTTCAGCGCCACTTCCCGGTCGAGTTCCACGTCGCGCGCTACGAACACGATCCCCAGCCCGCCCTCGTCGTGCTTCCGCGCCTTGCGATAGCGCCGCGGACTGTCCGCCAGTTCGTCGCCCGGCACGCTGGGCTCGCTCGGCACTGGCAGGTCGAACCCAGGCAAGGGCGGCGTCCGAAATGGCGACGCCGTCCCCTGCGAGGGTGGCGTCGTCGCCTGCTCGGCCAGCTGCTTCCGCAGTTCCTCGTCCAGGCTCTGCTCCAGCGCCGCCCGCTCCTCGCTGCGCAGTTGCCCCCGCGCCAGCAGCACATCCACCAGCGACTGCCCCGGCGCCGTCGCCCACGCCTCCAGCGCGCCCACCAGCCCCGCATGGTCAATGGCGCCACGCCGCAGCGCCAGCAGTGCCAGCAGAATCCCCCGGTCGTGCGACGATGACGTCATGGTCTGCTTCCCGTTAGTCCGGGGCGGGAGGGCCTCCCGCCCCGCGTTCACCCGGCTCAGTCGCCAATCATCTGGGGAGCCGCGCTGGCGTTCTCCAGCCCCAGCACGTAGCGCAGCCCGCCCAGCATGTGCTTCTGGAACCGCTCGTCCTTCCACACCTCGGGCCGATGCCCCAGCGCCGTGTAGAAGACGCGTCCCTGCCCATACTCCTGGATCCAGGCCAGTGCGTTGTCGCGATCGCGCCGGTTGCCGCGCGGTCCCTCGATGCGGACGTCGCGCGCCTCGACCTCCTTGCCATTCACCTTCACGGTCGGCTTGCCGTTCGCCACGGTCAACTCCAGCCCGTCGCCGCTCGCCAGCTCCTTGCCGTTGACGAACGCCCGCTCTCGATCCACACTCCGATCCATCCGCATCAGCACGCGCAGTCGCTTCCGGTCGTACGGCGCCCGAAACTGGTAGATCTCGTCGGTGATCTCGAACGTCTGGCCCAGGTGGCGCGTCGCCGGATGCTTCGGGTCCTCCACCACCACCTTCACCTTCTGATGCCACGGATGCCCGTCGAAGTAGCCGCCGATCAGCTTGCCGTACTCCGGCCAGTCATAGAAGGTGTCGGTCGCCGAGTGCGACCCCGCGAAACCCTTGCCCTTCTTGATGAAGCTGATCAGGTCGGCCTTCTGCGTCTCCGACAGCGGCAGGCTCCCCGTCGTGTAGAAGAACACCGCGTCGAAGTTGGCCAGGTTCTCCGCCGTGATCGCCTTGCGCGAATCCTGCGTGCAGACCACCTCGAACGCCCCCGACGACTTGCCCAGCTCGGTCAGCACCTGCTCGACCAGGCACTGCGACCCATCCTTCGGCCGCCGCACCACGTCGTGGACGAACCCGCGCGACTCGGTGATCACCAGCAGCCGTTTCGGCGCCGCCGGTTTCTCCGCACGCGCCGTGGTCATCCCGCCGGCCAGCGCTACCATCCCGATCAATGCGAGTGTCGTTCTCATGGTTACTTCTCCTCTTTCACGCGCACCCGGCGAAACTCGAACTTGCCCGACTCCGCTTGCAGACCGATGCCGCCCGTCCCCGGGATGTTGGTCATCACCTCCAGCGCCTCGCCGTTGCATCGGCACTCGGCGATCGGCCCGCGCCGGACCTGCACACTCTTCGGATCGACCACCTTGCCGTTCAGGGCCGCTTTCAACTTCCCGTCCTTGAACGCCAGGCTGAACTCGTCCTTCTCCCCGAGCGCCTGCCCGTTCACCAGCGTCGTCACCACGTCGTTGCGCACCACGATGTCCAGCGTATTCCACCCGTCGGTCTTGAACTCCTTCAGGTGCTTCTTCTCGTTCCGTCGGAGGTAGTCGCGCACCTGCAGCTGCGGCCCGCGCACGTAGACCCCACTGTCGGCGCGCGGCCCGGCCCGGAACTCCACCTTCAGGTGGAAGCCCCGCGGGAACTCCTTCACCGTGTACAGGTCCTTGATGCCGCCCTTGCCCGCCTGATCCTTCTCGCGCATCACGATCACGCCGTTCTCCACGGCGATGCGCTTGTCCGGCGTCTCCGTCTTCCCCTCCAGGTTCTCCTTCGACCCCTTGTAGCGCCACCCGGTCAGGTCCTTGCCGTTGAACAACGACACGAACCCGTCCTCGACCTTGAAGTCGTCCTCGGCACGGGCGCCGGCCACCGCCAGCAGCACCATCACCCCCATCGCCAGCCCACGTCTCATCACAGCGGTACCCCTTGAATTTCCGTCATCTGTCACGGGATGACGTTCGAGGCAGATTACCCGGCCTGGCAGGTCGGGTCAAACGCCATGCCCGACGAAAAACCGGCACGCCTCGCCTGCCATCTCCGCGCGGTACCCCTGGAGCCGATGGTCCCCATCGCGCCACAGCCGCACCTCCATCTGCCGAAATGGCGACCGCTCGACCAGGCGCAGCGTGTCCTGCCAGGGGACCACGTCATCCTCCAGCCCGTGGAAGATCAGCGTCGGCGTCCGCCACCCGGCCGCCAGCCGCTCGGGCTCGAACTGCTCGCACTCCTCCACCAGGCCCCAGCCCAGCTCCGCGTCCATCCACTGGTTGCGAAACCGATGCCGCCCCGTCGCCTGCCAGCGGGCGCGCTCGGCCTCGTCCAGGCGGAACAGCTTCCCGTGAAGGAAGTGAAACGCCGGCGCGAGCAGCACCAGCGCCACCACCGCCTCGGGTCGTCGCTGGGCATACCACGCGCTGGCGAAGCCGCCCATGCTCGACCCCACCAGGTACAGCCGGGTCACGCCGCGCGCCGCCAGCGCGGCACGGATCACGTCCAGGTCGTCCAGCAGCCCGCTGGCGCGCAACTCGGTCATCGTCCCCGACGAGGCCCCATGCCCCCGGAAGTCGAACGCCGCGTAGCCCAGGCCCCGCGCTGCACACGCCGCCTGCATCGCCTGCGCCTTCTCGCCGTCCCGGTGGGACCCAAACCCGTGGACGTACACCACCGCCTTCGACGCTTCTGTCAGCGCCAGCACACCGCTGAGCGTGCCTCCGGCAGGATGGGTAAGTTGGACCGTCTCGCTGCGCCGTGCCGCCATGGGCCGTCCCTCGTTTCTCGCTCCAGATTTGTCCGCCGACTCTGGCGGCGACGCGGGAGTGGTAGGTATTATAAAAAGCAGACACTCTCTCGTCGGTCCCCTGCTGGAGCCCCCATGCGTGCCAGGCTCATTCCCCTCGACGGGGGTACGCCCACCTTCGACATCCTCAAGGATCTGGTCGTGGTCGGCCGCAAGGAGGATTGCGACCTCCGCCTCGACCACAAGAGCGTCTCGAAGATTCACTGCGTCATCGTCAAGACCGACGGTCTGCTCCTCCTGCGCGACCTCGGCAGCACCAACGGCACCCGCGTCAACGGCACCCGCGTCCGCCGCGCCGCTCTGCTGCCCGACGATCAGCTCACCATCGCCCACTTCAAGTTTCGCGTGTCGCTGGGCCCCGACGAGCCGCCGCCCCCCCAGCCCAACGAGCACACCCAGGCGCTCGACGCCGAAGAGGTCGCCCGCCTGATGAAACGCCACGAGGCCGGCACCGAGAAGGCTCCCCTCGACAGCGACGACAGCCGCCCCGAGCCGCTCCAGCGCAATCAGCTGCCGGATGTCTACGAGGAATGACCGCCCGGCCTCGCGCCTGCCTATAGATCTAGCAGGAACCCGGAGGACGGCTCATGACCACGCTCACGCTCTTCTACGATGGCCTCTGCCCGCTCTGCTCCCGCGAGATCGACCACTACCGCCGGCGCACCGCCGACGATCCCTCCGTGCAGTATGTCGATATCACCGGCCCCGGCTTCGACGCCGCCGCCCACGGCCTCGACCCGCAGCGCATCCATCGCGTCATGCACGTCAAGGTCGGCGACGACATCCGAACCGGCGTCGATGCCTTCATCGCCATCTGGGAGCACGTCCGCGGCTTCGGCTGGATGGCCCGCCTGACGCGCCTGCCCGGCTTCTATCAACTCGCCTGGGTCGGCTATTACGCCTTCGCCGCCATCCGCCCCCTCCTGCCGCGCCGTCGTGCCGCCAACTGCGACACCGGCACCTGCCAGCGCTGAAAAAGGTGACAGGCGGGCCGAAGTTGCCTCCGACCCGCCTGCCTTCTGGGAGTATCCCGCGCGTCCTGGGCGCTCAGTTGCCCTTGACGCTGATCCGACGCGGCATCGCCGTCTCTGCCTTGGGCAGATGGACGATCAGCACGCCATTTTTCAGCTCCGCGACGATCCGATCCGGAGCGATGTCCTGGCTGATGAGGAACCCGCGCGAGAAATCGCCCGGCAGAAACTCCTCGACCAGCGCTCGCCCCGACCGCGGGGTCGCCTCGCGCTTGGCCTTCACTGTCAGTTCGCCGCGCTCGAAGTGGACGTCCACATCGTCCGCCTTCACGCCCGGCAGATCCACCAGCAGCACCAGCTCGTCCGGCAGCTCCAGAATGTCCACCGGCGGAGTGATCGTCAACCGACGCGGAGCCACCGGCTCCCGCTGCATCGTCGCGCCATTCACCTTCATCACGGTATCGCTCATGGGTGGTTCCTCCTCATTTACTCGGCCTTGACGACGATCTTGCGCGGCTTGCATTCCTCGGCCTTGGGCAGCGTTACCTGCAGCAGGCCGTCTTCCAGCTTCGCATCCACCCGGTCGGCATCGACCGGCAGCGGCAGCTTCAGAATGCGCTGGAACCGTCCGAAGCCTCGCTCGCGCCGGTGCCACCGGCCCGTCTCCGGTTCCTGGTCCAGCCGTTCGCCCGTCAGCGTCAACTGATTCTTGTGCGTCACGGCAATCTGCACCTGCTCGCGCGTCATGCCAGGCAGCTCCGCCTCGACGTGGAAGGCCTCGGCGTCCTCCCACACATTCACCGGCGGAAACGCCGGCACCAGCCCGCGCGTCAGATCGACGCCCCAGCCCTCCAGCAGCCGGTCCATCTCGCCCTGCAGTCGATCGAAGTTCGCCCACAGGTTCGGCAGCAATCGCGACGTGTTCATGTGCCTGCTCCTTCTCACTCGTTGGCTATGGTCACACACCTTGGGACCAGCGGCCCCGCGATGGTTTCGCTCTCAGATGCACGTCTCTGAAGAAAGCAAGGAGCGTGCCAGATTTCCTCCGCCGCGGAGCGCAGAACGATCATTCTCTGCAACCCATGGCGCAACAACGAGATAGAAAAAGCGCACCGGCCAGCCCGAGGGGTCCTCCCTCGCGCTGGCCGGCTGTCATTCCGGCAGCAGTCTCCGGCAGTCTGTCACCGCACCCGAGCCTGGAACCGGACCCGGCCCGTCTCGCCCGGTTGCAGCGTGCCGCCGATCTCCCAGCGCAGCACCTGCGACCCTGCCTCGTTCTGCTGCACCGTGAACACCGCGTCGCGGTCGGTCTCCGCCGTTCCCTCGACATACTCCAGCCGACCCGACAGGCTGTCTGACACGGCCACGTCGGTCATCGGCCGACCGCCGTTGTTGCTGTACCGCAGCGTGAACGTCACCACGTCACCCGGCTTCGCACAGCTCTTGTCCGCACACTTGATCAGCACCAGCGGCCGTTCCGGCGGGATGGGCGCCTCGTTGCAGCATACCGTCAGGTCGCGCACCACCACGTTCGCCGTGATGATCTCCGGCCCCGGCTTCACCCGCGCCACCACCGACGTGTGCAGGATCTGCTCCACGCCTTCCAGCTTCGTCACCGTGCTGAACTCGCGCACCACCTTGATCCCGTGGATAACCTCGGCCTTCTGCTTCTCGGTCAGCTGGATGATCCGCTTCGTGGCGATCGCCTCGATGGGGCCGATGTCCAGCTGCTGCGCCTGCAGCACCTTCAGCACCGAGAAGAGGCCCAGCCCCTGCACGTTCAGGTTCACCCCGGGACGCATCCGCCCTTCCAGCCCGCGCGGGCTCTTGGTCTGCGCCGTCATCAGGCTCGGCACCCGTTCCTCGATCGTCACGTTCCGCTTGACCACCTTGCGATCCACCGGGCCCATCACGCTCTCGCTGCGCGCCAGCGGGCACTCCTTCCGCAGCGCCACGAAGCGCGGCACGCACAGGCACACCCGGTTCGAGCAGACGATGCGCCGCCGACCACCGCTGTCGCGATACTCGGCCACGGTGTCCTCCGGGTCGAGCCCGCCCAGGTTCCCATCGGTGTCGAATCCCGCCTGCAGCAGTCGGTCACCGCCGTCGTGCAGGCACTCCTCCTCACCCGCCTTGGGCACCAGGTGCAGACACGGCGGCGCCACCGCCGGCCCCACCACCTTCTCGCCCGGATGCAGGATCGTCCCCGGGACATTGGTGCGAATCAGCTCCTCGTCCGTCGGGATGCGCTCGCCGAAGTGGACTACCAGCATGATCCGCCCGCGCTGTCGCGCCTCGGTAGCCAGGTCGCGATCGCGCGGCAGGTCGAACTCGAGGATCTCGCCGTTCTTCGTTGCCTGCGGTTCGGCCCGATCCGGATGTTCGAGATAGATCACCTTGGTGATCAGCGACCCATTCAGCACCGCCTCGATGTCGTCGGGCCCCAGGTGAATGGTCGCAGGGAAGTTGATCGCCGGGCAGTTGGGCTTGAGCTTCAGGCTGCCGCGCACCTCGATGGTGGGGAACAGGACCAACCCGCCGCGCCCCTCCATGTTGCTCAGCTGGACGCGGTAGAGGTAGCCAGGCCGCAGCCCCGCCACCGCCGGCGCATCGAAGGCCCGTGGCCGCGCCCGTCCCTGGTAGAAGGTGACCTTCATCCCGGGACTGCCGGTGAACCGCACGAAGGTGAGCGGCGCAGCCCCGACGGCAGGTAACTTCGCTGGAGGGCCGTACTGTGCCGGAGGGCCATACTGCGCTGGAGGGCCGTACTGCCCCACGGCGTAGCCCGCCGCGAGCAGACCGACCACGACCGGGAGGCGTAGGTTCATGGATTTTCAGGGGGGTTGGAGGGTAGGCAAGGTTCCGGCTTCCAAGACACCTCGGTCAGCCGGGCAAAGTCGCCGGGGGCGTGGGCCCTGCTGCGCCGGGTGTCGAAGGCTCTCCCGCCTTCCACTCCCGACGTCAGGGCGCGCCGCCCCCGGCTCATCCGATCCAGCTTACTTCGACGACTTGAACATCAGGTCCACCAGCGTCAGCTTCGGCGCTGGCGCGGCTTCCGTGTTCTTGCCGATCGGCGCCGACGGCAGCGTTGCACCGGGTGCTGTCGCTGAGGGCGTCGGAGCTCCACCCGGCGTCGGTCCGCCGCCTGGCGGCATCATCCCCGGCGGAAGCATCCCTGGCGGCATCATCCCGCCCGGCATCATCGCGCTCGGAGGCATCATGCCAGGACGCATGCCTGCCGCGCCGCCGCCCGGCATCATGCCCGCGCCGCCTGCACCTGGAGGCATCATCCCCATCATGCCTGGCGGCATCATGCCACCCGGAGGCATCATCCCACCACCAGCACCTGGAGGCATCATCCCACCGCCACCCGGAGGCATCATGCCCATCATGCCCGGAGGCGTCATGCCCGGCGGCATGAACCCGGCGCCCGGCGGCATGCCCGGCCGCATCATCCCCTGCATCATCGCCTGCTGCTGCATCATCATCCGCTGCGCCGCCTGCGCCGCCGCCATCTTCGGGTCGGGCGCATCCATGGCCGGCGTGTTCGGCGCTTCCAGGTCGATGTTACCCAGCCGGATCACCGCCAGGATCGAACCGCGCCGCTTCGCTTCCAGAATCGGATCGACGCCCGGCTCCAGCCGCGACGACACCACCTCATCCGGTCCCGTCGCCGCCAGGTCCTGGAACTGCGGATCGGGCAGGTAGATGACCTTCACCACGAAGTTCCCGGCCGACACCTGCTCGAAATCTTCCTCGGTGAAGCTCACAGGCACCGCACTGTGCGCCAGGAACGTCGCCGTCCGCGGCGTGCAGGGCACCACCTCCAGCGTCGGATACAGGTCCAGCCCCGGCCGGTTGGGGATGTCGCCCAGCTTCAGCCGGTAGATGTTCGCCTGGAGGAAGTTGTACCGCGCCGGAGCTTCCAGGAACTGCGTCGTGAACCCCGCCTTCCCGTCCGACCGCGGCGCATACCACGAGATCTTCATGCCCGCCGGCCCGACGAAGCGGATCTCCGACCGGTGCGTCGAGGGCACCTGCGGCGCGCCATTCAGCGCGCCCAGCGCCGCCACCGCACCCGGAGGCCCCGGCGGAATGATCCCCGGCGCCCCGGCCATCTGCGGGTTCTGCATCGCCTCGATGCCCGGGTTCACCCCGTTGGTCTGCTGGATGCCCGACCCCGTGCCCGCCCGCTGCTGGTGCATCGCATGAGTCACGTAGGGCGACGGCGACTGCACTCCTGCCTGCGACAGCAGCGCCCCTGGGTAGGCCTGTGCCAGCATCGCGTGGGCATAGTCCGCCCCCGTCGGCTCCTGCGTACTCGACGGCGCCATCTGATGGATCGGCTGTCCATACGGCCCGACGTAGTGCGGCACCTCCGCCCCGTAGCTCGGGCCCCACCGCGAGCCCTCCGGTGCTTCCCGGAACGCCGAACTCATGAACTTGCCGGCCTCGGCTGTCGGCATCGCCCACCCGCCCAGGGCCGCCAGGAGGGTCCACACTGCCAGTTTACGCTTCATCTGCTCCCCCTCGTCCGTGGAACTCAATCCAACTCCCCCGACCCGCCGGCTCCACTCCTCCACCCCGTCCGCGGCGCGGCCGAGTCCGAGGAAGGTTCATCTTTTTCCTTCCGGGAGTCCCTGGATATAGTCGGTCCGCGCCAGGCCGGTTCTTTCGTCAAACTCGGAAGGTCTTGCCCATGTGGTGGTATCGCTTCCTTCCCGTTCTCTTCACTGGCGTCGGGGTGTTCCTCCTCGCCGGGGCGCTCCGCCAACCGCGTGAAGCCGCCCCTCCCGCCCTGCCTTCCGAACTTGCCGACCTCACCCAGGTCACCCCCGAACCCAGCGCCGCTGCCCCCGTCCACGAGGCGCTCGCGCATCTGAACGCCCCGGGCGCTGCCTGGCTGCAAACCACGCTCTGGGTCCAGTCGCACCTGCGCGAGCTACCCTTCGAGGCCGAGGGCTCCTACGTCCAGGCCCCTGGCCAGCGCCACCGTCTCGAGCTGCGCTCGCGCCGACGCTCGTCGCACGCCACCGAGATCGTCTTCCTCTGTATCAGTGATGGTCAGAATCACCAGGAGACGACGCGCCACGGCAGCGCTCCCGCCCGCGGCTCCCCCGTGATGCCCCACTCCGCTCAGTTCGCTCGCGGCCCCGCCTGCCTGGTGCGCAGCCTGCTCGGCACCGTCGCCTGGATTCGCGCCCGCACCCAGGGCGACGAGGTGCACGTCGATGGTCTCTGGCAGCCCGCCCTGAACCAGCAGCTCGCCCCGAAGGAGCGCCCCTGGCCCGCCAACCTACCGCGCCTGTGCCGGCTGACTCTGCGTGGCCCCCAGCGCTGGCCCGCCCGCCTGACCTGGTACGGCCCCACCCGCCCCGGCGGCCGCGACACCCTCCTTGTCGAGCTGGAATACCGCGACCCCGTCTGTGGCCGCGTCCTCTCCGAGGAAACCTGCGCCCGCGCTTTCCACGTCGAACCCCAGTAAGACCGCCTCGCCGCCTCCCGGTGAAGCGACTCCACTTCCGTCCCGCCCTCGCGCCGCGTACTCTGACCATCGGACGGACTCCGACGGAGAGAGGCGACCATGAGCAGACGGGTGCGCATCGGCAACGCTAGCGGCTTCTGGGGCGACAACCTCGACGCCCCCATCCTCCTCGCCCAGCACGGCCAGCTCGACTATCTCACCCTCGAATATCTCGCCGAGCTGACCATGTCGATCCTGGCCCTCCAGCGCCAGCGCGACCCGACGACCGGCTTCGCTCGCGATTTCCTCGACACCCTGCGCCGACTCACGCCCCAGCTGCGCGATCAGCCAAACTTCCGCATCATCACCAACGCCGGCGGCATGAACCCGGCCGCCTGCGCCGCCCAGGCCCGCACCCTGCTCGACGAAGCCGGCCTCGCCGACCGCCGCATCGGCATCGTCACCGGCGACGACCTGTTGCCCCGCCTCGATGAACTCCTCGCCACCGGCCACGCGCTGGCCCATCTCGACAGTGGCCAGCCGCTCGAAACCATCCGTTCGCGCGTCGTCAGCGCCAACGCCTATCTCGGCTGCGCTCCCATTGTCGAGGCCCTTAGCCAGGGCGCCTCGGTCGTGATTACTGGCCGCGTCGCCGATGCCTCGTTGACCGCCGGCCCCGCCGTCTTCGAGCACGGCTGGCACCTCGACGACTGGGACCGTCTTGCCGCCGCCACCGTCGCCGGCCATCTCATCGAGTGCGGTGCCCAGGCCACCGGCGGCCTGTGGTGCCACTGGGACGAAACCGACCTCGCCCACGTCGGCTACCCCTTCGTCGATCTCGCCGCCGATGGCACCTTCACCCTGGGCAAACCGTCGGGCACCGGCGGCGCCGTCAACATCGAAACCGCCAGCGAACAGCTCCTCTACGAGGTCGGCGACCCTGCCGCCTACCTGACCCCCGACGTCGTCGCCGACTTCACCAGCGTCACCCTGACCGAGACCGCCCCCGACACCGTCCGCGTTACCGGCGCGCGCGGCCGGCCTGCTCCAGAGCGCCTGAAAGTCTCCATCGCCTACCGCGACGGCTGGACCGCCGCTGGCACCCTGGTGATCGCCGGCCCCGACGCCCGCACCAAGGCCCGCCGCGCCGCCGAGATGATCCTGGCCCGCCTCGACCGCGCCGGCGCGCGCCCCGAGCAGCACCACATCGAATGCCTGGGCAGCGGCGACAGCCTCCCCGGCGTCCTGCCTACGGTGTCACCTCCCGAGGTCGTCCTGCGCCTGGCCGTCCGCGACACACGCAAGGCCATCGTCGAGCGCTTCACGCGCGAGCTGGCGCCGCTGGTCACCTCCGGCCCTCCGGGCGTGACGGGTTACACCACCGGCCGCCCCGTCGTCCGCGAGGTCTTCGCCTACTGGCCGGCTCTCCTCGACCGCCACGCCGTCGCTCCGGCCGTGCGGCTGGTGTGACGCGGCATCCACTTGCGGAGACGCCTTCTTGCCTGCCCATCCGCGCGAGGCTAACCTGGGACATCGCCTTTCCCCGTGCGCATTCGCTCTGCTCGCCAGCAGAGCACTACTCGTCCGGATGTCATTCGGCGGGCGGAGGACAACCAGCAGTGCATGACTACCCGGCGATCCTGGCGGCCGTCCTCGACGGATACGTCCTGCCCGTGCGCGGTTTCCATGGCGTCGTTCACTGGGCCAGGGTTTTGGAGAACGGGCTGCGGATCGCCGAGATCACGCAGGCCGACCGGGAAGTCGTCACACTCTTCGCCCTGTTCCACGATGCCCGCCGGGTCAAGGAGGACCACGACGACGGCCACGGCCTGCGGGGCGCCGAGTTCGCCCATGCACTGCGGGGTGAGTTGATCCACCTCGATGACTCTCGGTTCGAGTTGCTGTACGAGGCCTGTCGGCTACACACCGACGGGCACACGACCGGCGACCCGACCCTGCTGGCCTGCTGGGATGCAGACCGGCTGGACCTGGGCCGAGTGGGTATCACCCCGGACCCACGGCGGCTGGGCACCAAGGCCGCCCGCAGCCTGCTCCCGTGGGCTCACGTGCGGGCCGTCGAGTGGTACGAACCGCAGGAGGTACTGGCGTCCTGGGGCGTGGAGCAAGTCGCCGAATGAGAAGCTCGTCCACATGGACGCTCTGCGATGGCACTGATCTGGGCTCGCCTCCGATAATCATCCGTAACCGCTTTGGCCGGGCGCCTGATACGGTGCTGCTGCCCAGAGCAGATAGGAATCTTCCAGGCAAACCCGACGCTACATCGCCGCGCCCGGCCCCGTAAGCTCTCCCGGTTGCATGGCTCCGCGCCCCATCGGAAGATGACCCTGGACGTTCAACCCGGAAAGCCTCCCGTTCCTGTCTTGCAACCGGTTCGACGATCCGCAACCATGTCGAAGATGGTTCGCTCGAGTGGAGGTTCACCCATGACAGTAGCCGCGACGAGGGAGGCACGTTCAGGTGCGCTGCGACACGGCCTCCCGGCCTCGTTCAAGCGGGAGGCCACCGTGTACGCCATCGCCTTCGACATGGATGTCGAGCACCTGAGGGTTCACCATGGCGACCCGTACAATAACGCCTACCTGGAGATTCGCCGGGTGCTCGAGCGGCACCAGTTCCTGTGGCAGCAGAGAAGCATCTACTTTGGGGGTCCGGAGGTGACGGCTGCCACGGTGATGGTGGCGGTGATCGACCTTGCCACCCAGCTTCCGTGGTTTGCGTCGTCGGTCCGGGACATCCGGGATGACCGAGAGCGAGCCGTAAGCGTAGCCGTCAACCCGGTGCGCGAATGACACTCAATGCAGGCCGAATCAGGCAACAGACCTGACCCGGCGCTCATGAAGGTTGTCTCAGGAGGATGGCTCACCGGCTAGGCCGCAGCGCCTTGCGACCACCTTCGCCACCACCACCCACTACCAGCCGGCCAACGCTCTTAGCAAGATTCAGCACGTCAACGCCTGGCTCGACTCGCTCCGCGGCTAGCGCCAGACCTGGGGATGGTAGGGATGGATCGCCCAGTCCTCGCTCCTGCGCCGCCCCACCACGCGCTGTCCACTCAGCAGGTAGCGTGGCGGCAGCGTGCGACTCTCCACGTAGAACCCCGGCGGCACCTCCCCCGTCAGCGCCAGGAACTCCTCCCCGGCCGTCATCAGTTCCGCCGGGTCCTCTGCGTTCGCCGCTGCCATCAGCCGCTCCAGCAGCACGCGTCGCCGGCTACCCGGATACCGCTTGCGCCAGCGCTCCAGCACCGGGGCAATCATGCCGCGGATGGCTTCCCAGATATCGACGCCGCGCTTCCGGGCCTGCCCCATTGACGTGTCTCACCTCAGAAGTCGTGATACCCCTTCCGCTCGTTCGACGAGGGGAACGAGAACAGCAGCAGCACCACCCCAACCGCCCAGCCCCAGGGCCAGAATCGGCCACTCAGCCACAGCACCGTCGAGGCGAGCAGGAACAGCAGCGCCACGCCCACCCGCAGCCACCACGGCAACCCCGCCCACCACTCGAACATCGCGTTCTCCCTTCACTCACTGCCCGTCTCGCGCGTGCCCCAGCGCTGGAACAGCTGGTGCGGCAACCCGAACTGGTCGAGGATCTTGCCGATCGTCTGATCGATCAGATCCTCGATGGTCCGCGGCCTATGGTAGAAGCCTGGCGACGGCGGCAGGATGATGCCGCCCATCTCCGTCACCGCCACCATCGCGCGCAGATGGCCCAGGTGCAACGGCGTTTCGCGCGGCACCAGCACCAGCTTGCGCCGCTCCTTCAGCGCCACGTCGGCCGCCCGCACCAGCAGATTATCGTCCATCGAGTAGGCGATGCAGCTCAGCGTTTTCATCGAGCAAGGCGCCACAATCATTCCATGCGTCAGGAACGACCCACTGGAGATCGGCGCGGCCAGGTTCGCTGGATCATGCACCCGATGCGCCAGCTGCACCACCGTCTCCGGGTCGATGCCGCTTTCCTTCTGCAGCGTGACGCGCGCCCCGGGACTCAGCACCAGGTGGACCTCGACCCCCTCCACCTCGCGGAGCACCTGCAAGAGCCGCACTCCGTAGATCGTCCCGCTCGCGCCCGTGATGCCCACCACCATGCGTTTCAAGGGAACCTCGTCCTGGGCCAGGGAAGCACGCGGGCCGCTCCCGCTCTCTCCCTCATTCATAGACACCGCAGACCCGCCCTTGTGACTTTCACCGCTTCACGCCGCCGCGCAGAATCTCGCTCTCGCCCCGCGCCTGCCAGATGATGCTCTTCTCGCTGCGCGTCACCGTCACGTCGTACTTCTTCCCCGCCTTCGTGCCCGCGCCAACGAACTGGCCCGGCTCCTCCTCCGTCAGTTTCAGGTCGTTCAGCCCCAGCTGCTTCTCCAGCCAGGCGTTGAACTCCACCGGGCTCATCTGGTCCGGCGTCTTCTTCGTCCGCCCGCACCCAGCCAGCGCCAGCAGCCCCACCCCCACCAGAAACCCTCGTCGCTCCACCGTTCACCTCCTTCCCACGCCATCAGCCCGGCAACGGCCGACCGCCGCGCCAGTAGGTCACCTCGCCCAGCACGCCCAGCCAGTCGAAGTCGCTCAGGCTCTGCACCTCCAGCGGCGTGTACGACAGATTCCGCCCACTACCCGACCGCGTCGGCAGCGCGGCGACCTCCTCCCCCGCCAGCCGGGCCCCCCGGTGCGTCGGAATCAACCTGGCCCCCAGCCGGGCCTCCAGCGTCCCCGCTTCTGGCGCAGCGATGCCGTTCGCCTCCGACACGCCCACCCCCGTACCAATCACCGCGTAGCGCGCTCCCAGCCGCTGGTCGAGATGCGCCCCCGCCGGCCACCAGGCGAACGGCTCGACGCCCAGCGCCTGATGCCAGCCCGACCACGATCGCTTCTTCCCCCGTTGCAGATGCGCATTGTGCGCGAACACCAGGATGCGCCCCCGGCCGCGCTCGCGCTCGACCAGGTGCATCAGGTTGTCCGCCATCACCGCGTCGCGCCAGCCCAGAAGCGGGCCCATCCCGACGTTCCGCGCCAGCGCGGCGTGATAGGTCAGCACGTCGCGCCCCAGCTCCGCGTGCCGCACGGCCTCCGCGAACGATTCCTCTCCCGTCGCCGCCACCAGCGCCGGCCGATGCAGCCGCAACGCTGCCAGCAACTCCTCGACCGCCACCCGCAGCGCCGCCGCCTCGGCTGACTGCCCCACCGATTGCGACGGATCGGTGTACATGGCCGGGTTCTCCCACGCCGCATCCGACAGCAGATGCGGCTCGATGCGCGCCCGCTGCGCCTGCGCCAGCGCTGGCTCCACTCGCGCCAGATACTCCACCGCCGTCTCCAGCACCCGGCGCGGCCCGGTCATCCCCAGCGCCCCCATCGGGATGTCGAAGCCGTAGAATCGCAGCGGCACCGCACAGCCCGGCCGCGCGTTCCAGCGTCGCATCCACTCCGCCAGCTCGCGATTCGACTCCAACTGCCCCAGCCCCTGCGAGAATCCCTCCTCGCGCACCTCCTCGAACGTGGCTGGCCCGTCTCCCTGGATGAAGCCGTTCACCCGCGCCGCCCGCACATAACAACTCTCCACCGCGATGGCGCTGAACCGATGCTTCTCTACCAGGCGCTCGAACCACTGGTTGCGCAGCGTCAGCACCTCCTCGCCCCCATGCAGCGCCTCGCCCAGCCCCAGCAGAACGCCCTCGTCGCCCAGCGCGGCCACCACCCGATCGATCGCCGCCAGATCACCCAGCACCAGCGCTTCGCGCGTGATCCACTCGTCCAGGGAAGCAACCATGCGACGCCCCTCGCCCGAGGAAAGATGGTGTCAACGCCCCTGCGCCGACGACTCCGCCAGCCCCTGTGCCGCCCGGTTCACCAGCGCGACACTATCGGCAATGACGCGCGTACGCCAGTCCGCGGCGTCGGGACAGAACAGCTGGCGCAGCCGCTGCCGGGCCTGCGCCGTGGACGCACCCGCTGGGTCGCCCCAGTGATGCGCCTGGTTCTCGGCCCGCATCCCCGCCAGCATCTTCAACGGGCCGTACGTCCCGAACTCCGCACAGGCAAACAGGTAGGCCGGCGCCAGCCCGCGCGAGGCACACCAGCGCCCGAACCCGCCCCGGGCCACGTAGTGCGTATCACCCAGCCCATCCTCGGCGAACGAGTCAGACCCGTACCATGCCGTCAGCCGGGCCCGCTGCGCCTCCGTCAGCCGATAGTCGATCAGCAGCTTCCACGTGCCGTAGCGCCCCAGCCCCGTGTGAAAGTCGAGATGGACGACATCGGTGCTGCCGCCCAACCAGCGGCCCAGGTGCGCCTCCAGCAGGCGCACCAGCCACGATGGGCCATCGCCGCCGTAGAACAGCCCGCGCGGGTAGGCATACTGTCCGCTCGCCACCGCCTGCCGCATGTTCGCCATGCCGTGCCGCGCGATTGCCCCCAGCGCCCGCAGCGTGAACGGATCCCACCACACCGGCGGCCGGCGCGGATTCAACATCGGCTCCAGCTCGGGATAATGCTCCGGCACTCCCTCGTAGCGCTCGCCCGGCAGCAGGAAGTTGCGGTTGAGATCGACATTGTTCTCGTTGAACCGTCGCAACCAGGCGAACCCATGCGGGTTCAGCCCATGCAGGAACAGACATTGCACTGCCGGCGGCTGCCGCGCCCACTGCTCCAGCAGCGCCACCTGCACCGCCGAGCCGAAGAACCCCTCGACTCCATGCACGCCCGAGGACACCACCAGCAACGGCCCCGGCCCCTCGCCCGGCGAACGCGCCACGTCTACCGCCAACTCCTCGCCGCGCGGCCCCACGCCCTCCAGCCGATGCGCCTCCCGCTGCCAACCCAGCCGGTCGGCTCCTTCCCGGAAGCGCTGCCGCGCCGTCACGTAATCCGGAGAGAATGGCGTTGCCCCGCTCACCAGAAAGCTCCCTCCCTGCTGCCTCCCTCTGCTCTCCTCCAGCATATGCACCGGGCGCTCGCCCCACCACCCAGACGCTCCACCGCGCCGGAAGCAGGCCCGCCCCGTCGAGCAGCATCCACGCTGCGGATGATCCCAGGGAAGAAAAAACCGAGTGAAAAAGAGGTGTGGGCACGGGAGTCGGCTGGGACTCGCTACCAGCCGTTTTCCCGTGCCCAGTGAGGTGTGAATGCGGGGGATGATCGAACTTGGTTGAGGAGACGGGACTCGCAACCGCTCCTCGCCTCACAATTAGAGCAATCGGCGTGCCAGGAACCCCCGGGCAAAATGGCGAAAAATACTCATCGCCACAAGTAACTAATGGAGTGATGCTTGCGTCGATTCTATGCCGCGGAGGCGATCACCACGCAGCGAGACGGGCGCGGGCGCTCGGATGGGATGTGTGATTCCACCACAGAGACGATGTCTCAAAATGCGACGATTGTAGCATCCGGCAACAGAGGGGGTCAGCGACGGAGAGGCACCTGGCGGTACGACCCCTGGGTGTGGGCAGCGAGGCGGGCCAGGGCCCCGGGACGGCCGGCGAGACCGCGGGCCAGTTCGACGACGTGCAGGACGGTGCCGGCCGGGTAAGCGCGGATCAGGGCGGCGGCCTCGCGGTCGTCCAGGTCGTCGGCATCGGTCAGCAGAAACAGCACCTCGGGACGCAGTGCCAGTCCCTGACGCAGGGCGGCGGCGTGATGAGTGGCCCCCGTGGCACTCAGCTCCTCCAGCGCCGTGAGCGCCTGGGCCAGGTGCGGTGTGTCGGCCGGGACGAGGCCAGCCGGGTGGGGCACCAGAGGCACGACGCTACGGTTGTAGGCCAGAATTTGAAAGCGTGCGCCCGGAGGCAGGGCGCGCAGGCTCAGAGCGACCTCGGCGCGAGCGCGGTCGAGTCCGCCGCCGGGGCCCATGCTGATGGAGCGATCAAGCAGGTAGACAATGCGCTGCGCCTGCCGAGAAACAGGCAACAGGGTCGAGCCGACGGGGCCCATGCCGGGCCCCGAGGTGCCACCGGGTTCGGTGGTCCCAGGACCAGGACCGGCCGGGGTGGCGTGTCCCACCGGTTGAATCGGACCACCGGAACCCGGGGTGTCCGGAACAGCGGGTGCAGCCGGGATGACGAGCCGGGGCGGTTCGAGATCGACGTTCCATTCGTCGGGGTCGAGCTTGCGCGGCGGGGCGGCTGGCCGGCGCTGCGGACCGGCGAGGGCGAGCGTCAGCGAACCGGTGCCAGCAGCCCGGACGCCAGACTTCTCGCTGGATGGCATGGACACGGCCAGCACGACTACCAGGATTACCACGGCGAGGTGCGCCAGGGCAGAGAGAGTCAGCGGCAGTGCATAGCGGCGCATGGCGATCCTTCCGCGCAGCGCGCGAGAAAATCAGTCAAGGGAGGGTGTCTGGGTGGTCGATGAATCAGGTAGAGGTGACCGGTCCACCCCGCAAGGTTGAGCCGGCCCTGAGTCCCACACCCGGAATCCCACACCTACCTCGAGAGTGGGCGGTGGCGCAAGGCAGCGCTACCGCCCCTTTTTTCGTTCCATACCCCGAGGCCGCCGCCCTCACAAGGTCAGTCACTCTTCGGCTTGCGCACCGCCAGCGCGAGAATGCGCCCCAACTCGGCGATGGGGGCGGTGTGATCGTCCACGCGCAGGTCGAGGGCGCGATCGCCGAAACCGTTGGGCCCCCCTCGTTCGCGTACGAGGAGGATGGCGGCGGATTGCTTGCCGCGCCGGTCGCCCCCGGCCTTCTCGGCGGCCTCGAGGGCGGCCCAGATGCGCCAGGCGAACGGCCAGCGGGCGTGTTCCTCGTAGGCCTTCGCCATGTCGGTGATGACCTTCTCGCTGGCGAGGATGTTGCCCTGGCAGGCGTAGTGCTTGCCGGTCTTGCCGCCAGCGTAGGCGAGGGTCTTCTTGCCGGTGAAGGTGACGGCGTCGCCGGCCTTATCGACGAGGCCCAGCTGCCGCGATTCGATGAAGCGATCGGACTTTTTCAGCTCGGCCAGGGCATCCGCGGCGGAGTTGCCCTCAGCCATGAGATCGACGCCGCGCGGCCCGAGGCTATAGTTGACGAAGGCCTGGGTGGCGACCGCGCCGACGCCGGCCTTCGCGTGAGGGACGACGCTGCCGACGGCCAGGTACTTCGAGGCGACGCCGATGCCCCATTCCTTCGTCACTGGATCGTAGGCGACGATGGAGAAGGTGGCCGTGTAGGGATCCGACGGCAGATCGGAGGCAGGGAGGGCGGCGAGAGCACCGGTCAGCCCGGCGGCCAGGAGAAGCAGGCGCAGCGACGACATGGATGCGACTCCGCGAAGGGGGAACGGATGGGGGACTTCGGCGATTATATCGCCCTTGTCTGCGAGCGCGTGCCCGGGGTATGCTCTCTGGCCGCGGAGGGTGTGTCTCCGTCTCCCCCCATCGACCAGGCAGGATGCCCGTATGCGAGTGTTCATCAGCGCCGGCGAGCCGTCCGGTGACATGCACGGTGCGAACCTCATTCGGCGGCTGCGCGAGCGGCATCCCCAGGTAGAGGTGACAGGCTTCGGCGGGGACCGGATGACCGCCGCGGGGGCCGACCTGGTGTTCCCGCTGTGCAACTTCGCGGTGATGGGGCTGGGAGCGGTCATCAAGGCGCTGCCGACCTTCCTGCGGCTGCACAAACTGGCGAAGGAAGAGTTTGCGAAGCGTCGCCCCGACGTGCTGGTGCTGATCGACTACCCGGGCTACCACTGGTGGCTGGCGGGCGCAGCGAAGAAGGCGGGCATTCCGGTCTGCTACTTCGTGCCGCCGCAGATCTGGGGCTGGGCCCGGTGGCGCGTCCACAAGCTGCGCCGGCTGACCGATCGCGTCCTGTCAAGCCTGCCGTTCGAGCACGACTTCTTCGCCGAACACGGCGTGCAGACCGAGCTGATCGGCCATCCCTACTTCGACGAGCTGGCCCAGCAACGGCTGGATGGCGACTTCATGGCAGCGCAGCGACGACAGCCCGGCACCATCGTGGCCATGCTGCCGGGCTCGCGCAAGCACGAGCTGGATTACAACGTACCGTCGCTCATCCGCGCGGCGCAGATCATTCATGCGAAACGCCCCGACGTCCGCTTCCTGGCGGGCTGTCTGAAGCCGCATCAGGCCGACCACGTGCGCCAGCAGTTGCAGGGCACCAACCTCCCCGTCGAGGTCCACATCGGACGCACCGCGGAGATCATCCAGCTGGCGCACTCGTGCCTCGCCGTGTCGGGGTCGATCAGCCTGGAGATGCTGCACCGCGGCAAGCCGGCGGCGATTCTCTACCGGGTCTTCTGGACGACGCGCGTGCTGGGCAAGATGCTGCTGAAGGCGAAGTACATCACGCTGGTGAACCTGCTGGCCGACCGGATGATCTACCCCGAGTACATCTCGACGGGATGCCTGGGCGAGCAGCTGGCGGGGAACGTGCTGCACTGGCTGCAGGACCGGGCGGCGTACGAGGAAGTGTGCGGCCAGCTGGCGACGCTGCGGGCGCGGTTCGGCATGCCCGGGGCGTGCGATCGCGCCGTGCAGGTCATCAGCGAGATGGCCGCGCAGGGGTCGAAACGCCTGGCGGCCTGACCGACGGTCGGCCTAGCCGAGAATGCGGTCCCAGCGCGCCTTGTGGTAGGCCACTTTCTGCGCCGCGGTCATCTTCGTGAAGTCGACCTCGCCGTTGCTGGCAGCGTGGCCATTGCTGGCAGTCGCGGCAGCGGGTTTGTCACACGCACACTGGCAGGCGCAGGCGTCCTTCTTTGCGACGGGGGCCGACGAGGCCGCGACCGGCGCCGGTTTCGCCTGGCCGTTGGCGGACGGCGGCACGCTGATCGTCGGGCCGGTGCCACCGTAGTTCATCACGTTGGTTTGCAGAACCATGTCGTCGGCCAGCGAGCGCTGCGGCTTGACGCCGAGATGCTGCAGGACACCGTGGTAGGCTTTCACCGCTTCCTCAGCGCTGATTTCGCCATCGGCGATGAGGCGGAGGAAGTGGATGAACGCCAGCTGGTTCTCGGCGTTGTTGATCTTCCGGCCGAACAGAGCAACGCGGGCGCCGTACTTCTTGGCCTCGGCGAGGAGCTTGAAGGCGTCGTAGGTGGTGCCAGCGCCGCCGCCCAGGATGCCGACGACGAGGTGCGGGTCGTAATGGACCAGCTCTTCCATCGCCTTGGGCCCGTGGTAGACCATCTTCAGGAAGACGGGCCGCCCCTTGCCGGTGACGCCGCCCAGGGTGCGGACGATGGCGTCGTTGATGAAGCCGGGGATCTTGTCCGGATCGACAGCCTCGGGGCGGTTGGGGTCGAAGACTTCGAGGAAGTGGCGGAAGCCCTTGCGTTCGGCCTCGTGGCGGAAGAGCTTGTACTCCTCCAGCGCCTGGCGGTCGAGGACGGTGTCGTTGTTGAACGTGATGGAGTAGAGACCGAGATCGGCCCCCAGCGTGCGCTCCTCGGGCTTGCAGTCGAGGTGGCCACACTGGATGTGGTCGAGCGTGGCCGTGCGGAACGGCATCGACGGCGAAGTGGGGTACTTGCTACCGCGGATGATGTGGATGTCGGTGGTGTCGTTGGCGCGAGCCGCGGGC
This sequence comes from Gemmataceae bacterium, assembly GCA_046350255.1. GTDB lineage: Bacteria > Planctomycetota > Planctomycetia > Gemmatales > Gemmataceae > CALDUY01. Next base: position 417,596 of record JAXMAV010000004.1, read on the forward strand.
GTGACCGGGCTGTTGTCGAACAGACGGCGATGGATGGTCAGCGCCTCGCTGGTGCTGGCCGACATGAGCATGATGTCGACGAGCTTCTGTTCCACGATCTGGGTGATGATGTCGCGAAACTCGGCGAGCGTGCGGTAGCGCACCTCGCCGGAGTGCGCCTCGGGCGAACGGCCAGGCGCGCCGATGGACAGAGCCATGTCGGCGTCCTTGGCGTCGGCGAGGATGAAGTCCTTGCAGCGGAGCGGATCGGCGTGGATCCGCGCGAGCTTGGCGTCGAGAGATTTCTGAACCATGGCAGCCTCGTTCTCGCAGGTGTTCCGGGTGTCTCAGGCCTTCTGCCAGGCGCTGCGGGGGATGGGCCGGCCCGCGACGCGGGGGACGGCATTGCCCTGGGGCAGTGAGGCGGATTCCACACCAGCGGCACGCACCTTGCCGATGCGTCCCTCGACCTGGTCGATGATCTCGCGGAGCACCTGAGCCGAACGCTGGATGCCGATGCGCTCCTTGTTGGTCAGGGGCAGCTCGATCTGCGACCGGCAGCCGCCGCAGCCGACGATGGTGGGCACCGACAGGCAGACGTCGCGGACGCCATACAGGCCGTGCTGCAGCGTGCTGACGGGAAGAATGCGACGGCTATCGCGAGCGAGCGTCTCGACCACTTCGCGGATCGAGTGGCCGACTGCCATGCTGGAGCCGCCCTTGAGCTTGATGATGGTGGCGCCGGCGGTCTTGGTGTCCTCGAAGGCCTGCTGGGCGAGCGCCTGGGTGAAGCCAGGCCACTGCTCCATCGGCAGGCCGTTGACGGTGGCGCTGGACCAGACGGGGACCATGCTGTCGCCGTGCTCGCCGAGGATGATGGCGTTGACCTGCGAGGCAGGCACGTTGAGCGCCTTGCCCAGGTAGCCGCGGAAGCGGGCGGTATCGAGCTGCGTGCCCAACCCCAGGACGCGCTGCCAGGGCAGACCACTGCGCTGGACGGCGAGATAGGTGAGGACATCGACGGGATTGCTGACGACCACCAGGTAGGAGTTCTCCTTCAGACCGGCCGCCTTGACCTGGTCGAGGAGAGTGAGGAAGAGATCGACGTTGCGATTGATGAGGTCGAGTCGGCTTTCGTCGGGCTTGCGGCGCAGGCCGGCGGTGATGACCACGACGTTGCTGGAGGCGACCTCGTCCATGGAACCGCTGGACACGCGGACATCGGTGGTCAGGCTGGCGGAGTTGAGCAGCTCGACAGCGTGCCCCTTCGCGGCCTCGGCGTTGGCGTCGATCAGGCAGACATGACTGACCGCGCCACCACACTGCAGGGCGTAGGCGGCCGAGGAACCGACGAGACCGCCACCACCGATGATGCTCACCTTCATGATCGAGACTCCGAAGTTGGGTGCCCAGCCAGGGTCGGCTCAGGCTTGTTCTGTTCCAGGATTTCGTTGCGGCGCTGGATGCCGAAGACAGCGACACGGGCCAGCACCAGGGCGATGATCAACACCCACCAGGAGATGCCGAGGATGCGAAAGACGAGCCAGAAGACGTCCTCGCCGGTGACATCCATGAGAATCCACATGATGATCGTGGTGATGGCGATGACTCCGGTGATGGAGACCATGGCCACGGTGAACGAAAAGCTGGTGGCGCCGGACTTCGACCAGGGCGCGCGGGTGGGTCGGAAGCGCGCCCAGGCCGGGAGGTTGTCGCCGGTCCAGCGGATGTACCGCCGGAACGACCAGCCGAATACGGTGACGTTGGTGAGGATGCCAGCGACGGCAGCAAGTAACCAGAGCCCCCAGATGATGCGGAGGGCGAGCGCGAGTCCGCCGGCGTGATTCTCCCAGTCGCCGGTCCACCAGATACAGCCGCTGGCGACGAGGGTCACGACCAGCAGTGCCAGCACCACTAACGTGGAGATGAGACTCACGGGGTTTCGGGTCATTTGCGTCATAGGCCACCTCAGGTCCTGGCCGCGGCTCAGGCGACGCCGGCGCCGGCCAGAGCTTCCATCACCCGTTCGGTGATGGTCTGGACCAGGGCCTCGGTGTCGAGCCCATCCAGCCGGGAAGCCGCCCCGTTCCAGGTGCAGGGACCCAGAGCCGGGGCACATTCCGGCTGAAAGGCATGAGCCTGCGGCACAAAGTCAGAATACGATTCGTCGAAGCTCGTTTCTCCGCAGAGAGAACAATCTTCTTTGCGGAAGCGCACATCATCGTATCCGAGACGCTTCTTCAGGGCGAGTAGCTCTGACGTCTTCTGCTCGTCAAAATAGTTCACCCGGCCCAGGAGTTTGGACAGAATGAGGATGCGGCAGTAGGCGTCGATGATCTCGGTGTTGAAGTAAGCGTTTTCGAGCGTCGGGCCGAAGGTGATGGTGCCGTGGTTGGCCAGCAGGATGGTGTTGCAGTCCTTGACGTAGGGAGCGATGGTCTCGGCGAAACGCTGATCGCCGGGGGTTTCGTACTTGGCGATGGGCACCTCGCCGAGGAAGACCTCGACCTCGGGGAGGATGCACTTGGGGATCGGCTCGTGCGCGACGGCGAAGGCCGTGGCATGGGGCGGATGGCAATGCACGACCGAGTTAATGGCCGGGTTGAGCTTGTAGGCGACCAGGTGCAGGAGCACCTCGCTGGTGCGCTTCTTGGTGCCGGCCAGCTGCTTGCCGTTGTAGTCCACCTTGCAGATGTCGTCGGGCTTCATGTAGCCCTTGGACACCATGGTGGGAGTGCAGAGGATTTCCTTGTCGTTGAGCCGGTAGGTGATGTTGCCGTCGTTGGCGGCAGCGAACCCCTTGGCGTAGAGACGCCGGCCGATCTCGCAGATTTGTTCCTTGATCTGATATTCAGTCATGGTGAACCCCTTACTCGCTGAGGATGATTTGATCGAGGATGGCCGCACAGTAGGCGTCGATGGCCTTCTTGCGCGGATGGAAGGGAGCGGCGGCCTCGCCGCCCTCGGCGAGGGCGATGCGGCAGCCGGGTCCCGCGCCGAGGTCGTCGTAGATCACGAGATCCTCGCCGTCGGGTTTGTCGGCCTTCAACCCTTCCAGGCTAAATGGAACACCGATGAGCCAGCGAGCGCCGACCAGGCTAGGGTGGACGCGCGACAGGGTCACCGAACCGATGATTTCAGCGATGCGCATGGCCGTCCAGCTCCCGCAGGGTGCAGGCGACGCCGTCGGGGCAGGCCGCCCCGTTCGTGACCAGCGTGCGCAGGATCTGGCGAATTTCAAAGAACGTCCGGCCGGGCATCTCGACGACGAGGAGATTGGCGGCCAGTGTGAGTGTGGCGCGGGCGCACTGGTTGACCGTGGTGACCGGCACGGCGCGGATGCCGGGCACCTTGTTGGCGACGCAGGCGACCAGACCCGGATCGGCACAGAACAGGACGCCGCCCTGGCATTCTCCGGTGGCGAGGCAGTGAGCCACGCTTTTGGCCCAGTGGCAGGCGGCATCGCCGGGCGGGCAGTGCAGCGGCCGAAGCGCCACCTGCTCCCGCATCAGCATGCGGACGGCTGCCTGGACCATCGCGTGGTCCCGGTCGAAGCCGTAGCCCCAGATTGCCTGTTGCCCGTTAGCGTTCATTCGTCTGCCAGACCCATGATCGACCAGCGAATGGGAGAGTTTTTCGCTCCCGTGAGTTCGCGAATCAGCACAGCATCCGTCGTTCCGATGACCCGGGCGCCCTGGGCGGCGCCAAGATGATCGATGGCCAGGACCGGTTCGCCGTCGGCCTTGCCCTCAGGCGTCTCGAACTGGATCACCAGCAGCCGCCAGCCGTTGAGGCTGGGGTGCTTGACCGTCGAGGTGGCGTAGCCAACGACTCTGCCGACTTGCATGGCCGTCTCCTGGTTACAGCACGCGCAGCGCCTTGCAGGTCGTCGAACGTCGCTGCCGGGTGAAGGTCAGCGGCGTGGTGACGCCCTCGCCGGTGGGCGTGGCAATGGAGAAGCTGAGGTAACCTTCGCCGCCCGAGCCGAGGCCAGCCGTGCTCGGGCCGTTCTGCACGAACAGCGTGGTATCCATCGCCCGGCCCATGCGAGTGATCGTCTCGACATTGCGCGAGTGGATGATGCTGGTGTGCTTGAAGCCGTGTTCGTACTTGATGGCCAGGGCGATGGCGGCGTCGATGTCCTTCGCCCGCACGAACGGGATGAAGGGCATCATCTGCTCGTGATCGACGAACGGATGCGATTCGTCGGTTTCGCCGAAGAGCAGCTCGGTGTCGGCGGGGACGGTGAAGCCGGCCTTCTGGGCCATCACCACCGGGTCCTGCCCGACGAGATCCTTGTTGACGTGGAGGTGGCCCTTGTCGTCCTTGGTGAAGGCGACGCGGGTCAGGGCCTCGATCTGCTTGCCATCGAGACGAACGGCCTTGAACTGCGTCATGACCTGCATCAGCTCGTCGAAGATGGCCTCGACGGCGAAGACTTCCTTCTCGCCGATGCAGAGCAGGTTGTTGTCGTAGGAGCCGCCCAGGATGATCGACTTGGCAGTGTTGACGAGGTCGGCGGTTTCATCGACGACGACCGGGGGATTGCCCGGGCCAGCGACGATGGCACGCTTGGGGCTGCGAAGGGCGGCGCGACCAACGGCCGGTCCACCAGTGACGCACAGCATGCGGACGTCGCGGTGATCGAAGATGGCCTGGGCCGATTCGAGCGTGGGCTTCTCGATGATGGTGATCAGGTTGTTGATGCCGATGGCCTTGACGATGGCGTCGTTGAAGAGGCCGACTCCCTTGCAGGCGATGCGAGCGCCGCTGGGGTGCGGGTTGACGACGACGGCGTTGCCTCCGGCCAGCATGTTGATGGCGTTGCAGGCCAGCGTGGGCAGCGAGTGGGTCACCGGGGTGATGGCGCCGATGACACCGAACGGAGCGTACTCCTGCAGAGCGATACCGTTCTCGCCAGAGAAAGCATCGGTGCGGAGGAACTCGACGCCGGGGATGCGATCGGCGACGACCTTGAGCTTCTCGATCTTGTGATCGAGCCGGCCGATCTTCGTCTCTTCCAGCTCCTCGCGACCGAGCGCCTCGGCCTGCTGCGAGCAGATCTTGCGGATGCAGGCGATCGCCTGGCGGCGATCTTCGAGGCCGCGCTGCTCGAACTCGGCCTGAGCAGCGACAGCGGCCTTGATGGCGCTATCGGCGTCGGGGAAGACCCCGCGCAGGCTGGAGGAAGCCGTCGCCTGACCGTTGGAGGCGGCCTTTGCGGGGGCGGCTGGCGCGGGCGCACCAGGAGCAGCCTTGCCGTTCCGCATGTTCGCCAGCACCTGCTGGACGACGCCACGAATCAGATCATCGGTGACTTGCATGGTGAGAGTTCTCGCGTTAGCTAGCCTCGAGCCGAGAAGACCGTCTGGCCCTCGACATGGACGCTGTCGACGATGCCGATGATGGTGGCATCGACGGGGAGTTTTTCAGTTTCGGGCGTGAGTCGGGCACTGGAACCCTGGACGATGAGCACCATCTCGTCCTGGCCGGCCCCCACGGTATCGACGACAACAAAACTGCGGCCGGTGCCGATCAGGCGGTCGTGCTTCTGGGGATCGACCCGGAGCGGCTCGACGATGAGCAGCTTGTGGCCGGTCATCGACCGAACCTTCTGAGTGGCAACCACGCTGCCGGTGACCCTGGCCAGGAACATGGTTAGCGCCCTTCTAGCAAGGCCTGAGATTGCCGCGCGACGACCAGCTCCTCGTTGGTCGGCATGATCCACAACTGGACGCGGCTATCGGAGGCGTGGAACGAGGCTTCGCCCTTGGCAGCCGCGTTCTTCGCTGGGTCGAGAGTGATGCCGAACCACTCCAGGTGGGCACACACACTCTCACGCATGCGGACGGAGTTTTCGCCGATGCCGCCCGTGAAGACGATGGCGTCGGCCCCGCCCAGGAGGACGAGGTAGGCGCCCAGGTAATGGCGGACGCTGCTGACGAAGACATCCAGGGCGAGCTTCGCGCGGGGTTCACCCTTCGCGGCGCCAGCCTCGATGTCGCGCAGGTCGTTGAAGCCGGAGATGCCCAGCAAGCCGGACTTCGAGGCCAGATCGTCGAGCAGCTGATCGAGCGTCTTGCCCGTGCCGCGGAGCAAAGCGGGGAGGGCGAACACGTCGAAGTCGCCGACCCGGTTGTTGTGCGGGAGCCCGGATTGCGGGCTCATGCCCAGGCTGCAGCCCTGGGACTGGCCGTCGCGAATGGCGCACAGCGAGCTGGAGCCGCCCAGGTGGCAGGAGATGATCCGTGCCTGGGGGTTGTTCAGCAGCTGGGCGGTGCGACCGGCGATGTAACGGTGGCTGGCGCCGTGGAAGCCCCAACGCTGCACGCCGTGCTCCTGCGCCCACTCGTAGGGGACGGCATAGAGCTTCTCGGCGGGGGCGATGGTCTGATGGAAGCCGGTCTCGAAGGCAGCCACGAGCGGGATGTGCGGCAGCTCCTTGTTGAGCAACCGCATGGCGGCGACGTAGGGCGGGTTGTGAGCGGGAGCGACGTCGGCGTAGGCATCCATGGCCGCCAGCACGCGCTCGTCCACTCGTTGCACGCCGCTGATCCCCTTGGCGTGGACGGCCTTGAAGCCGATGGCCGCCAGCTCGGAAGGATCACGCAGGCACGCCCGTTTGGGGTCAGCCAGCTGCGCGAGGCAGAGGCGAACCGCCGCGGCGTGGTCCTTCGCCTGGACGGTGAGTTCCTCGCGCGAGCCACCCGCCTCGACAAAGGCCTTCGACTCGGGCGAGCCGATCCGTTCGACCCCGCCGCGGGCGAGGACCTTCTCGCCAGCGGCCATGTCGAAGAGGCGGTACTTGAACGACGTGCTACCCAGGTTCGCAACCAGGATCTTCATGATCAACCCTCGGCTTCCAGCAGTTCAGCGACCGACCATTACTTGAGGAACACTTCCAGCACATCGCGTTCGGGACGCGGGATGACGTGGGCGCTGACCAGCTCGCCATTGGCGGCGGCGGCCTGAGCGCCAGCATCGACGGCCGCGCGGACGCTGCCGACATCGCCCCGGACGAAGGTCGTCACGAAGGCGTTGCCGATCTGCACCTGCCCGACCAGCGAGATGTTGGCAGCCTTGGCCATCGCGTCGCTGGCGGCGATGGTGGCGATGAGACCCTTCGTCTCGATCATGCCCAGAGCTTCGTAGCCGTTGCGGCCGTTACCATTCGTTGCCATCGCTTGAATCTCCGACTAAGGAGGGGGAACCCTCGAAACCTGGGGGATTAGCTGCCGACGGTGGCGGCCTTCTTGGTGGGCAGGGGCAGGATGCTGCCGAGGTCCTCGTGCGGGCGCGGGATGACCTGCGTCCCCACCACCTCGCCGACCCGCTGGGCCGCCGCCGTGCCTGCATCGATGGCCGCCTTGACCGCGGCCACGTCGCCCACGATCAGCGCGGTCACCATGCCGCTGCCGATCTTCTGCCAGCCGATCAGCGTCACATTCGCCGCCTTCAGCATGGCATCGCTGGCCTCGACGAGGGGCACCAGGCCCTTCGTCTCGATCATGCCCAGGGCTTCCAGGTTGTTGCTCGCCATGTACGCACTCCCGAGAAGGAACAGGTGGAGAGGAAAGGCCACTCCACGGGATCACTCACTTGAACAGCTCGAACCCGGTCGCCTTGGCCAGGTTCACGGCGTTGCCCTCGTCCGTGTCGATGTGGACCTCGAGCTTGCTGGTCGGCGCGAAGCGCACCAGCAGCGACTCGAGCACCGTGGGGCAGTCGCTCTTCACACGGAGATTCAGTCGGTCGCCGTCCTTGACGCCATAATGGGCCAGGTCCGCCGGCCCCATGTGGACGTGGCGCTCGTGGCGGATGACGCCGCGCTCGAGCTTGATCATGCCGGCCGGCCCCATCAGGTAGCAGCCCGGCGAGTCGCGATGGTCGCCGCTCTTCCGCACGGGGATGTCGAGCCCCAGGTAGATGGCGTCCGTGAAAGCCAGTTCCACCTGGCTATGATCGCGACAGGGACCGAGAATGCGCAGGCCGGTGATGGTCCGCTGCCGCGGGCCGATCATGGTCAGCGTCTCCTCGGCGGCGAAGAAACCATCCTGGTAGAGCGCCTTGAACGGGGTGAGCTGGTGGCCCTTCCCGAAGAGGCGTTCGAGATCTTCCTGGGTGACGTGGGCATGCCGGGCCGACACGTTCACCACCAGACGGGGTGCGGCCGGCGCCACGCCGTTGCCCTGCGACGTTCCGCCGGCGCGCTTCAGCACTGCTTCGCGCACCAGGCGTTCCACCAGCGCGCGATCGATCACGGCCACACTCATTGGTACCCTCCCTCTGCGCCCACCAGATTACTCGCCCGCCAGAATGACGCGGACGTCGGTCTGATTCAGCAGGCGGCGCTGGTCGCGCGTGAGGCCGGCATCGACGATCAGCGTGTCGATGGCCGGTAGCTCGCACAGAAACGCCAGGGCCGGCCGGCCGATCTTGGTGTGGTCGGCGACCACCACCACCTCGTCGGCACAGCGCATCATCTGACGTTCAGTCTCGACCAGCAGCAGGTTGCTGTTGAACAGGCCCTTGTCGGTCAGGCCGCCGACGGAGAGGACGGCCTGGTGGGCCTGGATGTCTTCCATCATGCGGATGGTGGCGGGCCCAAGGGCAACGCCCGTCCGCGGATAGACGTAACCGCCAAGCAGGACCAGGTCGGCCTCGCGGCGGTTGGCAAACAAAGAAGCGATCGGCAGGCTGTTGGTCACGATCTGGACGGGTCGGCCGACCAGCAGCCGGGCCACTTCCAGCGTCGTGGTGCCGCCATCGAGCAGGACACAGTCGCCGTCGCGAATGCGCGAGGCTGCCACCTGCGCGATGGCCCGCTTTTCCTCCAGTTGAGTGGAGGTTCGATCCTCGAAGGCGGGCAGATTGCCGTTGCCCAGGAACATGGCCCCGCCCCGGGTAGCCCGGAGCGATCCCTTCCTGGCCAGGAAGTCGATGTCGCGACGGATGGTAGATTCCGACGCCTGCACCGCCTGGGCCAGGTCGTTCAGAGCGACGAAGCCGCGAGTACTCACGAGATCCAGCACACGTTGACGACGTTCTTCGACCAGCACTTCCGTGACCTGACAGAAGATGAAAGATTCTGCCAACTTTCCTGCAAGCTATAGCCAGGATATGAAGGGAGATGACAGGTGTCAACATGTAAGGCGTCAAAATTTACCAGCTTCGCGCAGTCTTCGTGGAAGGTAGGGTTTATCTCACTTGCCTCGACGTTGCAGCTTGCCAGGGTACCGATCAGGCGCAGCAGGAGGCTCGCGCCGGTTGTGCTGCTCGGCGAGTGCGAGCGCGACAGCATCCGGGCCAGCGAGCATCCAGGGGGAGACTGGCGGGGTTCGATACCTCGAAGGACGACGCGGGGCCGCCCTTTGGCAGTGCGAGCTTCGAGTCTACTTCCTGCGAACGGGCGCGGGCAATGGTGGGGAAGCCCCCCGGAAAGCTTCTCTACTTCACCAGGATGGTGCATCCCGTAAAGGAGTTACCTGATGCGCTGGCTATCTTGCCTGGCGGCTCTGACCCTGGCGGGTGGGAGCTTCGCCCAGGAGTCGTTCGTGGTGGCCCCGAGTGAACCGCAGGAACGCCCCTTCCTCGGCAGCGATCGTGGATTCACCAACTTTATCGGCTTTCTCACCAATCCCACCCAGGCGATCGACCCACGGGCCCTGACCCAGGCCTGGCCGATCTTCACCAGCACCTGGACGCCCGAGCTGGGTCGGCTGCCCGCGGGTGACTTTCAGGGCTACGGGGCGGGTATCAACCTGGCACTGACCGAGCGGCTGTCCATCGGTATGAACAAGGGCGGCTACGCGACGGCGGACTTCCGTCGGTACCGCGATGGCTGGCTCGACCTGGGTGGCTTCGTGCAGTACACCGTCGTGCGCGACGTGGAGAACCAGTTCCTGGCGACCCTGGGTCTCTGCTGGACGGCGCCGATGGGCTCGAAGGAGCTGTTCCAGGGTAGCGGACCGGCCTACCTGGCCCCGTACCTGACCCTGGGTAAGGAGTTCGGTGACTGGCACGTGCTGCTCAACGCCGGCTACTCGTTCCCCGCGGGCGAGGACAAGGTGCCCATCCGCAATTTCTACGGGACGTTGCACATCGACCGTCAGGTCCTGGGCTGGATCTACCCGGTGCTGGAAGTGAACTGGCAGGCGGCGACGACCGAGGTGAACCTGCAGTTGCCGACCCCCCAGGGGATCGTCGATCTGGGGACGATCACGGGGGCCGGCACGCTGGTGACGGTGTCGCCGGGCGTGAACTTCGTGCTGGTCCGCGATCAGCTGGAATGGGGCTTCGCCTACCAGACGCCGATCTACACGCAGCGCGACTTTCAGTACCACCAGTTCCTGACGAGGATGGTGATCCGCTTCTGAGTCGAGGGGCGGGAGCGTAGCCAGACGGATGGCAGACGTGTAGATTGGAAGGGCACGGCGATGGGTCGTGCCCTTCCTCATTGTCTGGATCAGAGTGATGAAAGTCGGAATTGTCGGATATGCCGGCTCGGGTAAGAGCACGGTCTTCCAGTGGTTGACCGGGGTGGCCCCGGACCCGGCCAAGGTGCTGAAGGAAGGGCAGACGGGCATCGCGCGCATTCCCGACCCACGGCTGGAGTGGCTGTCGGAGAAGTTCACGCCCCGGAAGACCACCGCGGCGACGCTGGACTTTCTCGACACCCCGGGACTGATGCCGACCGATCGCAGCGCGAACCCACGCCGACTGAATGTGCTGCGCGAGGGCGGCGGTCTGGTCATCGTGCTGAACGGCTTCGGCGAGGGCGACCTGGTGGGGCAGCTCAAGCGGTTTCGCGACGAGCTGTTCTTCGCCGACATGGAGATCGTCACCAACCGGATCAGCCGGCTGGAGGATCAGCTGAAGAAGCCGCGCCCGACCAAGGAGAAGGAGCTTCAGCAGGCCGAACACGCGCTGCTGAAGCGCATCAACGAGGCGTTCGAGAAGGAGCAGACGCCGGCAACGCTGGGCCTGCGCGAGGACGAGGAAAAGCTGATCCGCAGCTTCCAGCTTCTGACACTGAAGCCGGACATGGTGCTAATCAACTGCGGCGACGAGCAGTTGCGCCAGCCGCTGCCGGCCGAGCTGCTGAAACTGGCGCCGAACGCGATCAAGGCGGCCCCGAAGTTGGAGCTGGAGCTGCAGGAGCTGGGCGAAGAAGACCGGCAGATGTTCATGGCGGAGATGGGGCTGAGCGGCTTCCAGCGCGACGAGGTGCTGCGGACGCTGTTCTCCGGGATGGGGCAGATTGTGTTTTTCACCGTGGGCGAGGACGAATGCCGCGCCTGGCCCATGCCGCGCAATGGCGATGCAGTGGTGGGGGCGGGCTGCATCCACAGCGACCTGGCGCGAACGTTCGTGCGGGCCGAGGTGGTGGGGTACGACGACTTCCACCGGACCGGGTCGATGAAAGACGCCAAGCAGCAGGGCGTATATCGACTGGAAGGTAAGACGTACGTCGTGAAGGACGGCGACATCATGCACATTCTGGCCTCGGGGTGAGAGTGCCGGCCAGGATGTCGAGCCAGGGGGAATCGCACTCATGACCGAGCGTCAGCGGTTCAATCTCCACCTGCCGGGCCTGCTCAAGGTCCTGGCCGAGCACCTGTACACGTCGAAGAAGGTCGGCATTCGCGAGCTGATCCAGAACGCGCACGACTCGTGTGTGCGCCGCAAGATCGAGAGTGGCGAGCGCCACTATCATCCGCGCATCGACGTCAGCCTGGACCTGAAAAAGCGCACGGTGACCATCTCCGACAACGGCAATGGTCTGACCGAGGAGGAGATCGGCACCTACCTGGCGACCATCGGGCGCGGCTACACGCGCGAGCTGCGCGAGCGGCTGGCGTTCTCCTCGCCGGAGGAAGCGGCCGAGCTGATCGGACAGTTCGGGCTTGGGTTTCTCAGCGCGTTTTTGCTGGCCAGCGAGGTAACCCTGGAAACGCGCTCGGTGCAAGGCACGCCGCCGCTGCGCTGGCACTCGACGGGCGACGAGCTGTACGACCTGGCCCCCGGTACACGCGACGAGGTGGGAACCACGGTCGAGCTGAAGATCAAGCCGGCGGCGGCGTTCATCCTCAACGAGCAGACACTGGCTGACACCGTGCGGCAGTACGCCGACTTCCTGCCGATTCCGATCCACGTCAACGGCGAGAGCTACCCGGTCAACCTGATGCAGCCGCCCTGGGAGGACGAGGACCCGGGCCGCGCGACGCTGGAGTTCATCCGACGGGCCTTCCACGGCATGAAGCCGCTGTGCGTGCTGCCATTGCGCGACGCCAAGGTGAGCATCGGGCACGACTCCATCTCGGTGCCGCTGGCGGGGTTTCTGTTCGTGCCGCCGGGGTCGGTGGCGTCGGTGCGCGAGTACGGCGACCTGCAGGTCTACATCCGGCGGATGTTTATCTGCGAGCGCGAGCGCGACCTGCTGCCGCCGTGGGCCCGGTTCGTCCGTGGGGTGATCGAGTGTCCGCTGTTGCAGCCGACCGCCTCGCGCGAGAGCATCCACCAGGATGATAACTTCGAACTGGTACGGCAGGCGATTGAGCAGCAGCTGGGCGATGGCCTGCAGCAGCTGGCGCGGGACGAACCAACCACCTGGCGGCAGGTGGTTCGCGGCCACTCGGACGTGATCATCGGCTGGGCGGTCAGCGATGCCAACTTCTTCGACAAGGTCGAGGAGATCGTCACCTTCCGCACGACGCGCGGACCGCTGAGCCTGCCAGAGTATCTGGAGCAGTCGGGCGGCACGCTGTACTACGTCACGCGCGAGCTGGGGTCGCTGCAGGAGCAGGTGCTGGCCGAGGGACGCGACGTGCCGGCCATCGATGCCTCGTGGTTCTCGGTCACGCCGTTTCTGGAGAAGTACGCCAAGCGACACCGCGAGGTCGAGCTGGTGCAGTTGGACGGCGAGTCGCAGCAGCTGTTGCGGCCGGTGCCGATGCAGGATCGTCGCTTCGAGCCACTGTTGGAGTACTTCCAGGGGCAGAATATCCGGGCGGCGGTGGCGGCGTTCCGCCCGGCGGAGACGCCAGCCATCGTGCTGTATCCCCAGGGGGCCGAGCTGGCGCGCGAGGCGGATGCCAGCCTGCAGGCGGGCGACCTGCCGGGGCCGCTGGCGGGGCTGGTGCAGCAGTACATCGACCGGCGCTTCGCTGACCGCGACGAGCTGACGGGGACGCTGTACCTGAACGCCAACAACGCGCTGATTCAGCAGCTGGCCGAGCAGCCGCCTGCGGCGCCATTGCGTGGCGCGGTGCTGACGTTGCTGCACCAGGTAGCTCGTCTCTTCGCCGGGCGCATGCTGTCGGCGGCGGATGCAGTGGCCGCCTTCGGCGAGGTGACGCGCTCGCTGCAGGGGCTGGTGCAGCCATGACCGCGCGGGACTGGATCGACGAGTTCGAGCACCAGGCCCGGACCGCCAACGATCCGCACCGTCTGCGGCTGGTCCAGCTGGTCTACGAGGCCGACCGCTACCGCGAGACCGACCCCGACCAGATGCTGGCGTTCATCGCCGAGGGACGCACGCTGGCCCGGCAGCTGAGCGAGCCGTGGTGGGAGCTGTTCTACGACGACCGCCGGGCCGGCGCGCTGATGAAGTACAAGGGCGAGGCGGCGACGGGCCTGGAGCTGGCGGTGCGCAACGCGCTGGAGGTCCGCAAGCCGATCTACGCCCAGTTTCCCTGGCGCTATCGCATCCACGATCATCTCGTGGTGGGCTACCTCAACACCGACCCGGCCGGCTACGCGACGGAGATCCGCGAGGCGCTGGACTGGATGGCGGACACGATGCCCCTGGTGGGGTCGCCGCGCTACCTGCTGCTGGCGCGACGACGCTGGCTGGCCAGCGAGGTGGGCGATTGTCGCGAGGCGGAACGCCTGGCCCGGCAGGCGCTCGACATGGCGGCCAGCGATCCGGACCAGCTGACGGCCCAATCGCACGCCACATTCTGCTATTCGCACCTCTGCGAGATCGTGGCCGCGCGCGAGGAGTGGGACACGCTGGGCGACCTGGCCCGCGAGGGTGAGCGGCTGGCGTTCCAGATGGGCCATCAGCTGGAGCTGGCCGAGTTCCACATGTGGCAGGCGCTGCTGGCGCGGCGCGAGGGCAACAGCGAGCAGGCGGCGCGCTGGTTTCGGCAGGCGACTCGCCGGGTGGCGCAGCTGGGGATGCCGCCCGATCACATCTACTTCGATGCCTGGTGCGCCTTTCACGAGCAGGGCGGCGAGCCGGCCGAGGCGCTGGCAGTGCGCGAGCACGAGCTACGGCTGCTGGTGGGGCGAGGTCGCTGGGCGGCGGAGGCGCGGTGCCGGACACAGCGGCTGTGGCTGCAGGTGCAACTGGGACAGCCCGTGGAGGCCGACCTGGAGGCGGCCCGGGCGGTGGTGCGGCGTCTGCGCTGTCCAGACGAGCCGCTGACCCGGTTGGCGGCCGTGGAGGCAGCAGCGAGGCTGGGCCTGGGCCCCGGGGAGCGATGAGCGGGTGGGACTGGTTCGACGAGTATGAGTTCACGGCCCAGTTTAGCGGCGAGGCCGAACGGCAGGAGCTGGGCCGGCTGCACCGCGAAGCCTACACCTTCCGCGAGAGCGACCCCGACCAGGCGCTGACGCTGATCCGGCGCGGCCGGGCGCTGGCCGAGCATCTGCGCGAGCCGTGGTGGATGCTGTACTACGATCAGCAGCGCGTCCATGCCCTGCTGCACTTCAAGCAGGATTATCGCGAGGTGCTGGACCTGGCGGTGCGCAACGCGCTGGAGCTGCGTCGGCCCGCCAACGCCGAGTTTCCGCGCCGCCTGATGATCCATGGCGATCTGGTGCAGGCCTACCTGGGAATCGACCCGTTGGGCTACGCCGAGTCGATCGCCCAGGCGCTGGATTACCTGGAGGCCGAGACGCCGCCGGACAGCGACGAATACTACCTGCTCCTGGGCAGCCGACGGCAGTTCGCGCTGGATCGCGGAGCCATGGACGAGGCGGCGATGTACGGCCAGCGCTCGCTGGAGCTGGCCGCCGCCGACCCCGAGCGTGGCCGGGCCGAGCATTTCCTGGTGTTCGCGTGGAGTGGATTGTGTGAGGTGGCGTGGCACCGGCGCGAGGCGGAGGCGCTGGCCGAGGCGGCGGCCACCGGCAAGGAACTGGCCCAGCGCGTCGGCCACCAGGTCGAGCTGGCCGGCTTCTGGGTCTGGCAGGCGCTGGTGGAGCAGCTTCAGGGAGGCAGCAGCAGGGGCGAGCTGCTGATGCAGCGGGCGCGGCAGCGGCTGGAGGGGTTGGGCATGCCAGCCGATGCCTCCATTCAGGATGCGAAATGTGCCTACTATGAGATGGCGGGGCGATTCGACGAGGCGCTGGCCGCCCGTGATCGCGAATGGCGCCAGCTGGAGGGCCGTGGCCGACTGGCGCGTGAGGCGGCCTGCCTGTTAAGCCGGGCGCGCCTGCTGACGCGGCTGGGCCGCCTGGACGACGAGACGGTGGCCCGAACCCGGCAGGCCATCGAGCGGTTGCGCCAGCCCGAACCCGGCCGCGCCGCCCTGGCCCGGCTGCTCCGCGGAGAGGTGCCATGACCATCTGGGAATGGATCCAGGACTTCGAGCACCTGGCCGAGCTGCGCGGCGACCGCGAGCGCATCTACCTGGCACGCATCCACTCCGAGGCCTACCAGCACCGGCAGGAGGATCCCGACCGGATGCTGGCCCGGCTGACCGAGGGGCGCAGCCTGGCCCTGCGCCTGGAGGAGCCGTGGTGGGTCGCCTTCTTCGATCACTGGATCGTGGAAACCTACATCTACTACAAGGACGACTACCGCGACATCATCGACCAGGCAGTGCGCCTGACGCTGGAGACGCGCAAGCCGATGTACGACGGCTACCCGCTGCGCTTCGCCATCTGGTGCAACCTGGTGGCCGCCTACCTGTGCGTCGATCCCGTCGGCTACCAGGAGCAGGTGCGCGAGGCCATCGCTTACCTGGGGGCGCAGGTCCCACCAGAGGGAAGCGATCGCTACCTCTATCAGGCGCGGCGGCACTGGTTCGCCTACGAGACGGGCCGATTCGACGAGGCCCACCAGCTGGCTCTGGAAGAGCTGACCATGGCCCAGACCGACCCCGACCGCTACACGGGACGGCACCACGAGGTGGACACCTACAAGGCGCTGTGCTGGATCGCCTACCGACGTGGCGACTGGGAATGCCTGGAGGAGTGCGCCACGGTGGGCGAGGAGCGGGCGCGGGCCATCCAGTATCGCTACGAGCTGGCCCTGTTTCTACTCTGGCGGGCCGCCTGCGCTCGGCGAACGCACCGCGAGGAAGAAAGCCGGGGCTGGTTCCGCCAGGGCGTGGCGCAGATGGCCCGCCTGGGGCAGCTACCCAGCGAGTCGTACTTCGACGCCGTGGCCGAGTATCACACACTGGGAGAAAACCTGCAAGCGGCCTGGAAGACGCGCGAGCGCGAGCTGGAGGTGATCCGCGATCGGGGACAGCTGGCGTATGAGTGCCAGGTGCGCGTCAAGCGGGTGCTGCTGCTGCGCCAGATGGGCCAGCCGACGGCGGACGAGGAGCGAGCCGCGCACGAGGCGGCGTCCCGGCTGCGCGCCCCGGAGTTCTACCTGCGTCGGCTGCGCGAGGCCTAGCCGGCCGCCCGGGCGGCGCGCTCGCGCGAGACTGTCTCGGTGCGGGTAAGCAACGGCGGGAAGACGAACAGCAGCAGAATCAGCCAGAGCACCACCGCCTGACCCAGGGCGTGCGGCCACTGGAAGCGCAGCACCGGCCACAGCGCGACGAAGAGTACGCCCAGGAGCAGCGCGTTGAGCAGCAGGTTGAGGAGGAAGACGCCCGGCTGAAAGCTGGTCAGCTGGCCGAACGAGTCTTCGAGCATCACCCGGCCCTTCTCGTCGAGGTAGCGCAGCGGCTCCTTCGACTCCCGGCCGTAGGCGGAGGTGGTGCGCTGCTTGAACTTGCCCTTGTCGTCGCGTTCCGGCTTGAAGACGGCGCGGTCGGCCCCCTCGCCGACGATGATCTCCGGAGGCCGCGAGGGAATCAGCTTGCCGCTGCTGAGCCCCCCCAGGCGATACTCGACGCGCGTGCCCGGACGCAGCTTGTAGACCTCCTCCTTCCCCGCGGCGGTGGGCACGCGTAGCTCGGGGAATGGCTTGCTATCCTCCGACGAGCTGAACTCCCACAGGGGGCGATAGCGCCCCGGCGTGCCGTAGGCCAGCACCACCCAGAGCAGGACGATGGCCATGACAGCGCTGCCAGCGGCAGGACCGCGCCAGGCGATGCCGGGAGTGGATTCGGTGTAGAGGTAGGCCTGGAACCACAGCGACCACGCCGACAACAGCAGCGTGAGCACCACCCAGACGAAGAGAAGCAACAAGATCAGGATCAGCACGACGGCGTCTCCGGGTCAGGGCTTGCCCGCCCTCTGGGCGAGCAGGTAGGCCAGCAGGTCGGCGAATTCGGCCGCGCCAACCTGCTCGGCGAGATTGGCCGGCATCGGCGAGAGGGGCGAGACATGACGCGACTCGACCTCCTTCGAGGCGACGCGCTGCTCCTTGCCCTGGGCATCGGCGAGGACCAGCACGGCGCCTTCCTCGCGGAGAAAGAGCCCCTCGACGGTCTTCCCGGAGTGCAGGACGAGACGCGTGGTGCGGAACGCCTCATCGACGTTGCGGTTGGGATCGAGGGTGTCTTCGAGCAGACGGTCGAGGCCGCGCAGACCGATACCGTCGAGCTGCGGGCCGATGCGAGCACCCTTGCCGGCGACCTGGTGGCAGGCGGCGCAGTGCTTCTCGAAGAGGACCAGGCCGCGTTTCGCATCCGGCTTGCCCGTCTCGAAGGCCCGACGGCGCTCGGCGATCAGGCCGGTGAGGCGAGCGTCAGCGGGGGGCAACCCGGTGGTCAGCTTCAGCAGGCGCTCGCGCAGCTGGGGCAGGCCAGTGGCCTCCAGTCGAACGACCACGCCGCGATCCTGCAAGAGCCGCGCGGAGGCCTTGCCCGAGGCGACGGCCTGCAGGAGCGTCTCGGCTCCGTCGCGGTGCCCAGCCAGGGCCGAGGCGATGCTTGTCTGCAGGCGAGCGGGAGCGACCGGCATGGCAGCAACTAGTTGGGCGCGGGTCAGGGGACGGTTGGCCTGGGCCAGCAGTCGGGCCGCCTGCTCGCGTGCCTCGATGGGGAGCGCGGCATCGGTGAGCACGGCGCCGAGGGTCGGAGCGTGGCGGTTCGCGTCGATGGCGGCCAGGGCGTCGAGGGCGGGGCCGCGCAGGGCGGCGGGAGTGGTCGCGGTGCGCGCCAGCTGGGCCAGCTGCTTCTGCGATTCCTCGAGGCGGAGGACGCGGGTGAGTTCGATGCCGAGATGCACCTCGCCGTGGTGGACGGAGCCGAGCAGCTTGCGGCTGAGGTCGGCACCCCAGGTGCGGAGTTCGGGGTTCAGCTCGCGGCCGCGTTCCTGAATGCCGCGCTCGATGGCGCGAAAGAGTGCAGCCTGGTGGGCCAGCTGGTTGGGCTGATCGGCGCGAGCAAAGGCGACGAGCCGGGTGAGGGTCGGTTCGTCACCGAAACGAGCGATGTACTGGACGAACTCGCCCTGGCGCGGCAGCGAACCAGCCCGGGCCTGCACGTGGCGGAGCAGGAAGGCGGCCGACTCGGGGCTGTGAACGCCAGGGACGACGTCGGCGAGGGCGTCGGCCTGGGGTGCGCTCCAGTTCCCGGCGGAGACGACGGCCCAGGTCGCGGGGTTCCGCAGGAGGTTGCGGAGCGCGATGCGGACCGTGTGGAGCAGGTGGGTATCCTTCGCCGGGACGCGCAGACGCAGCTCGACGAGCGGGCGCAGATGCGCGGGACGACGGCGCAGCCCGACAGCCTCGGCGGCGGCACGCTGGACATGCGGGCTGGCGTCGGTCAGACCAGCCTGGGCCAGGTCAGCCTCGGCAGATAGCTCGGGAGCCGCCACCGTGGCACGCTCGGCCAGGATGCGCTGGAGATGCACGCGGGCGACCTCGGTCTTGCTGGTGGCAGCGTCGCGGAGGGTGGCCTCGTCGAGCGTGCCCAACCGGTGCAGCACCCACAGGGCAGCCGCGCGGGCGTCACCGTTGCGGTCATCCCGGGCGACGGTCTGCACGGCCTGTTCGACCTCCTTGCCGCCGCGCTTCGCCAGCTGATGGCTGGCGGTGAGACGGACAACGAGGTTGGGATGAGCCAGGTCAGCGGTCAGGTCGGCGAGGGTGGCCTTCGTCCAGTCGCTCCGCGCGGGTGTGCCTGGGTTGTCCTTGCCGGTGTAGACGATGCGCCAGATGCGGCCGCGATGGCGGTCACGACCCGGGTGGGTGAGCGGCACCTCATAGTGGCCGATGATGCGGTTGTAGAAGTCGGCAACGTAGAGCGCGCCATCGGGGCCGAGTTTGACATCGACGGGGCGGAACCAGCGATCCTTGCTGTCGAGCAGGACGTGCTGCGTGGCGCGAGGCGAGGCGCCCTCCCAGGTGAAGCGGAACTGCACGACCTGGTTGGTCATGACGTCGCCGACGAAGGCGGTGCCGCGATAGGGGGCGGGGTAGACGTCGGCGGCGTAGTAGGCGATGCCGGCGACGGCGGTGGAGCCCTTGTAGCCGGTGAACATCTGGGGGGCGAAGCCGAGGCCATCGTGCGGCTTGCCGAAGCTGGGGTAGTAGCCGGCGCGGATGAGCTGGTAGATCGGCTCGGAGTGGCAATCAGACGAGTAGAAGTAGCCGAGCGGATCGACGGTGAGACCGAACGGGTTGACCTGGCCCCAGGTGAACTGCTCGAGGTGCGAGCCATCGGGCCGGAGGCGGTAGGTGTTGCCGGACTGCATCACCAGGGGGCGGCCGTCAGCACCCTTGACCTCGGACTGGTTGGCGAAGCCGTGGCACGCATAGACCCAGCCGTCGAAGTTGTGGAGGAAGGCGTTGGTCATGCCGTGGGTGTCGCGCGTGCCGTAAGTGGTATAAGCGACGTCGCGACGGTCGGCGGACCCGCGGCCCGTGGTGTCGGCGACGCGGAAGATGCTGGGGATGCCGAAGACCAGTGCCTCGCGCGGGCGGGCGCCGGGCAGGGGCAGCAGGCCGATGGGAATGTTGAAGCCATCGGCGAAGGTGGTGATCTTGCGGGCGCGGCCATCGGGGCCGAAGTTCTCGAGCACCTTGACGGTGTCGCGCGGTTTGACGCCGGGCTTGGCGGGGAAGGGATATTCGAGCGTGTCGGTGACCCAGAGACGTCCCTGGTCGTCAAACGCCAGGTTCATCGGCTTGGCGATGTCGGGCTCGGCGGCGACCAGCTGCACCTCGAAGCCGGGCGGCACGGTGAAGCCGGCCTTCTCCTTCTCGGGGGTGAGCGGGTCGGTTTCGACGACGTTGGGGCTGAACTGCTGGGGCGTGGCGCCGGGCACCATCAGGAGGGCCAGCAGGAGAGCCAGGGGCAGGAGCAATCGCGACATCGACGGCCTCGGGAGAGCAGGCGAAGGGAGCAGAACCATCCCGGGGACGCAGCAGCTGCGCGTCCCCGGGCAGCCACGGACGTTACTTGTTCTTCTGGATAGCGGACAGCGCCTTCTTGGCGGCGTTCTTCAGCTGATTGTCGAGCAGCTTCTCGTTGCTGGCGATGTCATCGAGCACCTTGACGGCAGCCTTGTCGTTCGGCGTGGCCAGGCGGCTCAGGGCCATCATGGCCTCAATGCGCATCTGCCGGCCATCCTGCCCTCCCGCCGGGCTCTTGACGATGTCGGCCAGGACCGGGATGGTCGAGGTGGCATCCTTCCCCAGCGGTTTGAGCGAATCGATGGCCTTGCGGCGCAGATTTGCCGGCGCCTTGCTGTCCTTGAGGAAGTCGGTCAGCCCGGGGAGCCCTTCCTTGCCGGCCTCGCCCAGCGCCGTCACCGCCAGCTCCTGCACGTCGCTGGTGCCCTTGATCGCCTTGTTGAGCGCGGGCACAGCGGCGGGTCCCAGCTTGGCCAGCGACTTGATGGCCGCCTCGCGCACCTGCTGACGGTCGTCGTCGAGCAGCTTGGTCAGGGCCGGGATGGCCGACTTGGCCGCGGGGCCCATGTTGCCAATGGCCTGGGCAGCGAAACGGCGGACGAAGCGATCCTCGTCGTCCAGCGCCTTGATGAGCGGTTTGAGAGCGGAAACAGCCTCCTTGCCCAGCTCGCTCAGCTCGCGGGCGGCGGCCCGACGTTCCTCGTTGTCCGACGAGGCCAGCTTCTTGACCAGGGCCTTGGTGTCGGCGGCCTCGACGGCCAGGCTCATTCCCACCAGCAGCCCCAACGCGATCAGACAGGTGCGCACGGCAGTTCTCCTCACGCAGGCAGATTCGACCTTCTGCAGGTGAGCATAAACCAGCGGACGGCGCGCGACAACCAGCCGGCGCGGTTTGTGGCCGACTTCAGGCCCAGGGAGGCGGTTTTTTTGTGAAGAACGCCTCCAGTCCCCGCCGACACTCCTCCCCCAGGCGCGGAGCAGCCGAGGCTTTCGCCGCCTCCTCCAGCCCCACGGACTGGTGAGAAAATGTGCCCAGCAACTCCTTCGTGCGCGCCAGCGCCAGGGGGCCCCCCTCGGCCAGGGCACGGGCCCAGCCCAGGGCCACCTCGAAAAGTTTCTCCGCCGGGGCCACCTGGTTGATAAAGCCGGTCCGCAGCGCCTCGTCGGCCGCAAGCGTCTCGCCGGTGAGCAGCAGGTAGCGCGCGGTGCGCTCGCCGACCAGGCGAAGCAGGTGCGGCATAACCATGGCGGCGACCAGGCCCCGGCGCACCTCGGGATAGCCGAAGCGAGCCTCGGGGACGGCGACGGCCAGATCACACACCGATACCAGCCCCGCGCCCCCGGCCAGGGCCGAGCCATTGACCGCAGCGATGACGGGGAGCGGATGGCGGTAGATGCGATCGTAGAGCCGGGCCAGGCACAGCGCGTCGTCCCACACGGGGCTGACGCCGGGGTCCGCGCCGAGCGATGCCTGCAATTCAGCAAGATCCATCCCGGCGCAGAAGACCGACCCGGCCCCGGTGAGCAGGACCACGCGCACCGCAGGGTCTTCCGCGGCGCGGGTCAGGGCGGCGTCGAGCGCGACGATGAGTTCGCGGCTGAGCGCATTCCGCCGCTCGGGACGGTTGAGCGTCAAGACAGCGGCGCGCTCGCGCAGAGTGTAGAGAACGAGGTCGGTCATGCGTGGTCTCCGCGCGGGGGTCGGCGCAATGCCGCCAGGTTCGCAGGAGGTGGCTCCAGCGGCAGGCTCAACAGCGCCAGCGCCAGGGTCTTGCCCTGCGTGTCCGAACGCAGCGAGCGACTGGCGCCGCCAGCAAGCACATCGTACAGGACGAAGTTGACAGCCAGGACGTTGGGGGCAAGGAAGCGTTCGACGCGGGACGGCCCCAGGGAAGCGAAGTAGTCGCGAACGACGTCGGCGGTGAGATGAGCGACCAGCCAGTCGAAGCCGGCGCGGGTGTAGGCGATGACCGCGACGTTGGCGTGGTTCCCCTTATCGCCGGAACGACCATGAGCAATCAGCGAGAGAGTTACAGGATCGGCCATGAGGAATATACCTCCGGTAGCGGACGCTACCAGGCATGGTGGCCGACACCGCCGTCGAGGACAAGGGCAAGTAGCACCGACCCACGCGGCCACGCCGATGCCTCCACCTGGCGCCACGGCTCTCGCAGATTTGCTCTTGTAAGATCCCCGACACCTCGATACTGTACAGACGTTCCTGCCAGATTGTCCCAGCCGCTCGATCTCTTTCGAGAGGATCACCGATGATTCCGGCACAGATGGAGCCGAGGAACAGCCCCGAGCTGTTGACCTCCCAGCAGGTGGCTGCTCGCCTGTCGATCAGCGTACGCACGTTGTGGCGCCTCGTCGCCACGGGTAAGTTCCCCCAGCCGATCCGCTACAACCGCAAGTTGGTCCGCTGGAAGTCGTCCGAGGTCCACGACTACATCCAGGCCCTCGTCTGATCCCCCGCGCAGCGAGACAGGGCGGCCCTTCCGCCCTGTTTTCGTTTGCCTACCTCGCCCCCGGTCTGCTACTGACTGGACCATGAGCGCACCGCCTTCCCTGCTGGCGACCTGGGTCGATGCCCTCGAGGGAATACTTCCCCCGCCCGGCTCGCGGATCGCGCTACCCGCCTGCGCCGACCGTTCCGGCAGCGACCTCGACCGTCTCGCCGACACCGATTTGCACGTGATCGCCGTCCGCCTCCAGGGCGATCTGACAGCCCCGGCCGCTTCCCCGCGCCGCGAACAGGTGCGCCACTTGCAGCGTCAACTGGCCGACGCCGCCCTCCTCGGCGCCCACGCCGCCTGGCTCGACACCCCCGCCCCCACGCTGCCCCACATCGCCGAGGCGCTGGAACTCCTCGATACCTTCGCCCTCGCGCGCCGGGTGATTCTAATCGTCAACCCCGTGCGCGACTCAGCCGGGTGGCTCGTCCTGCCCACCACCGCTGGCACCTTCCACGTCGTCGGCGTTCCCTGATTCCGTCGGCGCAACACGGCGCAGCCTCAGCCGGCCGCGCAACCCATGACTGGGCACCCACCAGTCGCCGCTGAGCCAGCCACCCGCCAGCCGCAACGTGTACAGCCCCGGCGCCACCCCCGCTCTCTCGGTGCGGTAGGTGACCAGCAGCAGATGGTTCCGCCCGACGACGATCCCGCGAAAGTGAAAGTAGCCGATCACCTCCATCCCGTACATCAGCGTGAAATCCTCGACCAGCCGGCCCTTGACCAGGTGTGCCCGTCGCGCAGTTAGCTCCAGCGTCGTGGGGATGGCATGGGGCGTCTGCAGCAGCTGGCCGCGCCAGACCGACCCGGCCGCCAGCAGTCCTTCTTGAGGTTCCGTCCACGGCGCCCCCAGAAACAGGGCCAGCGATGGCACCGTCAGCACGGGCGGACCCGGCACCACCCCGTTTCGCCGCAGCAACGGCGCCAGCGGCCCCAGCAGGTTACGATGCCCCTTCAGCAGCACTCGCGCAGCGCGGTCCAGATGTCGCTGAGCTTTCCTATCGTCGGTCTGCTCGCGCTCCACCTGCAAGCGCAGCAGCTGGGCCCGCGCACAGCCGTCTGCTCCGCCGTGTTCCTCCATCCAGTCTGCGAACACCAGCCGCTGCGCCAGATCTTCCGGCTGGGTGACCATGGCTGCCAGCAAGTCATCTGCCGCGCGCATCTTCGCCTCTGCCTGGGAGGGAGTCTCATTGTCTACCAAACGACTCTCGCAACTATTCGCCTGACCATGGTAGCATCCCGTCCGTGAACCTGCACGACCTGCTGCGGCTGGCCCTCGATCCCGCCCACCTGCTGACCGCCGCCGGCCTCGCCGCCGACCCCTGGCAGCGCGACCTGCTCGCCTCCCGCGCCCGCCAGTTGTTGCTGTGCTGCTCCCGCCAGGCCGGAAAAAGCACCGCCGTCGCCGCCCTGGCCCTGCACACCGTGCTGTTCCAGCCCGGCGCGCTGGTGCTGCTGCTCTCCCCTACCCAGCGCCAGTCGGCCGAGATCTTCCGCAAGGTGCTGGCCGGCTTCGACGCCATCGGCCGACCGCTCTCCTCGCGCCGTCGCTCTCAGTGCTGCCTCGAGCTGACCAACGGCGCTCGCGTTCTCAGTCTGCCCGGCCGCGAGGAGTCCATTCGTTCCTTCAGCGGAGTCACCCTCCTGATCATCGACGAGGCCGCCCGTGTCCGCGACGATCTCTACCGCTCCGTCCGCCCCATGCTCGCGGTCAGCCAGGGTCGGCTCGTCGCCCTGTCCACGCCGTTCGGCCAGCGCGGCTGGTTCCACCAGGAATGGGTCGGCTCCGGTCCCTGGCAGCGCTTCCAGGTCACCTGGCGCGATTGCCCCCGCATCACCCCCGAGTTCATCGCCGAGGAGCTGCGCGCGCTCGGCCCCGCCTGGGTCGCCCAGGAGTACGAGACGGTCTTCACCTCTCTCGAAGGTCTGGTCTATCCCGATTTCGCCACCTGCACCCGCGACGAGGTGCCCACCCACCTGGCCGGCCGGCTCGTCGGCGGCATCGACTTCGGCTGGCGCAACCCCTTCGCCGCCGTCTGGGGCACCCTCGATGCCGATGATGTCCTCTGGCTGACCGGCGAGCGCTACCGGGCCCAGACACCACTGCCCGCCCACGCTGCTGCTCTGGCCGCCGTGCCCGGCACCCTGTGGTACGCCGACCCCGCCGGCGCCGCCGAGATCGCCAGCCTCCGCACCGCCGGCCTGGTGGTCCGCCCCGCCGACAACGACATCCGAGCCGGCATCGCCGCCGTCAGCTCGCGCCTGCAGTCGGGCCGGCTGCGCGTCGTTCGCCGTGCCTGCCCGCACCTGCTGCACGAGGCTTCTCTCTACCGCTACCCCACCGCTGCCGAGCGTCTCCGCGCCGGCGAGAACCCCGTGGACGAGTGCAACCACGCCCTGGCTGCCCTTCGCTATCTCGTCGCCGGGCTCGATGCCGGCTTCCTCGCCCGCCAGCGCCGCCGGCCCACCACCCCGCGTTCCTCCACCCCTGCCCTCGCCGAGGATTCCCTGTGGACACCCTGGAGTTGATCCCCCGTCTCGTCGCCCGCACCCTGACCCGCCTGGCCGGCTGGCTCGCTCCAACGTCTGCCGTGCCCCTCTCGTCCGCCCCGCCCTGGCCCGGCCGTGCGCGCGTGCCGACCGCGGCCGACCTGCTGGCCGAGCTGAAATCGACCGCCTGGACCTGCGCCACGCTCAACGCTGCCGTCTGCGCCAGCTTCCCGCCCCGACTCTACGTCCGCACCCGCGCCGGCCAGCCTGCTGCTCGCTGCGCGACGCGCGCCCTTTCCGTCCCCGACGAACGCCGGATGCGCGCCCTGCCTCACCTGGCCAGCCGCACCCGCGGCGCCGACCGCATCGAGGAGGTCGTCGAGCATCCCCTGCTGTCCCTCCTCGCCCAGGTCAATCCCGTGCACAACGCCTTCGACCTCTGGGAACTCACCACCCTCTACCAGGAGGTCCACGGCGCCGCCTACTGGCTGATCGAACCCGGCCCCCTCGGCACGCCCGACGCTATCTGGCCCCTGCCGTCGCACCTGGTCACTCCCCTGCGCGACGAAGGAAGCCACTCCCTCGTCGATGCCTATCTCGTCCGCACCAGTGCCGAGCCGCTCCGCGTGTCGCCCGAGCGCATCATCACCTTTCTCTATCCCGATCCGCGCGATCCGTATCGCGCCGGCCTGTCGCCGCTGCGCGCCTGCTTCGATCAGGTGCGTCTGACGTCCGATCTCACCGCGTTTCGCCAGGCACGCTTCGCCAACCATGCCATCCCCGACGCCCTGGTCTGCCCCGACGAGATGATCGGCGAGGAGGAACGCGACCGCCTCGAACAGCGCTGGAACGACCGTCTCCGTCGTGGCGGGGCCGGCCGGGTCCTCGTCGCCGAGTCATCCATGCGCGTGCAGTTGCTGCAACATTCGATGGGCGACCTCGCCGCCCTGGCCGACCAGCGCGCCACCCGCGAGGAGATCGCCAACGCCTTCGGTGTGCCACTCGCCTTCCTCACCACGCAGACCAACCTGGCCAACCTGCAGGCCGCCGAGCAGCAGCACGCCGCCCAGACCATCCGCCCGCGTCTCCGCCGCCGCGACGAGAAGCTCAACGAGCGCCTGATTCCGTGGTTCGACCCCACCGGCCGACTGTTCCTCGCCAGCGACGACCCGGTGCCCGGTAACCGCGAGCTGACCCTGCGCGAACGCGACATCTACCTGCGCCACGGCGTGCTGACCATCAACGAGGTGCGCTCCGAGCGCGGCCTGCCTCCCGTCACCTGGGGCGACACTCCCACACGTTGACACTGGCTCGACGTGCCCACCCTTGTCCCGAAGCATCCTCGCCGCTATCCAGTGGGGAACCACTCTCCGCACGAGGATCGCTACGATGGCACACTCCGGTGGGCAGGAAAGCCTCGACGTTGTCAACCACTTCTACAACCTCGCCGCCCGCACGCTCAACCTCGACGAGGCCATCGCCTTTCTCATCCAGAACACCGACCGCGAGTTGCGTGTCGAGGTGCCCCTCATCCGCGACGATGGCCGACTCGAGGTCTACACCGGCTATCGCGTCCAGCACAACAACGCGCGCGGCCCCTACAAGGGTGGCCTCCGCTACCACCCCGACGTCGATTCCGCCGAGGTCACGGCCCTCGCCTCCCTCATGACCTGGAAGACCGCCCTGGTCGGCGTGCCCTTCGGCGGCGCCAAGGGAGGCATCAGCGTCGATCCCAAAAAGCTCAGCCTGCGCGAGCGCGAACGCCTCACCCGCCGCTTCGTCCAGGCCATCGCGCCAGTCATCGGCCCCAACGAGGACATCCCCGCGCCCGACGTCAACACCGATGCCCAGACCATGGCCTGGTTCATGGACGAGTACAGTCGGCAGCACGGCTACACGCCCGCCATCGTGACCGGCAAGCCGCCCGCCGTCGGTGGGTCGCTCGGCCGCAAGGAAGCCACCGGCCTCGGCGTCGCCATCATCGCCGAGCGCGCTGCCCGGGCCATCGGCCTCGACCTGCAGGGCGCGCGCGTCATCGTGCAGGGGTTCGGCAACGTCGGCTCGCACGCCGCCCTGTTTCTCCGCCAGCGCGGGGCACGCATTGTGGGCATCTCGGATGTCCATGGGGGCATCTACCACCCCGCGGGGCTCGACCTCGAAGCCGCCCTGCGCCTCCAGGGCGAGGCTGGCACCATCCGCGACCTGCCCGGTGCCGAGTCGCGCAGCAATGCCGAGCTACTGGAATCCGAGTGCGACCTGCTGGTGCCCGCCGCTCTCGACCGTGTGCTGACTGGCGCCAACGCTGCCCGGGTCCGGGCCCGGCTCATCGTCGAGGGGGCCAACGCTCCCACCACGTTCGAGGCTGACGCCATCTTCCGCGAGCGCGGCATCTGCGTGATGCCCGACATCCTCGCCAACGCCGGCGGCGTGACCGTCAGTTACTTCGAGTGGGTGCAGAACCTGCAGCAGATGGCCTGGTCACTGGCTGAGGTCCACACCCGGCTCGAATCGACGCTGGATGCCGCCTTCCAGGCCACCTGGGCCGCCGCTGCCCGCTACAAAGTCACCCCGCGCGAGGCCGCCTTCATCCTCGCCGTCGAGCGCGTCGCCGAGGCCACCCAGCTCCGTGGCTGTTAAGGCGCTGCCGAAACATTCCCACCCCGGAGGATAGGACTCCCTCCGGGCTGTACCATATACTACCTGTAGAAGAACCTAACCTCCTCGGGGCCCTTTCTCTTCGCTCGTTGGCCCTCTTCCGGATCCAGCTCCATGAGCGGTGTGGGGAACCCATCTACAGTTTCACCCGACACGCTGGCCCTGCTGGTCGATAGCGTGACGGATGAAGCTCTGTTTCTCACCTCGGCCGAGGGTACCATCCTGAGCTGGAACCCCGGTGCCGTGGCATTGACCGGCATTCCGGTCGATCAGGCGCTGGGCCAACCCTGCCCTGCCGCGCTCGACCTCGCCGCCCTCGCGCGCCACTGGCCGAATTTTCGGGAGACCGCCCTGCCGAAGCCCAGGGGGGGCTCCATTCCTCTGCGCGCGGCAGCCCGGTCCTTACCCACTGGCGGCCACGCCGTCCGGCTCCTCCGCGGCAACCGGTCGGCCGATTCCGTGGTCTTCGGTGCCATCCACGACGCCCTCATTCAGACCGACCCACAGGGCGTGGTCACCTCCTGGAACGACGGCGCCACTCGCCTGTTCGGCTGGACAGAACCTGAAATGGTCGGCCGGCCTCTGATCGAGCGCGTTCCGCCCGAGGCGCGACCCGAGATGACCGCGCTGCTGGAGCGCCTCGCCCGCGGTCAGGAGCCTTCCATCGAGTTCGAGGATTATCGCAAGGACGGCTCCCGGGTGTGGGTCGATTTGTCCAGGCGTCCTCTCACCAGTGCCACAGGCCTGATGATTGGTATCCTCTGGGTCTCCCACGATATCCATGCGCGCAAGCTGGCGGAACAAGCCCTCATCGCCCGCGAGAAGTTCACCCGCGAGGTCCTGGACGCCACGGGCACCATCCTTGCGGTGCTCGACTCCAACGGAAAGATTCTGGCTGTCAACGATCCCTGGCGAGACTTCGCTGCCCATAATGTCCCGGCGGGACACACCGGGGCTCCCGACGACGAGGTTGGCCACAATTACCTGCAGGTCTGCCACCAATGCACGGGACAGGACCGGCAGAAAGCTCTGGAAGCCGCTACCGGCATCGAATCGGTGCTGCGCGGCGAGCGGAAGTTCTTCGCGCTGGAGTATGCCTGTCACTCTCCCAGCGGTGAGAAAAACTGGTTCGTTCTCAACGTTCTTCCAATGGGAAGCAGTGGCGGGGTGGTGTTGCACATCAACATCACCGCTCAGAAACTCAGCCAACTTCGCGCGGAGGAACAGGCCGAGCGCTTGAAGCTGGCCCTGGCGGCTGCCCGCATGGGTGTCTGGGACCTCGACCTGGTCCAGAACCGCCTCCACTGGTCGCCCGAGGTCTACTCCATCCTCGGAATTACCGAGTTCGACGGGAACCCGGAATCCTGGCGTCGCCTGGTCCACCCCGACGATGTCGAGGCCCAGGTGCGCCATTTCCAGCATACCCTGGAAACTCGCACTACCCTCCGCAGCGAGTTCCGCATCATTCGCCCCGATGGCACGGTCCGCTGGGTGACCAATCTCGCCGAGGTCCACCTCGATGCCAACGGAGCCCCGATTGGCGTGATCGGAACGGTTCAGGACATCACCGACAAGAAAAACGCCGAGTGCGAGCGCCTCCGCCAGATCACCGAACAGCGCCTCGTCTCCGAGGTGCTGGCCGCCTTGCTGACCGATCTTTCCCCCCAGCGACTCACCCAGGTTGTCTTCGAGCGCGTGGCCGACTATCTCGATTGCGATGTCTACACGCACTTCGAGGCACAAGGTAACGAGTTGCATCTGATCGGCACTGCTGGGCTCGACGCGGCTGTGGTTCAGGCTTTTTCCCGGATTCAGATTGGCGAGCAGATCTGTGGCCAGGTCGCCCTCCGCAACGCTCCCCTCTACATCCCCCACGTTCAGACCTGCGACGACCCCCTGGCTGCCTGCATCCGCCAGGTCGGCATCCGGGTGTACCTGGGCCACCCGCTTCGGGCCGGCGACCAGCTCATCGGCACACTCGCCTTCGCTTCCCGTCGTCGCGACGAGTTCGCCGACCACGAGCGCGAGTTCATCACCACCATCGCCCAGGCCGTGGCCACCACCATGACCCGCCTGCGCGACGCGCGGGAAATCCAGCAGCGCCAGGACAAGTTCCGGGCGATGATCGAAACCAGCCCCATCGGCTTCTGGGAGGTCGACCGGACCGGGCGAATCCTCGAGATCAACGACGCCTACCTGCGCACATCCGGCTTCACGCGCGAGCAGATCCTGCGGATGAGCGTCGCCGACGTCGAGGCCGTGGAATCGCAGACCGAGATCATCAAGCATATCGAAGCAACCAGCCAGGTGGGCCACCTCACATTTGAGACGCTCCATCGCAACCGCGACGGCGTCCCCTGGCCGGTCGAGGTGACTGGTACCTATCTTCCCGCCACCGACACCTGCTTTGCCTTCCTGCGCGACATCACCGAGCGCAAGAAGGCCGAAAACGCCCTCCGCGCCAGCGAGCAGCGCTACCGCACCCTGGTAGACCACGCCCCCGATGCCATAGTCCTGCACAATACCAGCGGGCAGTTTCTCGACGTCAACCCCCAGGCCTGCACATTATTTGGCTATCAGGCCCATGAACTGCTGGACCTCACCATCCTCGATGTGGACGTCTCCATCACGGCCGAGCACCTCGCCGAGGCTCAGAGCAAACTGGGGGGCGGGGAATCGTTCTCCCAGGATTGCATCCTTCGCCGCAAGGATGGCTCCACCTTCCCCGTGGAGGTCCATGCCAATCCCCTCTGGGTTGATGGGCAGCAATTCACGCTCAGTATCGTCCGCGACATCACCGAACGCAAAACGGCCGAACATGCCCTCCGCGCCAGCGAGCAGCGCTACCGCACCCTGGTGGACCATGCCCCTGATGCCATCTTCCTGCACGACGCCAGTGGACACATTCTCGACGTTAACCCTCAGGCCTGCGCCTCGCTTGGCTATCAGGCCCACGAGCTGATTAGGCTCACCGTCCTCGATGTGGACGTCTCCATCACGGCCGAGCAGTTCGCCGAGCTTCAGAGCAAACTGCGTCGCGGGGAATCGTTCTCCCGGGATTGCATCCATCGCCGCAAGGATGGCTCCACCTTCCCCGTGGAAGTCCATGCCAATCCGCTCTGGATTGACAAACAGCTATTCACGCTCTGTATTGTCCGCGACGTTAGCGAACGCAAGCGCGCCGAGCAGCAGCTCCTGGATGCCCAGCAGTTGCAGCGCGACATCCTCGACAACGTCCTCGCCTATGTCGCCCTCCTCGACCCCACTGGCAAGATCGTCTGGCTCAACCGCCCACCCCTGGAAGCCAGCCAGGTCACGGCCCCCGAGGTTCTCGGCCTGTCCTTCTGGGACGCGCCTCCCTGGACGTACGATCCCGCCATCCAGGCCCAGGTTCGCTCCGCCACTGAGGCCGCTGCCCGGGGTGAATCTCATCGCTTCGATGTGGTAGCCCGGGTTGCCAACGATACCCGCCGCGTCCTGGATCAGCAACCTCGCCTCGCGCGATGCCGATGGAGCCATTCGTTACCTGATTGCCGCGCAGTGGATATCACCGAACGGAAGAAGGCCGAAAACGCCCTCCGCGCCAGCGAGCAGCGCTACCGCACCCTGGTGGATCGCGCTCCCGATGGTATCTTCCTGCACGATACCAGCGGGCACATTCTGGAGATCAACCCCCAGGGCTGCGCCTCGCTTGGCTATCAGGCCCACGAACTGCTTGGTTCCACAGCGCTCATATTTGACCCCTCCATCTCAACCGAGCAGCTGGATGCACTCCACGCCGCCCTGAGTCGTGGAGAATCAGTCTCCCGGGATTGCATTCATCGCCGCAAGGATGGCTCCACCTTCCCCGTGGAGATTCATGCCAATCCGCTCTATATCGACGGCCAGCAATTCTTTCTTTGTTTCGTCCGCGATATCACCGACCGCAAACGCGCCGAGCAACAGCTCCTGGATGCCCAGCAGTTGCTGCGCGACATTCTCGACAACGTCCTGGCTCACGTCGCCCTCCTCGACCCCACAGGCAAGATCGTCTGGCTCAACCGAAGCCCCCTGGAAGCCAACCTGGATTGTGTCCCCGAGGTTCTCGGCCTGCCCTTCTGGGACGCGCCTCCCTGGACGTACGATCCCGCCATCCAGGCCCAGGTTCGCTCCGCCACCGAGGCCGCAGCCCGGGGCGAATCTCGTCGCTTCGATGTGGTAGCCCGGGTTGCCCAGGATGCCCGCCGCGTCCTCGATCAGCAAATCTCGCCTCTGCGCGATGCCGATGGGACCGTGCGTTACCTCATTGCCAGCGACGTGGATATCACCGACCGGAAGAAGGCCGAAATCGCTCTCCGCGAGAGTGAAGATCGCCTGCGCATCGCTCTGAAGGCAGCCAGTGCCCTCGCTTTCGCCTGGGAGATTCCCACCGATCGGGTGATCCGCTTCTTCAGCGTCGAACCGGCCCTGGGTCCGACGGGCGACCGCCCCGTTACCCTGGGGAGCGTGCGCCAGCAGATTCACCCCGACGATCTGGCTTACTTCGATGCCCAGCTGGCCACCACGCTTCGCGAGGGAACCCAGTACTACAACCGTTTCCGTGTGATTCGGCCCAGTTCCGAGGTGCGCTGGCTGGAAGAGTGGGGCCAGCTGGAGCGCGACGCCGCCGGGCAGCCTCTACGCCTCACCGGGGTGGCGATCGACATCACCGACCGCCAGCGCGCGGAACAGGCTCTCCTCGTTCACAATCGAGTCCTCGAACACATCGCCTCTGGTGCCACGTTAAACTCCATCCTCGAGGAGGTGGCCCGCCTGGTCGAGGAGCAGTTACCTGGGTCCCACTGCGCGATTCTCGTCCATCACGATGATGCCAGACGACTGAGCCTGGCGGCGGCGCCAAGTCTGCCCCCGTCGGTGCGCACCACCCTGATGGATATCCCCTTCAACTCCCACCATTGCGGGTGCAGCGCCGCTGCCGACCGCGGCCAGATGGTGATGACGGCCGACATCGCCAGCGACCCTGTGTGGGATGGCTTCCGCCAGCAGGCCCTTCAGTTCGGCTGGCACTCGTGCCTGGCCGTTCCCATCCTGGCCAGCAGCAACTCCTCGACTAACCGCTGCGACCGGGTCCTGGGTGTGTTCACCCTGCTGCGGTCCGAACCGGGTGACCCCCACCCCCTGGCCCAGACCATTTTCTCGGGAACCACCCTGGCGCCGGGGGTCTCCCAGGGAAGTGCGGACGCGCTCGCCGGGGCGGCCCACCTGGCCAGCGTGGCCATCGAACAGGATCGGGCCAGTCGCGCCCTCCGGGAGAGCGAAGCGCGTTTCCGCTCCGTCCTCGACAACTCGCCCGCACTCATCTACCTCAAGGATCTCGAGGGGCGCTACCAGTTCGTCAACCGTCGCACCGCCGAGACCCTGGGCGTTCCCCAAACCGAATGGATTGGCCATACCGCCCGCCAGATTCTTCCTCCCGACCTGGCCGACCAGTTCGACCGCAACGATCAGCAGATCCTCCGGACGCTGACTCCCCATCAGGTCGAGGAAACGGCCCTGGACAGGGACGGGCGCCAGATCACAATCCTGTCGATCCAGTTCCCTCTCTTCCGGCCCGACGGCTCCCCCTACGCGCTGTGCGGTATCTCCACCGACATCACCGCCCGCATCCAGGCCGAGAGCGACCGCAGCCGCCTGTGGAACCTCACCCCTCATCTCCTCGGCATCGCCAGCTTCGATGGTTACTTCAAGCAGATGAACCCTTCCTGGACGCGTACCCTGGGCTGGTCCGAAGAAGAATTCCTCGCCACGCCCTGGCTCGACTTCGTCCATCCCGACGACCGCGAGGCCACCATCCAGGCCGGCAACCAGCTCATTCAAGGCCAGCCCGTGAGAGACTTCGTCAACCGCTACCGCCACAAGGATGGGTCGTACCGCTGGATCCACTGGAATACAGTTCCCTTCATGGCCTCCCGGAGCATCTACGCCTTCGCCCGTGACATCACCGAGGAGAAGCTGCTCGAGGAAAAGTTCCGCCAGGCGCAGAAGATGGAAGCCATCGGCCGACTCGCCGGCGGTGTCGCCCACGACTTCAACAACCTGCTCACCGTTATCAACGGCTACAGCGAGATCCTCCTGGCGCAGTTCCCCTCGAAGGACCCCCGCCGCGAGATGCTGGATACCATCCGCCACGCCGGCGAGCGGGCCGCCACCCTGACCGCCCAGCTGCTCGCCTTCAGCCGCAAGGCCATCGTCGAACTGAAGATCATCGATCTGAACCAGGTCGTCGAAGCCTCCACCAAGATGCTCGGCCGCCTGATCGGCGAGGATATCTACCTGAAGGTCCACCTTGCTGAGCCCTTGCCGACGATCAAGATGG
Organism: Gemmataceae bacterium; assembly: GCA_046350255.1. Taxonomy (GTDB): domain Bacteria; phylum Planctomycetota; class Planctomycetia; order Gemmatales; family Gemmataceae; genus CALDUY01. The sequence continues at coordinate 452,082 of JAXMAV010000004.1, forward strand.
ACCCCGGCCAGCTCGATCAGATACTGATCAACCTCGCCGTCAACGCGCGCGATGCGATGCCCCACGGCGGAACTCTCACCATCGCCACCAGCGACGCGCATATTGCCGCCGACCAGGTCCGGGACGAGGAACCGCTTCCACCCGGTCATTACGTCCAGATGACCATCTCCGACACCGGTTGCGGCATGAACGCCGAGGTCCGCCAGCGCCTGTTCGAGCCGTTCTTCACCACCAAGGGCGTGGGCAAGGGCACCGGCCTGGGCCTCGCCACCGTCTATGGCATCATCAAGCAGGCCGGTGGCTCGATCACCGTCGAAAGCGAGCCCGACCAGGGCAGCACCTTCCGTATTCTCCTGCCCGCCGCCTCGCCCGATTCCAGCGAGGAAGCCGCCGCGCTGGAACCCTCATCGGAGCCCTCCGGTCGCGAGACCATCCTGCTCGTCGAGGACGAGACCGGCGTGCGCTCGCTCACCCGCCAGGCCCTGCAGATGCAGGGCTATACCGTCATCGAGTCGCAATCCCCGGCCAACACCTTCCACGTGCTGGAATCGCACCCCGAACCGATCGACCTGCTGCTCACCGATGTGATCATGCCCGAAATGAGTGGGTTGGAGCTGGCCCGGATCGTGCGTGCCACGCGCCCCGGCATCAAGGTGCTGTTCATGAGCGGCTACCTCGACGAGGCCCTCCACCAGCATGGCCTCGAGGTGGGCGTGGACTCCCTGCTGATGAAACCGTTCAGCCTGCAGGCCCTGGCCTGCAAGGTGCGTGAAGTGCTCGACGGTCCGGCCGCCGCCCACTCCTGACCGCGCCAGTGTCGCTCGTCGGCGCTCATCCTGCTCTCGCTGAACGGCGCGACGGCGTGCTACCATCGGGCCCGTCCCGGCCGAGGTTCCCGAGTGCCCCCATGTCTACTTCAGTCCTTCCACGCTGGCCGGTCGGTCCGCTGGGCTTTCCCATGCCAGACGTCGCCGCCCGGACCCTCGACGCCACTCTGCGCCGACTCCCCGCCGACCGGCGCCACGCCTACCGGCATCTCATCCTGGGAGACAGCCCCACCGAGCTGAACCCCGGCGAACGCTCGGATGTTTCGTGGATCAGCACCGAGAGCGTCGATCACGCCGGCGAGGTGATCGTGGCGCGCGGCATGGATGATGCTCAATTTCGCCTCAACCCTCTGGTGACGCTCAACCACGATTACGACCGCCCACCCGTCGGCCGCAGCCTGTGGCGCCGCCGGGTCCGCGATGGCCAGCGCGTCGGCATCAAGGCCAAGACCCACTACCCGCCGCGCCCCGCCAGCTGGCCCGCCGACCAGCCCTGGCTGCCCGATCAGGTCTTCGCCCTCGTCCAGGCCGGGCTGCTCCGCGGCAAGAGCATCGGCTTTCTCCCCCTGGAGGTTCACACCCCCGACCGCGCCGAGGTCGCCCGCCACGGCTGGGACGACACCGTGCGCCTCGTCGTCGATCGCTGGCTGCTGCTCGAGTACGCCTGCGTCAGCCTGCCTGCCAATCCGCACAGCCTCGTCGAGGTCGTCTCCAAGGGCCGTTCGGCCCCGCTCGGCTTCACCACCGAGGAGGCCCTGCTCCAGGCGCTGGCCCGCCGCGTCGCCGCCCTCGATCTCGATGCGCTGGTGGGCCACGCCGTCGCTCAGGCGCTCGATCATGTCCGTGGACGAATCTGAGCGACGGCATTCAGATTCCCTCATATTCCCATCCCAAATAGATCTGATCTGGCGTACACTGCCTCCCGCCCTGGAGATTGGCTCCGGGGCGGGCGCGGCGAGGAGGACCCCAAGCCTCCCGCCGCGCCCGGCAGGTGCCGCCTCTCCGACTTCCCGCCGAGGTCTGTTCATGTTCGTGCAGTTATCCCGCGATTTCCTGGGCAAAAAGGCCGGCGAGCGCATCGATCTTGCCGAGTCCGACGCCCAGGCCCTCCTCCAGTCCGGCACCGCCACCGCCATCGGCGACGACCGGCTCGGCCCCCTCCTCCAGCAGACCCTCGACCATGCCCTGGCGGGAGTCACCGGCCAGGTGCAGGGGGCCGTCGAGCGCAGCCTGAAGGAGTTCGCCCAGGCCCAGACGCGCTCGCGCCGGCACGCCGTGCCCGCCCTCTTTGGCGATGGCGCCAACGGTGATCCCAAACGCACCTTCGGTCGATTTCTCCTCGCCGTGCGCCAGCACGATCAGCGCACGCTGGAGGAGATGGGCTCGCGCTTCATCGAGTGGGACGACGTCGAGAAGAAGACCGCCATGTCCACCCAGACCGGGACGACGGGCGGCTATCTCGTGCCCACCGAGTTCCACGAGCGCATCATGGGCCTGGTCGTCGAGCGCTCCATCGTCCGGCCGCGCGCCACCCTCATTCCCATGGCTGGCCGCTCGTGCCAGATTCCCGCCATCGACGTGGTGACCGCCCCCTCCGCCGGCGACACCGCTCTGCTGGGTGGTGTCGTCGCCCGCTGGACCGAGGAGGCCGCCTCTCTGAACGAGACCGAGCCCACGCTGCGCCAGGTCGAGCTGACCAACTACGAGCTGTCCGGCTACAGCAAGGTCTCCAGCACCCTCCTCGCCGACTCCGCCATCGGACTCGAAACCTTCCTCATGCGTCTCTTCTCCCGCGCCATCGCCTGGTACGAGGATTACGCCTTCCTGCGAGGCAACGGCGTCGGCAAACCGCTCGGCATCCTCGCCTGGCCCGGCCTCACCTCGCCCAGCGCGCGCTCGACCGCCAACCAGTTCCGCCTCGCCGACGTGGCCGCCATGTACGCCAAGCTCCTGGCCGGCGGCGACGACCGCTCCATCTGCTGGGTCATCCACCCCACGGTCCTGGCCCAGCTCATCCAGATGACCGGCGGCGACCAGGTGATCTTCCTCGGCAACGACCTGCAACGTCGTCCCCGGATGAAGATTCTCAACTACGACGTCGAGGTCAGCGAGAAGGTCCCCGCCCTTGGGTCGGCCAACGATGTCACCCTCGGCGACTTCCAGCACTACCTCATTGGCGACCGCCAGCAGATAGAAATCGCCTACTCCGAACACGTCGCCTTTCTCACCAACCAGTCGGTGTGGCGCTTCGTCAGTCGGGTCGGTGGCCAACCCTGGCTTCGCGACAAGGTCACGCTCGCCGACGCCACCAGCACCGTCTCTCCCTTCATTGGCCTTCCGGCTTGAGCGAGGTCTTCCCATGCCAGCACAACCCCACGAACGCGCGGCGGTGGTCAGCACCATCGACCCCGCCAACCTGAACAACAACACCTCCACCGGCGATGCCGTCGATATGTCCAAGTTCCGCTCCGCGATGTTCATCCTGGCTCTCGGAGCCAACGACTCCACCGTCGACTTCAAGCTGACCGAGTGCGCCACCTCGGGCGGCTCTTACACCGACATCACCGGCAAGGCCATCACCCAGGAAACAGGCGGCGACGAGGATAACCTCCAGTTCGTCATCTGCGTCCGCGCCGAGGAACTCTCCTCCGGCATGCGCTACGTCAAGCCGTCTGTCACCGTCGGCAACGGCACCACGAACCTGGGTTGCGTCATCGGTCTGGGCCTCGAACCGCGCTACGGCCCGGCCTCCGACGACGACCTCTCCAGTGTGGACCAGATCATCGTCTGAGGTACGCCATGGCTGCCGCCATCATTCGTAAAGACACCGACACCGCCACGGCCACCGGCGCCGATGCCGAGCTGGTCTATGCTCAGGTCAGCGACCGATCCCACGTCCTGGGGTCGGTCGTCTGTGGCTATGCCTCCGCGCCTGCCGCCACGGGCTTACTCACCATCGACTGGGACGAGAACATCGTCTTCCAGATCCCCATCGGTGGCGCCACGCCCCAGGTCTTCACCTTCGACCCTCCCCTGGCCGCTCCACGCGGTGAACCGCTCACCGTGAAGCTGTCCAGCAAGACGGGCATCGCCGGCTACGTCAACGCCTCCCACTGGCTGGAGTGACCCCATGGCCGCCCACGATCTCATCACCCGCGCCCGCGCCTACCAGGCGCTCCCCGTCTCCTCGGGCATCGACACGCTGGTCGATACGCTCCTCTCCGCCTGCTCCCGCGCCATCCAGAAATACTGCCGCCGCGCCTTCTACGTCCGCACCATCGAGGAGCTGCACCATGGCGGCCAGCCCATCCTCGTTCTCCGCGACTATCCAGTGCAGTCCATCGTCTGGCTCCGGGGCAACCCCACCACGGTTCTCACCCTCTCCAACACCTCCGCTTCCAATCAACGGGCTACGGTCTCCATCACCTCCACGGGTCTCTCTCTGACACGCGTTGCCTCCGGAGTCAGCACGACGGACACCTCGGTCACCTTCGCCAGCAATGCCACGCTCTCCGCCGTGGCCACTGCCGTCAACGCCCTGGGCAACGGCTGGTCCGCGCGCGTGGCTTCCGACTTCGGCCTCTGGGCCTCGGCCGATCTCTACATCAGTCCCGACCTGGGCGACGGCGTCCAGGCCCAGGGCGCGCTCAACGCGGCCAACAACGCCCAGGCCGCGCTCAAGCTCCACGTCGACGAATACTCCGACTACACCTGGACGTCGCGCGGCTCGATCTTCCGCGAGCCCGATCTGCGCTGGGACGACCAGCGGGACGGCAGTTTCTGGCCGGGTGGGGCGAACTACTACCGCGTGAAGTACACCGCGGGCTTCACCACGATCCCGGAAGATGTGCAAGAGGCCTGCGCGTCGTGGGTGTCGCACTGCTACCACCGGACGCTCCACGATCCTGGGCACGTCGGCAGCTTTCCCAGTGGGGGCGATGCCGAGAACTGGTTCCCGCCTCTGTCCCCTCCTCCCGTCGTCGCTGGTCTCCTTGCCCCCTATCGCAAGCATTCCGTCTAACCCATGGCCACCTACGCCCTCACCCTCTTCGTCTGGGACGACACCGACGGCGACGGCGTGCTCGATCCCGGCGAGGCGGGCATCGTCGGACGCACGGTCAAGGTCTACAACTCGACGGGCACCACGCTTCTCGCCACCGCGACCACGGGCGTCGGCGGCGTCGTCGTCGTCACCCTGACCGGCCAGCCCGACCCCTGCACCTACCGCATCCAGGCGCTACCGCCGACCGGCTGGTGGAACACCACGCCCACGCTGATCGTCAACACCTACGGCACGGGCGTCACGCCCGGCTCGAACCACTTCGGCCAGAGCAACACTCCGCCCCCCCGGCGCTGCTTCCGACCTGCTTCCTCCTGGGTCTGGGAAGTATGCTGGCTCCCCGACCTGGGCGGCATCGGCGTCACGCTCCACCACAAGGGCATCCCCTACGTCCGCGTGCTCTACCCGGGCACCAGCTACGACGACTGGCTCCTCTGGCTCCTCGCTCCATCTGCCGGTCGCCATCTCCACCACGTCTTCTATGGCCGTCCCTATCTCCCTCTTCCCCTCGGAGGCTAACACCATGCTAAGACTCTCGACTCTGCTTGTGCTCGCTCTCGCTCCCCTTGCCTACGGTCAGCTCAAGATCGAAGGCGATCTCGTCGTCAAACCTCACCGGATGGGCATTCTCCGCGCGGCCAATGTCCCGGAAGGAGCCGCCCTGCTCTGGGACATCGACCAGGAGGACAAGTGCCACGTCGAGGAATGCGGCCAGCGTCTGCTCGTCGTCGCACCGCCCGGGCGCCTACAAGGTCAAGCTGCGGCCTTCCGCCAGGCCGAAGGGAAAGGCCTCATCGTCGAGACGGCGCGGGCGACCCTCACCTTCGAGAGCTGCCAGCCCGTCCCGCCCGCAGCCAATCCCGCCCACCCCTCCACCTGGTGGTCCCAAGACCGACCCCATCGCCGCCACCTGCCGGCTCCGCTTCGGCAACTCCGGATGCACCGCGACCATCGTGGGCCCGCGTCGCGCCGATGGGCGCTGGGACGTCATCACCGCGGCCCACTGCACCGGCAACGTCGGGTCGGTGGGTGAGATCACCCTCAAGACCGGCCAGCGCTACAAGGTCCACGTCCTGCACCGAGCCACCGGCCCCGACATCACCTGGATGGTGCTGGATGGCACACCCGACACCCTGCCCTATGCCATGGTCGCCACGTCGGCCCCATCCTCGGGCACGAAGGTCTGGCACATGGGCTACGGCGTGGATCGGCCCGGCAACCGCGAGGAAGGCACGGTCACGGGAGGGCCCGCCGCCAACGGGCAACTGAGCTTCCGTCTCTCCGTCTCCTCGGGCGATTCTGGCTCGGGCATCTTCCGCGAGGATACGGGCGAGCTGGTCGGCGTGGTCTGCTGCACCACGGGCATGGGTCGCCAGGTCACCATGTACGGCGGCGCCTGCACCACAGCCCTGAAGATCCGCCCCGGGGGACCGGGGGGCGCCAGCGCCCCCCGAGATAAAGAGAAGCCGCCGGGGGGTCCAGGGGGACGCCAGCGTCCCCCGGAAGATGAGTTCAACCCCGTCCCCATCCCTGAAGTCCCCGAAGCTCTCCCCTCCTGGCATGAAGACTAACCCGATGCCCCAACTCCGCAACCGCATCGCCCGGCACGTGCGCGTCCGCGCCGGCGATCTGATCCCACACGAACTCAACGCCCGGCGTCATCCCCTGGCCCAGCGCCAGGCGCTCGAAGCGCTCTACGCCGAGGTCGGCTTCGCCCGCAGCCTGCTCGCCTACGAGCTACCCGATGGCCGGTTGAAACTCCTCGATGGCCACCTGCGCCGGCAGCTACATCCCGACGAGCTGCTCGACGTCGAGGTGCTGGACGTCAATGACGACGAGGCCCGCAAACTGCTGCTCTCGCTCGACCCGTTGGCTGGCCTGGCCGACTACGATCAGTCCACGCTGGAGCGCCTGCGCCAGGCTACCTCAACCGACTCCGACGCCCTGGTCAACCTCTGGCAGTCGGTCACCGACGCTGCCGCCACGATCGAGCAAACCCTCGAGCAGACGCAGCGCGCCGAGCCGCGCCCCCCGGCCGTCGCTGCCGAGCAGTTTTTGATTCTCATCGAGTGTCCCGACGAACCGACCCAGCTGCGCCTGCTCGAACGCTTCCAGGCCGAGGGGCTTTCCTGTCGGGCGCTTCTCAGCTAGCGGAGGCTTCATGCACCTGGTCGTTGAATCTCCCATCGTCGAGTCGCCGCGCGTGCAGCAGCTCCGCGGCCTGTTCGACCTGCCCGCCGATCGCACCAGCCGCATCGAGTGGCACGCCCACCTGCCGCTGGCCGAACGCCCCTGGCATGTCGGACTCATCTGCGGACCTTCCGGATGCGGCAAGTCCACCATCGCCCGCCACCTCTGGCCCGAGGAGACGGCTCGCGCCGCCAGCCTCGCCTGGCCCGCCGATCGCGCCTTGCTCGATGCCTTTCCACCCGAGCTGTCCATCCACGAGGTGACCGGCCTGCTCTCCTCGGTCGGGTTCAGCTCGCCGCCTGCCTGGCTGCGCCCGTTTGCCGTTCTCTCCACCGGGCAGCAGTTCCGCGCCACGCTGGCGCGCCTGCTCGCCGTCCCGCCCGGTAGCCGGATCTGCTTCGACGAGTACACCTCGGTGGTGGATCGCACCGTCGCCCAGGTGGGCAGCGCCGCCGTCACGAAGACGGTCCGCGCGCGGGGCCTGCAGTTCGTCGCCGTCACCTGCCACGACGACGTCGAGGCCTGGCTGCAGCCCGACTGGATCTTCCGGCCCGCCGAGAACCACTTCGCCTGGAGGTCGCTTCAACGACGCCCCACCATCGCTCTCGACGTGCAGCGCTGCCCCGCCCGGCTGTGGCGGCTATTCGCACCGCATCACTATCTGAGCCACGCCCTGGCCCCCAGCGCGGTCTGCTTCCTCGCCCGCTGGCAGACGCGCCCCGTCGCCTTCTCCGCCTGGCTGCCGTTCGTTGGCACCGGGCCGCCCGCCCGGCGCGAACATCGCACCGTCACGCTGCCCGACTTTCAGGGTGTCGGCATCGGTAACGCGCTCTCTGCTCTCATCGCCAGCCTGTGGCGCGGCCTGGGCTACCGCGCGCTGTCCACCACCACGCACCCGGCGATGATCGCCAGCCGACTCCGCTCGCCGTTCTGGGTGCTGCGTCGGGCACCGTCCCTGGCCAGCGGACGCGAATCTCGGCTGGCCGGTCTCCGTCACGCCACCACACGCCTGACGGCCGGCTTCGAGTACACCGGGCCCGCCCTGCCCCGCCGGCTGGCGCAGCTTCTCCTGGGATAACCTTTCTTGCGCGATGGGGCATGTCTCATTCTCGATACCCTCTGACCCCGATCGTCGAGCAGCAGATCGTCGCCTACCTGCGCGCAGGCGGCTCGCTGGAAGCCGCCGCCGAGGCGGCCGGCATCCCCGACACGGTATTTCGCGCCTGGCTCACCCGACCCGGGCCGCGCTACCGTCGCTTCGCCGACGCTGTCCGCACCGCCCACGCTCAGGCCCGGCTGCGCGGCGAGATTGCCGTCCTCGAAGCCCGACCGCTCGACTGGCTGAAGAGCGGTCCCGGCCGTGATCGCAGCGATCACCCCGGCTGGTCTGCCGCGCCTCGGGCCAGCGCCACCGGCACCGACCGGCCTCTGCTCGACGACCCCCTGCTGCAGCGCATGCTGGCCCTGCTCGTGCAGCACACCCAGGAGAATTCCACCGCCGGGGCCGCTGCTCGCGCCCTGCTCGACGAGCCCGGCGACGCTTGATTCGCTCCCTCACATAGTGTACAAATTTATATATCACCTCGGGGAGAGATCCCACCATGTCGAAATCCGTCTGCGAGCACTGCGACGCCCCGGGCCCCCTCGACGAACTGCTCCTCTGTCGCCGTTGCGCCGCCACCGAGGGGGTGCGCGTGCTCTATCAACCGCACCGCCACTGGACGCCCGCCTGGATCGAGCATCTGCGCCGGCTGGCCCGTCGCGCCCGCGCCCGGCTGCCGTTGTTCGACCCCGACGCCCGCACCGGGTGAGCCTGGCCCGACCCGGCCCGTTGACTTCGCCCCCGCTGGCTCCCATACTGACGTTACGACGACTAGCCGCTCCCTGCCCGGTGGCCAGGCCATTCCTGCTCGAAGCGCCGCAACCCGGCGCTGTCCGGTCCGACAAGGGTCGAACGTCATGCGTCCTCTCCTGTCTCTCGCCGTCCTGATCGCGCTGACCTCCACGGCAACTGCCCAAGAGGCCGACTTCCGCGACGATCTGCAGTTTGTCGAGATGCTGCGCAGCCGGGGCGACAACGACCTGGCGCTGGAGTTTCTGCAGAAGCTGGCCGCCACCGCGCCGCCGGAGCTGAAGAAGGAACTCCCCCTGGAGTTTGCCAAGACGCGCCTCCGCGTCGCCAGCGAGGAACCGGAGACGGGCAAACGCCTCGACCTGTACAAGGAAGCGCGCGACGACTTCACGCGGTTCATCACCGCCAATCCGGGTCATCCGCGCATCGCCGAGGCCAACCTCGACATCGCCCGCGTGCTGAACCTGCAGGGCAAGACCGAACTGAGCCGCGCCCTGCTCGCCGACGATGCCAAGACCAAGCGCGACCAGTCGCAGCAGGCCCGCACGACGCTGGAAGAGGCCGCCAAGCAGCTACAGGCCGCCGAGAAGGAGCTGGAGGGCCAGGCCGCCAAGCTGGCTGACCCGGAGACCATCGAGGATCCCAAGAAAAAGAAGGAAGCGCAGACCGCCCGCGCCCGGGCCGAGGACGAGATCAAGCAGACGCAGGTCGAGCGCGCCCTGAACCTCTACGACCAGGCTTCCACCTACATCGGCGGCTCGGGTGACGAACAGGCCTCGAAGCTGCTGGTCGAGGCGGGCAAACTGCTGGGCAAGCTGGCGGATGGCCCTCCGGCTCATCCCGTCACCTGGAAGGCCCGCGCCTGGCAGGGCCGCATCCTGCATCAGACCGAATCGGCCGACCGGGCCCGCTCGAAGTTCCAGGAGGTGCTGAACGCGGCCAACCTCGCCGCCGCCGCCGAAGGCGTTCGTCTCGCCCGCTACTTCCGCCTGCTGGTCATCCGCGAACAGCCCAACGACGCCGACAAGAAGACGGGGGTCAACAACATCCTGCTCGACGCCGGCACACGCTGGCGGAACGACTACCGCCGCTACTGGAAGACGCCCGAGGGGACGGGCCTGGCCTTCCTGCTCGCGCAGACGCTGTTGAACGAGGCCGCCACCAACAAGAAGGTCAACGCCACCATCGTCAACCGCTACCGGGCCGACGCCCGCGACCTGCTCCGCGAGGTCGAGAACAGCGAGAACGAGTTCACCGAGCGCGCCCGCCGGCTGAAGATCGAGACGATGGCCAGCCAGGGGCTGTTCAAGCTGCCCATCGAGAACCTCAAGCTGTTCGAGGACTACTACGTCCGGGCGCAGTTCGAGGCGATCCAGATGATGCAGGAGCAGAAAGACATCAAGGATCCCAAGGAGGCGGAGACCAAGAAGAAGGAGCGCATCGACAACATCATCAAGGCGCTGGAGCGCGGGCTGGCCCTGCCCGAGGTCAAGAAGATGAAGGCCAGCATCGAGCTGAACACCGCGCGGAGCATGATGGCCTACTGGGCCCTGAACACTGGTAAGCTGCGCGAGGCGATCACAGCCGGCGAAACCTTCGCCCGGGGCGATCCGCGCTCGAGCCAGGCCGAGATGGCTGCCGTCTACGCCCTGCAGGCTTACAGCCAGATCATCGGGCAGAAGCAGGCCAAGTTCGAGGACCTCGCCGAGGATCGCGCCGCCATGTTCTCCCTGGCCTCGTACATGGAAGAACGCTGGCCCAAGGGGATCGCTGGCGACATCGCCCGCCATTCCATCGGCCTGCAACTGCTCCGCGAGGAGAACTTCCCCGAGGCCATCAAGAAGCTCTCGTTGGTCGGGCCCGGCTACGGCAGCTACCCGCTCGTCTGCTTCCAGATCGCCGACGGCTGCGCCAAGGCCGAGAAGGCCAGCGCCGAACCGATCGCCGGCGACCGGCCCGGCGACTACGGCAAACGCAAGCTCGTCGCCCTGGAATCGATGCCGGAAAGTGCCCTGGGGCCCGATCCGTTCACCAACCAGATCGTCATCTCCGGCAAGGCGATGCTCGGCCGCGATCTCTTCCGCTTCAAACGCTTCCAGCAGATGGACGACCTGGCCAGCAGCTTCAAGGAGAAGCTCGACAAGCTCCGCTTCAACGACGAGGAAGACAAGGACCGGGCCATCCGCAATCAGCTGCGTTTCGAGCTGGTGGACATCCAGCTCTACGCCAGGTACGGTCTCGCCGAGGCGGCCTTCCAGGCCCATGACTTCGCCCGCGTCGTCGCCATCGTCGATCCGCTCGTCGATGCCGTCAACAAGAGCGACGACAGCCAGGAGAAGACCAACCTGCAGAAGAACCAGCAGCTGGGCACCACCCTGCTCATCCTCGCCCTGCGCTCGAACGTCCAGCTGGGCAAGATCGACCGCACCGATCAGGTGCTGGACACTCTGGACAAGGTGACCGGCGAGGGCGGCGACAGCTCGACCAACACCCTGCAGTTGCTCGCCTTTCTGATCCGCAAACAGATCGACGAGCAGCGCAAGAAGGTCGACAAGGACGCGCTGGCCAAGTCGATCAAGGGTTACACCGAGATCCTCGACAAGCGGATCAAGAAGCAGAAGACCATCACACCGGAGTTCGCGCGAGTGGTGGCCAACTGCTACTCGAGCATGGAGGAGCACGGTAAGGCCGCCGCCGAGCTGGCCCGGGTGGAACCCCCCAAGGAGTTGCGCCCGGGTAGCCCCGAGGAGTCGCTCCACCGCCGCATCAAGATCGAGCTGGCCGCCGAGCTGCGCCAGACCAAGAACCCCGACAACCTGAAGAAGGCGCGCGAGATCATCGATGCTGCCATGGCGGGCGACGGCAAGAAGCCCGGCTGGGGTCGCCGCGATCTGGTGGCCCTGAAGGAGCAGGGCAACCTGCTCATCGCCGAGGAGAAATACCAGGAGGCGTTCGGTGCCTTCGCCGACCTGACCAAGCGGCTGGCCAAGGATGCCCCCAAGGGTGGCGCGATCAAGGAGAACTACCTGGAGTGCTACTTCCAGATGATTCTCAGCTACGTCCGACTGGGCATGCAGAAGGCCGCCAAGGACGAACGCGACAAGTTCCTCCGCACCGCCGCCCAGCAGATCGTGCAGCTCGAACGCAGCTGGGAGGACTTCGGCAGCGAGGCGTCGAAGAAGCGCTTCACCGAGCTGTTGACCCAGGAAGCGGCCCTGAAGGAACAGTACGACCTGTTGAAGGTGAAGAAGTAAGGGAGAGAGTGCGATGATCCGCCGCCTGCGCGGGCTACTGGCCGCCTTGCTGATTCTGGGCATCGTCGGGGTCACCCGGGCCCAGGACATCGTCTACTACTTCGACCGCGCCTCCAAGAAGGAGCAGCAGTATCGCGGCAAGATCGAGGAGGAGACGCCGACCGGCATCAAGATCCAGGTCAAGGAAGGCAAGGAGATGGTCTCCAAGCTGGTGCCCGGCGGGATCATCACCTGGGTCTTCTACGAAGGCGCCGAGGTGGACAAACTCACCTACCGCGTGCCGTTCAGCAAGGAAGAAAAGGCCCGCGGCGAGACTCGCCCCAAGCAGCGCGGCCAGCTGCTGACCGAGGCGCTGGAAGGCTACACCCAGCTGGAGATGCAGACGCGGGCCAAGCCTACCGTCCGCCGCTACTTCCTCTACAAGATGGCCGAGGTGGCCGTGCTCCAGGCGCAGGACGACCCCACCCGCGCCGAGACCGCCATCAAGCTGCTGAGCGACTTCAAGGCCGGCAACACCAACAGCTGGCAGATCCAGCCTGCGCTCAAGACGCTGGCCCGCCTGCAGGAAGAGGCCGGCAAGTTCGACGACGCCCGCAAGACCTACGAGGAGCTGGCCGACCTGCCCGATGTGCCCGCGGCCATCAAGCAGGAGAGCGGCGTGCTGGTGGGCAAGCTGCTGTTGCGCGGCAACAAGTACGCCGAGGCCGAGCAGCGCTTGCAGAAGCTCGGCTCTACTCTCTCTGCTGGCGACGCGCAGGCCCCCTTCGTGAAGGCGTACCTGGCCGAGTGTCAGATCGGTCAGAACAACCTGGCTAACGTGGCCCGCGACCTGAACGAGGTGATCCGCAGCAGCAGTGATCCCCGGCTGCGTGGCCTGGCCCACAACCTCCTGGGCGAGTACTACCGCAAGAAGGGCGACGCCGCCGACGCCTTCTGGCAGTATCTCCGCGTCGATGCCGTCTACAACGAGGACGCCGAGGAGCACGCCCGCGCCCTGTACCACCTGGCCACCCTGTTCGACACGGTGAAGAAGGACCCCCTGCGTGGCAAGGACTGCGCCAGCCGCCTGATGGATCCGCGCTTTGCCGGCACCGCCTACCAGCGGCGTCTTCTGCAGGAGACGAAGAAGACTCCCTGACCGATGTCGCACCCGACGTACAAGCGCTCTTGAAGCAACGCCCCGGCCCCGTATAATTCCTGAGACCTCTGGGGCCGTAGCTCAATTGGGAGAGCGCAGCGTTCGCAATGCTGAGGTTGAGGGTTCGATCCCCTTCGGCTCCACATCCGGAAAACCTCCCACACCGTGGGAGGTTTTTCCTTTTTTCCTGGATAAACTCACCCCATCCTATCCAGGCGCGAGCGAGTGAGGTACAATCTCCCTGGTCCATCCTCACACGGTGGGTGGCAATCTGCCCAGGGTTGGCTTCCTCACTCCCCGATGGATCACTCACGGGTTAAGTTCCGGAATCGCGCCGGCCCACTGGCCTGTTCATCATGAAGGTCGCCCCAGACCAATTGCCCTGGCCCGCTCCGCGCATAGCAGGAGTCTATCTCCTCTTTGGCCTGCTGTGGGTGTGGCTCTCCGATTTAATCATGGGATGGCAGGCCAATCTGCCATTCACCGATACCGTGGTCGCCGGCCTCAAAGGCAGCGTCTTCGTGGGGTTATCAGCCCTGCTGGTCTACTGGTTGGGCCGACGCTACTTCCACCAGACCTCCCGGATCAAGGACGAACTGCTGGCCCGCGAGCGCCTCTTTCGCACCTTCGTCGATCACGCCACCGATGCCTTCTTCCTCCATGGACCGGGCGGCACCATTCTCGATGTCAACCAGCAGGCTTGCCTCGCGCTGGGCTATAGCCGCGACGAACTGCTGGGACAGACCATCCTGCTGTTCGATCCCTGTACCACCGAGGCTGAGATTAATGGGCTGGTTCCCCATCTGCTCAAAGGAGAGATGATCTCCTTCGAGACGATTCATCGCCACAGGAATGGCACCGAGTTTCCCGTTGAGATCCGCTCGCAGGGGTTTGAACAGGGCGGTCAGCTTTATGCGGTGTCGTTGGCCCGCAACATCAGCGACCGCCGACAGGCAGAGGAGAAGCTTCGTCGCAGCGAGATGCTGCTCCGCACCATTATCGACAACGCCCGCGCCTTCATTTTCACCAAGGACCTCGAAGGCCGCTTCCTCGTCGTCAACCATTACACCCTCGAGATGCTGCGCCGACGGGCCGACGAGGTGCTCGGCCAGACGGTCTTCGACCTGTTCCCGGCGGCCCAGGCCGAGGAGTACACGAGCAGCGATAGACGGGTGCTCGAAACCGGGACGACGGTCGAGGTGGAGGAAACCGTGCTGATCGACGGTCAGCCGCACATTTTCTACTCGATCAAGTTTCCCCTGCGCAACGGCTCGGCACATCCCACCGCGCTGGGAACCGTCAGCACCGACATCACGGCCCGCAAGGCTGCCGAGGTCGCCCTGCGCGAGAGTGAGGATCGCTACCGCCGCCTCGTCGATGTCCTGCCCACGGCTGTCTTCATCGACCGGGACGAACGGATCACCTTCTGCAACAGCGCCTACCTCGCCCTGATCGGAGCACACCGGCCCGAGCAGGTGCTGGGTCGGTCTATCTACGACTTTGCCCCTCCCGAATATCGGTCGATGATGCGCCAGCGGCGCAGAGGGCTGTTTGCCTCGGGGCAGTCGAACCCGGGGTCCGAGCAGCAGGCGCTCCGCCTCGACGGCGACCGCGTCCCCGTGCATGTCGTCGCCACCCCCATCGTGGACCAGGGTAGCCCCGCTATCCTGGTGGCCCTGTACGACCTGACCGAGCGCGTCCACCTTGAAGCGCAGGTGCGCCAGGCGCAGAAGATGGAGGCGGTCGGCCAGCTGGCCGGCGGCGTCGCCCACGACTTCAACAACCTGCTCACCATCATCAACGGCTACAGCGAGATCCTCCTGGCCGGGCTCCAGCCCAGTGATGCCGCCCACGAACCCCTGCAGACCATCCGCGAGGCGGGCGAGCGCGCCGCCTCGCTCACGCGCCAGCTGCTCGCCTTCGGACGCAAATCGATTCTTCAGCCCAAGCTCCTCGATCTGAATCTCATCGTCGAGTCGATCGGCAAGTTGCTCCGTCGTCTGCTCGGTGAGAAGGTCCAGCTGATCACCAGCCTGCACTCGAACCTGCTGCCCATCCGCGCCGATCCTAATCAGCTCGAACAGGTGCTGATGAACCTGGCGGTCAACGCCCGCGACGCCATGCCCGGCGGAGGCCAGCTGAGCATCAGCACCGACAACGCGGGGCCGGGCGACCCCGACCTCGCCCGGCTGCCCCACCTGCTGCCCGGCTCCTACGTCCGGCTGCGAGTCACCGATACCGGCTGCGGCATGACCGAGGAGGTAATGCAGCACATCTTCGAGCCGTTCTTCACCACCAAGGAGGTCGGCCAGGGTAGCGGCCTGGGGCTGGCCATGGTCTATGGCATCGTGCGGATGGCGCTGGGGCACATCGGCGTGACCAGCACTCCCGGGCAAGGCACTACCTTCACCCTCCTGCTGCCAGCCATCACCTCGTTTTCGAACCAGGGGCAAACCGACCGCGAAAGCCGCATCGAGGCGTTACCGCACGGCACCGAGACGGTCCTGCTCGTCGAGGACGAGGCCGAGGTGCGCGACCTGGCCCGGCAGATGCTGATCCAGCAGGGCTACCAGCTACTGTTCGCGCAGAACGGAGCCGAGGCGCTGGCGCTGGCGCGCAGCTATCCCGCGCCGATCCATCTGCTGGTCACCGACGTCATCATGCCTGGCATGTGCGGGGGCGAGCTGGCCACGGCCCTGCGGCGCGAGCGGCCCGAGCTGCGCGTCCTCTTTGTCAGCGGCTACAATGACAACGAGGTGATCCGTCACGGCGTGACCCGGGCCGAGGAGCAGTACCTCGAAAAGCCGTTCACCCCGCTGTCCCTGGGACGCGCCGTGCGGGCGGCGCTCGATCAGCCCTCGCCGGGGCCCGGTTAGCGCGTGGTGTAGATCACCACCTGCCCGCTGTCGGTGCCGGCCGCCAGCAGGCGGTCGTCAGGCGACCAGGCCAGGCGAGCAATCGGCGTCTCCAGCCGGCTGACCGCCAGCGACTTGCGGAACTTGCCCGGCTGAAACAGGTGGACCCGGCCATCCTCGCCGCCACTGGCCAGCAGCAGCCCCTTCGCCTGGTAGGCCAGCGCGCTGACCGGAGCGGTGTGTCCGGGGAAGGTCAACGGCGTCGAACCCTCCGGGCCCGGCGGCGTGCAGTCCCACACCGTCACCTCGTCCGCCCCGGACGTGGCCAGGTAGGTGCCGGTCGGATCCCAGCAAAGTTCGCGCACCTTCAGCGGGTAGCCGGCCATCTGCAGCTCCTCGCCGGTGGCGATCTCCCAGAAATGCACCGTCGCATCCTGGTTGCCGTGCGCCAGTTGCTTGCCGTCGGGCGACCAGGCCAGCTTCAGGATCGAGCCTTTCCAGGCCAGGTGCGCGATCGGCTGGTCCGATTCCGTCTCCAGGCTCCAGCGCGTGACACCGCCATAGGCGGCCACGGCCAGTTCGGCGGAGCGTGGCCGCCAGGCCAGGTCGGCGATGGTGGAAGCCTGATCGGCCAGGGCGCGCAACGGCTGCCCGTCACCCGACCACAGACGTAGCTTCTTCCCCGCCGCCGAAGCGAACACGTCGCGGGTGGGATGCCACAGCACCTGCTCGACCCAGGCCGCCCCGCCCGCGCAGGTGGCCAGCTCGCGGCCCTCTGCCGGATCCCACAGGCGCACCAGGCCATCCTGCCCCGCGGTCGCCAGACGGTTCCCGTCCGGACTCCACGACAGCGCCGTGGTGCCGAAGCCGTGCCCCGTTAACTGCCGCGCCACCTGCCCGGTGCTGGCGTCCACCACGATCACCGGACCGGACACGGCCGCCGCCGCCAGCCAGCGCCCCGTGGGCGACCAGCCCAGCGCGATCACATGATCCGGAATGCTCACATCCCAGCGGCGGGTCAGGCGCGGCTGCGGCCGATTCATCAGAACGCCCCTCTCCTCGGGTGACGATGGACGAGGGGTTTATTCTACGGGAATCACCTCGCCGTTGGCCCGGCTGGCCAGCGCCTGGTAGGTCGCTGGCGCGATCGAGTTGTTGATGAAGCGAACGCTGCCATCGCACATCAGGAAGTTCACCCCGCCGGAGTGCTGGCTGGAGAAATCCTCGACGTGCCCGCTGGGGTGGTTCGGCGTGTGATCGCACGTCCCCAGCACCAGCGCCTGCGCCTCGTCCGCCCCGGTGATCGATCCCGTCCAGGTGCTGAAGCTTCGCTTCGAGGTCCGTTCGCCGACGGCGAAGGTGTTGCTGGTGCCATCAGTGATGTCGGCGAAGCGGATGCGGCTATTGCGGAAGAAGATGCCGTTGCCCGCGCCGGGGTCGTCCTCGATCTCGTTGTTGCCGAAGTTGGCCACGTAATTCGAGGAGGCCACCTGCACCACCGACGAGGCGGGCAGGAAGGTCGGCGGCGCGTTGTCGGATGGGCAGCGGAACAGGGCCAGCTGCACCTCGCGGATTGTGGCGTGGGCCGGTTGCTCGATGCCTACCAGGAGATTGATCTGGCGAAACAGGTTGTCCTGCTCCATGTCGGGCAGCAGATGCGCCGCCCAGCCCCAGCCTGGGCCCATGTCGGACCCATCCGAGGCGACCTGCGAGACATAGCCCGGGGGAAAGGCCTCGCGCACGCCGTGATAGTTGTGCAGGGCCAGCCCCATCTGCTTGAGGTTGTTCTGACACTTCATCCGTGCCGCCGCCTCGCGCACCTTCTGCACGGCCGGCAGCAACAGCCCGATGAGGATGGCGATGATAGCGATCACCACCAGCAGCTCGATCAGCGTGAAGCCCGCTCGTCGAGTTGTTCGCATGGGAGATCTCTCGGCTCGGAATAAAAGGAAGTAATACGACGTGTCCATGAGGTTATACCACGTGTTACCACCCGTCAAGGGAATGGTCGCCCATTCCTCCGAGAAATCAGGACGGGGGTAGGTCCCAGAGTCGGGTTCGGCCATCGCTGCCGGCCGTGCTTACGCTCGAGCCATCGGGAGCGACCGCCGCCGCGTTGCTGAGCCGCCGTTGCCGCCAGCGCTGGACGTCGGACGAGGTTGTCGGCGCAGGCCACAGGGCCAGTTCGCCGTTCTCGGCCGCGGTGACCAGCCGGCCGCCGGCCCAGCCCAGCCCGACGATGCGATCATCATGAGCGGTCCGCTCGATCAGCTCGCGCCCCGAGATATCCCACAGCCGCAGATGCCCCTCGCGATCACCCGACGCCAGCTGCCCTCCGCCGAACGCCAGCGCGGTGACGCGCTGCCGATGGCCACGCAACACCCGTGACTTGCGGCTGGCCAGGTCCCACAGGCGCACGGTCTGATCGTTCCCCGCCGACGCCAGAGTCTGCCCATCGGCGCTCAGCGCCAGCGCCAGCACCGTGCCGGTGTGCCCGCGCAGCACGTCGCGCTGCCGGGTGCTGGCCACGTCCCACAGACGAATCAGCTTGTCGGCGCCGCCGCTGACGAGCGTCTTGCCATCGGGCGTGAAGGCCACGGCGTGGACCCCGCCGCGATGGGCCGACGTCTGGAACCGCTCCACCTGACTGTTCACGTCGAATAGCCGGAGGATGCCATCGGCCCCGCCGCAGGACAGCAGCGTCCCGTCCGGCGAGAAGGCCAGCGCCTGCACGTTCTTGCCCGCCACATCGATCGTGCCGAGCCGCCCACCGTTGGGGAGATGCCACAGGCGCACCCCGTCGCCGCCGGTGGCCAGCCGGGTCCCATCCGCCGAGAAGGCGACCGCCCAGACAGGCCCCCGATGGCCCCCCAGCACCAGCCGACAGGCCTCGCCACTCAGCCACCAGGTCAGCCCGCCCAGCAGAGCCAGCCCCCCCAGCGCCGGCACCCCCAGCCGCAACCAGCGCGATCCGCTCTCCTCACTCATGCGCGCCTCTCTCCCCTACCCCCGAACGCGGTTCGTCTCACACCGGCGTTCGATTATACGTTGTATTACCCACTCGCGCAGCCGTCAAGCTCTTCACCTGGGAAGCCGGAAGCGGCGAGAAAAGTCGCTCTTGCTCTGGCGGAGCGGGGGGGCTATGGCAAACGCGAATCTCCTCGTGGAGGGTCTGGGATGGTGCCACGGCTCGTGGTCCTGTGGTCGATTCTTCTGCTGACACCTGCCGCACCTGCGCAGACCAGCACCTTTACTCCGACATCGACGGCACAGGCGCCGCCGGGTGCGCCGGCACCCCCGGTTCCGCCGGGGCCGCCGCCACCGCCGCCGACTCCACCCGCACAGGGCTGGACGACGCCGGTGTCTGACTACCCGCCACCACCCGTCTGTCCGCCGCCGGGCTACGGGCCGCCCCCGGGCTATGTCCCGCAGCCGGGTTACGGGCCCCCCCCACCAGTCGTTCCGCCAGGCCAGCGCATCAAGCCGACGGTCGTCACCGAGGGGCCATTCTTCATGGCCGAGTTTGCCATCGGCTATCCGACCTTCCAGATCGGCGTGAGCGACACCCCGACCCTGACCGATGTCCCGGCACTGTCGCTGACTCCGGTCACGCCTAGCTCGTACATCTCGCCCACATTCGAGGTCGGTTATCGCTTCGCCACCTTTGGCGATTACATCGCCTTCAACTATCGCTTCATCAACACCGACACGAACTCCACCGTGGTCTACACCCCGCCCGGGGCCGCCTACCCGACCGAGACGCACTTCTGGCTCAATCAGTTCAACCTCGATTGGGGCCTCGACTACCGGCGCAACCTGACGGCGCTGTGGTCGGTCGGTACCCGCATCGGGGCACAGGCGCTAAACCTGGGCTACTCGACCCAGACGCAGAAAGGCGCGACCAGCTACGAGATCACCAGTAACTTCTGGGGCGGCGGCCCACACGGCCGGCTCGATCTCGAACGACGGTTCGGCTTTTTCCCGGACCTGGGCATCGTCGGCCGGGCCGATGGCGCGCTGCTGATCGGAAGCAACCACGCCACCTCGACGGTCACACGCCCCGCGGCGCTGGGGGTTCCAGCGCTCAATAGCAGCAGCAGCACCACGGTGGGGCGCGGCATCCCGACCCTGAACGTCCAGGCGGGCCTGAGTTACTCCCCGGAAGACATCCCCGGATTCAGCATCACCGGGGGGTACGTCTATGAACACTGGTGGTCGGTCGGCCGGATGAGCACCACCGAGGGCAACTCGTTCTTCAACACCGGACAGATCTACAGCCACGGCTGGTTCATCCGCGGGCAGTTCGACTTCTAGGAGCGTGGGCCTACTTCTGGCCGCGCACCTTCTCGAAGTAATCGCGCGTCATCTTCCGGGCCGAGGCGGGTAGCCGCTGGCGATCGACGGCGGCGGGCGCTTCCTGGGCGGCTTGCCGGATCTCCTCCTGCATCTCCGCGGGCCGACGCGCTCCCTTGAAGCCGCCCATCGCGCCCTGGCCGATCACCTGCTGCTTGCCGCCGCTCGGCTCGGCAGGGACGACGGCATCCTGGTGCGCCGTGGCGTCGTCCTTTGTCTCGGGGCGTCGTCCCTCGCCGACGCCTGCGCCGCCGACGGCGCGGCACAGCGCCTGTTTCACCTGCTGCACCTGCGCCAGCTTCTGCCCCAGCGCCTTCTCCTGACCGCCCTGCCCCAGCTTGCCCGCCTGCTTCGCCGCCTTCGCCAGCTTCTCGCCGGCCTGGCCGTTCTCGCCCTTCTTCAGGCACTGCTTGCACTCGCCCAGCTCGCGGGCCAGCTCCTCGACCTCCTTCTTCTCCGCCTCCAGCTGTTCGTCGTCGCGGGCCAGTTGCTCCTGCTCGCGCTCTAACTGTTCCTGGTCGAGGGCGCCCTGCTCGGCCAGGTCGCGCAGTTGTTGCTGCTTCTCGTCCTTCTTCCGGGTGAGCTGCTTCAGGTCGTCCTCCATCTGCTCCAGCTGTTTGGCCAGCGCGTCGCGCTCCTTCTGGGTCAGCTGCTCCTCGCGCTCCAGGCGGTCCAGCTCCTCCTGCGCCTGCTGGCGTTCCTCGTCGCTGGCTTTTGGATCGCGCTGCTTGCGGCGGAGACGTTCCTGCTCCTCCTCGCGCTGCAGCCGTCGGCTCAGCCGTTGCAGCTCGTCCTGCACCTGGCCCAGGTCGCCGCGTGCCAGGGCATCGGCGGCCTTGCCACGGTCGCCGTCCTTGCGCGCCTCGCGGTTCTTGCGGCGCAACCGTTCCACCTGCTGTAGCGCCTCGCGGAACGCCTCGGCCCGCTGGGCCTGCTCGCGCTGTTCCCGGCGGATCTGTTCTTCCAGGGCGGTGGCGTCCTTGATCCGGTCGCGAATCTCCTCGCGCGTGCCGCGCGGCGCCCGGGTGAATTTGTCGATCTCCTGCTGAATCCGCTCCGCATCCTCGGGGCGCACCGGCTCCGCCTCGGCGGGCTTCTTCGCCTGCGGCTTCGCCTCCAGCTGCTTCATCTTCTGGTCGAGATCGGCTGCCACCTCGGGCGGCTGGTCGGCGTCGTCGGCCCCGGCGCGCGACCCCCTCAGCGTCGGCTCCCAGAACAACAGCAGCAGCACCAGCCCCGCCAGCGCCACTGGCAAGAGTGAACCGGACACTCGGGGGAAGGGAATGGGGAAGCGCTCGCGGATGGGCAGCCCGACCAGGCGCGCCTCGACATCGGCTAGCAGCGCCTGCCCCGCGGGAGTGTCGGCCTGCTCGGCAGTCAGCCCCTGGGCGGTGGTGGCGCGTTCGTGCAGGTGAAAGCGTTCGTCCAGTGCTAACGCGGCGACCAGCGACGACGGAGCCCGGCGCAGAGCCAGGAGCAGGCCCGCCAGCGTTCCCCCAGCGAACAGGCCGCCGGCGACCAGGCCGCGCACCGCCCGGGTGACGTCTGGCAGAAGGTAGGGCTGGACCAGCACCCACGCCATCGCCAGCAGCAGCGACGCCAGCCAGCCGAGGAACAGAGTGTGGATCAGGGTGGCCAGGAAGAGCTGGTGTCGGACCCGGCTGATCTGGCGTTCAAGCAGCGAACGAGCCATGCGCGTCATCTCCGCCGGCCTGCGAGGCAGGAGCATCTCTGCGCACCAGTATAGTCTGCGGCGCGAGGCGTCACAACCAGCGATGGTCCCGGTACCAGGCAAAGGTCGAGGCCACCGCCTCGGTCAGGCCCAGCCGGCAGGTGACACCCAGCTGACGCTGCGCCTTCCGGGGCGAGCAGGTCCACGAGCCAGCGAACGCCTCGCGGATCTTGTCGGAGGTGAGCAGGCGCGGCTGGCCGGTCAGGGCAATGAACATGTCCACGCCGTGGCTCCACGCCCAGCAGAACCAGAAGGGCAGCCCGATGGTGCGGACCTTACGCCCCATGAGCTGCCCGGCCATCTGACCCAGTTCGTCGAGGGTGGGTGCCTCGTCGAGGGCGGCGAAGTACACCCCCCGGGATTGATCGCGCGTGAGCCGTTCGCCGCGCTCGGCGGCTGCCAGCAGATGAGCGACTAGATCGTCGACATGGAGTATCGACAGGCGAATGAGCTTCGAGCCCGGCACGCCGTTGATGCCTGCGCGAGCGGCGAGGAAGAGCCGGACGAAGTTGGGATCCCCGGGTCCGATGACGCTTGGGGCGCGAATGATGGTCGTCGGGACGGAGTCGGACCAGCGAGCCAGGGCGCGTTCGCCGGCCAACTTGCTGTGGCCATAGCGCGAGACAGGGGCAGGTGGATCGTCCTCGGTGCGGGGGCGGTCGGGCAAGGCGGGGCCGACGGCAGCCAGCGACGACAGGTAGACCACCACCGGCGGGCGCGATTGCGCGGCGCAAGCCTCGGCCAGGTGCCGCGTTCCCAGGGCGTTGACGCGACGGTAGTCCACCGGGTGGCGCACCAGGGTGGCCCCGGCCAGGTGATAGACCACGTCCACCCCGGTCAGGGCGTCGTCCAGCGAAAACGGCTGGGTGATGTCGCCGCGCACGGCTTCGAGGCCAGGCGGCAGCCTCCGCGCCGAACGAACGAGACAGCGGACGCGATCGCCCCGCGCCAGCAGTGCCTGCGTCAGGGTCTTCCCGATGAACCCTGTGCTACCCGTGACCAGAACCGTTGCCATCAGCCATGACTCGCTGCCGTCCCTGGACTCGCCCGTGAAGAAGAGTGTACAGATCGGCGCGACGAGCGGGAGGCAGAATCGGCAGATTCTCCATCCCCCCTGGTTGACCTTGTCGCGCTGCCTGGATCGGGTTAGGATCGGATGGCAGCGCCGGAGGTGCAGCCGGGACGAAGAAGAAAGCCCATGTCGGACAACATGTTGCGCCCTGAGCGAGGACCAGGACAGGAGGACGGGTATGCTGGAACCACAGCGGATGGTGACGCGACTGGTGGGAGTGGGTCTGCTGGGTGGACTGCTCCTGGCCTGGTGCTCCCTGGCGGTCTGCTGCTCGGCCGACCGACCCATTGGCGCGTCCGCTGAGGCGCCCACCGAGACGGAGCCGCCGAAGCCCGAGGTCCTCGACCCGGTGACGACCGAGAACGGCGGGGGAGCCCCGGCGGAGGCGCCGACGGTCGATCTGGAGAGTCGCCCGCTGATGCGCATCCTGCCGGGCACGGTGATCGGTAAGGGGCCGCCGGACGGCTGGTCGCACTTCATCATGATCGCCATCCCGACGCTGACGCGTGAGGACCTGCGCGACGCGCCGAAGATCGCGGCCCACTACGCACAGATGTTCAAGTTCACCCTGCTGGCACGCTCGCGCAAGGTCGGCAACGAGTATCGCCTCGACACCGTGGCGCGCGGCTTCGCCATGAACGTGCGTGGCCGGGACATCATCGTCGCGCCCCGGCAGATGTTCGGCGGCAAGCCCGGCGTCTTTGGCGACCGCATCCTGGCCGAGAACGAGAAGCACATCGACGCCGACGTCCGGCAGATCGCTCGCACCCCCAACATGCTGGTGTTCGACGCCCAGGCCATCATGCGCCAGGGCAACGACCACGTTCAGATGGTGCTACGCCACGGCATCGTCCTCGACCCGGTCACGAACAAGCTCTACACCTTCGTCTGGCTGTTGACGAAGGATAAGGTCAGCTACGCCATCGCCGAGAAAACCCTGCAGATGATCCCCGAGGGTTTCCGCGAGGAGCGGTTCCTCAGCGTCAAGCGCGACAAGTTCGTCCTGGGTATGCCCACCCCCGAGGCGTTCGCGCTGATGCGCACGCCGCAGGGCAAGGCGCTGGCCTGGACGCCTGAGTTAGAGAAGCTGGCGGCCATCAAGGAACTGACGCGCGAGCAGGCGCTGGCCCTGGAGAAAGTTCTTCTAGCGCTGGGGCAGAGTCAGGCGAAGAAGTAATAGTGATTCCCCCCCACGAGGTGCATCCATGGTTAGCCTTCTCACACTGCTGGCGCTGACGGTCCCGTCGGCCGAGCCGCCTCCGCTGATTCAGAACCTGGTCGAGGTTGGCCTGGCCATCCCCGAGGTCGGTCGGCACAAGATGCCCAAACCCACGCTCGAGGTCGGCATGCCCGAGGGGCAGATCAAGACCGTGGTGAAGACCTTCGAGGACGATCGACCCGATTTCCTCGAGCCGCGCCTCAGCGCGCCGTACCGGCTCGACCGCATGACGCCGTTGGAGAACAAGGACGGCGAGACGCGCGGGCGCGAGCTGAACCTGTGGTTCGCCGCCCACGGCGACATCAAGAAACTCGACGATCAGAACATCCTGGGCACCCTGCTCAGCGCCCAGGGCAAAAAGAAGGCGGCCAAGGAGACGATCTACCTGGAAGACGCCGACCTGAAGAAGCGCGGCATCACCCCATTGAAGATCGCCAACGGCGACGAACGTTTCTCGGTGCTGGAGATGGACCTGATCGAAAAGGTCCGCCTGTCGGGCGTGTTGCGGACGCAGCGGCGCTGGGTGGATGGTGCGCTGGTGTCCACCATGATCCTCGACGAGCGGTTCGCCAACGATGCGAAGTACCCCAACCGTTGGGCCCCCATCGACCCCGAAGATCACGACAAGACTGGCCCCGCCAAGCCGTACTCCGGCTTCGCCGGCTACATCAAGGCGACGCCGGTGCCGGGGATGAAGGACGTCATCTTCGTCGAGGTGCACTTCGCCTTCTCGGAACCGTTCGACTGGTTCGAGGGCAAGAACCTGCTGGCGTCGAAGATGCCGCTGGCGGTCAAGCAGAACGTCCCCGCGCTACGACGCAAGATCGCGGGGAAGAACTAGGATCGCTCTCCGGCGATCAATCGGCACCGCGCGACCGACGCACGACGGGAGGTGTCCCCCGGGCGTCGGCGCGGAGCTTTTTCCGGGCCCGCGACAGGATGGGCCCGATGCTGTTGACGGGGATGTTCAGCTGAGTGCTGATCTCCTCGTACGAGCGGCCCTCGATGTAGTGCAGGCGCACCACCTCGCGTTCGCGGCTGGGTAGCTTGCCCAGCAGACGTTCCACTTCTTCGAGACGTTCCAGCCCCGCGGCGTGATCCTCGCCGTCTGGCTCGGCTGGTTCGGAGGCGGCGGCCGGCTGCACATCGCGGGCGGCGGCCCGCCGGGCCAGCTCGTTCACGGCGATCCGCCGCGCGATCACCGTCAGATAGGTGGCCAGGCTGCTGTTGCCGCGAAACTGGCGCAGCACGGCGTAGTCGTTGGCGACAATCTGCAGCAGCACCTCGGCGGCGAGGTCTTCGGTGTCCTCGGGTTTGAGCGGGACGCTGCGCAGGTGGGCAGTGTGCTGAACGACGTGGTAGATCAGGCCGAGAAAGCGATCGACGAAATCGTTCCACGCGCCAGGTTGTTTGGCGAGGCAGCGTCGGAGCAGCTCGCGGTCCAGGTTGGTCAGGGCCACAGGAGGGTCCTCGGTAGGTCCGCTTTTGCCCCATTTTACGCCAGCCAGACAAGGGGTGATAGCATCTACCCGACGATTTTCATGGTAGCCCCCCGCGCCCTGGGGCAGGACCGGTACATCCGGACAGCTTTGCCGGAGGCCGCGCGCGTGTCCGGAGATGCGCCGAGCAGGGGGTGAATTCTTCTCCCGGTCACCTGGGCGATGGGGCACGCTTCTCGGCGAGGGCCGCATTCGCTATCCTGTCTCGGTATCGTCGTCCCTCACGAAGGTTGCACCCATGAGCACTCCGCCGGCCGATCCCTGGTTCCAGTCTCTCTTCGCCGACCGCATCGGCGGAGTCAACTACGGCAAGGACACCAAGATCTACAAGTTCGAGAAGATCAAACGCGCCAAGCGCGCTGCCCTCGCCGCTCATCCCGAACGGCAGCTTCTCGACTACGGCATCGGCGAAAACGACGACATGGCCCCGCCGCTGGTCCGCCAGGCGCTGCAGCGCGAGGTGGATCGTCTGGAGAACCGGGGCTACGCCGACAACGGCATCCAGGCGTTCAAGGACGCCGCCGCCTCGTTCATGCAGCGCGTCTTCGGCGTGAAGCTCGACCCAGCCACTGAGATCAACCACGCCATCGGCTCCAAGCCAGCCTACGCCATGCTGCCGGCCGTCTTCATCAATCCCGGTGATGTCACCCTGATGACAGTCCCCGGCTACCCCGTCGCTGGCACCCACACGCGCTACTATGGCGGCGAGGTCTACCCGCTGCCGTTGCGGCAGGAGAACGGCTTCTACCCTGACCTGGCCGGCATCCCCGCCGACATCCGTCGTCGTGCCAAGCTGCTGGTCATCAACTACCCCAACAGCCCCACCGGCGCCGTGGCCACTCGCGAGTTCTACGAGCGGGTCATCGATTTCGCTCACACCAACCAGATTGTCGTGGTGCAGGACGCCGCCCACATCCTGCTCAGCTACGAGGGGCCGCCGCTCAGCTTCCTGCAGGTGGACGGGGCGAAGGAGGTCGGCATCGAGGTGCACTCGATGTCGAAGGGGTTCAACATGATCGGCTGGCGCATGGGGTTCGTGGCCGGCCATCCGAAGATCGTCCAGGCGTTCGCCGACGTGAAGGACAACTGCGACTCCGGGCAGTTCATGGCGATCCAGCAGGCGGCTGCTGCGGCGCTCTTGCACCCCGAGCTGGCCGACGACATCCGCGAGAAGTACCGCCGTCGGCTACAGAAGCTCGTCGCCGCCCTGGGGAAGGTCGGCTTCGACGCGAAGATGCCGGCCGGCACCTACTTCCTCTACGTGCGAGCGCCGAAGGGCGGCGCCGGGCGCAGCTTCGCCAACGCCGAGGAGGTATCGCAGTTCCTCATCACCGAGCAGTCGGTCTGCTGCGTGCCCTGGGACGAGGCCGGGCCGTTCCTCCGCTTCTCGGCCACCTACCTGGCAAAGGACGAGGCCGAGGAGGACGCCCTGATGGCCCAGACCGTCGAGCGGCTGGGCGCGCTGAAGCTGCAGTTCTGAGAGTCTGGCCGTGACAAGCGTGCGTGACATCCTGGCAGACAACCTCGCGCAGGTGGAAGCGCGGCTGACGGCCGCCTGCCAGCGAGTGGGGCGGTCGCGCCAGGAGGTCACCCTTGTTGCCGTCACCAAGACCGTCTCCGTCGAGGTCGCTGCCACCCTGGTGTCACTCGGCATCAGTGATTGCGGCGAGAACCGGCCCCAGGAACTCTGGCACAAGGCCGAGACGCTGCCGGGCGTGCGCTGGCACCTGATCGGCCATCTGCAACGCAACAAGATCGAACGCACGCTACCGCTCGTCACGTGCATCCATTCGGTGGACAGCCTGCGCCTGCTGCAGGCGCTCGACACGGTGGAGGGGCTGCCCCTGCCCGGGGTGCTGCTCGAGTTCAACTGCTCGGGCGAGAGCAGCAAGCAGGGCTTCGCGCCAAACGAGCTGGCCGCGCTGGCCGAGGCACTGACCACGCTGCGTCGGGTGCGCGTCACGGGCCTCATGACCATGGCCGCCTACGAGGAGGACCCGCAGCAGTGCCGGCCGACCTTCGTCCAGCTGCGCCAGCTGCGCGACGAGCTGCGCGAGCGCGTCGGCGCGAAGCATCCGCTGACCGAGCTATCGATGGGCATGAGCAACGACTTCGAGGTGGCCGTCGAAGAAGGGGCCACACTGATCCGGCTGGGGACGGTGCTGTTCACGGGGTTACCCGGGGAGTCCACATGATTGCCATCACCGACCATGCCGAGGGATGTGTTCTGGCGGTGCGAGCGCAACCCGGTGCCCGGCGAGCGGGTTTGCAAGGGGAACAAAACGGAGCGCTGAAGGTGGCGGTGACCGCGCCGCCGGAGGATGGCCGGGCCAACGCCGCGCTGGTGGAGGTGCTGCGCGACGAGCTGGGACTGAAACGCTCGCAGGTGGAGCTGTTGGCCGGGCAGACGGCGCGCGACAAGCGATTTCTGATTCGGGGCGTCAGCGCGGATCAGCTACGGGATACACTCCAGCAGAAGCTCGGCTGAGGGCCAGCGCGCGGGTGATGGCATCGTGGAGCTGGCGGTCGTTGAACGGCTTGGACAGCTGGGCGTGCGCCCCTAACAGACGCGCCAGGTTCAGGACGTTGTCGGCCAGCAGCCAGTTGGAGCCCGCCGAGATGGCAATGACCGCCAGGTGCGGCTGCTCCTTGCGGAGGGTGCGTACGATCTCCAGGCCGTCCACCTCGGGCATGAGGATGTCGGTGATCACCAGATCGACCGGCTCGCGCCGCAGGATCTCCAGCGCAGCCCGACCGCTCGGCTCGCTGACAACCTCGTGGCCCTGATCGGTCAGTAGCCGGGTCAGCATCGTCCGGTTGATCGGTTCGTCGTCGATGACCAGAATGCGCAGCATGGTAATACACAGGCCCGGGCGTCCTTCGATCCTCCCGTGACTTCATCGGAGCGGAGCTTCTCGGCCGGACAGAATTTTCTGGGTCGGACCTTGGAGGAGAGACGGCTACCGCCCCTCAGGCAGTCGGATGTACAGGATGGCGGAGAGGGGGACAAACGTCGGCCCCGGAGGCAGCTCGAGCATGACCCCCGCTTCGCCGACCTGCAGCAGCTTGCCCTCCAGCAGCGACACCCTGGATTCGGCCGCATAGCCACCCCCCAGACGCAGTGATACAGCCACAACCTTGCCCACCCACTCACCGATTAACGATTCCATGAGCGTACTCTCCGAAGCGAGGGATGCTACTTGCCGCGCCCAGGGACATCTTCGCTCGTGTCGGCGCACAATTTCACCTGGGCCCGCCAGAGAGATGGACCAAGGAGGTAAGGCCCGAGAAGCGAGGTCCAGGGAACCATCCGGGGGAGAGGTGACCAGTGATCCTGCAACGGTCCTTGTGGGACGAGGTCTGCTGGCATGTACCGGACTGTCCCTCAGCGCGGCCTGCGCTTTCGTTGCCTGGCACTAAACCTCAGCGACCAGGGTGCGAAGGAGGCGAAAAGTTGGACTGCCCTGGTATCTCTGGGTCGACGGCTACGATTGATTCGGGGTGGATCATCTCTGGGGGATCCGGTTGCTGCTTCGTGGCCCTGTCTAGTGGTGGCGAGTGTTGCACCTGCTTCTCGCCACTAAAAAGATCCTCTTGCTCTGGTAACTGAAAAACAGCCACGAGGTAGGCCACTCCCACTCCCACGAGCAAGGAGGCCAGCACACCGCCGAAAAACCATTCCATCAATCCCGCGGACAGGTTTGGCGACAGATTCCATCGCAGAAGCCACCAGAGCCATACCAGACCCACTCCGGTCAGGAACCCCTTGTGGATACGTCGAGTGCGTTCGCGGTCCATGTCCTGGAACACGTTTCGAACAAGGTTCGGAATCCAGGAACGTGTTTCCTCTTTAGCCTTGGCCTCCCTGGAAATCAGAGAGGATAACTTCGGCTGGCCCTGGGTGCTGGAGCGATCCTGAACGCTCGCGGTTGGGAATCCTTCCTCAGCAAGAATCTGAAAGGTCGCTCCGCAGGGACAACACACGGTTTGCAGACCGGGTATGCTTTCCTCAAGCAACATCATGCTGCATTCCGGGCATGTGATGTAGAACACCATGGGCGGCTGTGCCTCTCCAGGCCTGAAACCTGACGGGTCGGTTGTCGTGCAGCCAGGGAAGTAGCGGTCACCGACGTCGAAGACCTGCCCCCAGGCGAACACCCGGCCGGTGCCGTCGCCTCGCCCGACAGTCACCCCCTCGACCTCGACCACGGGGCGGGGCCTGGCACCTGCTGCGAGTTCGGCCGGGCCTCCAGCGAGGTGCATTCGTTCACCAACGGGGTGTCAGCCGTAGCGTGGTGGCCATCACCTTTTCACCACCGTCAGCTGAACGATCAGGGCAAAGACTCCCAGCGCGGCCAGGAACATCACGAGGATGGTCAGTGCTCGTTTGATGCGGTAACGGCCGCAGGCATGACATTCAAAGGCTACCCGTCCACCAGAGGCCTGCGGAGGCAGGTAACGCACGATGCCATCCGTCAGCGGTACGATCTTGCGGCAAAGGTCGCAAACGTGGTGGCCAGGCGGGATCTGGTCCGGCGGGGGTTGGGGGGCCGGAGCACCGCTCCACAACCTGCCGGCCAGCGCCAGGACGCCAATGCCGGGCATCATCCCGCCCACCAGAACCCCGGCCCTTGTGCCCAGGTCGATGTTGAACACGACGGCGATGGTGATCGGCAAACCGACGGCCAGGATGAGCCCTGCGGTGGCCAGAAGTACGGCAGCCAACTTCCTCATGGCAAACGTGTCTCCTGGTGGCCGAACAACACCGCTCACCGGCCTGCTCGGTGAGCTACGCACTCCAGAAAGCCTACAGGTGGGCTGGGTCTGGTGCTGTGCCTGGTTCGTCGGTCTGTGCCCCATCCGCGACAACCAGGTAGAAGATGTCCGTGCGGATCTGGGTCGGGTCGCTATTCCATTCAGTCTTCCAGTGGCCATAGACCTCCCAACTCGGGCCGGCCATTGTGTACCCATTGCTTCGACACCACGACAGAATCGCGGCGTGTGCCCCGTGAAGCTGGCCGTACGGCCCGTAATGTGTGGTAGTGGCCGCCAGACCCGCCGGGGTGGCCGACGCCGTCACCTCGCCGTGACCGGTGAACGGCCCATTCAGCTCGACTCCTACCTCCAGATCGATGTACCCGTCCCGGCAGTTCCAGTAGATCGCGACGTTCCGACCCGCCCCGGAAACCCCCTGTCCACGGATGACGCCCCACACCGTGCCGCAGGCGTTGGGAATGACCCTGGACAGGTCCTGGGATCGGACCTGACAGCGCACGGCCGCGAGCGGGCAGCTGTCGAGTTGTTCGAGTCGGACGTGGTATTCCACCCCCAAGCCCTCCGCGTATGGACAATCTCGCTCAGTCTCGGCGAGTACTGACCTGAAAGACCGAGAAGGACGGCACGGGCTCAGCGAGTCGAAGGCTTGAGAATAAACTTCAAAGCAGCCTCGGTCGTGGGGTCGCCATCGCCCATCTTGGTGAACAGTTCCTGGTGATTGCGATGCTTCACCTCCAGTACTTCCGCGACGCCACCGGCCTTCTTCAGCGAGTCCCGAAACTCCTTCGACAGAGCGTGGCGTTCTGGAGAATCACCATCGCCGTAGATGATCAGGAAAGGGGGGTGCCCGCCCTTGATGTGCGTGAACGGCGAGGCATTCTTGATCATCTCGGCGTCGCCGAACACATCCTTGCGAATGGGGAGAATGCGGTAGCCGCCGCTGATCGCCACCACTCCGCGAATGTCCTTCAGACTCAGTTTCTCGGCCTTGAGGTACGAGTCATCCGTTGCCAGAAGCGACGCCAGGTGAGCGCCAGCGGAATGTCCACTGACGAATAAATCCGACGAGTTTCCGCCATGTTTGTCTGCGTTCGCTTTGACCCAGGCAAACGCCCGGGCTACATCCTGAATGTGACCGGGATGTTTCACTTGCGGATAAAGGCGATAGCTGATGACGGCTGTGCCCACACCTCGCGCTGCCAACGTCTTACCCAGGGACTGGCCATCCTTGCGGTCCCCTTTCTGATACCCGCCACCGTGGATGAACACGACGAGGGGAAAGTTCTTCTTCCCTTTCGGCAGATACAGATCGAGCTTGTTCTTCTCAGCATCCGCCCCCTCGCCGGTGTAGTACGACTGATCTTTGACTTCGATCACCTCGTATCGGTTCTCGGCGAACGTCTGAGCCGGGACCAGGAACGTGGAAAGGATCGGAACCACCCACACCGATGCGAATCGCGACATGAATCTCTCCATCAGACCTCAGCTGACAGGACTCAGTAGAGCATACCTGTGGCCAGGTGGTTTCCCACGGTTTTCCTGCGGGCGAACCTCGAATCATCGAGAGCGGCCAACCAGCGTGGGGTAGCAGACACAAGGGGAGTGCAGGAGGAGCATCCCGGGAAAGAAGACGCGCGAGGCTTTGACGTTCCGGGGTGCTTCATGGTCGCCTCAGCTCACCTGCCCAGCGGCACGAGGGGCTACGACTCGCCGAACGAATCGATGCAATTCCCCAGGGAATGCGCCACGATCGGGATAGCCCCGGCGCGCAACCTCGAACCCGGAGCCTGCTACCAGAAACTCAGGCCCCATTCTCGCTCTCGACCTCGGCTAATACAAGTCAGTCGCGGGTGCTTATTCGCGCCAGGACGGCTTCGACACCGTCCCCGCTTCCCGCGTGGCCCTGCTGGTCCGGCTCCTACTTACCAGCGAGGCCGTTCCGGCTGCGCCCAAACCTTGCCCTCAGCCAGGAGGAACCCCAAACATCAGGGATGGTGAGGCTTCACCTCACTCGTCTCCTCTGCAGCGCCTGGATCGCCGTCTGAGACCGCGTACCGCAACTGCACCACCCCGCCCGGGAAGGAGTGACACGCGAGAAGCCGCAATCGCCCGCCGGGGCCGGGCCGGAACAGTGGCACCCCGGCCCCGAGGAGTACTGGCACCACGGTCACGATGTACTCCTCGATCAGTCCAGCCGCGCGGTACGCCTCGAACAACTGCGACCCGCCGACCAGCCAGATCCGTCCGCTCAGGGCGGCGGCCGCCTCCGTCGGCCCGGCGGCTGGCAGCACGTCTGGCGGGGCGTCGGGCAGCGGCCGGGAGGTGACCACCCGGCACGGCTTACCAGGGTACGGCCAGGGGCCGAACCCCAGCACCTGGTCGTAGGTGCGGCGGCCCATGATCAGCCCGCCGACCGTCGCCAGGAATGCGGCGTACCCGTAGTCCTCGGCCGGCGACTGGAACGGGGCCAGCCAGTCGACCCCACCATCGGGGGCGGCAATGTAGCCGTCCACGCTGGATGCAACGTAGTACACCGCCTTCGCCATTGATGCGTCCTCCGCTGTCGAAAGCATGCCTGCAAGCCACGGGCAAACGCCCCTCGCTGGAAGGTGCCCCAGCGGCGCACCCCGAACCCGAAGCTGGCCAGGTATCTGGGACCCTTCTCTCTCCTAATGGGCGCGAGGCACCATCAACCCCGGAACGCCTACAGGCATGCCGAGTTAGCTACCTCGGATGCTTCGGTGAAAGTGCGCCCACCCCGGCACCTGCTTACTTTTTGACCCGCTCATAGACGAGGAGTACTCGGCCGGAACCCGGTTTGGTTGTGAAGTCCGTCGGCCGCCGTGACTCTTCGGCCGGTACCACAGTGCTGAAGCAGATCGTTAGCCTGGCCCCTTCCAGTTTGTAGATGCCGAACCGTTCCTGGCCGCCCTTCCCCTCCCCCCTGGTCCGGAAGTCGATCCACCTGGGATTCTTCGCCGGGGTCAGCTTGAACGGCTGGCGGACCTCCTTCTCGCCTGCGTCGGGTTCGTCCCACATCTGGTCGCCCTGGACCACCATCACCTGTTTGGCAAAACCCCGCTTCTTCACGATCCCATCGCTGTCCTCCGCGTCTACGAGCTTCCAGCGTCCCTGGAGGGCTGTCGGGGCCGCCTTGTCGTCCGCCACGACCAGGTGCGCCACGGACAGGAGCACGGCCACCACACCAATCCTGAACACGCGAGCCACAAGGCACCTCCCTCACGGAACAACCCACCTCGGTAGTCGGCGAGCTACCGACGCGATTCGGGTTGCAGGAATGAATCCACATGCCGTCTGCTGCCGGGCGGATCGTGACGTCTCCGGCTCATTCCCCAGTCCAACACAGGCGAGGCGCATGGCACGAACTCGCCGATGCTGTGGACCTCATGGACGGAAAAAAGTCTAACGAGAGGGGAAATGGCTGTCAACCGCCGAGAGCACTGAATCGGTACCGGCTCCCAGCCACCGTTCCGACCTCATCACCGGCTTCCCCCGGTCGACCATGCTCCCCAGGGGGGAGAAGTACGAACCTCGAAACAGCAACATGCCGACCTCGTCAGGTGACGCCTCTGGATCGGCGACGCCGGGGGTCAGGGCGTTTGTAGTAGGCCAAACACGTCTATCACCGTTCGCACAAGCATCCACGCGCCCAACACCATCGCAAGGGCCAGAAGCACCTTCTTCCGAATATCTGCTGTCAAGTCATCCTCTACTGCCGAAAGCATGCCTGCAAGCCACGGGCAAACGCCCCTCGCTGGAGGGTGCCCCAGCGGCGCACCCCGTACCCGGAGCCTGCCAGTCCACCACGGGACTTGCCTCTCATGGACACTGGCTACATTCTCGCTCTCGATCGGGGCCCATGTAAGCCTGTCGCCTGGGCCTACCAGTGCCGGGGATGTCACGGTCCTCAGGCGACCGGCCCACAAGGAGTCGAGTGCGACCCAACAGCGTGAGGTTGGCATCAGGTAGGCGAAGGCGAAGCGTTCCACGCGGGACGTGCAGAGCGATATTTCCCGCAACCACCCTCAGCCCTGGGGAGAAAGGCCGTGGCGGGAAACATCGCCCAGAAAGCAGAACATGGACACTGGACAGCCGGGGGGCTTCATGGTCGAACCAGGCTCAGCAGTCGCGCCCCGCTCGCAATCCTACAAAACCCAGGAAGCGAACAGGCGGCCCCGGCTCGTTGTAGCGGATGGCTCGCCTATTTTTTCGCCTTGACGTGTTCAAGGATAAAGTGCTGGTTGTCGTTCTCGCCATTTTTGTATCCGTACTGGATAAGTGCCGCCTTGCGATCTTTCTTCTCTTCCGCCACGTCGAGCACGAGTCCGCTGTGTCGCGCCTTGATCACGTAGGCTTGCCCCTTCTTCTCCAGCGACCACTGCTGGTTCTCGCCGTCGTCGCCGGCGTCCCACTGGATGATGGGAGCGCCTTCCTCCTTCGAGCCACTCGAGACGTTCAGTGCCTTACCAGTCTTGCGATTCACGATCTTGTAGTAGTCACCCACCTTGACGAACTTCCACTGCTGGAGTAGCTTCGGGCCGGGTACGACC